>CAWGLE010000004.1:500000-610584 GCA_963823345.1 Candidatus Sulfomarinibacteraceae bacterium
CAAGAAAAACCTCTAAGGAGAGCTTTGGGTGACCGTACCGTAAACGGACACACGTGGGCGAGGTGAGTATCCACAGGCGCTTGAGTGAACCCTTGTGAAGGAACTCGGCAAAATTGCACCGTAACTTCGGGAGAAGGTGCGCCCCTATTACGTGAAGGCCCTCGCGGCTGGAGCGGAAGGGGGCTGCAATGAAAAGGCCCAGGCGACTGTTTACTAAAAACACAGGACTCTGCAAACGTTTGAAGCGGACGTATAGGGTCTGACGCCTGCCCGGTGCCGGAAGGTTAAGAGGAGGGGTCAGCTTCGGCGAAGCTCTGAATTGAAGCCCCGGTAAACGGCGGCCGTAACTATAACGGTCCTAAGGTAGCGAAATTCCTTGTCGGGTAAGTTCCGACCTGCACGAATGGCGTAACGATCTGGGCACTGTCTCCACAAGGGGCTCAGCGAAACTGTAGTACCGGTGAAGATGCCGGTTACCCGCGGTTAGACGGAAAGACCCTGTGAACCTTTACTATAACTTGGCACTGGCTCTTGGTGTTGTATGTGCAGCATAGGTGGGAGGCTTTGATGTCGGGGCGTCAGCTTCGGCGGAGCCACCGGTGAGATACCACCCTTACTGCTCCGAGAGTCTAACCCAGGCCCGTTATCCGGGTCGGGGACAGTGTCTGGCGGGTAGTTTGACTGGGGCGGTCGCCTCCCAAAGTGTAACGGAGGCGCTCAAAGGTACCCTCAGGCTGATTGGAAACCAGCCGCAGAGCGCAAAGGTATAAGGGTGCTTGACTGCGAGACCTACAAGTCGAGCAGGTACGAAAGTAGGACTTAGTGATCCGGCGGTTCCGAGTGGAAGGGCCGTCGCTCAACGGATAAAAGGTACTCCGGGGATAACAGGCTTATCCTGCCCAAGAGTTCACATCGACGGCAGGGTTTGGCACCTCGATGTCGGCTCATCGCATCCTGGGGCTGAAGCAGGTCCCAAGGGTTCGGCTGTTCGCCGATTAAAGCGGTACGTGAGCTGGGTTTAGAACGTCGCGAGACAGTTCGGTCCCTATCTACCGTGGGCGTAGGAGACTTGAGGGGATCTGTCCCTAGTACGAGAGGACCGGGATGGACGAGCCTCTGGTGCACCAGTTGTCGTGCCAACGGCACAGCTGGGTAGCTATGCTCGGAAAGGATAACCGCTGAAAGCATCTAAGCGGGAAGCCCACTCCAAGATAAGGTCTCCCGGGCGCAAGCCCCTGAAGACCCCAGGTAGACCACCTGGTTGATAGGCGGGATGTGGAAGCGTGGCAACACGTGGAGCTAACCCGTACTAATCGGTCGTGAGGCTTGACCACATTTAATTTTTGTTTTTGATACTTCGAATGCTTGACGCCAGACTCGATGGAGGTTGTAGTTTTTTCCGGTGGCCATACCGTGGGGGAAACGCCCGATCCCATTCCGAACTCGGAAGCTAAGCCCCTCAGGGCCGATGGTACTGCGTCCCAGAGGCGTGGGAGAGTAGGTCGCCGCCGGGAAGTCTTTGAGAAAACGCTCCGCATTCGCGGAGCGTTTTTTTTGTCCGGCGTGCGTGTTCGTTTCCACAGGTTCGTGAGTGCCCGGTTTTCAGGGCGCTCTTCCCGTGAGGAGCCAGCCTCAACATTGTTGGCTCGAATCGCCATGGCGGCGTGGGTGATCGAGCATCCAACAATATTGAAACTGGCACCTCCGCCGGACGCGGCACGTTTCCCAATGCTCTTCCCGTGTGCACCGGTAGAGTTCACGAAGGGTGACGACCTCCGGGGTGGAGGAGTAGAATGTAGCCCCCGCTTCGGGGAGAGAGGAAGCAGAATGCGCCGATCAAACATACATTTTCTGCTCGTTTTCTCAACCTTCGTCCTTGTGGCCGGCGTGGCCCACGCCCAGCTGAGCCCGGCGTACGCCGATTGGGCCGATGGCCCGGCGGGCTACCTGTTGACCAAGAACGAACACAAAGAGTGGGAGAGTATCTCGACCGACGCCGAGGCCAAGGAGTTCATCGATCTCTTCTGGGCACGGCGCAACCCCAACCCCGACACCTCGTTCAACACCTTCAAGGCCGAGTTCGACGCCAAGGTCCGGTATGCGGAAGAGAACTTCTCGTACCCGGGCCACAGCGGCGCCGTCACCGACCGTGCGAGGGTGTTGATCCTGATGGGTCGCCCGGAGGCGATCCAGAACAAGACCCCCGACCAGACAGTGCCGGGTCTGGGCACGGGTGCGGGAGGCACCGACCAGGTCCAGGGGGCTTCGCAGATCTGGTTTTATAACCCGGACAAGCTGCCCGACGGTTTCAAGATCAAAGGAAACCAGCTCTACTTCATGTTTTACGAGGAAAAGTTGAACTCCAACAACTTCATCCTCGATCGCTCGGCCCGGGAGTCGTTCAAGGGGCTGTCGGCCCTCACCGAAGCACCGGAGGTCTACCTTCTCCACCCCGACCTGAAGGAGGTCCCCAAACCGGTTTCGATCGTGGGTGGCCGCTCGGCGTCCGCCGATCACCTGGCGTGGCTCGGCCAGAACGCGCCGTTCAACGAGACCGCACGGGTGCGCGCGGAACTCGGTGTCACCGACGGGGTGAGTCGGCCGCTGTGGGTCCACATCGAGCTCCCGCCGGAGGCGCCGGCCGTCGGGTTCTTCGCTGGGCAGGTGCGGTCCGCCGCCGGCGAGGTCCTGAGCAATTTCGAGGTCGATACCGTGCCCGTCGACGGCCAATACGGCAAGGCCTATCACCTCAGCTTCCCACTCGTTCCGGGCACCTACACAGTGGAGATCGTCGGCGGCGCGGCCGCCGCAGCCCTGGTGACCGAGACCATCGAGATCGAGGTGACCGAGGTCGCTGATGAAGGGACCTGGATGTCGCCGTTGTGGCTGGGAGTCTCGGTAACTCCAAACGAGCAGGCGAAGATCGGCGAACCGTTCACCTTCGGCGGTTGGCATCTGGTCCCGGTAACCGGCCCCGACGTCACTCGAGAAAACGAAATTGTGTTTTTCGGGTTTGTCGTACGGCCCGCCATGAACGCCGAGGGCGCCATCGCGCTCACGGCGAAAATACGGGTCAGGAAAGACGGCAAGTCCATGGGCCGGCCCTTGACCATGCCGGTGGATGCGTCGCAGATCCTCGGCGACCTTTACATGTATGGGAGCTCGATCGGGCTGTCGGGGCTGCCGGAGGCGGGAAGCTACGAGTTTGAGTTCGAGATCACGGAAACAACCTCCGAAACCTCAACCGAAGTCTCGCTGCCGCTCGACATCAGCGACTGACGTCGGCCGTCGGGAACCACGAATCGCGCGCCGCCGGGTATGACCGGCGGCGCGTCGTTTCAATCCTCTCTGTTTTCGTCCCGGCCGCCGGCCGGAGGGTTCGGGACCGCTCAGGTGGGCACCCCGAGCCTGGGCAGCACGAACCGCTGCAGAACGAACCAGCCGATGACAAAAAGGATGATGAACAGATAATCGTTCATCACACGACCTCTTCCACGCCCCACTGAACCATGCGCATGTGGCGTTCGCAGGCGTCACAGTAGGCGCACAAAGCCTTCTTCAATGGTGCCACCTTGTCGGCCTCGAGGATCGTGAAAAAGAGGGAGGAAGTCTTGGGGTGGGCGCCCGAGCCCATCCGAACCCCGGTCGCGCCGACGCCGTGAGCGTTGGGGATCTCAGAGTACCCGCCGACCCCGTTGCGCTTGAACAGCACCTCGACTTCTTCCCGGCACTCGCTGTCGACGATGATCATCAGCAGTTTCATCAGTGCCCCCGGTTCGTCCTTCAGTTTTCGCGCAATCCGAGCTTGCGGAAGATGGTCATCGCGGGACACCATTTCGTGAAGGCGGACTGCAGCAGATTGAGCCCGACGAAGGCGGTAAAGAGGTACCAGTAGGGGCTCACCCAGTGGCCGAGGGCGAGGGTCACGAGGACGACGAATCCGGCCATGGCGCGAAGGGCTTCATTGACGGTCATGTTTTCCTCCAGAGTTCGATTTCGGATTTCGGATTTCGGATTTCGGATTTCCGCCAACCCGCCGCCAACTCGGCCGTGGGTGGGTGTGGAACATTCCTAATTCCTAATTCCTAATTCCGAATTCCATTAGTCAATCTCCACAACGTTTTCCGGTCCGACCAATTTCAGGTACATGTAGTACAGCACGGGAATCACGCCCAGCGTGAGCGCGGTCGACACCACGATGCCCGAGATCATGGCCAGGGCAAGACCCTGGAAGATCGGGTCCGAGAGCATGAAGGAGGCGCCGACGATGGTCGAGAGCTGGGTCAGAAAGATGGGCACCAGTCGCACCGCGCCGGCCCTGACCACCGCTTTTTCGAGCGCTTCACCGGCCCTCAGTTCGAGGTTGATGAAATCGACCAGGAGGATCGAGTTGCGGACGATGATTCCCGCCAGGGCAATGAACCCGATCATCGAGGTTGCGGTGAAGAAGATGCCCAGGATGCCGTGTGCCGGGAGGATGCCGACCAGGGTCAAGGGAATCGGCACCATGATAATGACCGGCGTGACAAAGGACTTAAACCACCCCACCATCAGCACGTAGATCAGCACCATCACGACCGCAAACGCGATTCCCATGTCGCGGAAGACCTCGTAGGTGATGTGCCATTCACCGTCCCATTTCATGATGTATCGGGTGCTGTCCTCGGGCAGCCTGGTCGTGACGATTTCGAGTTGTTCGCCGAGGGGGGTCACGATCTCCGCCAGGCGGTCCTTCATCTCGAGGATGGCGTAGACCGGGGCCTCGAACCGCCCTGCGACCTCGCCGTAGACATAGGTCACGGGCTGGAGGTTCTTGTGGTAGCGGCTTCGTTCGCGCTCGCTGTCGACCACGGTCGTGATCTCGGACAGGGGGACCATCCGCCCGTCGCGCCCGTGCACGGAGAGCTGGAGGAGGTCGTCAACGTGAGCTCTCTGTGCCCGCTCGAGACGCAGCACGATCGGTACCGGGTCCCGGGTGGTGGGGTCGTGGATGAGGCCGGCTCCGACGCCGTCCAGGGCGACCCGGAGAGTCTGTGCGACCTGCTCGGCCGTGATGCCCGACTGCGCGGCCTTTTCCAGGTCCAGGAGGACCTCGATCCGCGGACCTTGAGCCTCGACCTCCCAATCCACGTCGACGACGCCGTCGGTGGTCGCGAACACGTCCCTGATCTCATCGGCGACCTCGAGCCGCCCCGCGAGGGTCGGACCGTAGACCTCGGCCACCAGAGTGGAGAGAACCGGCGGCCCGGGTGGGATCTCCGCGACTTTGATGTCGACGCCGAGGCGTTCGGCGGTGGGCAGGAGCATCTTTCGCACCTCGTTCGCGAGGGCGTGGCTCTTGTCGGGTCGTTTGTTCTTGTGAACGACATTGACCTGGATGTCGGCCTGATGGCTGCCCGAGCGGAGAAAATAGTGCCGGACAAGCCCGTTGAAGTTGAACGGTGCCGAGGTCCCCACATAGACCTCGAAGTCCGTGACCTGGGGCATCGATCGGAAGTGGTAGGCCAGCTCACGAGCCGCGGCGTTGGTCTGTTCGAGGGTGAAGCCTTCGGGGGCGTCGATCACCACCTGGAGCTCCGATTTGTTGTCGTGGGGCAGCATCTTGACGGTGGTGAACCCCACAGCGACCGTTCCCATTGCGACGATCAGCAGAGTGGCCACTCCCGCGAGGAAGAAATAGCGAATCACCGGACGCTGAATCATCGGGTCCATGATCCAGGAGTAGATCCGCGAGACCCTGCCCTCCCGGGGGCTCTCGAAGTCCTCGGGCAACTCCTCTGAGGATTCGTCGTCGCCGCCCTTGGACTCCTTTCGGAAGAGCCGGAACGCCATCCACGGCGAGATCGTGAAGGCGACGATCAGCGAAAAGAGCATCGCCGCCGAAGCGTTGATCGGGATGGGCCGCATGTAGGGGCCCATGAGCCCGCGGACAAAGGCCAGCGGCAGCAGTGCCGAGATGATGGCGAAGGTGGCGAGGATGGTGGGGTTGCCCACCTCATCGACGGCGTAGACGGTCGTCCGTTTGGCCCCCGCCCACTTGAGCTTGATGTGGCGGTGGATGTTCTCCACCACCACGATGGCGTCGTCGACGAGAATTCCGATCGAAAAGACCAGTGCGAAGAGGCTGACCCGGTTGAGGGTGTAGCCGAAGAAATAGGATGCCGCCAGGGTCAACGCCAGGGTCACCGGGATGACGACCGCAACCACCGTGGCCTCGCGCCACGAAAGGGTGATCCACATCAGGAGAATGACGGCGATGGTGGCGGAGTAGAGGTGTTTGAGGAGCTCATCCGCCTTTTCGTCGGCCGTTGCCCCGTAGTCACGGGTCTTGAGGATCTCTACGTTCGAAGGAACCACTCTCCCGGCGAGCCGGTCGAGCATCGCATCGAGATCTTCCACCATGTCGACGGCGTTGGTGCCGGGCTTTTTGGCCACCGCGATGGTCACCGCGGGGAGGTCGATTCCCGCGCCCTCGAGACCCTTCTCGGGCGCGGCCGGACCGGTGCCCAACCAGACATATGACGATGGTTCTTCGGGGCCGTCGGTTATCTCGGCCACGTCCTTCAGATAGACCGGCCGACCGTTGGACGACGACACCACGACGTCTCCCACCTCGTCGGCGCCGGTCAGAAACTGCCCGACGTCGACCATGACCTCCGAATTGGAAATCGCGGTGCTCCCGGCCGGCAATCGCCAGTTGAGGCTCTCGAGGGCGTTGTAGACCTGGAGGATCGAGATGTTCCGCGACGCCAGGGCCTCACGGTTGAATTCGACCTCGACCACGCGGCGTTGCCCTCCGATGACGGAGACCTGCGCGACCCGGGGGTGGCGGGTGAGCTCGACCTTGACCTCGTCGGCCACCTGGCGGAGTTCAGAGGACGAGGCGTTCCGGCTCCACAGGGTGTAGGCGACCACCGGCACGTCGTCGATGGTCCGCGGCTTGACCACCGGCGCCATGACGCCGGGTGGCATTTCATCCACCGCAGACTGCAACTTGGTGTGGACGCGGAGGGCGGCCTGGTCGGGGTCGGTTCCGACCAGGAAACGGACCACGATCAAGCCGCCCGACGGGTTCGATATGGAGTAGATGTACTCGACGTTTTCGATCTCGTAGAGCAACTTCTCCATCGGTGTGATGATGCGGTTCTCGACCTCCTCCGCCGAAGCGCCCGGGTAGCCCACCATGACGTCGATCATCGGCACCCTGATCTGGGGCTCCTCCTCGGACGGGGTCACGATGATCGCGAAGACGCCGAGCAGAATCGAGGCGACGACGATCAGGGGCGTAAGTTTGGACTCCAGAAAGGCCTGGCCGATCCTGCCCGCCATACCGAGCTTGCGGCGGGACATCTTGAGGCGAAGGGCGTCTCGGTGGGCCTGCTCGATGTCGGCAGCGTTCGGCTTTTCGGCGCCCCCGCCCGTCAAATCGTTGTGTTCGCCGCTCATCGTCCGATCTCCAACGGTGTCCCATCGGCCACCGGCCCCGGTGCGTCGATGACCACCGACTCACCGGCATCGATTCCTGAGAGCACCTCGATTCGGCCGTCCGGCAGCTCCCCACCGATGGTGACGGCGCGGGTCCGTGCGGTGCCGTCGGCCGCGCGAACGACGACGAGTTCGAGACCGCCGCGACGGTGGAGGGCCGAGGCCGGAACAAACAGGCGTTCCCTGGAATCTCCGAGGATGGTGGCGCGTCCACTGAAACCTGACGGCACATCGACACCGTCGAGGTCGAGCTTGACCGTCACGGTGTGGGTCGCCGGGTCGGCAGCAGGAACGATCTCCACCACCGTGCCGGTCACGGTGCCGAGATCGGGGCGGGCGTCGAAGCGGACCGGCAACTCATCGCCGAGGGCGACCTTGGCGGCGTCGCGGGCACGGACAGCCAGCCAGAACTGCTGGGTCGAAAGCGACTCGAGTCGAACGAGCGCCCGGCCGGGTGCTGCGAGGTCACCGACCTCGACCAGGGTCTCGACCACCTTCGCGGCGAACGGCGCTCTGACATCCGACTCGTCGGCCACCGTCGATGCGGCCTGCACCGCGCCCTCGGCCTGCGCCACGGCACCACGCGCCTGTTCGAACTGCATCCGTGCCATATCGAGTTCGAGCTCGGAGGCAGCGTTTTCAGCCCTCAGTGCCTTGTACCTCTCGAAATTGCGGCCGGCGAGCGCGAGCGAGGCCTCCGCCTGGGCGAGAGCGCCCCGCGCCTGCGAGAGTTGTCCCTGTGTGGCCTCGGGCTGGATCTCGAGCAGAACCTGCCCCTTGGCAACGCGCGAACCGGCATTCACGCGCAGGGCCACGACCGGGCCCGAGACCCGGGTCGAAACGGTGGCCTGCCGCGCCGGTTGCACGACGCCGCGGACCTCGATCGGTTGGGCGTCGACCACCAGACTCAATTCGGACACCGCGACGCTCAGCGGTGCCAGATCGGCCTCGGCGAGAGTAGGCTCTTCGTGGCCGCACCCGGAGGCCGCTGCCATCGCGATGATCGGGAACAGGAACGTCAGGATCGTTTTGCGGGAGTTCATTGGGAATCCTCCATGCTCGGTATCAGGGTTGCACCGGAAACGTAGCGAAGACGGTAGGTTTCGAGGGCGACATCGTAGCGGGCGACCAGTTCGCGCATCTCCGACTCGCGAAGCGCCGTCTCGGCGTCGAGCAGGTCGATCATCTTGTCGAGCCCCTGTTTGAAACGACTTTCGCGGACACGGAGGGCCTCGCCGGCGGCCGCCAGTGACGAGGTTGCGGTTTCGAGACGGGTGCGGGCGGTCGCGAGGTCTTGCCACGCCTGCTGGACCTCCAACCGCACGCCCTCCTCGAAGCGGTGGACGTCGGCCTCGAAGGATGCGGTTGCGTGGCGGGCGGCCGTGCGGGCCGCGGTGCCGGCGCCGCCGCCCAGCAGGTCGATCTTGGCGACTGCCATGATCGATCCCGAGCGGCCGTTGGCGCCGAAGATCTGGTCGTCGTAGAGGTCGTAGTGGCCGACCACTGCGATTTCGGGGAAGTAACCGGGGCGCGATGCCTTTTCTTCGAGCCGGCCGGCTTCGAGCTTGCGTCGTGCGGCATTGAGATCGTTGCGGTCCTCGAGGGCCGCTGCGATCCAGACTTCGAGGTCGCCGGGGATCGCCGCTGTCGCCGCCACCGGGGACAGCGAACGGGGCGTGTTCTGGTCGGCTCCCATCTGGAAGTTGAGCGCAGCCTGAGCCAGCCTGGCGCCGCTGCCGGCCTGCGCGAGGGAGTCGTCCACCTCGGAGAGGTAGACCCGGGCCTGGAGCACATCGGCATCGAGAATGACGCCCTGCAGGGCGAACTGCTCGGCGATTCGGAGGTGTTCGGCGGTGGTTGCCCTGGCGTTGTCGAGCAACGACGCCTGCTCTCGGGCCTTGGCGAGGTTGATGTAGGCGGTGATGGTTTCGAACGCGACCTGTTCGCGGACGTGGGCGTAGCTCAGATCCTCGGCTGTCGCCATCGATTCCGCCTGCCCGATCCGCGCCGACAATCTGCCCCCGGTATAAACGGGTAATTCGAGGTCGAGCCGCGTGATCCAGGTTGAGAGGGGGTCGGGGTTATTGGGATCGGAGAGGAAGAACTCCTGCATGTCGAACCGGCCCTGGTTGAGCGACAGCGCGAAGACCTCGGCCGGGTTGTCGGTGTAGACGAAACCCTCGCTGAGGCCGATCTTCGGGAGCCGGTGCTGCTGCCCTCCCTTGGACCGGGCGGCCGCTGCCTGCGAGCGTTCCCTCGCGGCTGTCACCGCGGGGTTGCTGCCGACCGCCGTCGTCACCGACTCTTCCAGGGTCAGGTTCTGGGCACCCGCGGTGGCGACGGTCACCATTGCCGTTACGACGAGAAGGAGGTTCTTGTGCATCAGCCGTCTCCATCAATAGCCTTATAACCATTTAGGAATATACAGAAATTTAAAAACATGTCAAGCCGCATACCACCCCGACCGAAGCAGCCGCCATGCAAGGTGGAGATGGCAGAATCGCCCGAGACCGGCGGCCGTCGCTCGGCGAGGAGTCGCGTCAATTCCGTCTCCATTATCGATATCAGGTACTGTTTTCAGCGCTTGTCTCAGAACCTGATATCGGTCTGGAGATTCTATCCGGTCTGCAGTCGATTGAGAAGCGGTGCGATGCGGAACCCGCCGGCCATTGAGATGGAAGCGGATTCAGGGCGTGAATCGCGGGTCAGGTCGGCGCCCGCAACTCCGGGTTGGTGGCCTCGTGATCAGTGGTGAATTCCTCGAGGACGAGCCTGGCGGTCACCCCGCGGTCGGGGCCCTCGCTCTCGAGGTCGAGCGTGCCGCCGACCAGCTCGGCGAGGCGGCGGGAGATCGTCAGACCGAGACCGGTCCCCCCCTGCTGGCGGGTCGTCGACCCGTCGACCTGGTAGAAGGAGGAGAAGATTTTCTGGAGCTCGTCCTTGGGAATCCCCACGCCCGTGTCCTGCACGGTGAACAACACGCCGCCATCCGATCTCCGGCAATCCAGCGTGATCGAACCTCCGCGATTGGTGAACTTGATGGCGTTCGACAGCAGATTGGTGAGGATCTGCGACGTGCGGTCGGGGTCGGTCCAGATGACCAGCTTGGAATCCGTACCCAGGATGTGAAAATTGAGGCCCTTGCTCTTCATCTGGTGTTTGAAGAGAGTCTGGGCCTCTTCGAGGACGGTGCGTGCCGGGACCGGCGCGAAGTGGACCTCGAGACGGCCGGCCTCGATTTTCGCGAGGTCGAGCACGTCGTTGATGATGTTGAGGAGATTCTCCGCCGCCTCGTGGGCGATTTTGAGGAACTCGTGCTGTTTGGCGGAGTCCTTGACCGACCCGTCCATGATCAGACGGAGAAAACCGAGAATAGCGGTCAGGGGCGTCCGCAGCTCGTGCGAGGTGTTGGCGAGAAACTCGGATTTCAGCCGCGACGCTTCAAAGGCCACCGAGCGCTGTTCGTCGAGCTCCCGCACGAGATGTGAAAGAGAAATCGCGCCGCCGAGCAGGTAACCGATCTGGGTCAGGAGATCCACGTCGTCCACGGCGAGATCCAGGGGAATGGCGGAGGTGGCGAGGAGGACTCCCGGCGACCGTCCGCCGGCGACCAGCGGCAGATAGCTGAGGTGGGTGATGTCGTGCTTCGAGATCAACCATTCGGCGATCTCGTCTTCCACGACGGTCCCGACCAGGGTTGTCTGGGGGACACCCTCGCTGAACGTCGTCCAGCAGGGGTGATCCCCCGCTGTGATCGAATGGAATCGATCGCGCTCGAACGCCTCGATACCGGGCCCTGCCCCGGCGACCAGCCGAAGGGCGTTTCCGTTCGCCACCGGGCCGTACAACAGGACCGATCGCAGCGGCAGCAGTTCACGGCTCATGTCGAGGAAGCGGTCGAGGATGAACTGTTCCTCGACCTCGCCGGCAAGAGTCTGAGCGAGATTCGAAAGGAATGCCAACCGCGTTTGACGCGCCTCGGCGGCGCGGCGGGCGATGTGCAGATCGGTGATATCGGTGGCCATGACCTGGATCAAGGTCTCGTTCACCACCGGATCGACGACCGGATGCATCAGGGTGCTGAGCCAGTGGGTCCGACCTTCGTCGTCTTCCACCCTGATGACCTCATTCCACGCCTGGTGTTTGCCTTCGAGGACGGCCGGAATGGCGGAGTAGACCTGGGGCCTGTGGTTGTCGTGAATTCGCTCCAGCCACATCCGGCCGTGGTTTCCGACCCCGGTGCCGTGAGGCACCGAGAAAAGAGCGCTCGCGGCCAGATTCGCGTAGCGGATGTTCCGATCGCGGTCCACCGAGAACACCAGGACCGGGAGTGAGTCGAGCAGGATTTCCATGCGGCTGCGCAACCGCTTGAGGCGGTCCGACAATCCGGTCTGCATATCGAGGAGGGTGACGTTTTCGAGGACCGCCCCGATGGTGGGCGTGGCCAGGCTGAGCCCGAGCAGCACGTGGCCCCACATGAAGGGGCCGTCGTAGAGCTGGCGCGACCAGGAGAGATCCATGTGGGCGATGGCTGTGAGCAGAAACGCCGCGCCCAACCACACCTCGCGCGGTTGACGCTGATCACCGCCGCCGAACATCGGTACGACTGCGGCGAGGAGAAAGACCGTGGCGAGTCCGGCTTCCAGCGGACCGATGCCGAGGACCACGTTGTGCGAACGAAGGTAGTGAAAGACGGCCCACACGATCAACGCCAGGGTGACCGCCCCGGTGGTTCGCAGAGCGCGCCGGGCGGAGCCCAGGGTGCGGCCTCCGCGAAAGGTGTAGATGAGGATCGCCGCGGCCAGGGTCTGTGTGATGACCCACGAGAGGACGATCAGGGCGTCGCGCAGCGGTCCGGACTCGACCGCCGCCTCGACGACGAGGAGCAGGACGAAGTGGCACGCGATCGGCAGGAAGACGTTCTGTACCTGGCGGTCAAAGGGATCGCCGAGGAGCCGCCAGCGGATGTGGAAGAACCACGCCGCGAGAGACGCCAGAAAGGCGTTGAACCCTGAAAGCAGGACGAACTCGGTTCGGCTGCCCTGCCAATCGATGAGCGACTGGAGCAATACGACGGCGGACGCCGCCGCGACGGCGCCGATCACGGCCACGAGTCGAGCCCACGGGCTCGCGATTTCCGTCGCCACGAAAACCCTGCTTCCGCTCAAACGGACCCGTCCGCGCCTGCTTGTTCGATCGTCACGCATCGAGTATAGCCCGCCTTGCCCGCCGGGTTGCGGGTGGCTGGCGGCGAAGTGCAAGTAGCTCCTAGGTTTGGCTCAACCTTGCAAATCGCGGCCACTCTGTTAAATTGTGCGCGCTCCCATACAAAGAGTGCCTCGGAAATTCCGGCGTCCCGGAATACCAGACAGCAGAAAACGTTGAGCGACAGAGGAGGAACGAGGACCATGAAGAAGTCAATCGCATTGATCATGATCATCCTGGGCATCGGTGCGATGCCGCTCTTTGCAGATGAGCCCGCACAGGAAGAGGAAAAGGAAAAGGAACCAGCGTGGGTCGGATCCCTGGGTCTGTCCTGGGTCGCCACCACCGGTAACTCCGACACCAGTTCGGTGGGGCTCGATTTCAGCCTCGAAAAGAAGGCCGAACCGTGGGGCCTGGTCTTCTGTGGGGCGCGGCAACAAGGCCGAGGATTCGGGCACCACCACTGCCGAGAATTACCTCATCGGCGCGCGGGCAGTTCGCAAGCTCGAGTGAACGCTGGGAGGCCTTCGGTGGGCTGGCGTGGGCAAAGGACCCGTTCACCGGGTACGACTCGCAGACCGTAGCCTCGATCGGCGCGACCTACCTCGCCATTGAGAAGGAACGGACCAAGTTGGCGTTTGATGGCGGTCTCGCCTACACCTGGGAAGACCAGGTTTCGCCCGACGCACAGGTCGACTACCTGGGCGGGCTCTTCGGTCTCACGTTCGAGTGGAAGCTGGGTGAAAAATCGAAGCTCGTCGAACGTCTGGTGTTTCTGCCGAACTTCGACAACTCCACCGACTGGCGACTGACGTCGTTCACTGCCATCGAGGCGGACGTCAACTCGTGGATGGCTCTTCGTTTCGGGTATGACATCCGCCACCGCAATCAGCCGATCGGCGACGCCGACAAGACCGACACCACGTCCACGGCCTCCGTCGTGTTCAAGTTCTAGAAGAAACGGGGAGATTTTCGTGGAACAGTCGCAACAGTTACTCGACGCGGCCTGGAACATGGTCGTCAACCACTACCTCGACGTGGTTTCCGCCATCGTCATTTTCGCGGTCGGCCGGGTCTTCGCCGGCTGGGCCCGCAAGCTGACCCGCAGGGCCCTCGAACGCGGCAACGTGGACGCGACCCTGGTGCCGTTTCTGGCCAAGCTCGTCTACTACGCGGTGCTCGCCGTTGTCGTGATCGCCGTCCTCAACCGGATCGGGATTGCGACGACCTCTGTCGTGGCCATCTTCGGTGCCGCCGGTCTCGCCGTCGGTCTCGCGATGCAGAACACGCTCGCCAACTTCGCCTCCGGCGTGATGCTGCTGATTTTCAGACCGTTCAAGCTCGGCGATTTCATCGACGCGGGCGGGACGGCGGGTGTGGTGCAGGAGATCGGTATCTTCAGCACGACTCTGAAGAGCCCCGACAACATCAAGATCACGGTGCCGAACTCGCAGGTCTACGGTTCGACGATTGCGAACTACAACGGCTACGACACCCGGCGCATCGACATGGTGATGGGGATCTCGTACGACGACGACATCCAGACCGCCATCGACACCATCAGTTCGATCGTGGCCGCCGACGACCGGGTGCTTTCTGACCCGGAGCCGCAGATTGCGGTGTCGAGCCTCGGCGATTCATCGGTCGATATCGTGGTGCGACCCTGGTGCAATGCGGCGGACTACTGGGCCGTCCGTTTCGACCTCACGCGCAAGCTCAAAGAGGGTCTCGAAGGCGCCGGCTGCTCGATCCCGTACCCCCAGCGCGACATCCACATGCACCAACCCGCGAACTGAACTTATCCCGAACCACCTTCAACCGGGGCCGCAAGGCCCCGGTTTTGTTTTCAGGCAGATCGAGCAGATATCGGGGTATACGCAAAGGCCGTTCACTGGCGACGCGCCAAAGGCGCGTCGGTTTTGCCTTCCGCGAGACAGGATGAACTGCATGGAATCGTAGGGTGGGCTTCAGCCCACCATCAGAAGAGTGGACGTATGTGATGAACTCGAGGGGCTCGCTGCAGTTCCGAAGGTGGGCCAGGGCCCACCCTACCCATCGGACCTGGCCGCCCGGCGGCCAGGTCCTCGCCAGGGTTACGCGTCGGGATGTCGCCTCAGCGTCTTCGCGCCTTTGCGTTGAGATCCGAGATGTCTCCCGCGGTCCTGATGCTATTCGCCGGTCGCGATCAGCGCGCGATAGTCGTTCAACACCTCCGCGGCGTGGGTCTTGGGGTCGACGTCGGGATAGGTGACCAGGACGATGCCGTCGCCGCCGACGAGATACGAGACGCGCTTGGCCATCGGGAGGAGGGCGCGAGAGGCGCCGACCCTTTTCGCCAACCCGTGGTCGCTGTCGGAAAGCAGCAGGAAGGGCAGCCCGTTTTTTTCGGCGAACTTCCGGTTCGCGTCCGGGGAGTCGTACGAAACACCGAAGACCTCGATACCCAGTGCCTGGAGTTCGTCCCAGCTGTCACGCAGCTGGTTGGCTTCGGTCGTTCAACCGGGGGTATCGGCCTTGGGATAGAAAAACAGCAGGAACGGCCGGCCCGTCAGGTTTTTGCTCGAGACGGTGGAACCGTCGTGTGCAGGGAGTTCGAAATCGACGAATACCTCGCCTTCGGCAATCATCTCAGAGTCTCCTTCCGCCGACCCGGCGGGGGCGCCGGCGATCAATGCGACAGCGATCAGGATCGTGATGCAAGAAAGTGTCTTCATGATGGAAAGGATAACAGCAGCGACGGGCCGATCCATTTCATCCTCGATCTTGACCGGCGGCGACGGGCCGCGCTAGCCTTCCGGTGCCGACTACAGCAACGAGTCCATCAGAAATGCGGGTTCGAGTCGCAGCGCGAGCGGAGGGAGCACCATGGCAGGCAAGGCAGAAGTCGTGGATCGGGTCGCTGAACTGACGGGATACCCCAAAACCCAGGTGGCGATGACCTACGACCTTCTGTTCGAGCTCATCGGCGAGGGCCTGGCCGGCGGCGACAAGATCACCGTGCCCAACTTCGGGACCTTCATGATCTCGGAGCGCCCCGCCCGCCTGGGCCGCAATCCGGCGACCGGTGAGAAAATCGAGATTTCGGCCTCCAAGAGCGTTCGATTCAAGGTCTCGAAAAACCTCAAAGATCTGCTCTGAAACCACTCCTCTTGCCGGGCCGGCGCTACTGCGGCACCAGAAGGCGCCCGAGTTCGATCGAGAGCTGTTGTTCGAGCGGCAGGGCTGCCAGGGCTTCCTGGTCGATCCAGGGCCACCTCACCCGAGCCAGATTCTGCTGCGCTGTGGTCAACCCGGCCTTCATGGTGGTCGCCAGCAACTCCAGCGGCAGCCCGTTCTGAGCCTTCACCATCACTGCCGCCCCGCTGACCCGTTCGCCGCCGGGCATGGTACCGCGCATGACCCATGCCTGCTGCTGGTTGAAGTGGTACAGAAGCCGGTTCATGGGGTCGTTCCACAGGGCGAGGCGGGCCTCGGTCTGCGGGTCGCGGGGGAGCGTCATCGGGATCGAGTCGAGGTTGAGGGAGAAGGAGATCTCGCCCGCGCCGGCGGCAGCCGTCATGGCGAGAGTCAGGGTCAGAATGATGAGAACGCGTCGCACGGATATCTCCAGACCCACTCTAGAGCCTTCTCACCGGAATGGCCAGCGTCGGGTACACTTCCCCGGTGTTGATACGAATACCGCACTTTTCGGGTTGGTGCCTGTCGGTTGGAGCCCTGATTCTCTGTGCGGCGCCGGTGTGGGCCGGCACGGCCGACTACGAGATCGAGGTCGAACTGGAGGCCGCGAGCCACCGCCTCCAGGGCCGGGAAAAGGTTCGTTGGACCAACTCGACCGACACGCCCACCGCCGAGGTCTACCTCCACCTCTATCTCAACGCGTTTTCGAGCTCGCAGACCACCTTCATGCGCGAGCTCGGGTGGAGGTCGCTGAGAAATCGGGTCGAGCCGACGGACAACTGGGGGTGGACCCGCATCGATCGCCTGGTCACGACCGAAGGCGACGACCTCCTGCCGGTGATGGAGTTCGTGCGGCCGGATGACGGCAACCCGGACGATTTCACCGTCGTCCGGGTACCGCTGCCGCGGGAGGTCCCACCGGGGTCCTCGGTGGAGCTCGAAATTGAGTTCGAGGCCCAGCTGCCGTGGATTATCGCCCGCACCGGGTATGTCGACGATTTCCACATGGTGGGGCAGTGGTTCCCGAAGCTCGCCGTTTTCGAGGGCGCCGACGGCTGGAACTGCCACCAGTTTCACGCCTCGTCCGAGTTCTATGCCGATTTCGGCTCCTACCGTGTGGCGATGACGATCCCCGAGGACTGGGTGCTCGGCGCTACCGGCATCGAGGCCTCGAACACTGCCGTCGACGGCGGCCGGCGGACCGTGGTTCACCGCGCCGAACGGGTCCACGACTTCGCCTGGTGCGCCGCGCCGCCGGACCTCATGGAGGTGATCGAAGCGGATTTCGAACCCGGCCGCGACGTCCCCGCGGCCTGGCTGACCAAGGCCCGGTCACGCCTCGGGCTCAGCGCCGCCGAGCTCGAGCTGCCGCCCATGCACATCCGGCTCATGGTGCCGGTGGTTCAGCGGAGTTTGGTGCCGCGGATGGTTCGTGCCGCGCGTCTGTCGGTCGCCTGGTTCGGACTCCATTACGGCGTCTACCCCTATCCCCAGCTGACCGTCGTCTCGCCGCCGCGAGGGGCGGAGGAGGCCGGCGGCATGGAGTACGCCACCCTCATCACAACCGGCGCCGATCGGCTCGACGAGTTTCCCCCCTTCTCCTGGTCGTCCGACATCGAGGCCGTGACCGTCCACGAGTTCGGCCACCAGTACTTCCAGGGGATGCTGGCCTCGAACGAGTTCGAGGAGGCGTGGCTTGACGAAGGCATCACCAGCTACGCCGAGATCTCGTGCATGAGCGACATCGTCGAGGATCGGCTGGTGCCGGAGATTCGAGCCTTTCCGCAGTGGGGCGCCGAGCGTCTGGCGCTGGGGTACAGCTCGTTGCCACTCCAGATCGCGCGCAGGGCCTGGGAATATCGAAACCGCTGGATGTACTTCGTGGCGTCCTACGGCAAGACCGCTGTGGTGATGCGAAACGCGGAGGGTCTGATCGGGGCGGAAGCCATGGCGCGGGGCCTTCGCGCATATTTTGAGCGGTTCGCGTTTCAACACCCCACCGGGGGCGACCTCGTGGCGACGTTGAGCGAGATCGCGGGGTATGACCTGCGGGGCTTTTTCGACCAGGCGATCTACTCCGATGCCACTCCCGACTGGGGCGTGCTCGAGGTGCGCCACCGGCGGCCGGAAGCGGGCGACGGTTTTGTCTGGGACGGCGGGGCGTGGCGGGAGGGCGAGGGTTCCGAAGAGCCGGACTCCGACGAGGGTGACGAGGATGACGGCGGACCGTGGCAGATCGAGGTGGATCTGGCGCGCCGCGGCGACTTCATCGGTCCGGTCGAGGTCGAGCTGACCTGGGACGATGGCTCGATCGAGCGGCGCCGGTGGGACGGCGACGAGCGCTGGGTGCGGTGGCGGTTCGAGGGCGGCCGCCGGCTTGAACAAGTCGTCGTCGACCCCGACGGGGTATGGGCTCTGGAGACCCTGCGCGCGGACAACTACTGGCGCGACAGACCCGCCCGAACCGAGCCGCCGCTGTGGTGGGTGCGGGAGATCATGGGGCTCGTGGGCCAGGTCTTCTTGAGGTTCAGCTGAGATGGTGGAACACCCGTCCCCCGTTGCCGGTTTCCGTCTGGCGCTGCGGTTGCACAAACTGGTGTTGGCCGTGTGGCTGGTGTCCATCGCCGTCTTTCTGCCGGCTCAGCTGATGGTGGATTTCGCCGCCGGGCCGGTTCTCGCCAACCTCCCGGAAAGCGGTCCTGCGCCGGGTGACAGCGTGTTGATCTTCGTCGAGCTCCTTCGCCCGATCGCGGTCCCGTTGGCCATCGCGCTCATCCTCGGGTGGGTGGCCCTCGCCGCCTGGTCGATCCTGTGGCACGCGGGGACGGTGCGCTGGTGGTTGGGTGCGGGCGCGGCGCGGGTGCGGCTGTCCGAGATTCTCGGCCACGGCGTCGTCTGGTGGTGGCGCTATGCCCGTCTCGCGGTTGTCGCGGGCGTGGCCGCGGCCGCCACCCTGGCCGCGGTGTGGTTGCCGGTAACGGACGCCGTGCGCGGCGGGGAGACTGAGACCACCGCGGGCCGCGCGGGGCTCATGCTGCTGGCCGCGGTCGTGATCTCCGCGTCGGCCCTCGCGATTTTTTGGATTGCGACCCTGCGCGGCGGATGGTTGCTCGGGGAGTCGGGGCGGCGCTCGGCCCTGGTGGCGTGGCTGAGGGGCCTCGGCGCGACCCTGAGGCGGCCCTTGCGGAGCTTTCTGCCGTTGCTGGTCTGGGGCGCTCCGGCTCTGCTGTTTCTCGCCGTCCCGCTGTTTGTGAGCGGCGTCATGGCGGTGCCTGCATTGATGGCGGCCTCTCTCGCAGCCGCCCTGTGCGGGGTGGCCTTCTACCTGTCCTACGCCCCGCGGGAGCCGAACGAGGAGTGGTACCGCAAGATGCAGGCCCGCGCCGCATCCCGCGTGGCGGCGCCGGCGGAGAAGGCGGACGCCTACCGGACGACGCGGATTCCAACGCAGCCACCGTTGGAACGTTAGAACGTTTCAACGTTGAACGTTCAAACGTTTCGGGCACCTCCGCCGCACGAGGGCCTTTGTGCGGCCGGGACGGCCGCACCACAATGCTCCCGGATGGCGGTGGCCCGATTGTGGGGCAGCCGTCCCGGCTGCCGGGAGGGTGGGTGGGAATTCCTAATTCCGAATTCCTAATTCCGAATTCACTTCAGGTCTTTGAGCCTCTTCGGTCCCGCCGCCATGACCTCGGGTGGGCAGCCGGCTGCAAAGAGCTTGAAGTTCTCGATGTAGCGTGCAGCGAGCGCGTCGTAGCGCTTCCAGTACTCGTCCTTGTTACCCCAGGAGGTGGAGGGGTCCAGGACGTCCTCGGGGACTTCGGGGCAGGCCAGCGGCACTTCGAATCCGAAGAGCTTGTCCTTGCGGTACTCGACGGAGTCGAGCGCGCCCTCGAGAGCTGCATTGAGCAGGTTGCGGGTGTGGCGGATCGAGATCCGCTTGCCGACGCCCCAGCCGCCGCCGACCCAACCGGTGTTGACCAGCCAGCAGGTGGCGCCGTGCTTCTTCATCTTGGCGCGCAGCATGTCGGCGTACTGGAAGGGGTGGTGGACCATGAACGGCGCCCCGAAGCAGGCCGAAAAGGCGATCTCGGGCTCGATGCCGAGACCGATCTCGGTCCCTGCAATTTTCGAGGTGTAACCCGAGATGAAGTGGTAGACGGCGTGCTCGGGGTCGAGCCGCGCGATCGGCGGCAGCACGCCCTGCGCGTCGCAGGTCAGGAGGATGACGTTTTTCGGGTGCGATTGGACCACGCCCTCGGGCACCACGTTGGGGATGAAGGAGAGGGGGTAGGCGGCGCGGGTGTTCTCGGTGAAGCGGTCGTCGTCGAGGTCGAGCCGCCGCGACGTGCGGTCCTGAACCACGTTTTCGAGGATCGTCCCGAAGCGCCGGGTCGTGGCGTAGATCTCGGGTTCGTGGTCGGCCGACAGCCGGATCACCTTGGCGTAACACCCGCCTTCGAAGTTGAACACACCGGTGTTCGACCAGCCGTGCTCGTCGTCGCCGATGAGCCGGCGTTTCGGATCGGCCGACAGGGTCGTCTTGCCGGTGCCCGAGAGACCGAAGAACAGCGCGACGTCGCCGGCATCGCCGACGTTGGCCGAGCAGTGCATGGACAGGACCTCGCGCAGCGGCAGCAGGAAGTTCATGACCGTGAACATGCTCTTCTTGATCTCGCCGCCGTAGCTCGAGTTGCAGATCAGGGCGAGACGCTCGGCGAAGTTGAGGATGATGGCGGTCTCCGACCGGGTGCCGTCGATCCGCGGGTCGACCCGGAACGAGGGCGCCGCGATCACGGTGAACTCGGGGACGTGGTTCTGGTACTCCTCCTGGGTCTTGGGCAGGATGAACATATTGCGCGCGAAGAGCGAGTGCCAGGCGAACTCGGTGATGACCCGGATCGGCATCCGGTAGTCGGGATCGGCGCCGACGAAGCAGTCCTGAACGAAGAGCTCCTCATCCTGGAGAAAGGCCTGGACGCGGGCCAGCAGCGACGAGAAGTTTTCGGGCGCGTAGGGACGGTTGTACTCCCCCCACCAGATCTTGTCCTGGGTCGAGCTCTCGCGGACGATGTACTTGTCCTGGGCGGCGCGGGCCGACCACTTGCCGGTATTGACCACGAACGGACCGCCGTGGGCGATGAATCCCTCCTGGCGGAAGGAGGCCTCTTCATACAGGGCGGGCTCGGGCAGGTTCCAGTACACGCGGTCGAGATAGACCAGACCGTTGTTCTTGAGCCCGTAGCGGCTCTTGAGGTCCTCGGCCTGGGCGGTCGCGGGGGTTTTGAACTTCAGGTACTTGCTCATGACCAGTCCCTCACCAGCTTGCGCTCACCGATGTAGAGCTCGTTGGGGGAGTTGGGGTCGAGCGCCCACTTCATGCGCTCGATCCCCTCGGTGATCTCCTTGATCGAGCCGCAGTAGCTCAAACGCAGGTGGCCTTCCCTGCCGAACTCCTTGCCGGGAACGGTCACCACCTGCACCTTGTCGAGCAGGAAATTCGAGAGCTCGACCGAGCTCTTGTTGTAGTGGCTGAAGTCGGGGAAGGAGTAGAAGGTGCCGCCGGGAACCTCCAACCGTACGCCCTCGAAGGCCCTGAGCTCCTGGACCAGGACGTTGCGGTTGTTTTCGAGCGTTGTACAGAGACTCGAGACCGACGACTGGATGCCGTTGATGGCGCCCACCGCCGCGTGTTGCAGGACCGCCGACGGGCCCGAGGTCTCGTGGCCCTGGATGTTGGTCATCACCTCGATGAGGCGGGTGTTGCCGACCGCCCACCCGATGCGGAACCCGGTCATGGCGTACTGTTTGGAGACCCCGTTGATGATGATCAGCTTCGAGTTGTCGGAGCGGTCCTTGGCGAACTCGCAGGCGTTGATCGGTCTGCGCCCGTCGAAGATCAGGCGGTGGTAGATGTCGTCCATGATCAGCCACAGACCGCGCTTCTCGCACAGCTCCACCACGCCGCGCACGAACTCCGCCGGGTAGACCGCCCCCGACGGGTTGTTGGGGCTGTTGAGGATCACCGCCTTGGTGTAGGAGCCGATCACCTGTTCGATCTCCCGGACGCGTGGGACGAACGAGCCGTCCTCGGGGTGGACCGGCACCGGCACCGCACCGACGAGCTTGACCATCTCCGGATAGGAGACCCAGTAGGGCGCCGGGAAGATGACTTCCTCCTGGGGGTCGAGGATGGCGTGGAGGGCCGTCATGATGGCCTGTTTGGCGCCGCTGGCCGCCATCACGTTTTCGGGTTGCGGACGCCAGCCGTAGAAGTCCTCGGTATAGCGGATGATGGCCTGTTTCAGGGCCGGGATGCCGTCGGGCGGTGTGTACCGGACCTCGCCCGAACTCAGGAGCGCGCTCGCGGCGAGGATCGCGTCCATCGGTGGCTTGCCCTTGGGTTCGCCGCCGCCGAGGTGGATCACGGGGTCGCCCTTGGCGCGCAGGATGGCGGCCACTTCGTTGAGCTTGAGAGTTGCCGATTCGCCAATGGACTTGGCGATCAAGGAGAGGCTCATGGTTGTCCTGTCCCTTCTGTCGACGCTTCACACGTCGGGTTCAGAATTATCGCAAATGATTGTGAAAATATCCACTAAGGCAATTCGTTGGACGAATTGCATCTATCTTCTTTCCCGCCGCCGTGGTTAGATCGCGTGCATGACGACAAACCAGAAATCGAACGTCTCGGGCGACATGGCGCGCGGGTGAAGGACCTCCGGCGGCGGGTCAAACACCGCCGCGGCGGCGAGGTGATCGTCGACGGGCGCCGGATCGCCCTGGATCTCGTGCGCTGGGAGGTGCCCATCCTCGAGCTCTACCTGACGCCGGAAGCTGCAGCCGCACCCGATACCGCGGCGTTGATCGAGGCCGCCGGTGCGGTCTACGAGGTGGAAGACTCGGTGCTCGCGGACATCGCCCCGACCCGCTCACCGCAGGGTCTGTTGGCGGTCGCCGGGGAGCCGCGCCCGCACCGCTGGGCCGCCACCGGCGGAGTGGCCCTGTGGCTCCATCGCGTCCAGGACCCGGGCAACCTCGGGGCCATCGTGCGCTCCGCAGCCGGGCTCGGCGCCGCGGCGGTGCTGCTCTCCCCCGACTGCACCGACCCCTTCGGACCCGGCGCGGTGCGCGGCTCCTCGGGCGCGGTATTCCGCGTACCCATCGAGCGCGGGGTGCCGGCGATCACGGCCGTCGAGCGGGTGCGCCCGGTCGGCGGCGAGGTCTGGGCGGCGGGTTCGGACGGCCGGCCGGTGGCCGGTTGGCAGCCCGTCCGGCCCTGCGTCCTGATGCTCGGCGCCGAGGGCGTCGGTCTCTCCAACGAGGCCCGCGACCTCGCCGACGGCGAGCTCACCATCCCGCTGGCCAACGGGATCGAGTCCCTCAACGTCGCCGTCGCCGCCGGCATCCTCTTGCAGCATCTGCGGGAGCGCTGAACCACAGAGACACAGAGACACAGAGGTCGTTCACCGGCGCGGCAGAACTGCCGGCGATCAGGGATCGCTGCCGGTGAGCCGTCCGTCCGTTCCGGATGCGAGCATCCGTCCCGGCCGGCCGCCCCACCGGCGACGCGCCGACGGCGCGTAGGTCCTGCCTTCCGAGAAAAGGGACGAGCCAAACCGCATGGAATCGTAGGGTGGGCTTCAGCCCACCATCAGAGTCGTTCACATACGAGGCGGACTCGAGGGACCCGAGGCAACTCTGAAGGTGGGCCGAGGCCCACCCTACCCATACAAGTAAGTGGGAAATCTGGGTCAATCCGGGTGATCTGTGGACAACCTTTGCGCCTTTGCGTCTCTGCGTTAAAAACGATGACGCTTCTGCAATCAATCGCGGTTGATGAGACGGACCGAACCCGCGGGCCCGTCCGTGACGCGGCCGACGACGGCGGCGCCGGGGAGTCGGCGGACGAGGGCCTCGGCGTGCTCGGGCAGGACAGAGGCGAGCAGCCCCCCCGAAGTCTGAGGGTCGAGACAGAGGTCCACCCGGAGGTCGTCAGCGCCCCCCTCGACTTCGAGCACGGACGCCACGCTCTCCCGGTTCTTGCCCGCCCCCGCCGGCACCAGACCGGTGGCCGCGGCATCGAGCGCCCCCGGCAGCAACGGCAGCGCGGAAAGATCGATCTCGACCGCAATCCCCGAGGCCTCGGCCATCTCGGCCGCGTGGCCGGCGAGCCCGAACCCGGTGACGTCGGTGACCGCGTGCGGCGCGAAATCGTGCAGCGCATCGGCCGCCTCGCGGTTGAGGGTCGCCATCCACCGCAGGGCGGTCGAGAGGTGGGTGGGGTCGACCATCTCGGCCTTGGCTGCGGTGGTGAGGACCCCGGTGCCGAGTGGTTTGGTGAGCACCAGTGCGTCGCCGGTCAGTGCGCCGGCGTTGCGCCAGATCCGGTCGGGGTGAACGGTGCCGGTGACCGCGAGGCCGTACAGCAGCTCCTGTCCCTCCACCGTGTGGCCGCCGGCGAGCACGCCGCCCGCCTCCGCGAGGGCCGAGAGCCCGCCGCGCAGGATCTCGGTCAAGGCTTCGCGTCCGAGCTTGGCGAGCGGGTAGCTGACCAGATTCATGGCGGCCAGGACCGTGCCGCCCATGGCCCAGACATCGGACAGGGCGTTGACGGCGGCGATGCGGCCGAAGGTGTAGGGGTCGTCCACCATCGGCGGGAAGAAATCGGTGGTGTGGATGATGGCGATCTCCGGCGATACCCGCACGACGCCCGCGTCGTCGGCGTACTCGATGCCGACCAGCAGGTCGTCGGACTCGAGCCGCGGCAGACCGCACAGCACCTTTTCGAGCAGGCCCTTCGAGAGCTTGGCGCCGCAGCCGCCGTAGGCCGAACCGGCGGTCAGCTTGACCTCACGCTCGGCAGACACCGCATCGAGGGCGCTCGGCACCCAGCCTCCAGCGCGCCGCCGGAACACAGCTTGCGGTTCGAGGCCGATCGTTCCCAGGATTCCGGCGAGCGCTTCGGCCTCGGCGGCGCGAACCTCGAGCACAACCCCGCACTGCGAACTCACCGACCGCGGCGCCGGCACCGTATCCACGTCGAGTCCGGCATCGCGGGCCGCCTTTTCAGCGCGCATCACCCGCTGCACGGTGCCGAACACCACGAGGAGATCCCGCGCGCTCAACGCTCTCCTCCGAGATTTCCCGTCGGGCGGGCGGGGATAAACCCCGCCCCTACGCTGCTCCGGGACATATACCGTACCCGAAAGCCGTAGGGGAGGGGTTTATCCCCTCCCTTTCGTTTTCGGCAGACCGCGAACCCGCGCACGAACGGCATTCCTTGGCGGCTCAGTCCTTGCCCAACAGCCCATAGCCCATAGCTCATTGCACAGGGTCCAACACTCACGACGCTGCAGACATTCTGACCGCCTGTACCAGCGCGTCCACATCCGCCTCGGTGTTGAACGGCCCGACGCCGACCCGGATCGTGCCTTCGGGATAGGTGCCGATCCGCCGGTGAGCGGCGGGCGCGCAGTGGAGACCGGCGCGGACGCAGATCCCGTGCTCGCGATCGAGGCGGGCCGCGAGCTCGCCCGAATCGATGCCGTCGACGCGGAACGACAGCACCCCGGTGTGCGGCGCCTCCCCGTTCCACCCGTACAGCGTCACCCTGCCGGTTTCGGCGAGGCCCGGGGCCAACCGCCCGAGCAGCCGCCGGGCGTGATCCTGAACTGCCTGCACCGAATGCCGCCGCAGCCACGAGCAGGCCGCTCCCAGACCGGCGGCGCCGACGCCGTTGGGGGTGCCCGCCTCGAGCCGGTCGGGCAGATGCTCGGGCATCTCCTCGCTCTCCGAGAGCGAACCCGTGCCGCCCCGCACCAGCGGTTCGACATCGAACCCCGGCGCCAGCAGCAGCACGCCGATCCCGGGCGGTCCCAGCAGCCCTTTGTGGCCGGAGCACACGAGGGCGGCGGCTCCGAGGGTCGAAAAGTCGATACGCAGACTGCCCGCGGTCTGGGCGGCGTCGACCACCACCGGGACCGGCGCGACCGCGGCGGCGATCTCGGCCACCGGCAGCACGTTGCCCGTGACGTTCGAGGCGTGATTCAGCACCACCAGGTCGGTGGGGGCCTCGGAGACCCGTGCCGCCACATCGCGCGCACCGGGCACACCGTGCGGTCCGGGCCCCTCCACCACCACGACCTCGACGTCTCGATCGGCCTCCAGCCACCGCAGCGGCCGCATGACGGCGTTGTGTTCGAGGGCCGTCACCACGACCCTGCCCCCGCGCCCGAGGCGGGAGCTGAGCACCGTGTTGAGCCAGAAGGTGGCGCCCGATCCGAACAGGGTCCGCTCCGGGTCCCCGCCGAGCAGGGCAGCGACCTCTTCCCGGGCGCCCTCGATGGCGCGCGACGCCGCCACCGTCAGGCGGTGGCCGCCGCGCCCCGGGTTGCCCGACGCCTCGGCCAGAAAGCGCACCATGGCGCCGGCGACGCCGGGCGCCTTGGGGAAGGCGGTGGCGCCGTGGTCGAGGTAGATGGGGGTCCGGGAGTCGCTCACGGCCGCACGATCGACCCTGCTTCGGCGAGACGGGAGGCGATCTCGAGCATGTCGGTGACACGCCCCACACGCAGCCGGTCGGCGAGCTCGAAGAAGTTGAGGCAGGTGCCGCAGGCGATGATCTCGACTCCCGCCGCCGCGAGGGCCGCGAGGTCGTCGAGCAGCAGCGAGCCCTCGCAGCACAGCTTGACGCCGTCGTTGTAGAACAGGATCGCGTCGGGCGTGCGGTCGAGCTGGCTCTGGGTCTTGAGGAACGACCGCATGAGGAGGGCGCCGAGCTCGTCGTTGCCCGTGCCCATGGTGGCGGCGGTGATCTGCACCACCCGCGGACCGGAAGAGGAGGGGGTTGCGGGGACCTCGCACGCCAACAGCTCTTCTTCGCCGGGGCGAGCACCGGCGGCGTCGGCGCCGGCGGTGATCTTCACCACGAAGCTCCCGTCGCCGCCCGGTTCGGTCTGCGTCCCGGCGCCGCGCGAGGTCGCGAACCGGGTCACATTCGAGCGGCTGAGGTCGTCCGCCACCCGCAGGATGATCTCGCGCTCGCCGGCATCCAGCAGGTCCCGCAGCTTTAAAACCGGACCCGGGCAGGCAAGATCGCGAACGTCGAGCTCTTTCATCGAACCTCCCGTCCGGTAAGTGTAAACCCTCGCCGCGTGCTTTTTCTTCTCCCTTTTTCCTGGGTCGCACCGCAAGGCGCGACCCAGGAAAAAGGGTGGGGTATGATGAAAGGCAGACCAAACAACTGGAGGTGACCATGCTCGGTCGAGGCGTCCTGAGTCGCTTGCACACTCTGACGCAGGAGGAGGGTCTGACCCTCACTCTGTATGTGGACATCGATCAGAACAAACAAGCCAACCGGAAACGAGGCTTCGTGGTCCAGGCCGACGCCCTGCTCAAGAGCCTCAAGGCCGAGCACGGAGCGGACCGCAAGCTCGCCGACTCGGCCCGTCGCGCGCTCGATCTGGTCAAGAAGGCCAAACCGAACGGCCTGTGCGCCCTCGTGGTGGTTCACCTGCCGTCGCGAACTGCCGAGGTCCACCAGCTCAGGGTGCCGTTGGTGGCCCAGGCCTATTGGCGGAAGGGCGCCTTCCTGCGGCCGGTCGTCGAGGCGATGGACGAACACGAGCGCTACGGCGTCGTCCTCACCAGCACCCAGCGCGCCCGCCTCTTCACCGTTTCGATGGGCGAGATCGCCGAGCACGACGACCTCTTCTCCGACACCGGCCCGCGCACCCGGGCCCTCGGTTCGGACCAGTGGCGCTCCCAGAAACGGCACGAACGACGGCACGAGGAGGAGGTCACACTCCACGCCAAAAAGGTGATCGACGCCCTCCGCGATCTGTCGCTGCGCATCCCCTTCGACCGCCTCATCATCGCCGGCACCGCCAAGGCGACCGCCCAGCTCGAACGACTGCTGCCTCGCCGCCTCAAGGGCAAGCTGGTCCGCACCATCACGATGCCCATGACCGCGACCCCGAGGGAGGTGCTCGAAGGCATCCTCAAGGTCCAGGAGCGGATGGAGCGGGACGAGGAGTCCTCGCTGGTCGAGGCGGTGCTGGCCGAGCTCCACGACCGCGGTAAGGCGGTGGCCGGCTTCGCCGCCGTCCTCGACGCCGTCAACCAGGGCCGGGTCTGGACTCTCGCCTACAACAAGGGCTTCAAGACCACAGCCGGCGAGTGCGGCGACTGCAAGGCCTACTCGCCGCACGCCCGCGGGCCCTGCGTCTACTGCGGCGGCGAGGTCAAACCGCTCTCCCAGCCCATCGACCGCCTCGGCCAGTCCGTCCTCGAGATGGGAGGCCGCGTCGAGGTCGTCGACGGCCCGGCGCGCACCGCGCTGGCCAAGAAAGGCGACATCGCGGCGTTGCTGCGGTACTGAGGCGGATCCCCGAGCATTCAGGGTTTTCTTGAAATTTCTGTAGTCAATGCAGAAATTTCAATGTAGAATACGTTTGTGATTCAACGAAACAGAGTTCTCGGCAGGGTTGTGGATCTTCTCGAGAGATTCCCGGTCGTCGGCATTATCGGCGCGCGCCAGGTCGGAAAAACCACCCTCGCCCGCCAACTGGCGGCCGGCGATTTCGACAAGGTCACGATCTTCGACCTCGAGGACCCCCGGGACCTCGCCCGTCTGACCGACCCAATGCTCGTGCTCCGGGATCTTCGCGGCCTCGTGGTCATCGACGAGATTCAGAGAATGCCGGAGCTGTTTCCGGTGCTCAGAGTCATGGCGGACCGGGCCGGGCGACCGACCAGGTTCTTGATCCTGGGCAGCGCTTCTCCGCACCTTTTGCGTCAGAGCTCGGAGTCTCTCGCAGGCAGGATTTCGTATCTGGAGCTGAGCGGATTCAGTCCGGAGGAAGTGGGTATCGATCGTCTTCGAGAGCTGTGGATTCGGGGTGGGTTTCCGAGGGCCCTTCTCGCTCGCTCGGACAGGCACAGCTTCGAGTGGCGTCTCGAGTTCATCCGCACTTTTCTCGAGCGGGACCTGCCGCAGCTCGGGATCTCGATTCCGGCGGCCACGCTCAGGAGACTGTGGACGATGCTGGCCCATTCCCACGGCCAGATTTTGAATGTCTCCTCCTTCGCGCGCAGCTTCGGCGTGGCGGACACCACGGTTCGCCGATACATCGATGTCCTCACGTCCACCTTTGTCGTGCGCCAGCTCCAGCCGTGGCACGAAAACCTCCGCAAACGGCAGGTCAAATCGCCGAAGGTGTACCTCGCCGACACCGGGCTCCTGCACGCGCTCTTGAACCTCCCCGGCCTCGAAGACGTCGAAAGCCACCCGCAATCGGGTGCGTCGTGGGAGGGTTTCGCAGCTGAAATCATCCGCACGAGGCTTGGCGCCCGCCGCGACGAGTGTTTTTTCTGGGCGACGCATGCAGGGGCCGAGATCGACCTGGTCGTGGTTCGAGGAAGGTCCAAGCTGGGCTTCGAGTTCAAGCGGACGGTAGCTCCTACGCTGACGAGATCCATGCACATCGCACTCGAAGACCTCGGGCTCGACTCGATCGATGTCATCCATGCTGGAGACGAGACCTTTCCGCTCGCCGACAGGATTCGTGCGGTGCCCCTGTCGAGAGCCCTCGACGACCTGATCCCCTTGAACTGAAGGGGGAATCTCATTGCCGCGATATTGGGGTCCTGGGCGCGAACGCCGGCAGAGTCAGCGAGATGGCATGAGCTCGGAATCGACAATTCTCTCGACGCGCGAGGGCGGCGTCGATGCCGCCCCTGCCCGGGTGTTGTCCGGCGGCTGTAGGGGCGGACAAATCCTGCCAACGCTACTCAAAGACGTGGGCGGGCCCTGAAGGACCCGCCACGCGGACGCCGATTTCAGCCTCCCACGGGCGGGCCGTAAACGACCCGCCTACGCCGTTCAGGGACCTCTCGACCGTTTATGAACGACGTAGGCAGGTCCTTCACGTAAACGACCCGCCTACGCCTTTTGGAGAATTCCTCGCCTTCCCCGATTTCAAAATTGCAGGGAGCTCAGCCCACAGCGCAGCTTGTGTGGCGAGTCAGATCAGAACGACAACCGCACCCCCAGGCGGATGGTCCGCGGGTCCTGCCACGAGCGCGTGGTGTTCCAGGCCGGATTGAGCGGTGGTCGATCGGGGTCCCCGGGCACGATTGCCGGATTGGGTTCGCCGGTGAACCAGTCGACGGGCTGGTAGTCCTCCCAACCGTTGTAGATCCAGTCGTAGCGCAGCCAGCGGGCGGTCTCGCCCTGGCGGTTGAAGACGTTGAAGACGTCGACCAGCAGGTTGAGCTCGAGACCATTGCCCAGCTTGACGGGATACCCGAGGTGGATATCCGCTTCCCACTCGTCGTCGGTGCGGCCGAAGGCGCCTCGTTCCGAAAGGTAGTACTCCCAGTTGTTGTACCAGTAGCAATAGCCCATGGCGGTGATGGGGGTGCCCGAACGGTAGTAGGTCGAAAGGCCGGTCGTGAGCCCGAAGTCGAAGCGGTAGATCCCGTCGAACTTGAACTGCCACGGGCGGTCGTTGGACAGGAGGCCGTCGTTGTTGACCGAGAAGTCGGCGTAATCGTAGGCCGAGTTCAAATTGGGGTCGAGCTGACCGGTCGAGGCCTGGAAGTTGCCGTCGTAGTTGCCCTCGAGGCGCGACCACATGGCCGAGGCGAGGAACTGGAAGTTGTTCGAGAAGCGCTTCTTCAGCGCGAGCTCGACGCCGGTGAACTGCCGTTCTGGCTTTGGGATTTCCTTGGTGTGGCAGTCGATGCCGCCGCCCGGACATTCGGTGAAGCCGCCGGGATAGGCGTAATAGACGGCCTGGTCGTAGCTGTGAGTCATCAGCCCCTCGCCCGGGTTGCCGATGTAGTAGGTGTAATCGGTCGTCAGGGCGTCCTCGACGATGCGCTCGAGGTTGCGCCGGATGAAGGTCAATCCGATCGCGTAGTTCGGCGATACCTCGAACTCGGCGCCGAGCGCCGACTCCGACAGGTACTGACCCCTGGTGTTCGGGTCAACTGGAGAGTAGTAGCCACCGGGGAAGACGCGGGCGGCTCTGGGTGCTTCGCCCGCGGGCGGCTGCGCGAAATCCCACTGGTCCTCGGAGAAGTTGTACGTCTGGACCGACCAGGCGCCCCCTCCGAATGATCGGATCACGATGTCCACCGGGATGGTCTCGTAGAAGTACCCCCAGTGGCCGAAGATCTTGGACCTGCCGTTGCCGAGGGCGTCCCACACGAAACCGAGCCGCGGCGCCCAGTTGTCGTCGATGTCGAGCTGCACCGTACCGGCGTTGTTGTAGAGCTTTTGCTGCGACCACCGCACCCCGAGATCGATCGAGAGGTTGCTTGTGACCTGCCACCGGTCCTGGAGGTAGGCGGCGAAATTCTCGGTCGGCATTTCCCGGAAATTCTGCTTCACGATGTCGTCAGGAGTCGCCTGTTCGGGTTCGATCGGGCCCGAGGTCCCGTAGGAATGCCGATAGTAGTACTGGTGTTCGTTGTTCTCGCCGCAGTAACGCACGTCGGGGTTGCAGATGAACCGTCCGACGTTGGCGCCCACCGGGCCCGATCGCGTGGAGATGTCGATGATTGCCAAATCCTCGTACTCGCCGCCGATCTTGAGCTCGTGGTTGCCCGCGAGATCGCCCACGAACCACGAGAGATCGGCGTTGTACTGCCGTCGTCCGAAGTCTTCTTCGCTATAGCCTCCCCACCCTGATACCACACCCGCCCATCCGGCCGGAATGGTGCCGTCGCCGAAGGGGTCGGTGTAGTCGAAATAGCCGGTGAGGTCCCTCCCCGGTCCCTGCATCTCCAGCTTCTGGTTGTGGCTCGCGAGGCGGGCGCTGAGCACGACGTTCTGGCCGAACACGCTGTCGTAGTTGATGGCGAAGTCGGTGCCGCCCTGGAGAAAGGTCTGGAGATAGGCGGTCGGCTGATCGGAGAGCCAGTAGGGGTTTGCACCCGAGGTCTCGTTCGGGTTGCCGAACACCGAGCCCGTCAGCGACTGGTTGGAGTCTGGCCGCCATGTCAGCTTGAAGGCGAAGAGGTCCTGCGTGACGTCCCACGGGAACTCTTCGCCGGCCATCGCGGCCCCCGGGTTCACCGCCCCGTAATCCTCCAGGGCCTCGTTGGTGTCGGAGTTGTCGACCCTGTCGTAGGCGGCGAAGAACCAAAGACGGTCCTTGACAATGTAGCCGCCGAGATCGGCGCCGTAGTCAGACCGCACCACGCCCACGGTCTTCGAGGTGAAGGTGGCGCTGCCCTGCTCCGCCTCGCCGGTGAGCGGGGCCCTTAGCGCGTCCGAGTCGTAGTAGCCGAAGACGTCGCCGTGGAACTGGTTGCCGCCCGAGCGTGTGATGACGTTGATCAGCCCGCCGGTCGAGTGGCCATACTCTGCCGAGTAGGCGCCGGACTTGACCTGGACCTCGTCGATGAACTCGAAGTTGAGATCCATGCCCTGCTGGCCGCGCTCGATCTCGGTGGTGTTGGCGCCGTCGATGTAGTAGGCGTTCTCCGCGCCGGTGGAGCCGTAGAATGTCGTTCCGGAGAGATCGTCCTGAGCTCCAGGTGTCACCTTCGCGACTGATGCGTAGTTGCGGTCCGTCGGCAGATCGAGGAAGAAGTCCATCGACACATCGGTGCCGAGCGTCGTGTCGCTGGTGTTGACCAGCGGCGACTCGGAGGTGACCATGATCTCGCCGGTAAACGCAGCCTCCAGAGCGACGTCGAGCCGCACCGTGGTGTCGATCCCGACCTTGATGTTGGCCTGTTGCTGCGTCTGGTAGCCCGCCAGGCTCAGAGTCGCTGAGTAGGTCCCGGGCGGCAGGAGTAGCAGCTTGAAGACGCCGTTGGCGTCCGAAACCGTCGAGTGGTTTCCGGGAAGGGCGGCAGAAGCGAGACTGACCGTCACCCCGGGCAGGGCAGCACCCGATGCATCCGACACCTTGCCTTGAATATCACCGTGAGTGGTCTGTGCCGCGGCGCCGCCGGCCACCACCACGATCACGGTCGCGAACATCACAGCGGCCGCGTGTCTCATTGCACCCTCCTCCCGAACGGTCCCCGGACGCCCGACCGTTCGGGCGCCCACCACCGACAAGACATGGCCGCGGTGTCCCGACCGCGGGCCGAATACGCTGTACAAGGAATTCCTTGCCTGCAATATGAGACTTTGGTCACGAATTGGCAACCCGTGCTGAGAACAGGTTTCATCGAACTGGTCGGAGAGCAGAATCCCATGCCTCCAACGTCGGCTCCGCTATGCTCGAAGTCCTCAGGATTTGGTTCCATTTCGGTGCGATTGGAGTCCGGCGGCGGTGGCCAGCCTTGACGATGGTCGGCCAGGGTTGTATTTTTGGAATCGGTAATTCCGAAATGAGCGGCAAAATGGAATTTATACCTCGTTTTTTTCATCCGCCGGATCAGAGTTTCTTTCTTTTCGGGCCGCGGGGCACGGGCAAGTCGTGCTGGCTCGTGCACACCTATTCCAATGCACTGGTGGTGAATCTCCTCGAGCCGGATGTCTATCGCGAGATGAGCGCGCGACCCGAACGACTGTCACAACTGGTTCTCGCGGACTCCGATCGAAACCCGGTGGTCATCGACGAGGTCCAGCGGGTTCCGGAGCTGCTCAACGTGGTTCACGATCTCATCGAACGGCGTCCGGAGATTCATTTCGTCCTGACCGGGTCGAGCGCGCGCAAGCTTCGTCGCGGCGGCGTGGATCTGTTGGCCGGGCGCGCGCTCCATCGTTCTCTGCACCCGTTCATGGCGGCCGAACTCCCCGATTTCGACCTCCAGGAGGCTCTGGTCCGGGGATTGCTGCCCATCGTTGTCGCGGCGCCGCAACCTACCGACGTCTTGAAGGCGTACGCCACCCTGTACTTGGAGGAGGAAGTCCGACTCGAGGGATGGGCCCGCAACGTCGGTGACTTCGCCCGCTTCCTCGAGGCAGTGAGTTTTTCCCACGCCTCGGTTCTCAATGTCAGCAATGTCGCTCGCGAGTGCCAGGTCGAACGCAAGACGGTCGCGGGTTATCTGGAGGTTCTCGAAGACCTCCTTTTGTCGTTCAGGGTTCCCGTGTTTTCACGACGGGCTCGCCGGAAGACAGCAGCCCACCCGAAGTTCTATTTTTTCGACGCCGGCGTCTACCGTTCGCTGCGTCCCCGGGGCCCACTCGATCGCCCCGAGGAGATCGACGGCTGCGCGTTCGAAGGGCTTGTGGCCCAACATCTCCGGGCATGGATCGACTATTCGGGCAACGAGTGTGACCTCTTCTACTGGCGGACCCAGGCTGGTGTCGAGGTGGATTTCGTGGTTTATGGCGAAGGGGGTTTTTGGGCGGTCGAGGTCAAGAACACAGCGACGGTCAGACCACACGACCTTCGGGGCCTCAAGAACTTTCGCGACGATTATCCCGAATGCGAACTGATCTTCGTTTACCGGGGGGCTCAACGCCTTCTGGTCGATGGCGTTCTCTGCGTGCCGGGTGAAGAGTTTTTGCGGGGTATTCAGCCGGGCAAAAATATCGAGACACTTGACTGAAATTCCGGAGTGCCCGCCAAGGCGGCCCGCCGCTCATTCACCACTCCGGCACCTCGGCCCATCCCGGGAACGGACCGACCTCGATCTTCCAGCCGGTAGAGGATTCCTCGTCCCGGACGACGCGGAGGTTTGTGAGGGTCTTGAGCTTGGCGATCAGCTCGTCGTGCGGCAGGGTGTGGAGCGGCGGCTTCGAGAGGTCGGGCATGGGCCAGACTCGAGAGGTATCGTCGATGCCCGACGACGACGAGCCAGGCGTTGTCGGGGGAGACGAACTTGTAGCCGATCGCGCCCTCTGGCCGAGGAGGAGGTGAGGTGTTGTCCGTCCGATCCGGCCGACCTGGATCGTGCCGTCCGATTCGACCCGCGACCCAGATCGTCGCCGTCGGGGCTGATCGAGGGATTGCCCGAAATAAGAAAATCAAGGTCTCGAGCGCCGTCGGTCCTCACGTCGAAGAGCTTTGTCGGCTCGGCACCGGTTCATACCGCGAATCGGTGTCCCAGCAGGAGGGCCCTCGGCGGTCGGCGGTCATCGACATCGACGAGTGCCGCCGCTGGGGACCCGATGACTTCTTCGTACGTCCCGGCGTCGAGGTCCCATCGCAGCAGGCCGTTCGCACCGCTGTGTAAAGGCTGCTTTCGTCCACAAATGCGAGATGGACCGCCGCGTACCCCTCGTAGCCCTCCGGGTCCACGGGCTGTTCGAAGACCCGCACCTCGTCCGTGTCGAGGTCCCACACCCGAAGCGTCGCCTGGCCTTCCGATTGGGCGCTCGCCGCCGCCACCAGCCGCCCGCTCGGCGAGAAGCCGCCGGCGACCAGCGCTCGCTGGCAGGAAAACCGAAGAGATTCCGGGCCTCTCCACGGTCACCGAGAGCAGGAAGCTGCTGCGGCCGTACTCAGCGCCAGCACGTACCGAACGGTCGGGTCGACGGTCATTCATGTGTCCGACAGCTCCGATTCCGGTGGCAACATCAGGTCGACGATGTCGTCTGGGTGTTTCCGGGCACCGGCCAGAGCCGCACCCGGGTTGCCGGGTGATTCACCGAACAGTCGATGGCGACAAGGAAACGACCGTCACCGGTGAAGCCCTGCTCTACCAGCCCTTGATGACGATTGGGAGGGGGTCTCGGAGCGGCCACAACCCGTTCACTTTGTCGACGTCCGTCGCGCAATCCAGTCTCCGTGGGGTTGAAGCGCATGGCGAAGCTGGTGGTCTGGCGGAGCTGCAACGGTTGGCGTGGCGGATCGCCGCGAGGTCCCACAATGTCACGGGGTACCCGGATAACGAGTATTACGATGGCCCGACGCCCCGCGGGTCCGGGACGAGGCTATCGCTCGGACGCCCTCCGGCCGCCGCATTCGTTTACGGGGCAACCAGGAGCCGACCGTCCAGGGACCACAGGATGATCTCGCCGCTGCTGTCGTCGCGAGAAGAATTCGCTCCGTCGCGCCCCAGATTTCGACGAACAACACCGTCTGACGAGTGGCGGCCGAGCAGCGTGTCGGACACGTCTTCGATGACCGGCAGAGGGCGGGAATATACGCCGTTCCCCTTGGAGTAGAGCCATGCATTCCCCCGCGGATCGAAGATGCTCGTGGACTGGTGCCGACGGCGCGAAAGTCGACCGTGCCGAGGTCTTCGGCCTCGCCGTCCGGCAGCTTCCACCGGACGAGCTTGAGCGGCCACGGCTCGCCGGCTGGGGGTGAGGATCGCGCGCCGACCTCAGCGAGGAGGTGCTGCTCGCCCACCTGCCACCACGCTCGGCCGCCGAGCTCGATCGTGGCGACGAGATCGCCCCGCGGCATCGACCACACCCGCACGCGGGTCTCGCTGTTGTGGCCGGTGACGAGAAAATCGTCACGGCTCCAACCACATTGGATCGGATTGTTGGCAGAAACCGCATGACCGCCGAGGACGATCGGACGGCCTCCGGCCTTCTCGTGGACCAGCACGTCCTGATTGACGATTCCCCGTCCCGCGAGCCACTGCCCGTCGGGGCTGAAGCAGGAGCCCGCGATCTGTCCCCGGGTGAAATGGCGCGGGTCGAGCACCCTGACCGGCGGTCCCGCCCACAACGCCCGCACCGCAAACAGGCGCGCTTCACGCGAGTCTGCGAGCTCGAGGCTCGAGGTCGCGTAGGCGAGCGCCTCGGTGGGGTCCTTCTCGATCTGCACCTGGGCCAGGGCGAGCAGCTTCGAGGCCTCGGCGCGGCGGGTCTCGAGGACGCTGCGGCGCCAGAAGGTGCCGACAAACGGCTGCCGATGACCAGGGCCAGCGCGATTGCTGCCGCTACCGCGATCCGGCGCCGCCGTCTCCGCCGCGTCGCGAGGGAGGTCATGGCGGCAGCGAAGGCCTCCTCGAGCTCGGTGAGGCCGCCCGGGTAGCGCTCCCGCCATACGGCAAACTCGCGGTAGGCGGAGCCGGTCCACAGCATGTCGTCGGTGCGGCCGTGCTCGTCCCAGGTCTTGCGCCGCCTGCCGCAGCTGGTCGCGCAGCTGGGCGGCGTCGGCGTCCTGGGTCTGCCAGCGCACGAGGCGCGGCCAGTTGGCGAGCAGCGACTCGTGGATGATTTCGACGCGGCGGGTGGGTTCCTGTTCGTCTTCGTGGATCTCGTACGAGGTCAGGAGCCGGGCGTCGATGAGTTCTCGCAGCACTTCTTCTGCGGCAGAGCGGGAGGGGATAAACCCCTCCCCTACGGCTTTCCTTGCGTTCGTAGGGGCGGGGTTTATCCCCGCCCTGCGATGGTCCCCGTCAAAAATTGATAGCAACTCGTTCCATTCTCGGACCGCCCGGGTGCCTTCGGCGGTGACGAGGTTGCGGAAGAGCTCGCGGACGATGGGAATTCGTTCGGCACCGATGCGGTCGATGGTGGCTTCGGCGTGTTGGGCCAGCGCGCCGGCGACGCCGCCGATCTCCTGGTACGCTTCGCGGGTGAGGAGACCGCTCTCCTTGTCGCGCCGCTCCCACAGGCGCGCAGCCGCAAACGCCAGCAACGGCAGGGCGCCGCGCTCGCCCTCGACCTCGGCCAGCATCTCGTCCACCAACTCGTCGTCCTCGAAGCGGTAGCCGCACTGCAGCGGCGGGCTGGGACAGGGCGCGTCGGAGAGCGGCGCCGGTCGGTGGGTCGAGCAGCGTGAGGTCGGCGAAGACCGGCGCGAGGGCTTCGTGGTCGCGACACCGATCAGGAAGTCGTCCCGCATGCGACAGCAGCACGAAGCACGTCGGCCTCGAGCGCGAACGCGGCGAGCAGTGTCCGCGAACCTCTGCTGTATCGTCGGCGGAGTTCTGAGTGAACAGCTCCTCGAACTGATCGACGATCACCAGAGTGCTCGGTCGTCGCTTGCCGCCACCGCGCGACGACGTCGACCGCCACGTCCGGTCGTCGCGGCCGCGAGCACGAGTCCATCGCCTCGGCGTCACCGGCCATCGCGGCGCCAACGCCCGTCCGCAGCGACGCTGACGGGTCGTTGCCGGGTGTGCAGATCGGACGGTGCCCCAGCCGGGCCGTGCGGTCGCAATCAGGCCTGCACGAAGGAACGAAGTCTTGCCTGCGCCCGGAGGCCCGACCAACCCGAGCATCCTCGGCGGCCCCTCGAGCTTGCGCCACATCTGCTCGACCTCGGCCTCGCGGCCGAAGAAGTACTCGGCATCAGCTTCGGTGAAGGATGCGAGACCGGGGTAGGGGTGGAGGTCGTCGGCGCCCTCGACTCGGAGGGTCACGTCCTCGAGGGCGCGGGTGAGAGTGTGGGCGGAGTTGTATCGGTCTTCACGGTCCTTTCTTGACGGCCTTTTGGATCACCGCTGCCCACGGCGTGTCGGGGACTTTGGCAGGCTCGGATCGCACACCGTCCCACACGCTCTGGCGGGAGTCGAAGCTCTTGATGCCGTCGGGCTCGACCATCTCGGCGAGCACCACGCCCGCTGCGTAGACGTCGGCCCTGGCATCGAGCGTCTGCCCCGCGGCCTGCTCGGGCGACATGTAGGCGGGCGTGCCCGCGACCGTGCCACCGCCCTCGGTCTCCTGGCGGGCGAGGCCGAAGTCCATCACCACGACTCGTCCGGCGCGGGTGAGCATGATGTTTTCAGGCTTGATGTCGCGGTGGATCAGGCCGGCCTTGTGGATGGCTTCGAGGCCCGCCAGGAACTGCGAGGCGATGTCCTGGGCTTCCTTGAGCTCGAGGGGGCCGCGCTCCTGCAGCACGCCGAGCAGCGTCGCCCCGTCGACGTACTCCATCGACACCAGCTCGCGGCCCTCGACCTCGATCAGGTCGAAGATCCGGCAGACGTTGGGCGACACCACCTCGCGCGCGGCACGCACCTCCTGGCGCAACAGCTCGAGGCGCCGCTCGGATTTGAAGAACTCGGGCCGCAGCGCCTTCAGCGCCACCTCGACCCGCAGCTTGAGGTCGAAGGCGTGCCACACCTCGCCCATCCCGCCGCGGCCCAGCATCTCGAGGATCTGGTAGCGCTCACCCAGCACCTGGCCGGGCGCGAAGCCCTTCATCCCCTCCGGCAGGTCGAGGGTCTCGCCCTCGCCCTCGGTGCGGGTGGTGAGGTCGTGGTCAGTCATCGTATACCCACACTCGCGACATGACTGGATCATGTGCAGGCGGGACGCCTGCACCACACACCCGGCAGCCGGGACGGCTGCCCCACAACGGACTATCGGCCGTCTCGGTCGGGCACGTGCTCCACGGCCCAGGGCGCGGCCGTCGCGACAAAAACTCATCTGAGGTATCCTCGACGTGGAGGCCCCGATCATGAACTCGAACGTTGGTCCGGCCGAGCGCATCACCGCAGTGCTGTCGGCTCGTCCGGAGATCCTCGAAGCGTACCTCTTCGGGTCCGGGCGCGAGGTGAGGGCCAGGCGCACAGCGATATCGACATCGCTGTTTTCATCGATGAAGCGAAGGTCGAACCGGGCCCCTTCGGATACCGAGCAGAGCTGACATCGGCGCTGATGAGCGGCCTCGGCACCAACGCCGTCGATGTCGTGGTGCTCAACCGCGCGCCGCCGCTTCGTGTACCACCGGGTCCTGCGCGACGGCTGCGTCTGTGTTCACGCGACCTTCGTGCAACCACGGTTCGCGAGGGCAGGGCCCTCTCACGCCACTGCGATTTCGTGCCGCAGCTGGCGAAGATCGACGCCATACTAGGTGCTCGAGCGCCGTTCTCGGAGAGGTAGTCGTGGGCCCGGGTGAAATCGACGTCCTGATCATACGTCGCCACCTGGCCGCTCTCCGCGAGTCGCTCCAGGTCCTCGCCGCTCGCAATGAGGTCTCTCTCGAGGAACTCGACGCCGACACCGAGCTGCTGTGGGTCGTGGAACGCGGTCTCCAGCTCTGCGCACAAAACGCGCTCGACATCGCGACCCACATCGCGGCAAGCAGGGGCGGGACGTCCCGGACTACGCCAGCGCCATCGACGAGCTCGGGCGCCTCGACGTGCTCGACCATGATTTCGTACGCGAGTTTCGCAACGTTGCGGGCTTCCGGAACGTGCTGGTGCACGGCTATCTCGATGTGGACCTGGATGTCCTGTACACGCTCCTGCACGACCGTCTCGGAGACTTCGAGTCCTTTGCGGCCCGAATCGAGACCTACCTCGAAAACCTCTGAGGCCCGCCTGTGCCCGCCAGGGTCGCCTGATCTCGGATGAGATCGCCCGAAGAACAATCGTCTCCTCACGGCATCACCATGTCGGCACCGTTTCCCACCCGGGAAGGGATCGTGGGTCAGCTTCCATCCGGTGGAGGATTCCTCGTCGCGGACGACGCGGAGGTTGGTGAGGGTCTTGAGTTTGGCAATGAGCTCCTCACGCGGCAGGGTGTGGAGCGGGGCCTTCGAGAGGTCGGGCATGGGCCAGAGGCGGACTGTTCCATCATTACCCCCGGACGCGATCCATCGACCGAGGGGGTCGATTGCGAATGTCCACACCGTGCTCTCGTGACCGAGCAGAAGATGCGGTTCTTCTCCGGTCAGGGGACCAACGCGGATCTCGCCATCCCGGTCCCCGGTAACGGCAAGAGTCCCAGCTGGATCGATGCCAACAGCTGATATATTGTTCCCGAATCGTTCGAGGCTGGTTTTCGTCCCTGAGTCGAGATCGAGAAAGACGGCTTTTCCAGACAGAGGGTCCGACTTTTCATCTTCGATGACGAGCACCCGGCGCCCATCGGCGCTCGCAGCAAACAACCCGACGCTCCCTTCGGGCTTATACAAAAGGTCACGTCGCCCACCCCGAATATCCCATTGCCACAGCCCCGACACACTTGTCGAAAGCAGACGGTCTCCTGTCGTGAATTGAAGGCAATCGGGTCGGGTTGGTTCTCCAACTTCCAGGACGGCCACTTCCTCACCTGACGGAACGTCCCAAACCCTGATCTTTTGTTCTGCAGGATCGAATCTTCCCCCTGCAGCGGCGGCCAAGCGGCCGTCGGCACTGAAGGCCACCCCCCATGTCTGACCCGTGAAACCTTCGAGGTTGATGGAGAACCCGCCATCGGACTGCAGTAGCCGTGTGCCCGCCCCATTGGTGCCGGCCAGGATCTGCTCACCGTCTGGTGATACTGCAATACCCGTCGTCCATGTGTTCAGTTCCAACAATATGCGCCCCGGCGGAGGAGGGTCCCCTTCGAGTGGCCACAGCCTGACGGTGCCGTCCATAGAACTCGAAGCGAGCCAACTGCCGTCGGGTGCGAATGCGAGACCGGGCACTTCTAGATCTTGTTGCCGTATGACGATGGGAGACTGCCTCGACAGCGGCCATATTGCCAACCCGGCCAGGTCAGCGGTCGCCAACCAGTCGCCTCGGGGGCTGAATGCACACTGTCGAGTTGCATGTTGTCGCCGCGGAGGAGAACCAGCGGTTCGGCGTCGATCGGCAAATCCGTTGACCACACGCGATACTTCAAATCGGGTCCCCACCGGGCCACCCGTCTGCCGGAGTCGTCCCATCTCCGCCACCCCCAACCGGTTCCACCAAGATTGAAGCGGCGAAGGAATCGGGGGGAATCTCCTGATACGGCCCAGACCGATGAAACAAAATTGCCGTCTTCTCGAGCAAGCGCTTCGAGGCGGGACCCGTCAATCGAAAACTCGAGGGAACGAATTCCTAGTGGCCCCTTGAATACAAATGGTGGAAGGACACCGCGTGGATCCCACAGTCGGATCTCTCCCCTCGACGTCCGCTGTGGCGACAAAACGCCCAAGGGGATCCACGGCAACGCCCACGGCAGTGCGACCGACCCTGCCCAAACGCCGCGCCGGAGAGAGGGCGTGGTCGCCCACCTCGGCGATGAAAACATCGCCATCAGCAACAACGCCGATCCAGGCCCCATTCTGAGGGTCGAGATCGAAGTGAGTCAGCCATTTCCCGTCTTGATCCCGTTTGACCACGAACTCCAGCGTGCCGAGGCGCTCAACTGAACCGTCGTGACCCAGGGTATCGACAACGCCGAGGTTGTTTTCCTCGACCAGTAGAACGTGGCGATCTCTGTTCGTATCCTCCGCGATGCCTCTCGTGTACGCGGGTTCCTTGTAACGGATGTCTGCCAGCCTCGTCTCCTCTATTACTGACCATAGGCCGTGCTCCCAGGTCCCGTCGGCACCGGACCCATAGGTTACGAAGTGCCCGGTGTTGCTGATACGCGATACGGCTCCGGCCGACGCGGAAGCCTCTGATTCAAGGTATCTGCTGGACCCGTCGGCAGAAATGACGCTCAATCGGGGACTCCCTTCGGGGACACCTCTCCTTTGTTGAACCAGCCACCTGCCGTCGGGGCTGAATGGGCAGGCCCAGACCTGGTCATCGGAGGCAACAAGCGCTGTAGGTCCTTTCCACAGCGCTTCGAGGGCAAGCAGGCGCGCACTTGGACCGTCGGCAAGTTCCAGGCTTGCGATCGCGTGGGCGACCGCTGCTGACGGGTACGACTCCAGTTCCAGCTGTCCCAGCGACACGAGGTTTGCCGCTTCGGCGCGGCGCTCCTGGAGAGCGCTCCGTTGCCACAAGATAGTCGTTGCCGCAGTTACCACTGCGGCGATCACCAGGGCCGCCGCCACTGCGGCGCGGCGTCTACTTCGTCGGCGGCCTGAAAGGGCGACCATGGCACCGGCGAACGCTTCCTCGAGTTCGGTCAATCCTCCCGGATATCGATCCCGCCACACGGCGAACTCTCGGTACGCCGAACCGGTCCAAAGCAGATCGTCAGACCGATCGTGCTCGTTCCACGTCTTTGCAGCCTGCCGGAGCTGATCGCGGAGCTGGGCCGCGTCGGCGTCCTGGGTCTGCCAGCGTACGAGGCGCGGCCAGTTGGCGAGCAGCGATTCGTGGATGATTTCGACCTGGCGCACCGGCTCGTGCTCGTCCTCGTGGATTTCGTAGGAGGTCAGGAGCCGCGCATCGATCAATTCCGCGCAAGACCTCTTCGGCAGCGCTGCGGGAGGGGATTAACCCCTCCCCTACGGCTTTCCTTGCGTTCGTAGGGGCGGGGTTTATCCCCGCCCTGCGATGGTCCCCATCGAAGATCGACAGGATCTCGTCCCATTCGCGGACGGCTCGGGTGCCTTCTGTGGTGACGAGGTTTCGGAAGAGTTCTCTTACAACGGGAATGCGTTCGACGCCGATGCGGGCAATCGTCGCCTCTGCGTGCTGGGCAAGCGCTCCGCCGACCCCGCCGATGTCCTGGTAAGCCTGGCGGGTGAGGAGTCCGGTTTCGCGATTTCGCATCTCCCAGAGCCGCGCCGCAGCGAAGGCCAGCAACGGGAGTGCTCCTCGTTCACCTTCCACCTCGACGAGCATCTCGTCCACCAGATCGTCGTCCTCAAAGCGGTAGCCGCACTGGAGGGCGGGTTGTGTCAGGGCGCGCCGGAGGTTGGCACCGGTCGGCGGATTGAGCATCGTCAGCTCGTTGAAGACCGGTTGAAACTGCTCGTGCGAGCTGCACGATGCGGCGAAATCATCCCTCATGGACAGCAGCACGTGGGTGTCGGCTTCGAGGGGGAGTCGGGCGAGCAGGGTCGCAAAGTGCTTTTGGCGATCGCCGGAATGGAGGGTGAATAACTCCTCGAATTGGTCGAGGATTAGAAGGGTCGCGCGATGATTTCCTCGTGCGTTCGCCATCGTCTCGATGATGACGTCCGGGTTTTCGGGATCCGTCAGAAGACGCTCGAGGTTGTCGTGCTCGTGAGAAAGCACGGAAGTCAGCGCGCCGCGCAGCGAGGCAACAGCTGCGTTTCCGGGAGTGCATCGCAGAATTATCCAGCCGGTTGGAGCATGCGCCATCAACCCCGCTCTGATGAACGAGGTTTTTCCTGCGCCAGATGGCCCCATGATTGCGATCATCCGCGCCGGTCCCTCGAGCTTGCGCCACATCTGCTCGACCTCGGCCTCGCGGCCGAAGAAGTACTCGGCGTCTGATTCGGTGAAGGAGGCGAGACCGGGGTAGGGGTGGAGGTCGTCGGCGCCTTCGACGCGGAGGGTCACGTCTTCGAGAGCGCGCGTCAGCGTGTGGGCGGAGTTGTAGCGGCCTTCGCGGTCTTTTTTTACGGCCTTCTGGATTACCTGAGCCCACGGCGTCTCGGGGACCTTTGCGGGTTCGGAGCGCACGCCTTCCCACACGCTCTGGCGGGAGTCGAAGCTCTTGATGCCCTCGGGGCTCACCATCTCGGCCAGCACCACGCCTGCCGCGTAGACGTCGGCCCGTGCGTCGAGCGTCTGGCCTGCCGCCTGCTCGGGCGACATGTAGGCCGGGGTGCCGGCGACCGTGCCGCCGCCCTCGGTCTCCTGCCGGGCGAGGCCGAAGTCCATCACGACCACCCGCCCGGCCCGGGTCAGCATGATGTTCTCGGGTTTGATGTCGCGGTGGATCAGCCCGGCCTTGTGGATCGCCTCCAGTCCGGCGAGAAACTGCGAGGCGATGTCCTGGGCTTCCTTGAGCTCGAGCGGTCCACGCTCTTGAAGAACGCCGAGAAGGGTCGCCCCGTCGACGTACTCCATGGACACCAACTCGCGGCCCTCGACCTCGATCAGATCGAAAATGCGGCAGACGTTGGGCGACACCACCTCGCGGGCCGCTCGCACTTCCTGGCGCAGCAGTTCGAGTCGCCGCTCGGATTTGAAGAACTCCGGTCGCAGCGCCTTCAGCGCCACCTCGACCCGGAGCTTGAGATCGAAGGCGTGCCACACCTCACCCATCCCACCGCGCCCGAGCATCTCGAGAATCTGGTACCGCTCACCCAGCACCTGGCCGGAGGTGAACCCCTGCATCCCCTCCGGCATGTCGAGGGTCTCGCCCTCACCCTCGGTGCGGGTGGGGAGGTTTGGGTCAGTCATGGATGACTCGAGAGTCGATTCCCAGTGTAGGCGGGTCCTTCAGGGCCCGCCACCACCGGCGTCGAGTCATTTCTACCGCATTTGACTCCGGGTGGATCCGTGGGCGCGCCCTGAAGGACGCGCCTACATTTCGTTGAGTCGCCTCGGGCGTTCGGGCGGAAACTCCGAAATCCGAAATCCGAAATCCGAAATCGCGACTCACCATGTCGGCACCGTTTCCCAACCGGGGAAGGGATCGTGGGTGAGCTTCCAGCCGGTGGAGGATTCCTCGTCGCGGACGACACGGAGGTTGGTGAGGGTTTTGAGCTTGGCGATGAGATCCTCACGCGGCAGGGTGTGGAGCGGCGGTTTCGAGAGATCGGGCATGGGCCAGAGACGGATCGTCTTGTCCTTGCCTCCTGATGCGACCCACCGGCCAAGAGGATCGAAGGCGAGGGCGGTCACGCCGTTTTCGTGGCCAAGAAGAAGGTGGGGCTCTTCGCCGGTGATCGGCCCCACTCGAACCACACCGTCCGTGTCACCCGTCGCCACAATCTTGTTTTTTTGGTCGAGGGCGACGGCATAGACCCTGGTCCCATGGGTCTCGAGAGTCCTCGTCTCGCCAGTTTCAAAGTCCAAGAAAACAGCACGCTTTGGCGCGCTTGCTTCGAGCACATAGCCCTCAATGACGATCGCTTGTTTCCCGTCCGAGCTGGCATCAAAGAGAAAAATATTTCCCTCGTAGAGCAGTTCGCTTTCACCGGTCACGAGATCCCATTTCCGCAGCCCGAACTCGCTCGAGGAAAGGAGGTGACCGTCATTCGTGAATTGAAGACAGAACACTCGACGGCCCTCGGGATACAGCACCGCCACTTCTTCCCCTGAAGTGCGGTCCCAAACGAGGATTCGGATCTCAGGGGTCTTTACATCCAACACGCCGGCGCAGAGCCGGCCGTCGGGACTGATCGACGCGCCCCAAAAACTCACCGGCCCGATGTCCGGTACGGTCTGGAACTCCTCGCCCGAAAGAGAGAACAACCGAGCGCCCGACCACGCGGTACCAGCGAGGAGCTGCTCCCCGTCGGGCGTCCTTGCAAGGTCGTACATCTGTTTGCCCGGGTCCTTCAAAAGGATGCGGCCTGGAGGGAGGACATCACCCTCCAACGGCCAAAACCTCACTGTGTCATCCATCGAGGACGAAACCAGCCAGCGACCCTCCGGACCGAACAGAAGGTCCATGACCTCCTTTTCATGACGCCGGATCACCGCCGGGTACGGCCGAGCCAGCGGCCACAGCGCGGCGCCGGCCTTGTCGGCACTCGCCAGCCAGTTTCCGTTCGGGTGGAAAGACAGGCCCCACAAGACGTCAACGTCGCCGCGGAGCAGGAACACCGGCTCGGCATCGGCAGGCGCAGCCATCGGCCAGAGCCGAATTTTGAGGTCGGAACCACTCCTGGCTATTTGCCAGCCTACACGGTTGAGGCCCCACCATCCGATACCGTCGTCACCGACTGGGAATGGGCGGAGAAATCGTGGCGGATTGGTATCAAGCAACCAGATCCACGATGTGACCTCTCCTTCCTCAAACACCGAGGCTTCCAGTAGTGATCCATCGGCGGTGATGTCGAGAATCGCTCCCGGAGGGGCACTGAGAAGGATCGGCGGCGAATCTCCCGCGTTGTCCCAGAGGCGAATTCGTCCATCCTCGGCTATGGTGGCGAAAAAACGCCCCAACGGATCGAAGAGAACTTTCCTGACGGGCTCCACGTGGCGGCCCAGCCGGCGTGGTTCGGAGAGGCTGTGTTCGCCGATATCGATGACCAGCACGTCTTCATCCACCACCGCGCCAAGCCAGCGGCCGGTTCGGCGCTCGAGATCGGTACGGCGGATCCAATCCCTGGAGGTTTTAAAACCGAGGTCCGGGGTGCCGAGACGTTTGCGAGCGCCGCCAAAGCCGAGGATATCGATGCTTCCTATTTTGCCTTCGAGTACCAGGTACACCATTCGCTGCTGGGTGGCGTTGACGGCCTGTCCCAATAGGCGGGCTGGGCCGTCATAACTGGCCTCACTGAGCATTCGTCCGTCTGCAACAGACCAGAGTGCGAGGAGTGGGAGCACGGATTTGTCAAAGAACCCGAATGAACTGAAGACACCGGTCTCCAGCCCCACTCGAATATTGATCCGCCTTGACTCATGCTGGTGCTGGAGCAACTCACTGGTTCCGTCAGCCTTGATTAACCGCAGGTTGCCGGTCCCGTCTCCTGACTGCACCAGGGCGCGCCCGTCGGGGGTGAACTCGGCTTGCCAAGAACTCTCGTCATTGATGACCAGTGCGGTCGGCCCCCCCCACAACGCCGCCTGGGCCAAATAGCGGGCGCTCGGACTGTCGGCGAGTTCGAGGCTGGTGATGGCGTATGCGACGGCGGCGGACGGATAGGAATCGAGTTCCTGTTGCCCGAGGGCAAGGAGTTCATTCGCTTCAGCACGGCGGGTCTCTCTTTCGCTCTTCGCCCACATCCCGCCGAGAATCGAGGCAACTCCGGCGAGCACAACCAACGCAGCTGCCATGACGAGCCGCCGCCGCCGTTTTCGACGGGTGGCAAAGGAGGTCATTGCCGTGGCGTAGGCCTCCTCGGTCGACGTGAGACCACCCGGGTATCGTTCCCTCCACAGTTCGAACTCGCGGTAAGCAGTTCCGGTCCAGAGTCGATCATCGTGCCGGCCGTGCTCGTCCCAGGAGCGAGCTGCCTGCCGAAGCTCGTCGCGGAGCTGGGCTCCTTCCTGGTCCTGCGTTTGCCAGCGCACGAGGCGCGGCCAGTTGGCGAGGAGGGACTCGTGGATGATCTCCACGCGGCGGGTGGGTTCGTGCTCGTCTTCGTGGATTTCATAGGAGGTCAGCAGGCGGGCGTCGATGAGTTCGCGAAGGACCTCTTCGGGCGATTTGCTGTGGGAATCGCTGAATATTGAAAGAAGCTCACCCCATTCGCGCACCGCGCGCGTGCCCTCTGCGGTCACCAGGTTCCGGAACAGTTCGCGGACGATCGGAATGCGCTCCGAACCGATGTGGTCGATAGTTGCTTCGGCGTGCTGGGCGAGCGCGCCGCCGACGCCGCCGATCTCCTGGTACGCTTGACGGGTGAGCAGCCCAGTCTCGCGGTCGCGCTTCTCCCACAGACGTGCGGCAGCGAACGCCAGTAGCGGCAACGCGCCGCGTTCGCCTTCGACCTCGGCCAGCATCTCCTCGATCAGCTCATCGTCTTCGAAGCGGTATCCGCACTTTGTCGCGGGTTGCACGCTGCGCGGCGCAGATCGCCCCCGGTCGGCGGGTCGAGCACCGTGAGTTCTGGAAGATCGGATCGCAGCGAATCGTGGGCATTGCATGCGGCTACGAAGTCATCGCGCATTGAAAGCAGCACGTGGATGTCGCTCTCGAGAACGGATCGCCGCAGCAGTTCTGCGAACCTCCGCTGTTCTTCGATACCGTTCTGAGTGAACAGCTCTTCGAACTGATCGACGACTACGAGAGCATGTGTGTCCGTTCGCGCCCAGCTGGCCGAGTACCTGAACGGCGACGTCGGCATCGCCGAAACGAGGAAGCAGCTCGACCGCGTCCGGATCTCCAGCCGTTTCGCCGGCCACCACCCCGGCGAGCGAGGAGGTGGCTGCGTTTCCGGGAGTCGATCGGATGATCCCCCAGTCCGGCGGAGCGTGGGCCACGCAGCCCGGCCGCGAGAAACGAGGATTTTCCTGCCCCCGAGGGCCCGATAATTGCGAGCATTCGCGGCGGCCCCTCGAGCTTGCGCCACATCTGCTCGACCTCGGCCTCGCGGCCGAAGAAGTACTCGGCGTCTGCCTCCGTGAATGATGCGAGCCCGGGATAAGGGTGGAGGTCGTCGGCGCCTTCGACGCGGAGGGTCACGTCTTCGAGGGCGCGCGTCGAGGGTGTGGGCGGAGTTGAAGCGACCCTCGCGGTCTTCCTGACGGCCTGTTGGATGACCTGCGCCCACGGGGTGTCCGGGATCTTTGCGGCTCGGAGCGCACGCCTTCCCAGACGCTCTGCCGGGAGTCGAAGCTCTTGATTCCGTCGGGGCTCACCATCTTCGGCCAGCACCACGCCGCTGCGTAGACGTCTGCCCGCGCGTCGAGCGTCTGTCCCGCCCCTGTTCGGCGACATGTAGGCCGGAGTGCCGGACACCGGCCTCCGCCCTCGGTTTCCTGACGGGCGAGGCCGAAGTCGATCACGACGACCCGACCGGCCCGGGTGAGCATGATGTTTTCCGGCTTGATGTCGCGGTGGATCAGGCCGGCCTTGTGGATGGCTTCGAGCCCGGCGAGGAACTGCGAAGCGATGTCCTGGGCTTCTTTGAGTTCGAGCGGCGCGCGCTCCTGGAGCACTCAAGCAACGTCGCGCCGTCGACATACTCCATCGACACCAGCTCACGGCCTTCGACCTCGATCAGATCGAAGATGCCGGCAGACGTTGGGAGAGACCACCTCACGAGCGGCGCGGACTTCCTGCCGCAACAGTTCCAGCCGCCTCTCGGACTTGAAGAACTCGGGCCGCAATGCCTTCAGCGCCACCTCGACCCGCAGCTTCAGGTCGAAGGCGTGCCACACCTCGCCCATCCCGCCACGTCCGAGCATCTCGAGGATCTGATAGCGGTCACCCAGCACCTGTCCGCGGTGCGAAGCCCTTCATCCCCTCCGGCATGTCGAGGGTCTCGCCCTCACGCTCGGTGCGGGTGGTGGAGATCGTGGTCAGTCATTGGTTATCCGAGTCGGAAGTGACCGGTTTGGTGGACGGGTCACTCCGAGGCCCGCCACCGCCCACCCGGCGGGCCGGGACGGCTGCCCCACAACGGACACATTGGCCACTTTGTCGGGCACGCGCTCCGCGGCCCCGGCGCTGTCGTCGCGACAGGAACTATCTGAGGTATCCTCGACATGGAGGCCCCGTTCATGGATCCGAAAGATCTGCTGGCTGGACGCATCACCGCGGTGCTGTCGGCTCGTCCGGAGATTCTCGAGGCGTATCTCTTCGGATCCCACGCTCGGGGTGAGGGCCAGGCGCACAGCGATATCGACATCGCTGTGTTCATCGATGAAGCACGAGGTCGGACCGGGCCCCTTCGGATACCGAGCGGAACTGACCTCCGCGCTGATGAGCGGTCTCGGCACCAACGCCGTCGATGTCGTGGTGCTCAATACCGCGCCGCCTCTCCTGTACCACCGGGTTCTGCGCGACGGCTCCCGTCTGTACTCTCGCGACCTTCGCGCGACGACGGTTCGCGAGGGCCGGGCCCTCTCGCGCCACTGCGATTCGTGCCGCAGCTCGCGAAGATCGACGCCATACTAGGTGCTCGAGCGCCGTTCTCGGAGAGGTAGCCGTGGGCCCGGGTGAGATCGACGCCCTGATCATTCGGCGGCACCTGGCCGCTCTCCGCGAGTCGCTCCAGGTACTCGCCGCTCGCAGCGACGTCTCTCTCGAGGAACTCAACGCCGACACCGAACTGCTGTGGGTTGTTGAGCGCGGTCTCCAACTCTGCGCACAAAACGCGCTCGACATCGCGACGCACATTGCAGCCGGCCGGGGGCGCGATGTCCGGACTACGCCAGCGCCATCGACGAGCTCGGACGCCTCGGCGTGCTCGACCGATGAGTTCGTACACGAGTTTCGCAACGTCGCCGGTTTCCGGAACGTGCTGGTGCACGGCTATCTCGATGTGGACCTGGATGTCCTGTACACGCTCCTGCACGACCGTCTCGGAGACTTCGAGTCCTTTGCGGCCCGAATCGAGACCCACCTCGAAAACCTCTGAGCCTCGGTTGTGCCCGCCAGGGTCGCCTGATCTCGGATGAGATCGCCCGAAGCGTAAGCGTCTCCTCATGACATCACCACGTCGGCACCGTTTCCCACCCCGGGAAGGGATCATGGGTGAGCTTCCACCCAGTGGTGGACTCTTCGTCGCGGACGACGCGGAGGTTGGTGAGGGTTTTGAGCTTGGCGATGAGATCCTCACGCGGCAGGGTGTGGAGCGGCGGCTTCGAGAGGTCGGGCATAGGCCAGAGGCGGATCTCGGTTCCCGACGACGAGGCGATCCAACGATCCAGAGGGTCGACAGATACGGCGTAGATCTCGTCCGGATTTCCAAGCAGAAGATGAGGTTCCTCGCCAGTTATGGGTCCGACGCGGATCACGCCGTTCGAGTCACCCGTTACAGCGACCGTGCCCGATGGATCTATCGCGACCGCTGTCACGCGGTCCCCATGGGACTTGAGCGTATTTGTCAATCCGGTCTCGAGGTCGAGCGACACGGCTTTACCTAAAAGGGCCAAGGACGCCCTCTCGTTCCCAACTTCGGACAGAAGCGCGTGGGTACTGTCCACGCCAACCGCAAACTTCTCCACAGGTTTTTCGAACAGGGCTTCCGTGACACCGGTTTCAAAATCCCAGCCGAACAAACCCGATGAGTGCGAATACAGAACGAGCCCCCCCTCCGTGAATTGGAGGAAAGGAGTGGCATTGGTTTTGGCCAATTCGAGCGCTGCTATCTCTTCGGACGAGGAAAGGTCCCACACTCGTACAACGGTTTCCTCATAATTCCCTTTCAAACCGGTGGCTGCAGCGAATCGGCCGTCGGGGCTGAACGCCGCTCCCCATACAATTTTGGCGACGCCTGGAAGATCAACAGGTTTCTCATTGCTGAGTGAGAGCAGTTTTGTGCCGGTGGCGTGGGTCCCGAGAAGGAGGTGTTCCCCGTCAGGGGAAGCAGCGAGACCGTACGGATAAGCCCCCGCCTCGAACACAGTCCGGGCCGCCGGCACGTTATCGCCCTCCAAATCCCACACGCGAACGGCGCCGGTTGAGTCGACACCGCTCGTCGCGAGCCACCTGCCCTCGGGTCCGAATACCAAATTCATGGCTCGCTCCTCGTACCGATTGATCACCGCTGGGTAGGGTCAGGTCACTGGCCAGAGAGTCAGGCCGTTTGTAAACGAGGTGGCCAACCACCCGCCATTCGGGTGAACTCTCACGCGTCTCGGGGTGCTGGCGTCACCTCGTTGCAAGATTGTGGGTTCGGCGTCAGCCGGCGCCCGCAACCACCACAGCCGGGTTTTCGGGTCTGGATTGAGGATGCTGACGATCTGACCTTCAACTGGATTGAGCGTCCAGCCCGCGGTTCCGCTGCTCTTCCCAAGATCGATGTGGCGAAGCAAGGTCGGTTCGCGGTCCCGAAGAGACCAGATCCACGATTCGACCATGTCGTTTTTCCGTGTGATAACCTCGAACAACGATCCGTCGCCACTGATACTGAGTCGAATGTCGCCGCGTGGCCCCCCTTTGATCTCCCGTGGCGGCGACTCCCCATCCAGGTCTCGCAGACGAATCCGCCCGTCTTCGGAGAGTGAAACGACGAATCGACCCTGGGGGTCGCATTGGAGGCGCACGACTGGAGTATCGAGAAAATCGAGATGTCGCGGCTCTGAGAGTTCGTGGTCTCCGACCTCGATCACGTAGACATTTTGACCGGACCCAACGGCAAACCATTTTCCTTTCGGGGCGCTTTGGCAAAGAACTGTCGAACGCGAGTCAAATGGGAGAGCGCCGAGGCGTTCGGAGCTGCCGTCGAATCCTAAGGCATCGATGAAGAAACGGTCGTCCTCTATCGACATCAGCAATACGCGGGCTCGCCCCAGGTCGAAATAGATTCTCCGAGTATTTTCTGGAATCCCGGATCGGCCGGTGGAAAGCAGTTTTTTTTCAGGAGCCGACCAGAGCGCCCATAGTTCGGCGTTGCCCCAGGGACTTGTCGCGAAAACTCCTGATTCCGTATCCATCGTCAGACCAACCCAGTCATCGTGCACGTCCTCTAACAGTTCATCGGTTCCTTCAGCACCGATAACATGCAGTTGGTAAGGGGCCGCATCCGTTGCCTGCACGAGCCACTGACCGTCAGGGGTGAACTCGATTTCCCACGACGGAATTTCGTTGACAACAAACGCTGTCGGGCCTTTCCAGAGCGCCTTGAGTGCGAGGAGCCGAGCCTCTGAACTGTCCGCCAGTTCGAGACTGGCCGTCGCGTATGCCACTGCGGCTGACGGATACGACTCGAGTTCTACCTGCGCCTGGGAAAGAAGGGTGGCGGCCTCGGCGCGGAGAGTTTCGCGGACGCTTCGCTGCCAGAATGTGCCGACGACCGCGAGGCCGGCGAGGAGGACAGCGAACCCTGCGCTCACCGCTATTCGACGCCTGCGCCGACGTCGCCCGGCGAGGGAGGTCATGGCGTTCCCGAAATCTCTTTCGATCTCGGTCAGGCCACCGGGATAGCTTTCGCGCCACACGGCGAACTCTCGGTAAGCCGAACCGGTCCAAAGCAGATCGTCAGATCGGTCGTGCTCGCTCCACGTCTTCGCTGCCTGCCGGAGTTGATCGCGGAGCTGGGCCGCATCGGCGTCCTGGGTCTGCCAGCGCACCAGCCGCGGCCAGTTGGCGAGCAGAGATTCGTGGATGATTTCTACTCTACGGGTTGGTTCGTGTTCGTCTTCGTGGATTTCGTATGAGGTCAGGAGTCGGGCGTCGATGAGTTCGCGAAGGACCTCTTCTGCGGCAGTGCGGGAGGGGATGAACCCCTCCCCTGCGGCTTTCCCTGTCTTCGTAGGGGCGGGGTTTATCCCCGCCCTGGGGTAGCTCCCACCGAAAATCGAAAGGAGTTCATTCCATTCACGGACGGCGCGGGTGCCTTCGGCGGTGATGAGGTTTCGGAAGAGTTCTCTGACGATGGGGATCCTCTCGACACCGGTGCGATCGATTGTTGCCTCGGCGTGCTGCGCCAATGCCCCGCCGACGCCGCCGATGTCGTGGTACGCCTTTCGGGTGAGAAGCCCGTTCTCCTTGTCGCGTCGTTCCCAAAGCCTCGCCGCCGCAAAGGCAAGCAGCGGGAGTGCTCCGCGTTCGCCTTCGACCTCGGCGAGCATCTCGTCGACCAGATCGTCGTCCTCGAAGCGGTAACCGCACTGCAGAGCAGGTTGGGTCAGGGCGCGCCGAAGCGGTGCACCCTCCGGTGGGCCGAGCATCGTCATGTCGGCGAGCGCCGGACGCAGTGGCTTGTTCTGGTGGCAGCGGAAGAGATAGTCATCGCGCATGCTCAGCAGCACGACGATGTCGGCCTCGAGAACGAGCGCGTTCAAGAGTTCTGCGATCGTGCTCTGGATCTCTGGCGGGTTGAGGGTGAACAGCTCCTCGAACTGATCGATGATCAATAGTGCGTGGTCATGCTTGCGACGCCAACGAGCGACAAGGTCCACCGCGACGTCCAGCTCGTGAAAGCGTAGCAAGAGTTTTACGCCATCAGAATCTCCCGCCGTCTCGGTTGCGAAGGCTCCGGCAAGGGCGTTGACGGGTGCGTTGCCGGGGGTGCATCGAACAATTCCCCAGCCTGGCGGAGCGTGCGGCGCCAGCCCCGCCCCCAAGAAGGACGTTTTTCCGGCTCCCGAAGGGCCCGCGATTGCGAGCATTCGCGGCGGCCCTTCGAGCTTGCGCCACATCTGCTCGACCTCGGCCTCGCGGCCGAAGAAGTACTCGGCGTCTGATTCGGTGAAGGAGGCGAGGCCGGGGTAGGGGTGGAGGTCGTCGGCGCCTTCGACTCTGAGGGTGACGTCTTCGAGCGCTCTGGTCAGGGTGTGGGCGGAGTTGTAGCGGCCCTCGCGGTCTCTTTTTACCGCCTGTTTAATGACTGGCGCCCATGGCGTGTCGGGGACCTTTGCGGGCTCCGAGCGCACGCCTTCCCAGACGCTCTGCCGGGAGTCAAAACTCTTGATGCCTTCGGGACTCACCATCTCGGCCAACACCACGCCCGCTGCGTAAACGTCGGCCCGCGCATCGAGGGTCTGGCCTGCAGCCTGCTCCGGCGACATGTAGGCGGGTGTGCCGGCGACAGTCCCGCCGCCCTCGGTCTCCTGGCGGGCGAGGCCGAAGTCCATCACCACCACCCGCCCGGCACGGGTGAGCATGATGTTTTCGGGTTTGATGTCGCGGTGGATGAGGCCAGCCTTGTGGATCGCTTCGAGGCCGGCGAGGAACTGCGAGGCGATGTCCTGCGCTTCCTTGAGCTCGAGCGGACCGCGCTCCTGGAGCACGCCGAGAAGCGTCGCGCCGTCGACGTACTCCATCGACACCAGCTCGCGGCCCTCGACTTCGATCAGATCGAAGATCCGGCAGACGTTGGGCGAGACCACCTCACGAGCGGCGCGGACTTCCTGCCGCAACAGTTCCAACCGCCTCTCGGACTTGAAGAACTCGGGCCGCAATGCCTTCAGCGCCACCTCGACCCGCAGCTTCGAGGTCGAAGGCGTGCCACACCTCGCCCATCCCGCCGCGGCCGAGCATCTCCAGCACCTGATAGCGCTCACCGAGCACCTGACCGGGGGCGAAGCCCTTCATCCCCTCCGGCATGTCGAGGGTTTTGCCCTCGTCCTCGGTGCCTGTGGGGAGGTCGCGGTCAGTCATCGCGTGCCCTCAGATCCTGACGTATCAGTACGTGTGCAGGCGGGACGCCTGCACCACAAGCGGGCCTCCGTTCTTGTGGTACGCGCGTCTGGTGGGTCGGGGAGGAGTGTCGGCGACGAGGTGTCGCTCGGTGGGGCCCGGTCCCCGCTGTTCATGAGACCGTGTGCTCGGTCTGGGTGGGTTCGCCGTCGATGAGGTAGCGGAAACGAGCGACGCTGCGGCCGATCCAGATCTCGTCGCCGTCGGTCAGCACAGCTGGTTGGTGGAGGCGTTGCCCGTTGAGGAAGGTGCCGTTCTTGCTTCCCAGGTCTTCGACGGTCGCGGTGGTGCCGTTGACAAAGACTCTGGCGTGGCAGCGGGAGACCTCGGTGCGGTCGATGCACACGGTGGCGTCAGAGGTGCGCCCGATGACGTTGGAGCCCTGGGAGAGGGGATACTCGGTTCCGTTCCCCTGGAGCCGGAGCGGGAGGGTGACTTCGCGGACCGGACGGATCGCAGCCTCCACCGGCGTCACTGCGGCCACCAGCCGGTAGCCCTTGCGCGGGATGTTCTCGATGTAGAGGGGGTTTCGGGCATCGTCGCCGAGGGCGGCGCGGATCTCGGCGATGACCTGGGTGAGGGCGTGGTCGGACACGAACTCGGTGCGCCACACGGCGTCGATGAGGTGGCGCTTGGCGGCCAGCTTGCCGGCCTCCATCGCGAGACATACCAGCACGTCCATCGCCCGCGGGCGGAGCTGGAGGACAGTGCCGTCGCGCGAGATCCGGTCGAGCGTCGGCTCCACCAACCAGTCGCCGAGATGGAACGACCGTCTGGGGGCGCCCGCCATGTCTCCTGTCGGTTGCATTTTGAGAGAAGTATAGGGCTTAAGGAGTGAGACCACAACTCATTCAATGGTTTGGACGGTGTGAGATTCGGTAGTGTGAGTGAGTCCACGAATTGAATCTGGGGTACTTGTTCTGGAAAACCCTCAGGATTCTGTACGGGACCGGTGCCGAGTCGATCCGGAGTGATCATTGGAACGAACGTGAAACTCGAAGAACCGACTGGCTGCGCCGTATTTTGAGGCCTCCTTCACCTTCCTCTTGGATGACCTGACGAGGGTTGACGAGAGCGTGAATAGAATTTAGACTAGTTTAAGACCAGTCTAATTGGAGGCGATATGGGACGCGTCGGAGCTTATGAGGCAAAGACCCATCTCTCCCGGCTCTTGGAGAGAGTCGCAAAGGGCGAGTGGATCACGATCACCAAGCACGGACAACCCGTGGCGATTCTGAAGCCGGTAGAGGATCGGGGAAAGCGGGCCATCGCTGACGTTGTCGCCGACATGCGCAGGTTTCGCAGCGGCCGCGACCTCGAGGGCGATTCCATTCGAGAACTGATCGAGGACGGCAGGCGATGACGCCGCTGGTGCTCGACTGCTCGGTGACGATGGCATGGTGTTTCGAGAACGAGGGTGGCGAGTTTGCCGACAGGGTGCTCGACAACCTCGCTGACTCCGAAGCGTGGGTGCCGTCGCTGTGGACGTTCGAGGTCGCAAATGTACTTCTAGTTGCCGAACGCCGGGGACGAATCACGCCAGCGGATTCGATGCGTTTCGTGACTCTGCTCGGCGATCTGCCGATTCAGATCGATGACGGCTCGCACCAACGCGCCTTCGGTTCGATTGTGTCGATCGGGCGGGATCATGGGCTTTCAGCCTACGACGCGACGTATCTCGATCTGGCCATGCGCCTCGGCGGCGTAATGGCGACCGGAGACGAGAAACTGCGCGAGGCTTGTAGGGAAAGCGGTATTCCCATCTTCGAGGGCGGCTGATCACCAACCCGCCGCCCGGCAGCCGGGACGGCTGCCCCCCACAAGCACCAACAAGTTCCACTGGGAGCGCAGCCTCACGTGGCGAGCAGACTCTTGAAATTGTTCATTTTACTCCTTACCATGAAGTAAGGAATATTAGTTGAAGTAATTCATGCCGAGTTCGACGCTCACATCCAAGGGTCAGGTCACGATCCCGAAGACTGTCAGGGATGAACTCGGATTGCGGGAAGGGGACCGGGTGGCGTTTCGGGTCCTCGACGACGGGACCGTTGTCGTCGAGCCCGAGACCGTGGACCTTCTCGATCTTGCCGGCACCCTCGAGCCGAGGCGCAAGGGCGTGACCCTGGCCGACATGGACGAGGCGATCCGTGCCGAGGCCGGCACGCGATGATCGGCCTCGACACCAATGTTCTGGTGCGGTTTCTGGTCAGGGATGACGAGAAGCAGTCGAGGCAAGCGAAAAAGCTCATCAAAGGTGCGGTGGAGCGAGGTGAACAACTCTTTGTCAGCGACATCGTGATGTGCGAGACCGTGCGGGTCCTGTCGTCGGCCTACGGCTTCACGCGCCCCGAGATCGTCGTTGCGTTGGCCGGGTTGGTGCGGGCGAGGAATCTGGTCTTTTCGTCCACGGATCGGCTTGCGCGAGCCCTCGACGCCTACCGCTACGGGAAGGGTGATTTCGCCGACTACCTCATCCGCGAACTCGCTCGAGCGGCCGGAGCCGACACCGTCGCGACCTTCGACCGCGCCCTGCTGAAGGACGAGGGTTTCATAAGCCCCTAACCCGATGCACTTCTCACGCGCCTATCCTCAATTCAAAATTGAGAATTCAAAATTCAAAATTAGACGGGTATCCGTTTGACGAGCTTCGCCACCATCTTGAAGTCGGCGGTGTCGCAGCGCTCGACGAGCTCGAAGAGGGCGCTTTCGGTGGAGGTGACGACGGCGCCGGCGCGGGCCATGCGCCGGAGGGCCCAGATCTTGTCGGCCGATCGGCGGGAGTTGACGGCGTCCTGGGGAACGTGGACCTGGAAGCCGGCGGCCAGCAGGTCGAGGACGGTCTGGGCGACGCAGACGTGGGTCTCGATGCCGGTGACCAGGATCTGCGGTCTCTGGGTGGATTCGATCTCCACTCGGAGGTTCTTGTCGCGGAAGCAGGAGAAGGTGAGCTTGGCGGCGGGCGTGCCGCCGAGGGCGGCGGCGAGCGAGGGCACGGTGGGGCCGAGCCCCTGCGGGTACTGCTCGCTGCCGACGACCGGCACCCCGAGGTTTCTGCAGGCCTCGACCAGCACTTCGATCCGCGGCAGGTGGCCCTGGTCGGCCATGACGGCGTTGATCCGGTCCTGGACGTCGATCACCAGCAGGGCGGCCTGATCGCGGGCGAGCAGTCGGTTCATGACGTGCCTCCGTGGGCGGGCATTCTACTTCCGAAATCGAAACGATGATGAGATGGTTACAATACTCCGATGGACGAGCACCGTAACGACGACGAGGTTGAGCGAGAGCCAGAAGCCCCGGCCGCGGAGAAGCCCGCACCGCAGAAACCGGTGGCGGCCGATGTCTTTGCGGTCCCGCCTGCGACCGGCAAGGAGGCGTGGCGCGGCGGGTCGGGTTGCGGGCCCCGGGCCAAGATCTACGTCATGATCGTCGGGGTGGCGGGTCTGGTCGCGATCCTTCTCGTCGGTCTGTCGGTCCTGCGCCGCGGGGTGTGGGTGACGATGGACCAGGGCCGCCAGGCGGTGGTGCAGAACCTGCCGTTCGACCTCCCGCCGGCCGAGCGCCAGCGCATCATCAAGAACCTCGATCGGTTCCGGGCCCTCCTCGAAGCCTCCGACGATCCCTACCCGGTCATGGGTGAGTTCATGACGCGGGTGCGGGCGGTCCTGAGAGACGGCCGCCTCACGGTCGACGAGGTCAGCGGGCTCAGCGTCTATATCGAGAGGGTGATCGAGGAGTCGGGGATACCACCGCTGCAGCTCGGATTTCGGATTTCGGATTTCGGATTTCGGATTGCCACCCTGCCACCCCCTTCCATGCAGCTGCTCGAGGATGACTGTGCAGCCGATTTCCTCCACCACCAGCGGAGCCTTCTGAGCCGGGGGAGGGTGGACGGGAAATCCGAAATCCGAAATCCGAAATCCGAAATTTCATGACCTCTTCCCGTTTCACCCTCAAAACACCTTTCGAGCCCGCCGGCGACCAGGTGCAGGCGATCGAGAAGCTGGTGGAGGGGGTGGACGGCGGGGTCGCCTTCCAGACCCTGCTCGGGGTCACCGGTTCGGGCAAGACCTTCACCATGGCCAAGGTGATCGAGGCGACCAACCGGCCGACCCTGGTGCTCAGCCACAACAAGACCCTGGCCGCCCAGCTCTACCAGGAGTTCAGGGCCTTCTTCCCCGACAACGCGGTGGAGTACTTCGTCTCCTACTACGACTACTACCAGCCCGAGGCCTACGTGCCGACCAGCGACACCTTCATCGAGAAGGAGACCTCGATCAACGAGGAGATCGACCGCATGCGCCTGTCGGCCACGCGGTCGCTCTTCGAGCGCCGCGATGTCCTGATCGTGGCCTCGGTGAGCTGCATCTACGGTCTCGGGTCGCCCGAGGCGTACTTCGGCATGCTGCAGCTGTTCGAGAAGGACCGGGAGGAGCCGCTCGACGACATCCTCCGCCAGCTCGCCAAGATGCAGTACGAGCGCACCCACCTCGACCTCGCCCCCGGGTCGTTCCGGCTGCGCGGCGACACGCTGGAGATCTACCCACCCTACGACGACACCGCCGTGCGGATCTCGTTCTGGGGCGACCAGGTGGAGAAGATCGAGCGCATCGACCCGGTGCGCGGTGCGGTGGTGGAGGAGCTGGAGCGGCTCCCGATCTACCCGCGGACCCACTACGTGACCCCACGCTCGCAGCTGTTGAAGGCGATCGACGGGATCCGCGTCGAGCTCGACGAGCGGCTGACCGAGCTCAACGCCCAGGACAAGCTGCTCGAGGCGCAGCGGCTCGCACAGCGCACCAACTTCGACCTCGAGATGCTGACCGAGCTCGGCTACTGCTCGGGCATCGAGAACTACTCGCGCCACCTCACCGGGCGTCTGGCGGGCGAACCGCCGCCGACCCTGCTCGATTACTTCCCGGACGATTTCCTGTGCATCATCGACGAGTCGCACGTCACGGTGCCGCAGGTCGGCGGGATGTTCCACGGCGACCGTTCGCGCAAACAGACGCTGGTGGACTTCGGCTTCCGCCTGCCGTCGGCCCTCGACAACCGGCCACTGATGTTCGAGGAGTTCGAGCAACGCATCCGCCAGGTGGTCTTCGTGTCGGCGACCCCCGGGCCCTACGAGCTCGAACACAGCGAAGGTGAGGTGGTGGAGCAGCTGATCCGGCCCACCGGGCTGCTCGATCCGCAGGTCGAGGTGCGGCCGGCGGCGCACCAGGTGGACGATCTGCTGGCGGAGATCCGCGAGGTCGTGGCGCGCGGCGAACGGGTCCTCGTCACCACCCTGACCAAACGCATGGCCGAAGACCTCAGCGCCTATCTGGCCGAGGTCGACGTGCGGGTCCGCTATCTCCACTCGGAGATCAAGACCCTCGAACGGTCGGCCATCCTCGCCGATCTGCGCAAGGGAGAGTTCGACGTCCTGGTGGGGATCAACCTGCTCCGGGAGGGCCTCGATCTGCCCGAGGTGTCGCTGGTGGCGATCCTCGATGCCGACCAGGAGGGCTTTCTGCGCTCCGAGACCTCACTCATCCAGACCATCGGCCGCGCCGCGAGAAATCTGGAGGGGAAGGCGATTCTCTACGCCGACCGGGAGACGGGCTCGATGCAGCGGGCGCTTTCGGAGACCCGCCGCCGGCGCGCACGACAGGCCGAGTACAACGCCGAGCACGGCATCGAGCCGAAGAGCATCATCAAGGACGTGGCGAGCCCGCTGCTGGCCATGGCCGAGCTCGACTTCTACGGCCCCGGCTCGAGGCTGATGCGGGTGGCCGACGACGACGACGGCATGCCGGAGGACGGTGTCTCACTCAGCAAGCTCATCACCGAGCTCGAGAAACGGATGCGGATGGCCGCCAAGAACCTCGAGTTCGAAGAGGCCGCGCGCCTCCGCGACCGGCTCAAGGAACTCAGAAGGCAGCAAATCTACAAGAGCTGAATTTCGGATTTCGGATTTCGGATTTCGGATTTTCCACCCATCCACCCCACACGTGTCCTCCCGTGCTATCCAGAGCCCCAATGGGGCAGGGTCAGCGTTCGATGACGACGCGGATTCCTGCAGTGCGCAGCGATGCGATTGCGGTCCACTCGCCAGCAGCGATACTGAAGGTGGGCCAAGGCCCACCCTACTTCGGACCAACAGATTGAGCGGACTGGTAGGGTGGGCTTCAGCCCACCTTCAGAGTCTCCTCGGGCCGGGTTTGGATGACATTCAGCTGGAGGAGGGCGGCAGGGTTTCCGAAATCCGAAATTCGAAATCCGAAATTCGAAATTTCCCGCTCAGCTGCCTCTCACTCCAATGAAGATCAGGTAGGCGGTGAAGATGCTGAGCATCAGCGCGCCTTCCCAGCGGTTGATGCGGCCGTCGCGCAAAACGATGAGACCGACGACCAGAGTCGAGGCGATGAGGATCGGGATGTCCTGGAAGATGACAAAGGTCGAGACCGTACCGGGGCGGATCAAAAAGGCCGTGCCCACCACCATGCCGAGGTTGAAGACGTTGGAGCCGAGCACGTTGCCGACGCCGATCTCGGACTCGCCCTTGAGGACCGCCGTCACCGATGTGGCGAGCTCCGGCAGCGACGTGCCGAAGGCCACCAGGGTGAGGCCGATGACCGCCTCCGAAACGCTGAAGCGGCGGGCGAGCTCGACCCCACCCCTCACCAGCATCTCCGAACCGCCGACCAGGACCGCGATGCCGACGATGGTGATTGCGAGGTGACGAAGCGGCGACCCGGTCACCACCAGATCGGTGGCGTCCGCCTTCCGCGTCTGGGTCAGCGCCATCCAGAGGAAGGCCGCGAAAACCACCAGCAACAGCCCGGCGGTCGCGCGTGAGATGTTCCCGTTCCTCGCCATGATCAGCAGGATGGCGGCGGGAACGAGACCGAAGACGAGGTCGCGCACCAGCACCTTGCGGGCGCCGATGACGTGGATCGGGACCACCACCGCCGCCACGCCGAGCACCAGCAGCAGGTTCATGATGTTGGAGCCGACCGCGTTGCCGAGGCTGAGGTCGGAGCTGCCGCGGGCGGCGGCCAGCACCGACACTGAGAACTCAGGCATCGACGTGCCGAAACCCACCACGGTCAGTCCCACCACCATCGGCGAGATGCCGAACCGCAGGGCGAGCCGCGAGGCGCCGTCCACCAGCCAATTCGCGCCGACCGCGAGACCGACGATCCCGCCGGCCAACAGAAGCCAAGGAACGAATGAGTGAGTCATAACCGGCCGATATCCTACCATCGTCGCCGTGGAGGGGTTCAAACGTTTGAACGTTCAAACGTTACAACGTTCAAACGCCTAGAACGGTACGCCGAAGCTGACGAAGAACTGGCCCCCCGACTCACCGGGTCGGGGATCGATCTTCCAGGCGTACTCGGCGCGCAGCGGACCGGCGGGTGTCCGGTATTGGATGCCGAGACCGGGACCCCACCGGATGTCGCCGAAGTCGATCTGTGACGGAGAGCCCCAGACGTTGCCGGCGTCGACGAAGGCCTCGGCGAAAAACTCACCCACGATACGACGGCGGTACTGGAGGTTCAGCAGGATCAGCGCGTTGCCGCCCAGGGGGTTGCCGTCGACGATGGTCTGTCCGGGGATGCCGAGGTCGTCGGTGTCGAAGGCCCGGTGAGTCGTCCGGCCGCCGGCGAAAAAGCGGTAGGCGAAAGGGATCTGGAGGTTTTCCGGGATGTCGGGCAGCTTGTCGAAGGGCTCGATCACACCGAGACGCAGACCGGCTGCGGCAAATCCCCTCCAGATGGGTTTGTAGACGGTGCCCCCGAGCTGGACCTTGAGGAAGTGCTCGTCGGCGAGAAATGCGGGAAAGGCGTACTGCGCCGACGCGGAGGCGAAGACCCCCTTCTCCGGCGCCAACGGGTTGTCCCGCGTGTCCCACTCGAGGCTCGGCGTGATCGACGCGACCTTCGATTCCTGCAACTCGGCGGGGAGCGTGGGCAACGGGACATCGGGCAGGTTCTGCGGCTGGATGATCTCGTACTCGTACCGGAACCACGGTCGCAGCGGTCGTTTGAGGCGGTCGCCGAAATCGATCCACAGACCGCGCCGCAGGAGATCGCGGTCGGCAAGGGTCTCATCCGTGCGGTAGACGGCGAGGTAGCCCGGCACCGGCAGCCCGAAAATGCGCCGTTTGCGCAGCGACAACGAGTACTGCTGCTGGGTTTGCGACAGTGAGACCTCCGCCGAAAAGGCGTAGGCGCGGCCGAGCAGGTTGAGGTGCGACCACCCGAGGATCAACCGCGCCGCGTCCACGTTCGAGTAGCCGATGCCGAAGAGGTAGGACTTCTGCTCGCCTTCCTCGCACCGGATGACGATGTTCCGTTCGGCCCGGTGCTCGTGGCCGGGCATGGGAACCACCTCGACCCTCCGGAACAGGCCGAGCTCGTACAGGCCCCGCTGGGCGGCGAGCAGCCGGCCGCGCGACAGCGGCTCCCCGGTCACGACCCCGGCCCGCTCCACGACGGTCGCCACCAGCTGCTCGCGGGTGTGAAGCAGACCGGCGATGATGACGTCGCCGACCCGTACGAAGGCGCCGGGGTCGACCTGGTAGACGACCCGGGCCTTGCCGGGTTGCGAGGTATCGACCTCCACCCTCACCCGCCCCTCGGGGTAGCCGGTGTCGGCGAGCGCCTCCTGGAGACGGTGCTGGGCTCTGTCGACGGCGCCTGGACTCCACGACGAACCGTCGGCGAGTCCGAGCGGCCGGAATTCGAGGTCGGCAGCCGTCTCGACCGGCAGTCCTTCGACCCGGACCTCGTCGACGATCCACCGCTCGCCCTCGGTGATCGGGAACTCGACCGAGACCGCTTTCCCGCCCTCCGTGGGCACCCACCGCGGCGCGCCGATTTCGACGTACGGAAATCCCTCGAGGTGGTAGTGCTCCACGAGAGCGGTCCGGTCGGCCGCGAGCGTCGCGTCGCTGATGCGCTGGCCAAAGCGTCCCCCGGTCTTTCCTTTGCGGACCGTGACCACGTTCGCGAGCGCGCCGGCGACCAGGCGGTCCGCCCCCGGAAACTCCACCGCCTCGACTCCCAGCTTGTTGCCGGGGTGGACCTCGAGCCGGAGGACCATTTCGCCGCTCTCTTCGAGGAGATCTGCCCGAACTTCGGCGAGCAGGTATCCGGCCTCCTGGAGCTGCTCGCGGACCTGATCAGCGAGAGCGTCCGTCTGGGCGGGGTGGACATCGCCGTCGGCCGGATCGGGGAAAGCGCCGGCGGCGACCTTCTCGCTCTCCGGCGGGGTTTCCAGCTCGAGCCGGTACATCGGCCCCGGGTCGACCCGGAGCACGAGTTCGACCGCGGGGCCGTCCGCCAGCCGGGTGGCGTCGAGGACCTCGGCTTCCCAGAAACCCATGCTGCGGAGGTTGGCTTCGGTGCGGGTCCGCACCCGCTCTTCGAACCGCGAGGTGAGGCGCGCCCCGTTCTTGGCATTCGGCTGAGCGGCGGCAGCCCGCTCCTCGGTGTCCAGACCCTCGAGGGTCACCTTCTCCAGGACCTGTCGGGCGCCCTGGGCGACCTCGAACTCGATCGCCACCGTGTTCGACGTGCGGTCGTAATCGAGGTAGGCCTCGACGGTGGCGTCGGCATAACCCCGCTCGAACAACCGACGCTCGACCCGGCGCCGGCTGACCTCGATGCCGGCGGCGGTCACCGGGTCGCCGGGCTCGAGCTGCAGCCAGCGATGGATCCAGACCCGGAGGATCGGCTTGTTGACGCGGACTTGCACCTTCGAGAGCGTCGATCGGTAGCTCAGCCGCACCAGGATCTCGACGCCGCCGGCAGTTTCGGTGCTCTCCACGCGCAGGCTTTCCACCTCGCCGCCGGCATAGAGGGTGGTGATGACTTCGCGCAGCCGCTGGCGGTTGAGGGGCGCACCCACCCTCGAGCTCGAGAACCTCGGCCACGGCCGCTTTGTCGACCGGGCCGGTGGCCTCGACGCGAACGCTGGTGACCATCGGCGGTCCCTCGGCGGCTGCCGGCGCTACCGCGGCCAGCGGCAACAGCCCCGCCGCCAACAGCGCTGCCCGGAGGGGCCTGAACGGTGGTCGGAAGGAGACGATCGATTTCATGGCGTCAGTAGGGCCGCCGGAGCTTGAGGTCGAGCGAATAGGAGCCGTCCTCGTGCTGGCCGGCTTCGAGGAACAAGCCCGGCGCGAGGTACCAGCGGCTGACCACGATCTGCTCCCGCTCGCCGGAAAGGGTGGTCTGCAAGATCACCGTCCACGAGGGTGTCAGCTGTTTGATGACCGACAGCCGGGCGGTGGGGTTGCCAGTGGAATTGGCCGAAAACGGGTCCACCCGCACCTGGTCGATGGGCAGCACGAGCTGGGCCCTCTCGCTGAGGACCGACGTCAGCTCGCTCGACAGGATGGAAGACGCCAGACCGAGCCCCATGGCGCCGGCGCCGAGAGCCTCGCTGCGGTACCCGACTCCGAGCAGGGAGTAGATCTCCGGCGCGCTGAGCGGCGGCGTCGACACCGCGGTCGAGACGAAGTGGTCGAAGGTTCCCGACAGGTTGACGGTGATCTGGTACTCCTGCGCCCAGGTGGAGGCCTGCAGATCGAGAAAGGGGTCGATCCCCTGGGGGTTGGAGAAGGTGAGGCTGCCGCGTTCGACCTCGTAGCGGTTGCCGAGCAGCGTCACGTCGCCGCCCTCGAGCACCTCGACCTGGCCGATGAGCCCCGGCTGGTTGGAGGTGCCGGTGATGTCGAGGCTGGCCGATCCGGTCAGGCGAACGAACGGGTTGTGGAGATTGATGGTCTCGTCGGACTCGACGTGGAGGTTGAGGTTGAGCCCGCCCTCGGCGGGCGATCTGCCGGTGCTGCCGAGCCATTTGATCAGCAACGCCGCCGGGTCGTCCTTGGTTGTGAGGCTCAGACGATCCATGTCGAGGTCGCCGGCAAGATTGAGCCCGGTCACCGGTCCGCTGAGACGCCAGGTCCCCGAGAGCCGGGCTTCGAGGTTGGGGAGCACTTCGTAACGGACTCCCTCCGCGGTGCCGTCGAGGGTCAGAAACAGAGAGTCCTCGCGTTGGCGGATGCGGCCGCCGCAGCTGCCGCGCCCACCCATGATGCGGAAGGTCATGCCCTCGAGCAGCACCTCGCCCGACGACAGGAGGACCACGCCTTCGACCTGCGAGAGAATGGTGCGGGTCCCGGGCAGCCGGAACGACCCCTTGTGGATCTCGGCGATGCCCTCGAAGAGCGGCGCGTCGACGGTTCCCAGGACCTCGACGATGCCGGTCGCCCGACCCGCCGGCTCCCAGTCCGGAAGCAGGTACCGCAACAGCAGGGTGTCCATGGTTCCCGAGACGTTGCCGGCGAGTCGGCCGTCGCCGCCAATCGTCCAGCGAACGAAAAACTCGTCTTCGAGGGCGCGCGCCCGCAGACCCGGGACGGTGAACCCGTCCGCCGACAACGAGAAGTCCGCGGGCTCGATCAGCTCGACAGATCGATCGGCCAGGCCGAGGTCGAGCGCCTGGATGGTACCGTTCACCCGCGGCCAGGCTTCGTCGCCCCAATCGACATCAAAGTCGGCACGGCCGGTGCCGGTGAGCGGCACCCCGACGTCGGGACCCAGGAGCGCGAGGAGCTCCTTGGCCGACGACATGACAAACTCACCCCTGCCATGGAGCCCGCCATCGGCGGTGCGGCGAAGGTTCGTGCGGACATTCGCCGCCCCTTCGATGTCCGCCGTGACCTCGACGGTTTCGGGGCCCTGAACCACCTCGAGGCGTCCGCGCTCGGAGGTTGCCACCAGCTCGGCCGCCATCTCACCGCCGATCGGCAGGTCGAAGTCGAGCGTGACATCCGCGGTGTCGCCGGCGAGGTGGGCGACCGCTTCTCCCAGTCCGCCGAGCGGCATGTCCGGCCACCGCAGGTTTCCGGTGATGTGCGCGGCGGCCACATCCCACCAGATCTTCGCGGCGAGGCCCCGGTCGCAGCGCAGATCGCGGCAAAAAAATCGGGCGTCGGCCAGCTCGATACCGGTTGACGCCGTTCCGAGCTGCAACCCGCCGAGCGCAAGATCTTCGATCTCCGCGATCCACGACCCGCGCGGCAAGGCGATGGGTCCGCCAAGCTCGCCGTCGAACGACAGCAGCCCGCTGTCGACCCATGGCTGGAGATCGATCCACGACGCCACGGCGGCGAGGGGGATTTTGTGTCCGCGGATGTCGAGATTCAGCTGCTCGTCGCCGACCGCCGGGTCCCAGGTGAGCCCGCCTTCGATCTCGCCGAGTCCGTCGGCGATCTGGAACCGGGCGGAGCCGATCCGCAGCAGTGAGTGCGCGATGGTGACGTCGGCGACCAGCCGGTCGAAGGTGACCGGCGGCAGCCGCAGCGGCCGGGCGTCGACCCGGGCCAGCACCGTGAGATCGCGAAACGGGCCGCTCAGGTTGACCTCGAGATCTCCGGTGCCTTCGAGCTCGGGCGGCAGGGCGGTCGAGCCGACCCAGGCGTTGACCATGGGGACGATCTTCGCGAACTCGGCCCCGTCCGCGGTGATCGACCAGGCGGGTTCCCAGGTGCCGATCGTGAGGGCCCCCTGCCAGCGGGTGGCGGCGCCGCCGAGGGACAGTTCCGAAGAATCGAACCGGAAGAAGCCCTCACCGGTCAGGTCAACGGCCAGCGGCCCTTCGACCTCGATGCCGGGAGACGCCGCGTGAAACTGCAGCGCCGCATGACCGAGCCCGGAAGGGAAGGCTCGGCCGTTCCATCTTCCGTTTGCGGAGATGTCGAGCGTCGCCGCGAGCCCGGCCGGCTCGACCCGTAGATCGCCGAGGAATCCCCGGAGCGAAATCCCCGAGCCCTCGAGCTCCACAGCGTGCGGGTAGTCTCCGCCGAGCTCGGCGAGATGATAGGTCCCGCGCAGCGTTCCACGGTGAAATCGTGCACGGTCGAGAGTTCCGTGGAGGCTCTTCCCGACCAGCGAGATGCTGCCTTGAAGATCGTCGAGCGGGAAACTCCCGACCCCGATGTGGGGCGCCACAATCGCCGCCCGCAGCAACTCGGACGATGCGGTGTCGAGGGCGAGCTCGACGACGGCGCTGCCGCTGAGCAGGCCGTGGGTCTTGATGAAACCGTCCAGCCACCCGATGTCGAGCGGTCCGGACGCGTCGAACTTCGCCCCGGCGGCGGTGACCCGGCCGTGTCCGTGGAGGGTGAACCCGACCCCCGTGAGATGAAAGGTGGGAAGCGCCAACCCCTCGTCGGAGAGGGTGAAGCGGGCGTTGACGGCCGTCTGGAGGGGCTCCATCTTGCCGATGCGGACGATGGCCTTGGCGATCTCGGCGTAACCGCCCGCGGCGTCGCCTTCGCCCGTCCAGCCGCCGCGAACCCCGTCGAGGTCGAGCGACAGACCGCCCGGCAGGTCGACTCCCTCAAACTGCACGTCGGCGAGCTCGAGGTGCTGGATGCGGAACTTGATGGGCCGATCACCGGAGCCGGAGGACTTCGGCAGACCCTCGAGCGACAATCGGACCCCGCGGGCGGCCACGGTTCCGAGCACGATCGTGCGGCGGGTGAGCCACAGGCGCGAGAGGTCCGCATGGAGAGCCTCGACGTCGGCGGCGATGCCCGGGGCCCGGAGGTGAACGTCGTCGAGATCCACACCGGGTGGCACCACGCTCCAGTGGAAATCGCCGACCTCGACCTCGGCGCCGAAGCCGGCGGCCCGCCGCTCGATCCAGCGGATCGCCGCACGACGGGTCGGTCCGGCCTCGAGGACCGCACGGATCAGAAGCCCGGAAACCAGGACGAAGGCAACGGTCGCCAGCACGGCGATGACCGTGCGTCTGAGGTGGCGGTATCTCACCCGCCCCGCTCTCCCCACTTCAGCTTCCGATTCAGGACCTGAAAGTAGGACCGGCTCGGGTCGGCGATCAACATCACCGGATCCGGGCAGGCCCGGATGGTCACCAGGTCCTCGGCCCCGATCGGGAAACCCTGTTGCCCGTCGAGGGTCAACCACACCTCCTCCGTGTGACTCTCGAGCCGGATCTCGATCGTCGAGTCCAGCGACAGCACGATGGGGCGGTTGGTCAGGGCGTGGGGACAGATCGGCGTGACGACGAGGATCTCGAGGTTGGGGTACAGGATCGGCCCGCCGGCCGACAGGTTGTAGGCGGTCGAACCGGTCGGGGTGGCGACGATCAGTCCGTCGGCCTTGAACCGGCTGACGAAGGCGCCGTTGACGTGGACCCCCAACACGAGCATGCGGGCCAGGGCCGACTTGTTGATCACCGCATCGTTGAGGACGCAGCGTGTGATCTGTTCCCTGTTCGGGTTCTCCACCGTCACCGTGAGGCGTTCCCGGCGCACCACGTCGACCCGGCCCTCGAGAGTCGCGTGGAGGACCTTCATCAAGTGGTCGGCGGGGTGTTCGGTCAAAAATCCCAGCGTGCCCATGTTGACACCCAGAATCGGCGTCCCTCCGAGGGCGCCGCGGGTCACCGAAAGCAGCGTGCCGTCACCGCCGATCACGACGATGAGATCGACCAGGCTCGCGAGGTGCTCACGGTCGATACCGTCGTCGTTGCCGAGAACCTCGGCCGATTCGCTGTCGACCGCCGCCTCGAGACCGAGACGGTCGAGCTCGGCAAGCAGCTGTCGACCGAGCTCCGCGGCCCCGGAGCTGGAGGTCTTGAGAACAACGCCCACGCGGCGGATTGCCGGGTCAGTCATCGCCGCCCATTCTACGGCAAATCTTTTCAGGTCCCTTCGCGGGAATCCGGGACCCGTCGTCCTACTACATGTTGGGGTGATACCAAATCTCACCCCCACATGTTGTGGTGGATCGGGAAAACGGCTGAAAACGTGCGAGAAGAGATCTCAAGAGTGCGTATCTCGTTGGAGCCCAAACCCTTGACATGCTGTCCGCGGCAGATCATGATGGGGTGGTCAGAAGTGGTCGAATTCGGTCCGGAGTGGTCATCAGAGCGGTCAGGAAGCCCACTTCAAGGTCAAGGGGGCAGCGTGGAGCGTTTCCGAGGAGGGTTCCCGGCAACCATCGACGCCAAGGGTCGCGTCAAGCTGCCGGCACGTCTTCGCGAGCAGCTCGAAGCCGGCTTCGGGCGCGAGGTCTACGTGTGTTCCTTCTTCCCCCACGAGCTCCGAGTCTATCCGCTGGCCGTGTGGCAGGCGGTGGAGGAACAACTCCTCAAGAAGCCGGCGATGAAACCTGCGGTGCTCAAGCTGGTCGAGCGGGTCAACTACGGCCAGCTTCTGGACGTCGACGACCACGGGCGGATCCTGGTGCCGGCGCTGCTGCGGGAGATGGTCAACGTCGAGGGTGAGGTCGTGATCTCGGGTCGCATCAACCACCTCGCCGTCACCAACCGCTCGCGCGCAGCCACCTTCCTCGAAGAGGCTTCGCTGAGTGATGAGGAGTTGGAAGAACTCGCGCAGCTGGAGCTGTGATGGAGGAGGGCAGTGGCCTCCGAACACCTCCCTGTGCTCACCGGCCCGGTGGTGGAGCTGCTGGCCCCCGCTGCGCCGGGCCTTGTCATCGACGCGACGGTCGGTCTCGGAGGGCACGCCGAAGCCCTGCTTCGGGCGGAGCCGGGATTTCGGCTGGTCGGGCTGGATCGTGACCCGGTCGCGCTGGCCCGCGCCGGGGAACGGCTGCGGGAATTCTCGGACCGTGTGCGGCTCGTGGAAAGCGCCTTCGACCAGCTCCCCGCGATCCTCGACCGGCTGCAGCTGGAGCCCCCGTCGGCGATCCTCGCCGATCTCGGGTGTTCGTCCCTGCAGCTCGACACTCCGGAGCGGGGCTTTTCATTCCAGAGCGACGGACCGCTCGACATGCGGATGGGCGCCGCGGGCCCGACGGCCGCGGACCTCCTGGAGACGGCCGATTGGGAGGAGCTGGTGAGGATCCTCCGCGACTACGGCGAGGAGAGGCACGCACGCGCGATCAGCCGCGCGATCGTCGCGCGGCGCGGCGACGCCCCGCTGCGCACCACCGGCGAGCTGAGCGGTCTGGTGCGCTCGGTGGTCCGCGGCGGCGAGCACCGGATCCATCCGGCGACGCGGACATTCCAGGCGCTGCGGATCGCGGTCAACGACGAACTCGGCCAGCTCGAGAGGTTTCTCGAACCGGCGGCCCGCGCGTTGCGGCCGGGCGGACGGATCGCGGTGATCGCATTCCACTCGCTCGAGGACCGGATCGTCAAACACACGATGCGGCGGCTCGAAGGCCGTTGCACCTGCCCTCCGGGTCTTCCGGTGTGCCGATGCGAACGCGAGGAGGTCCTGCGAGTGGTGACCGGCGCTCCCGTCCGGCCGGACGACGACGAGGTCGAACGCAACCCGAGGGCGCGTTCGGCCCGGCTGCGGGCGGCCGAACGCCGGGGGAGGGGTTCGGCATGAACCTCCCCGGCCTGAGCTCGAGCAACCGCTTCTTCATCCCGCAGCGGGACCATCGCTGGCCGCACGTCCTGACCGCGCTGCTCGCGGTGTCGGCGCTGGTCGTGGTGGCCCTCGGGCTGGTGGGGTGGCCGCGGCTCAAGAGCACCTCCATCCACTACGAGCTGATCCGGCTGCGGGCCCAGGTGCGCGAGCTCGAGCAACGCGAGCGCGATCTCATGCTCGAGCTGGAGAGCGAACGCAGCCCGCAGCGTCTGGCGGAACGCGCCGGCAGGCTCGGGCTGGTGCCGTCGGCGCCGGCCGGGCTGATCGCGGCCGCGGTGCCCGAGGTGGTGGAGTGAACCGCCGCCGCTTTCTCGCGGTTGCGGCGGTGCTCGCGCTCGGGGCCACTCTGGTCTTCGGACGCAGCGTTCAGGTCGGTGTTCTCGAGCACGCCGAATGGAGAGAGCTCGCCCTCCGCCAGCAGCGTCAGGTGATCACGGTTCCCGGGCCACGCGGGACGATCCGGACCGCCGACGGCTACATTCTCGCGACCTCGGTGGAACGGGTGGCGATCCAGGTGGACACCCGGATTCTGGAGTACCCGGAGCTGTTTGCCCGCGCCGCGGCGGCCCTGCTCGACACCCCCAGGGGTGAGCTGGCGCGCCGCCTCCGCCAGGGCCCGCGATCGGTGTGGCTGGCGCAGCGGGTGCCGCGCGACATTGCCGAAGAGGTCCGCCAGCTGGCCGTCCGGGCGGTGGTGCTGGTGCCGGACTTCGCGCGCATCTACCCGCAGCAGCGCCTCGCCGCTCCGGTGGTGGGGTTCGTCGGCCGCGAGGAGCTCAACACGGTCGGACGCTCGGGGTTCGAGCACCAGTACGACGCCTACCTCAGCGGTGAGCCCGAACAGTACCTGGCGGTCAACGACGCCATCCGCCGCAAGGTCCGGCTGGAACGGCTGCAGAGCGGTCGCGCCGGATACGATCTCGAGCTGACGCTCAACGCCCGGCTCCAGGCGCGGTGCGAGGCGGCGCTCGAAAACGCCGTGGCGACTCATGGGGCGAAGGCGGCGTCGGCGGTGGTCGTCGACCCGTGGACGGGTCGGATTCTGGCCCTCGCGTCACTGCCCTCGTTCGATCCCGCGAACCCCGGCGCGGCGCCGGCGGAGAACTGGCGGCTGCGTCCGGTGCAGGACGCCCTCGAACCGGGATCGACCGTCAAGCCCGTGGTTGCCGCTGCCGCCCTGGCCGCCGGCGTGGTTCGCGACGGGGAGCGCTTCGACTGCACGAAGCGCGGCACCCAGGTGGCGGGACACTGGGTCCGCGACCACGCCGAACCGGGGAGGTACACCCTCGACGAGGTCGTCGTGTATTCGGCGAACGTCGGCATCATCCTGGCTGCGGAACGAGTGCCCGACCGGCTGCTCTGGGGCTCGTTCTCGGCCCTGGGTTTCGGGCGGCGGTCGGGCATCGACTTTCCGGCCGAGGCGCGGGGCCTGATGCCGGAGACCCGGTCCTGGTCCAAGATGAGCTCCGCGGGGTTCGCGCTCGGCCAGGAAATCACGGTCAGCCCGCTGCAGATGGCGCTGGCCTACGCAGCCATCGCCAACGGCGGTGTCTTGCCGAAGCCGGTCCTGGTCCAGTCGGACACCGGCGGCCACGCCGCCGGGAGCGAGGGCGTGGCGACCAGAGTTCTTGACGAGAGATTGGCCCGCCGTCTGAGCGCGATGCTCGAAGGGGTCGTGAACTCCGGGACGGGCACGCTCGCGGCGGTTCCCGGCTACCGCGTCGCGGGCAAGACCGGGACCGCACAGCGCGCCGTCAACGGGACCTACGACGACGGCCATCACACGTCCTGGTTTGCCGGGTTTCTGCCGATGCCCGATCCCAGGCTGGTGATCGTGGTGGTGGTTGAGGACCCCGCGGAGCTGGATTTCTGGGCCTCCACCGTGGCGGCGCCGGTGTTTTCCGAGATCGCGAACGCGGCGGTGACGATTCTCGATATTCCGCCGTCCGTCGCCGTCGAGGACACCGATCCCCGCCTGGCGCAGAACCAGGTCGCGGTTGCGGGAGGCGACGCATGAAGGTGAGCACCCTCTGCAAGCGCCTCCGCGAGGGCAAGATGGTCGGCGACGGCGCGGTCGACGTCCGGGGCATCACCCACGACTCGCGGTCGGTACGGCCGGGGTCGATGTTTGCCGCGATTCCAGGTGAGCGCGCTCACGGTGTGACGTTTGTCGACCAGGCGGTCGCCGCCGGGGCGGCGGCGGTTCTCAGCGACCGCCGGCGGCCGGAGCGGATCAGTATTCCGTGGATCAAGGTCAAGCAGGTGCGGCCGGCGATGGCGCGCGCCGCCTGGATCCTCGCCGGCAATCCGCAACACAAGATGAGGATGATCGGAGTCACCGGGACCAACGGCAAGAGCACGACGGCCCACCTCATCAGCACGATCCTCAACGCCGCCGGCCACCCGACCGTCTTCGTTGGGACGCTCGGCGTGATGCTTCCGGACGGCACCGAAATCGCGAGCGAACGCACCACGCCCGAGGCCACCGACCTCGCACCGGTCCTCGCGCGGGCGCTCAAGGCCGGCGCGAAGAACGTGGCCATGGAGGTCTCCTCGCACGCCCTGTGCCAGGACCGGGTCGCCGGGCTGGAGTTCGACGTCGCGGTGTGGACCAACCTCACCCGTGACCACCTCGACTACCACGGCGACATGGAATCCTACTTCGATGCCAAACGGCACCTCTTTACCGAGCACCTCGCGCCCGGCGGCCGTCGGGTCCTGCCGGTCGACGACCCGTGGGGAGCCCGTCTCCTGGACGATCAACGCGAGGGCGACATCTCGTGGGGCCTCGACCGCGGAGCGGTGTGCGCCCGGATGGTGATGAGCGACCTCGATGGCAGCCGTTTCGACCTTCGGCTGCCGGAGACCGAGCTCGCCGTCCGGCTGCCTCTGGTGGGCGTCCACAACCTGCGCAACGGGCTGGCCGCGGCGGCGGCGGCCAGCGCGGCCGGTCTCGGCCCCAAGGCGATCCGCCGCGGTCTCAAACGCGCCCGGCCGCTCAGTGGCCGTCTCGAGAGGATCACCACCAAGCTGCCGTTCCCGGTATTCGTCGACTTCGCCCACACGCCGGAAGGTCTGCGATCGGTTCTCCAGGCGCTGGACCGGATCACCGACCGCCGGTTGATCGTCGTCTTCGGCGCCGGCGGAGATCGTGATCGCGGCAAGCGGGGACCCATGGGTTACGCGGTCGGCGAGCTCGCGGACGTGCAGATCGTCACCTCCGACAACCCGCGTTCGGAGGACCCGTCCGTTATCGCCGAAACCGTGGCCGACGGCGTTCGCGCCGCCGGCGCCGAGCCGCTGGTGGTGCTCGATCGACGAGAGGCGATCAGGACCGCCCTCGAGATGGCCGACGAGCGATCGCTGGTCCTGGTGGCGGGCAAGGGGCACGAGGCCTTCCAGGCCATCGGCGACGAAAAGACGCCGTTTTCGGATCAGGACGTGGTGCGGACGCTCGCGCGGAGGCTCCGGTGAGGATGACGGCCGCCGAGCTCGCCCGCATCGTCGACGGGACCCTCGAGGGGGACGCCGATGTGATCGTCCTCGGAGCCGAGGTGGACTCGCGGCGGATCGGGCCCGGCGACATCTATGTCGCCCTGCCGGGAGAGCGTCGCGACGGCCACGAATTCGTGCCGGCGGCGTTGGCCGCCGGAACGGCGGCGCTCGTGAGGAAGGACGTGGAACTGGCGCCGCCGCCGGCCGGCAAGGCCCTGGTCAGGGTCGGCGACCCGCTGGTCGCGCACCACGTGCTCGCCGCCCGCGAGCGCCGCGAGCGTGGGTGGCGGGTGGCGGCGGTGACGGGTTCGGTGGGCAAGACCACCACCAAAGATTTCCTCGCCGCGTTGGTCGGCCGCCATCGCCCCACCGGTTCGTCGTCGGGCAACCGCAACAACACTCTCGGCCTGCCGTCGGAGATATTGTCCCAGCCGGATGGCATCGAGAACTTCGTCGCCGAGGCCGGGATGAACAGCCCGGGCGAGCTCACGGTGCTCGGGCAGATTCTCCGCCCCCAGGTCCTGCTCTACACCAGGATCGCCCCCGTCCACACCGAATTCTTTCCGGACCTCGAGGGCATCGCCCGCGCCAAGGCCGAGCTGCTGCCGTGGCTCGACCCGGACGGCGCGCTGGTCATCAACGCCGACGACCCCTGGCAGAAGGACTTTCCGGATCAGACCCGGGCGCGGGTCGTGCGATATGGCGGCGCGGGGGCCGATGCGAAGATCGAGGCCATCGACGACCGCGGTCTCCTCGGCAGCAGTTTTCACCTCGTTCTGCCGGGCTCCGAGGCCGTGGTGGAGCTCGCCCTGCCCGGTCTCCACCAGGCGGAGAACCTGCTCGCGGCAGCGGCCGCGGCAACGGCCTTCGGGGTGACGGCCGAGGATGTCGCGGCGACCGCCCGCGAGCTGCGCGCCCCCACCCACCGCGGCCGGATCCTGCACACGAGGGGCGGCGTTTCGGTGGTCGACGACAGCTACAACGCATCGCCGCTGGCGATGCGGCGCCTGCTCGAGCTGCTCGCGCGCGCCCCTGGGCGGAGGGTCGCGGTTCTCGGTGAAATGTACGAGCTCGGTGCGTTGTCAGCCGAAGCGCACGCCCGGGTCGGCCGCGAGGCAGCGGCCGCTTGCGATCTGCTGATCGCGGTCGGCGGCGCCGATGCCTCGCGGCTGATTGCGGCGGCCGGGGAAGCAGGTCTCGCCGCCGAAGCCGTCCACCAGGCCGCGGACGCAGCCGCGGCCACCGCCCTCCTGCAAGATCTCCTGCGCTCGGGCGACGTGGTGCTGGTCAAGGGCTCACGCGGGGTCGGTCTCGACCGCACGGTGGCGGCCCTGGCGGGGGAGGAGGCGGCCTGATGTTGTACTGGCTGATCCAACCCCTGAGCCACACCTTCATCGGATTCAACGTCTTCCGCTACCTGACCTTCAGAACCGGTCTCGCCATCGCCACCGCGTTCTTCATCAGCCTGGTGGCCGGTCCGTGGCTGATCGCCCGGCTGCGTGCGCTGCAGGTGCGCCAGGCGATCCGCGAGGAAGGGCCGCAGCACCACCAGGTCAAGGCCGGGACGCCGACCATGGGCGGGCTCCTGATCGTGGGCAGCTTCACGATCTCGACCCTGTTGTGGGCGGATCTCGAAAATCCCTACATCTGGACCGTGCTTTTGGTCACCCTCGGCTACGGCGGCATCGGGCTCGCCGACGACTGGCTCAAGGTCCGGCGCCGCCACAACACCGGTCTCACCACCCGTCAGAAGTTCCTGCTCTTGACGCTGGTCGGGATGGCGGCGGGCTTGATGGCGCGCGCAGCGGCCCTGCCCGCGCCCCACGCCGGCGCGCTCGCCGTACCGTTTCTCAAAGATGTGCTGCTGCCGCTGGGCATCTTCTACGTGCCGTTCGTGGCCTTCGTTCTGCTGGGCTCTTCGAACGCCGTCAACCTGACCGACGGTCTCGACGGTCTCGCGGTCGGAGCGGTGGCGGTGGCGGCCGCGACCTATACCCTGTTCGTCTACGTGGCGGGCCATGCGCGGATCGCGGAATACCTGCGCATCGTGCCGGTCTCCGGGGCCGGCGAGGTGGCGATCTTCACCGGCGCCATCGCCGGCGCCGCCATGGGCTTCCTGTGGTTCAACTGCCACCCTGCCCAGGTCTTCATGGGAGACGTGGGGTCGCTGGCGCTGGGCGGGAGCATCGGCATCGTCGCGGTGGTGGCCAAACAGGAGCTCTTGCTGGTCATCGTCGGCGGTCTCTTCGTCCTCGAGGCGCTGTCGGTGCTCATCCAGGTGGCGTCGTTCAAGCTGCGCGGCAAGAGGGTCTTCCGGATGGCGCCGCTGCATCACCATTTCGAGCTCCTCGGGTGGGCCGAAACCCAGGTGGTGATCCGCTTCTGGATCATCGCGGTGGTGTTCGCCCTCGCCGGGTTGTCGACGTTGAAGTTGAGGTGACGGTGGGGTTCGGCGTTCCTCCGCGGGTGCTGGTGGTCGGGCTGGGCCGGTCCGGTCTGGCGGCAGCGCGCCTGGCCGCCGCCGACGGCGCCGAGGTGTGGGTGACCGATCGCCTGCCCGAGGCCGACCTCGCCGCACGCCTGGCCGAGCTTCCCGCCGGGTCGCGCGTGTTCGCCGGCGGCCACGCGGAATCGAGTCTCGACGGGGTGGGGTTGGTGGTGGTGTCGCCGGGCGTGCCGCCGGACTCCCACATCGTGCGGGCGGCGGTCGCCCGGGGCGTCGCCGTGGCGACGGAGTTGGAGTTCGCGTGGCGCCACCGGAGCGATGCGCCGCTGGCGGCCGTCACCGGGTCCAACGGGAAGAGTACGGTCACCGAGCTGGTGGCTCTCATGCTCCGCGAGGACGGAGTGAGCGTCGCGGCGGGAGGCAATCTCGGCACCCCGGCGTCGCAGATGGTCCTGGAAGGCGGCTGGCAGAGCTGGGTGCTGGAGGTGTCGAGCTTCCAGGCCGAGTTGTTGACGGCGATGGCGCCGCGGGCGGCGGTGTTTCTCAACCTCAGCCAGGACCACCTCGAGCGGCACCCGGACATGGCCTCCTACCTCGCCGCCAAACAACGCCTCTTCGCATTCCAGGGCGAGGCCGACGTGGCGGTGCTCAACGCCGATGATCCCGCGGTGGCGGCCACGGTGACCGCGGCTCGCAAACGGTTGTTCTCTCTCGAGCGGGAGGCCGACGCGTCGTACGAGCGGGGTGCGCTGGTGCTCGACGGCGAGCCCCTGCTCGCGGCCGCCGAAGTGAGGCTGAGCGGAATCCACAACCTCGCCAACGCTCTCGCGGCGTCGTTGGCGGCGGCCGCTCTGGGCGCCGGGAGGCCGGCGATGGCGGCGGTGCTGCGCCGGTTCGAGGGCCTCGAACACCGCCACCGGACGGTCCACACCGCCGGCGGGGTGGTGTGGGTTGACGATTCGAAGGCGACCAACGTCGGTGCGACCCTGGCTGCGCTGAAGGGCTACGGCGACGGGTCGGTCCACCTCATCCTCGGCGGCCAGGCGAAGGGGCAGACCTTTTCACCCCTCGAGGACGAGGTTCGCCGGGCCGTGGCGCGTCTGTACCTGATCGGCGAGGACGGGCCGGCGATCGGCAAGCGCCTGGCGGGAGCTGCGCCCGTCGAGGAGTGCTCCACCCTGGAAGAAGCGGTACGGCGGGCTCGCGCAACGGCAGTGGCGGGTCAGTGGGTGCTGCTGGCCCCGGCCTGTGCCTCCTTCGACCAGTTCGCCAACTACGCCGAACGCGGCGACCGGTTTGCCGCTCTCGCGCGGGGGGAGGTGGCGCCGTGCCCATAAGGCAGCGCTTCGACCGCCTCCTGATTGCCGCGGTCTTCCTCCAACTGGGGGTAGGGCTCGCCATTCTCGCCTCGGCGTCGTGGCTCATCGCCACCGAGCGCTACGGCCGCCCGGGCTCCTACTTCTTCACCTGGCAGGCCGCGACCGGAATGATCGGCCTCGGCCTGCTGGTCGTCTGCATGCATCTGCGGAAGTCGCTGCTGGTCGACCTCCGGCTGGCGGCGGGAGCACTGGGCGCGAGCTGGCTGCTGCTGCTCCTGGCCTCCCTGCAGAGCCCGGTGGCCGCCACCCATCGTTGGGTGAGCGTCGCCGGTCTGTCGCTGCAGCCTTCGGTCCTGGCGCGGGTGGCTCTGATCCTGGTCAGTGCCATCCTGCTGGCGGAGGCGAGCCGGAAGGGCTGGCCGCGGCGGCAGCTCGGCATTCTCGCGGCGCTGTGTGTCGCGACCACGGTGGTGGTCGCCCTCCAGCCCGACCTCGGTTCGGCGGCCCTGATGCTGGTCACCATCGGCGCCATGGCCTTTGTCTCCGGCATGCCGCTGCGTCTGCTGGCGCTGCCGGCGGGTATCGGTGCGGTGGCGTTGGTGGTGGCGATCGTCGCCTCGCCCTACCGGATGGCGAGGGTGCGCGCGTTCTTCGACTCCGATGCGGCCGCCGCGGCGAGTTGGCAGAGCGACCAGAGTCTGATCGCCATCGGCAGCGGCGGGGTGTTCGGTCTCGGCTACGGATCGGGGCTGCAGAAGCTGTTCTTTCTCCCGGAGCCCCACACCGATTTCATCTTCGCCATCACCGGGGAGGAGCTCGGTGTGGTGGGCATGACGACCCTGTTGCTCCTGTCGGCGGTCATCGCGTGGCGCGGCATGGTCGTCGCGGTCAGGCTCGAGGACCCGCGGCTGGGGCTGCTCGCCTTCGGCCTCACGATCGCATTTGCGGCCCAGAGCCTGGTTCACATGGCGGTCTGCCTCGATCTGCTGCCGCCCAAGGGCATCCCCCTGCCGTTGGTGAGTTACGGCAAGACCGACCTGGTGGTGAGCCTGATGTCGGTCGGCGTGTTGCTCAACCTGTCGCGCGAGGTGGGGTCGTGAGGGCCCGCGTGGTGGTGGCGGGGGGCGGAACCGGAGGCCACGTGTTTCCGGGGTTGGCCGTGGCACGAGAGCTCAAATCGCGCGACATCGCCGTGCACTGGCTGGGCGCCGAGAGGGGGCTCGAAGCCGAGCTGGTGCCCGAACGCGGGTTCCCGATCACCCTGGTCGAGCTCGAAGGCATGCAGGCGCGCAGCGCGGGCGCGGCGATCCGCGCGGTCTCCCTGCTGCCGCGGGCCATCGCGACGGCGGTCCACACGGTCCGTGCGCTGCAACCCGTTGCCGTGATCGGGGTCGGCGGGTATGCGTCGGCGGCCGGTCTGGCGGCGGCGGGTCTGCAGGGCATTCCGGTGGTCCTGCAGGAGCAGAACTCGATCCCCGGCTGGACCAACCGGTTTCTGGCGCCGTTTGCCGATCTCATCTGCTGCGGGTTCGAAGACGCGGTGGCGGCCTTTCCGTCGATGCCCGCCGAGTGGACGGGCAACCCGGTGCGTGCGGACTTCTTCAGCGTTCCGGACGTGACCGTCGGCGCGCGACCGAGGCTGCTGGTGCTCGGCGGCAGCCAGGGATCGCTGTTTCTCAACCGCGCCCTGCCGCAGGTTCTGCCTCTGCTGAAGGCGGCGGGGATCGAGGTCGAGGTCCGCCACCAGGCCGGCGTGCGGTGGGCCGAAGTGGTGCGGACCGCCTACAGCGACCTCAAGATCGATGCCGAGGTGACCGCCTTTCTGGCGCAGCCGTGGCAGTCGATGGCTGCGGCCGACCTCGTGATCGCCCGCTCCGGCGCGTTGACCGTCTCGGAGCTCGCGGCGGCCGGCCGCGGTGCGCTGCTGGTGCCCTTCGCAGCGGCCGCCGGCAACCACCAGGAGTTCAACGCGCGCAGCCTGGAGCGAGCCGGCGGTGCGGTGGTCCTGACCGAGGACGAGGCGCCCCCGCAGCGGATCGCGGAGGTCCTGCTGGGACTCCTGCGCGACCCCGGGTGTCTCGAGCGCATGGGGCTGTGCGCGAGGAAGATGGCGCTCCCCGGCGCCGCCGCCCGCATCGCCGAGAGGGTGCTGGCGGTGGGGGGTGTCGCATGACCGTGCGCAACCTCCACTTCATGGGCGTCGGCGGGGTCGGCATGTGCGGTCTGGCCGAGGTGCTGCACAGCCAGGGCCTCACCATCAGCGGTTGTGACCTTGCCGACAGCGAACGCACCCGTCACCTGCAGGACCTGGGCGTCGCGTTCCGTCGCGGCCACGACCCGTCCCACCTCGACGGAATCGACACCCTCGTGGTGACCTCCGCGGTCGCCCCGGACGAAGCCGAGTTCGCTGCGGCACGGGAACGGGGGCTGATCGTGGTCCGCCGCGCCGAGATGCTCGGCGAGCTGATGCGGATGCGGCGCGGTGTGGCGGTGGCGGGGACCCACGGCAAGACCACCACCACCGCTCTGATCGGCCACCTCCTGACCGCTGCCGGGGAGGACCCGACGATCATCGTCGGCGGCCGCTCCCACGGTTTGGGATCGCACGCGCGGGTCGGCGCGGGCACGGTACTGGTGTGCGAGGCCGACGAGTACGACCGGTCGTTTCTGGAGCTTTCGCCGCAGATTTCGGTGATCACCAACCTCGAGCCCGAGCACCTGGACTGTTACGGGGACCGGGCGACCCTGGAGGCGGCCTTCGCGTCCTTCGCCAACCGGACCTCGGTGTTCGGCGCGGTGGTCGTGTGCGCGGACGACCCGGGCGTGCGCGGGCTGCACGGCGGCATCCGCCGCCGGATGATCAGTTACGGCACGTCGGCCGCCGCCGATATCCGCATCCGGATCATCGACAGTGATACCGGCGGCACCCGGTTTGAAATGATGCGGAGCGATCGCGAACTGGGAGCGGTCCGCGTGGCGCTGGCCGGCACCCACAACGCCCGCAACGCTGCTGCCGCCATCACCGTCGGGCTGGAGCTCGGCCTCGGGTTCGAGAAGCTGGCCGCCGCGTGCGAGACCTTTACCGGGGTGGCGCGGCGTTTCGAAGTGCGGGGTGAGCGGCGCGGGGTGACCGTGGTCGACGACTACGCCCATCACCCGACCGAGATCACAGCCGTGCTCGAGGCCGCCCGGCAGGTGATGCCGGGACGGCGGCTGGTGGTGGTGTTCCAGCCCCACCTGTTCAGCCGCACCCGCGAGTTCGCCCGCGGCTTCGCGGCCGCGCTGCTCGGCGCCGAGGTGGCGGTCATCCTCCCGATCTACCCCGCGCGCGAGCGCCCGATCGACGGCGTCACCGCGCAGCTCGTGGTCGATGAGGCCGAACGCCTCGGGCACCCTAAGGTGCTGGCTGGATCGCTCCCGGATGAGGTGCTCCCCACACTGGACGGGCTCCTCGAGCGGGGCGATGTCTTGATGACCCTCGGCGCGGGCGACGTCGATCGCGTCGGCAGTCTGTGGTTGGAGTCGGCGTCATGATGGGTGACGCTCCCCGTTTCCTGCCGGACCGCCTGCGTCCGCAAACGCCGGGCCGCCGCTCGCGTCGGGGGCTGGTGGTGTTGTCGGTGGTGCCGTTCATGCTGCTCGCCATCCCGCTGTGGCGGGTCGAACAGGTCCGGGTCGACGGGTGCCCGAAACTCCCGCAGTCGGCGGTGGCGTCGCTGCAGGAATTGGCGGGGCAGCCCGCGATCGGCCTCGACGTTCGTGCGATCAAGGAGCGGATCGAGGTGTGGCCGGGGGTGGGTGAGGTTCGCGTGGATTTCATCCTTCCGGGGACCCTCAGCGTGCACGCCGCGACGGCTTCCACTCTGGGCAGCATGCGGGTGGGCCGCAACTGGCACGGGGTGGGCGCCGACGGCGGCTTCACCGGCCGGATGCAGACGCCCGTCCAACCGGTGCTCGAGGGCTTTGCATCGGCGGTCGACCGGAGGCGCGGACTCGAGGCCGCCGGCCGCGTCGCGGGCGCGACCGGATTTCAAGTTACGACGGTGCGGAGAATCACTCCGGGCGATTACCGCGTCGAGTTTGCCGCGGCCGACGGTTCGACGCCGGCCGTCATCCACGTCAGCCCCTCCGGCACGGCGGCCGAAACCGCGTGGTGCGCGGCCTTTGCGGGCGGCACGATTACCCAGCCGTGGGCCGATCTTCGATGGGCGGACCGAATCGTGGTGGGGGGTGGCAGTGAATGACGTCCGCCCCCTGGTCGGCATCGATCTCGGCTCCTCCGCCGTGGCGGTGGTGGTCGGAGAGATCGAAGGTGAGCAGCTCGTGATCCGGGGCTGTGGGCACGCGCGTCACGACGGCGCCCGCAAGGGCGTGATCTCCAACCTCGAGGAGGTCTCGAGCGCGGTGCGGGTCGCGGCGGAAGAGGCCGAGGCCATGGCCTCGGTTCCGGTCGAGTTCGCCCACGTGGGGGTCGGGGGACTGCCCATCCAGGGAGTGCCGTCGACGGCTTCGGTGCCGGTCACCGGACGCGATCACACCGTGACGCCGGACGATCTTCGGCGGGCGCTGGCGGCCTGCGCCCAGGTGTCGATCCCGGAGGACTACCGGGTCCTCGACATCATTTCCTGCGGATTTGCCCTTGACGGCCAATCGGGGCTCGAGCACCCGGTGGGGATGCCGGGCACCCGGCTCGACGCGTCGGCTTACGTGCTGTACGCGAATCGGACCCACGCCGAGACCGTCGAACAGGCGGTGAATCACGCCGCGGTCAAGATCCAGCAGCTGATGTTCGAGCCGCTGGCGGCCGCGGAAGCGGTGCTGACACAGGACGAGAAGGAACTCGGGTGCCTGGTGGTCGACATCGGCCACGCCACCACGGAGTGGGTGTTATTCGCCGACGGCGTGCTCGCCTCGTCGGGCGCGGTGCCGGTGGGTGGGCGGCACTTCACGGCCGATCTCGCGGCCATGCTCAAAACCACGTCGGCGGCCGCCGAACGCACCAAGCGGCAGGTCGGCGCAGCGTTCAGCCGCGAGGGTTTGAATACAGCCGCTGTCGAAGTGCCGACCCTCGGCGCCGACGGCAACCAGGTTCACCCGGCGGCCTTTGCCGCCGAGGTCCTCCACGAGCGGGCCCGCGACCTCTGTATCGGCGTGCACCGGGTCCTGGTGCGGCAGGGGCTCGACCGGGTGCCGCGCGGCGGGGTCGTGCTCACCGGCGGCGGGTCGCGTCTCGAGGGGCTCGAGGAAGTGGCGGAGACGATTTTCGGCCACCGCGTGCGGGTCGGAACCCCCCGTGCATTGGCCGGACTGGTGGAACCGGTTTCTGGACCGGAGTGGGCGGTTGCGTGCGGTCTGATCCGCCTGCAGCACGTTCGCACGCATCACACATTGACTGCGCGAGAGAACCGGGGCAGCATCCTTGCATGGCTCCGCACCGCTCTCGGAGATTTTTTCGAAATGGGAGGTGGACATGATCGAGTTTGACGATGGCGTGCTGGTGGGGCCTGATGGCGAAGAAAACGAGACCAGGGAGTTGAAGTCGGTGGACAGCGGTCCGGCGATTCTCCTCGACGAGGCTCCGGCGCCGGCACGGATCAAGGTGATCGGGGTCGGCGGCGGCGGCTGCAACTCGGTCAACCGCATGATCGACGCCGGGCTGTCGGGGGTTGAGTTCATCGCCGCCAACACCGACGCGCAGGCGTTGTCGAACTGCCGGGCCCCGATCAAGCTGCAGCTCGGGGCGGAGCTCACCCGCGGGCTCGGGGCTGGCGCCAACCCGGAGGTGGGCCGCAACGCAGCCCTCGAGGCGGACAAGAAGATCTTCGACCTGCTCGACGGCGCCGACATGATCTTCATCACCTGCGGTATGGGCGGCGGCACCGGCACCGGAGCGACGCCGATCATCGCGCAGATGGCGCAGGACGTCGGCGCCCTTACCGTGGCGGTCGTGACCAAACCCTTTTCCTTCGAGGGTTCGCGGCGCCGCAACGTGGCCGAGGAGGGGATCGCCCAACTCGCCGACAACGTCGACACGCTGATCACGATTCCCAACGACCGGTTGTTGAAGTTCGTCGAACGCAACACCAATTTCACCGAAGCCATGAGCATCGCCGACGACGTCCTGCGCCAGGCGGTGCAGGGGATCGCCGACATCATCACCGTCCCGGGTCTCATCAACCGCGACTTCGCGGATGTCCGCACCGTGATGAAGGGCATGGGCCACGCGATCATGGGCGTCGGTACGGCGTCGGGCGAGCACCGTGCGGTGGAGGCGGCGCAGCAGGCGATCGCGTCGCCGCTGCTCGAGGAGACGTCGATCGAGGGCGCGCGCGGGCTGCTCATCAACATCACGGGCGGCACGGATGTGACGCTCAACGAAATCAACGAGGCCGCCGAGATCATCACCGAGGGCGCCGATCCCGACGCCCAGATCCTGTTCGGCGCGGTGGTCGACCCGCACCTCGGTGACGGGATGCAGGTGACGGTCATCGCGACCGGGTTCCACCAGCCCCCCGAAACCGCACACTTTCCGGCGGCCACGGCGAGACCGAAGCTCGAGAGGACCTTCGAGGAGAAGACCCCGACCCGCACCAGCCGCTTCCTGGTGCCCGGCGGGCCGAACTCGGAGTACGGCATCAACCAGAGCGACGATTACGAAATCCCGGCGATCCTGCGCAAACAGATGGACTGACCGGGTAGACCACGATTCTCGGTTTCCGGGCGGTTGCCCGGCGACCCTCTGACCCCTTCCGCCAACCACCTCCCGGCGGAAGGGGTCCTTTTTCGACTCGGACTTCAGGGTCGAATTCAAATGGACCGCGTGCGGCGGCGGTGCCACTTTTGACATTGTCGGATGCTCGACGATTCACGGGCGGTGGAGTGTGCCGGGCAGACAATGTCAAGGGTGGCTCCGCACGGGGAAGCGAGGGCTGACAGTCATGTCGGTCGGTCGATTCAAATTGCCACCACCAGTTTGAGAACTCAACCGACTGCGTTAGCCTGCAACAATGAGCACCCCATACCGCCTCGTCACCATCGCTCCCAGCCACTACTGTGAGAAGGCGCGTTGGGCGCTCCAGTTGGCGGGTGTCCCGTTTGTCGAAGAACCGCATCCTCCGCTGCTGCACATGCGGGCCGCCGGAAAGGGCCGTCCGTCCGGCCACTCGACGCCGGTCCTCGTGGCCGATGGCAGGGTCATCCCCGACTCGACCGAAATTCTCGAGTTCGTCCAGGAATGGCCGGGAGCACCCTGGCGTCCTTATCCCGCCGACCTCCAACTTCGGCGGGAGGCTGTCGACTTCGAAGAGCTCTTCGACACGCGCCTCGGCCCCCACACCCGCCGTCTCGCCTATTTTCACCTCCTGCCGCACCGTGCGCTTTTTCTGCAATCGGTGCTGCCCGGGGTCGATGGCGGCGAGCGTTTTCTTTTCAAGATCATCGCGCCGGGAGTCGCATTTCTCATGCGGCGCGGCATGAACATCAACCCGGCATCGGCCGTGCGCTCGGCCGAGCGGGTGGACGAGGTGTTTGCAAATGTCTGCGATCGCCTGAAGGACGGCCGCCGGTACCTCGTCGGTGAGGAATTCTCCGCCGCCGATCTGACATTCGCCGCCCTCGCCGCTCCGGTCGTGCTGCCGCCGACCTACGGTTCGCCGCTGCCGAGCCTGGATGAGGCGCCGGCTGACATGAGATTGGTGGTGGAGCGGTACCGCGCCACGCCCGCGGGCGAGTTCGCGCTCAGGATCTATCGGGACCACCGGTGAACGGCCGCGATATCGCGCTCGAGCTGCCTCACCTCCGGTTGGCCGCGCGGGAGTGGGGCGACAGCGACGACGAACCGGTCCTCGCGCTCCACGGGTGGCTCGACAACGCAGCGAGCTTCGACACCCTGGCGCCGCTGCTGGCGGGTCTCCACGTGGTTGCCGTCGACCTGCCCGGTCACGGCCGGTCGCAGCACCGCCCGCCCGGCGCTGTCCACCATTTCGTCGACTGGGTGCCCGAGGTGGTTGCGGCCGCGGACGCGATGGAGTGGGAGGCGTTCAGCCTTCTGGGCCACTCGATGGGCGCGGGGATTTCGTCGTTGGTGCCGGCGGTGTGTCCCGAACGCGTGCGAAGAGTGGTTCTGCTCGAAGGCGCCGGCCCGTTGGCGGCGGACGCCGAGAAGGCCGTGGAACAGCTGATCTCGGCCCTGGCCGACGAAGCCAAGACACAGGCGGTGGAACCGCGGGTCTTTCCCGATCTGGAGAGCGCGGTTGCAGCGCGCGTGCGAGACAGCGATCTCGACAGCGAGGCGGCGCGGCGGCTGGTGGAACGCGGGACGGAACGGGTCGAAGGCGGTGTACGATTCACCCACGACCCGCGTCTCAAGACACGGTCACGGCTGCGCTTCACCGAGGATCAGGTGCACGCCTTTCTCGCCGCCATCCGGTGTCCCGTGCTGGCGATCGGTGCGACCGCGGGGTGGCCGTTTCCCAGGGCGCTGGTGGAGGCCCGCCTCGCACGCATCCCCAACCTCGAACGGGCCGTGGTCGAGGGTGGACACCACGTCCACCTCACCCATCCCGAGCGGGTCGCCCCGCTGGTGGCGGCCTTCTTCAGCGCGACACGCCCAGAACGATCCGGGCCGTGACCTCACTTCCCTCGCGGTTGATGGTGACCGTCACCGCGTCGCCCACTTTGTAGCGCTCGAGGAGAAGCCCCAGCTCACCACCGGAGAGGATCTGTTCGCCGTCGACCGCCACGATCACATCGCCGATCATCACCCGGCCGCGGCGGTCGCGGTAGGCGGGCCGGATCCCGGCTTTCTCGGCGCTGCTTCCGGGAACCACTGCAATCACCACCGCGCCTTCGATCCCGGAGCGCCGGACGATGTGATCCGAAGCGAGATCGACGCCGAGGTCCGGCCGCTGCACCTTGCCGTAGGCGATGAGCTGCGGCACCACCCAGTTGACGGTGTCGACGGGGATCGCGAAACCGACGCCGGCGTAGCCGCCGGACGGCGACACGATGGCGGTGTTGACTCCGATCAGGCGGCCCGCACTGTCGAGCAGCGGGCCGCCGGAGTTGCCGGGGTTGATGGCGGCGTCGGTCTGGATCACGTCGCGGATCGGCACCCCGTCGGTGGATTCGATCTCGCGCCCGAGGGCGGACACGATGCCCGAGGTCAGGGTGTGGTCATAGCCGAACGGGTTGCCGATCGCGAGCACGGTCTGACCGACCCTGAGGTCGAATGACGTGCCGATGCGGATCGGGCGGAGCTGGCTGCGCGGCGCCTCGATGTGGAGGACCGCCAGGTCCTTCTCCTGTGCGGAGCCCACCATGCTTGCCTCCCAGGTCGTGCCGTCGGCCAGCGTGACCTCCGCCCGGTGGGCGCCGCGGATCACATGGAAGTTGGTCACGATGTTGCCGCGATCGTCCCACACGAAACCGGAGCCGGTGCCGCTCGGGATCTCCATGACGTTCATCCGGAAGAAGTCGCGGCGCAGCGACACCGACGTGATGTAGGCAACGGAAGGCGAGGCCTCCTCGAAGAGATCGGTCAGGCGGACTTCGTCCGGGGTCAGGTCGCCGCGCAGAGTGACGACCCGTGAGGTCGGCTCGGTGCGCGGACCCTGCCGGGAGAATGCGATGGAACCCGGTCCCGCCACTGCGATCAGCATCAGCAGCACCAACCCGCCACGCGTTTTTCGTTTTCCGGTCATCAACGGTCCTCCATCTCAGCCGGTCCGGCCGGTCGCTCACAGGGTCGGACGAGAAACCAGCCCTGTCAACCGTCCGCCGTGCCACAATGGAGAGGCCGAAACCCTGAACCGTGGGGAGAGCCGGGCGCGGCTGAGCAGCCTGAAGGGATGTGTCATGAAAAACCTCATCACCATCGCGGTCGTGGTCGCCATCGCCCTGGTGGCGTTCAACTACTTCCAGACCGGAGAGTTCAAGCTCATGCCGGGATCGTCCATGAGCGACGAGTCCCGGGAGGTGAACCGCCTGCGCGGTGATTTCCGCCACGCCGCGCAGCAGTACCGGCAGGCGGGGCGCTCGGCGGGTGTGAGCGGGCTCGACAACCTGCCGGACGCCGAGATCGCACTGAAGGCGATCGACGGCGTCGAACGCGACCTCAAGAACATGCGCCGGAAGACCGAGGACCCCGAGGTGAAGAAGGAGATCGACGAGCTTCTGGAGGAGATCGCGAAGTACAAACGCACCGTATCGTAATCCGATCTCTCACCAGCGGCCGCGAAGGTACTTCCACCAGCCGATGGCCGTGATCACGATCAGAAACGCGGCACCGGCTCCGAAGGCGATCCGTCCCAGGAGCTCGTTGGCGTTTCCCCAGTTGAACTGCACGAACGCGTTCGAAGCGCTGCCCTCGAAGTGGCGGTCGCCAGGCCCGAACGCGACCCAGCTCGAGATCGAGGCTACGGTTCCTCTGACAGAAAGTCCTGCTTGAGATCATCGAAACCGTCTCCGATCACACCGCCGAACCACCGTTTGAGGTACTCCCAGTAGGTCCCGTTGTCGATGAGACCCTCGAGGTGCTGGTCGAGGAGGTGGCGAACGGGATCGCCCTTGCGAAAGGCGAAACCGTAGAACTGGCGCTCCGACAGCACCTGGCCGGTTTCGAGGTCCGGGTAGGCGCTTCCCACCGACAGGAAGTTGGCGGAGTCGGTGGCCAGTGCGTCCGCTGTCCCGGCGGCAAGGGTCTCGTACATCTCCTCCTCGGTGGCGACGTACACCAGATTGACATCGCCGAGAGCGCGGAGAGCCGACTCGTAGGTTGTACCGGCGATGGTGACGATGGTCCTGCCCTTCAACGAGGCGGCGTCTCTGAGGCCGGCTTCCCGATGCTGCACGAGCACGACGCGGGTCGAGAAGTAGGGAACCGAGAAGTCGAAGTGCTCGCGGCGCTCGTCCGTGATAGTCAGTGTGCTGGCGATGACATCGCCTTCGCCGTGCTCGAGGGCGTTGAAGATCTGGGAGAAGTCCTCGACCCAGACGACCTCGAGCTCGAATCCGTTGGCATCCGCGAAGGAGGCGAGGATCTCGTGCTCGAATCCGATCGGCGCGCCGCTCTCGTCGGGGTACATGAAGGGGGGGAAGCTTGCACTGAGGATCCGCAACGGACCTGTGTCCTGGCCGGTTTCGTTTGCCGCGACCCCGATTGCGAACATCGTGATTCCAAGCACGGTGGTCAGAGCGACCCGGCACAACTTCGAGCGGATCATGGATGCCTCCCTGGGTGGGCTGGAGCTGTCGCAGACGCCCGCGCCCGACACCCGTTCATCGTCACCATTGTACCGTCGGCGTTCCGTGCGGATCGCGACGGATCCAACCATCGTCGTCGTCGGCGTGCTCTTCGGCTTGAACGTGGAAAGAGGGTTTTCGGTCGCCATGGTCGGGTGTGCCGGCGCCGCCACCCTCAACGACGCCGCGAATATTTTTTGTCACTGCTCCGAGGACCGGCACGTCGGGGCCGCCTTCCGACGCTTCGCCTCGGTGGCCCTGATTGTCCGGTGCATTTCAAGGATCTTCATGTCGAGAAACTGATAACCGAACTCGACAGTTGTCAGTGACTGGATCTGTCGACTGACGAGATTTTTCATAAGTCTTTTGGATCTCAAAGCTCCAGCGGATTTCGCCCGACTGCTTCGCGAATCCGGTTGAGCGTGTTTGCCACGGAAGGCCGGCTGACGATGCGGCGTTCCAAGGCGTACTTGCCCGGGAAGTTCACCAGTGTCACGCCGAGAAGAATGGTCAGCAGACCCTGGCCCGGCAGGACGAGCATGGCGGCGCCGGCCGCCACCAGCACGATTCCGAGGATGTTCTTGAGGATGGTCAGGGCGAGCCAGACAGCCGGGTGCCGGCGGGTCTGGCGGGCGGGATCCCGCCGGTCGCGGACGAAGTAGTCCACCGGCAGGTGGATGATGACCAGCGGGAAAACCACCAGGGTCACGACGAACATTGCGAGCGACAGACCACCGAGCCACTCGAGCAGGTCCTGGTGTTCGCGCACCCAGATCAGGATGTCCGGCATGGCGTTCGACTTCTTCCCTTCGGCCACAGTCTACCCGTTCGCGACGTTTCAACGTTCAGACGTTCAACGTTGTAACGTTTGAACGAAAAAAGCCTCCCCGATCGGGAGGCTTGAGAAAGGTGGTACGCCCGACTGGATTCGAACCAGCGACCTATAGCTCCGGAGGCTATCGCTCTATCCAGCTGAGCTACGGGCGCACATTGCATATCGAAATGGGGTGAGCGATGGGGATCGAACCCACGACCACAGGAGCCACAATCCTGTGCTCTACCAACTGAGCTACGCCCACCATAAGGAACACGGTATGGTCCGCCTGAGAGGACTCGAACCTCTGACCTACGGATTAGAAGTCCGTTGCTCTATCCAGCTGAGCTACAGGCGGAGGTCTTCACGAGCGGGGTGATTGGTCGGGGCGAGAGGATTTGAACCTCCGACCCCCTGCGCCCAAGGCAGGTGCGCTACCAGGCTGCGCCACACCCCGACTGGGAGTCCACTCATTGATGCCAAAGAACATCCGCCGCACGGCGAAGGGAGAGTATAGGTTTCGCCCACACCGAGTGTCAATGGCACGTGCGGACTCTGCGGTCCGCACATGCCGAATTTTGAATTTCGAATTTCCGGTGCGAACCTAGCGGATGAAGTGGTCGAGGCCCACACGCCAGACGCCATTCGGGCCGGCTGGGAGGGAGGCCTTGGCACCTCGGCAGTCGAATCGTGTCTACGGCATCGTGAGGCCGAGGGCGTCCAGTCGCGGGACGACGATCTCCTTCTGTTTGAGGATCACCTGCTGCGCGCCCCGCCAGCCGATCTCGAGAAGGGTGCCCAGCTCTTCGCGCGAAAAGGACCGGCCCTCGGCGGTGCCCTGGACCTCGATCAGATTGCCGTCGCCGGTAAAGACCAGATTGAGGTCCACGTCGCAATCGAAGTCCTCACCGTAATCGAGGTCGGCCCGCGCCTCGCCTCCGATCAGCCCTACCGCCACGGAAACGATCTGGTTGGTGAGCGGCCACCCGTTGAGCAGACCCTGCTCGTACATCCGGCACAGGGCGAAGACAAGGGAGATCCAACCTCCCGAGATGGAGGCAGTGCGGGTGGACCCGTCCGCCTGGAGCACGTCGCAGTCGATGGCGAGGGTTCGCTCGCCGAGCTCACCGCGTGCCACGGCCGCCCGCAGCGAACGGCCGATCAGACGCTGGATCTCCTGTGATCGCCCGCTCTGTTGGCCGCGGGTGACCTCGCGGTCCGAACGGGTGTCGGTGGCCCGCGGCAACATCGCGTACTCGGCGGTCACCCAGCCCTCACCCGAGCCGCGAAGAAACGGCGCCGTGCGGTCGAGCACGCTGGCGTTGCACAACACCACCGTGTCGCCGGCGCGGTAGAGCACGCTGCCCTCCGGGTAGCGGATGAAGTCGGGCTCGATGGTGATGGGGCGGATCTCGTGCGGCAGCCGGCCGTCGGGTCGCATGGGCTTCTCCTTGTCGGTGGAGGAGTATAGACCCTGACGGAATTTGGAATTAGGAATTAGGAATTAGGAATTCGGATTTCGGATTTCGGATTTCGGATTTTCCACCCGCCCCCCCACCGACAATGAGCACCCGGGTGCTCAGGGTGGGTGGGACCGCGTGCGGCGGAGGTGCCTGGCTCCCGGCCCGTCCGACGGGCCGGCGTGCCTGGCTCCTCACGGGAAGCGCGCCGGGAAAGCCTGCGTGCGGCGGAGGTGCCTGGCTCCCGGCCCGTCCGACGGGCCGGCGTGCCTGGCTCCTCACGGGAAGCGCGCCGGGAAAGCCTGCGTGCGGCGGAGGTGCCTGGTCACATGTGATGGTGAGATAATCGGTGCGGCCGGAGCGTCGGACCGCAGTGGTCGGATGCGTTTGGGGGTGCCGAAGTGAAACAAGGGTCATGGCGATGGATGGCGGGAGTGGCGGTGGTCGCGGTCGTCCTCGCGATCGGCTGCGGGGATCGGACTCCGGAGCCGGCCGCGGGTCCAGTCGACAGCAGGGTGCGACCGACGGCTGTCGAAGACTCACTCAGGGGTCTCTGCGTGATCGGTCACGAGGTCCGAACCTTCATCCCGTGCGGCAGCAAGAAGGTGTTCTGGATTCAAGCCGACGAGGCGAGCCTGGAGCGTCTGCAGACCGCGGTGAAGGAGTACACCGACGAGCCGTACGAGCCCTTCTTCGCGGAGATCGCAGGCCGGCTCACCGAGGAGCCGGGCGAGGGGTTCGCCGCCAACTACGACGGCCAGGTGATCGTGGAGCGTCTGGTGCGGGTCGCGCCGGCGAACGAACTCGATTGCGGCGGATGAGGGGCGCCCCGCGGTAGACCTGCCGTCGCCCCCCGTCGTGGTCTCGTCGGCGCGGCAAATGTCGTGTATCGTGCGCGGTGATGCGGAACGCACGGTACCGCCGACCCGATCGAGGCCCGCGATCCACCCCGATGGTGGTCCCTGCGGTTCTCAGCATCGTGTTCGCCGCCGCGGTGTCGGCTCAGGAGCTCATACCGGCCGCATACACCCCGGCGCCATACGGTCTCAATGGGGTGTCGGTGTCGGCCGGATACAACGAGGGCGATTTTTCATTCGACCCCTCCGCGCCGATCGACGATGTTTCGGCAAAGATCGGCGTCTCCACCCTCGGCTACCTGAGAACCCTGAATGTGGCCGGCCGGTCCGCCAATATCGGCGTGATCATGCCCTATGTCGTCGGCGACCTCAAAGGTCTGTACCTCGGCGAGCCGGCGTCCGCCGAGCGTTCCGGGGTCGGCGACCTGGGCCTCCGCGCCGCCATCAACCTGTACGGTGGTCCGGCGATGAGCCCTCAGGAGTTCGCCGCATATCGGCCCCGGACCCTGATCGGAACCACGTTGGTGATCACGGGTCCGACCGGCCAGTACGACCCGTCGAGGCTGATCAACATCGGCACCAACCGGTGGTCCTTCAAGCAGGAGGTGGGTTTCGTCCAGGTCATGGGGCGGTGGGCGGTCGACGCCTACGCCGGCGTCACCTTCTTTACCGACAACACCGAGTTTCTCGGCGACAAGACGCGTGACCAGGACCCCATCCTCTCCACCCAGGCCCACCTGCGCTACCTCATCAACCGCTCGGTCTGGGCCGCCTTCGACGCCAACTTCTGGCGCGGCGGCCAGACGACGGTGGACGGCGTGACCAACGACGACGAGCAGAGCAACTCGCGGGTCGGTGCGACGGTTTCGATTCGCCTGAGCCCGCGGCAGAGCGTGCGGATCGCCGCCAGCATGGGGGCGATCACGCGGATCGGCGGCGATTTCAACTCGATCGGCGTGTCCTACAACTTCAGCTGGATGGCGAAACCGTCCGCAAGCTAGCCCGCTTATCTCACAGGGTTTCGAAGCGAGGGCGGCGAAGCGCAAGTATCCGCTGGGTTTGGCGTGATTCGGGCGACGTCGTCGTCGTAGCGCTACGTCAAGGAGCACGATTTGCGACAAACACGGCGGGACGCAGCGATTCGCTGTCCGCAGCCGACACCCTGTGAGTTAAGCGGGCTAGATGTCGACAACCTCGAGGTGTTGCGGTTCCCGCCCGAGGATCGCGGCGGCGATCCTCAAGAAACGGTCGGAGGCATCGGTGAGCTGAATATGGACCGCGCCCGGCCGACCGCTGGTCGTGTCGATCAATTCGGCATGTTCGTTGACGACGGCGTCCGCCACTGCCCGTGCGGAATCGACCAGTCGAACCCGAGGTCCGACGACCCGTTGCAGCGAGGGGAGCAGCAGCGGATAGTGGGTGCATCCGAGGATGATCGTTTCGGCGCCCCAGTCGAGCAGGCCCTGCAGATAGTGGTGGGCGATCTGGTCGGTGACCGGGTGGTCGCCCCAACCCTCCTCGGCGAGCGGCACGAACAGCGGACACGGAGTTGCACGGACCTCGATCTCGGGGCCGAGACCGGCCAGAGCCTTCTGATAGGCCTCAGACCGGATGGTGCCTTCGGTGCCGATCACGCCCACCCGCCCCACGCCGGTGGCCAGGGCCGCCCGGACGCCGGGCAGCACCACTCCGACGACCGGCACCGGAAAGGACTCGGCAAGCGTATCGAGGGCGTACGACGTCGCGGTGTTGCAGGCCACCACCAGCAGCTTGATGCCTTCAGCCTCGAGGTGGTTGGCTGCGTTGCGGGCGTAGCGGCGCACGGTGGAGGCGGTCTTGGTGCCGTAGGGCAGCCGCGCGGTGTCGCCGAGGTAGAGAAAATCCTCACCCGGCAGACGCTCCCGAAGGGCGCGGAGGACGGTGAGGCCGCCGACGCCTGAATCGAAGACGCCGATGGGTCGTTCGACGTTCACGAGGCTGCGATGAATCGTTTGTTGAGCACCAACGGCTTGGAAAGATCGAGGTGGCCGGTGAGAGTGGGCACCTCGTGGGCCCCGAAAAGGAGCTGGACGGCGGTGACCTCCGGGCAGTTGAGAATGACCGAGTTGACGATGCCGTAGGTCAACAGCAGCTCGGTGCTCAAACCGGTCAGGGGCACAGGAGGTACCGAGAGATCGATGAATGCGTTGCCCTGTTGGTCGATGAACACGGCATCGACGGTTGCCGGGTAGGGGATGACCGGGGCCAGCTGCCCGCCGCCCCTGGGACCGGAGAGCAGCTCGGTCATGACCACACGGATCCGCTCGTGAACCTCTGCGGGCAGCGGCACCGACCGCAGTTCGGGGTGGAGCAGACCGTCGCTGCCGGCGAACAGCAGAATGACCCGTTGTTCCGGGGCCGGCGTCGGGGTCGGGAGCGCCTCGACCGGAGCCAGATTGTCCTGTGTATGTTGCGGGTTGCCGCCTGAGAGCAGCCACACCAGGAGGGCGACACCCGCGAGCGCCGCGACGGCGATGAAGGCCACTCGCCGATGCATCAGCGCCTCACGAAATCTTCAATGCCGGCGGCAATGGCCTCCGCGAGCTTCTGCTGGTGATCGGGTTGGGCCAACCGGTCGGCTTCGTTCGAGTTCGAGAGAAAGCCCACCTCCACCAGGATCGCCGGCATGGTGGCGCCGGTGAGCACCACGAACGGCGCCTGGCGCACGCCGCGGTCGCGGGCTCCCAGTTGGCTGTTGAGACGCTGTTGGACCGCCAGCGCCAGCTCTGCGCTCTCGTTGAGGACCTCGGCCTGGGCGAGATCCCACAGGATGAGATCGAGTGGCGTGCGTTCACCGGACGATGTGCCGGCCCGGTTCTCGAGGTCGGCGATGGCTGCCGCATCGGCGTCGCTCGCCTCGTCGATGGACATGTAGTAGGTCTCGGCGCCGGAGACCGAGGAGGCGGTGAAGGCATTGGCGTGAAGCGACACGAAGGCCACCGCGTCGAGTCGATTGGCCTGCGCGGTGCGGTCGGTGAGGGCGCGGTTCTGGTCTCCGTCCCGAGTCAGCCGAACCCGGTGGCCTCGGGCCTCCAGCACGCGTGCGAGACGCCGCGCGATGGACAGCGTGACGTCCTTTTCCATCAGCCCGCTGCCCGATTCCGCACCGATATCGTCGCCGCCGTGACCGGGATCGATGACGATCGGCCGGGGGCCGGAGGGGATCACGACCGCGGCCCGTTCCGGAGCCGGAGTCGGGGTCGCGCGGACCGGACCGAGCTCCATCGTGATCCGCGGCGGCTCATCGAGGGTGTTCCACGAGAGCAGCCCGATATTCGGCGCCAAACCGATCTCGACGACCTGCTCCCTGCTCGTCAGGGACAGGACCCTCCGCGATCGAAACGGCGAGCTGCCGTCCAGGTGAGGGGCGGCCTCGTTGAAACGGACGGAGACCCGGCCGGGTTCCGCGTCGGCGACATCGGCCGGGGTCGATCGGCTGAGGGTCAGGACCAGAGTCGTGGTGACCCCGAAGTCCGCCACTGCGGGGCGGATGGTGACCGGGTCGGCGAAGCGCGCGCCCCTGACGATGCGATACCCGCGCGGAATCGATTCGAGACGGAAGCCCAGCGGGCTGAGGAGGGATCGTTCCAAAAAGGAGAACGACGCCGCCACCCCACCCGGCGACGCGACGGGCGCCTCGTGGGCGTCCTGCAGATTGCCGTTGACCAGCATGATCTTGTGGCCGACCGAGAACTGGATGACGGACTCGCCCAGCACCACGCCGTAGGTGCCGGCCGACAGCGAGTACCGGGCATCGGCGCCCACCAGCTCGAGCACCGGCAGGAGTTCGACCTTGGGCCCGAACCGGGCCACCACGATCGCGCGGTCTTCGAAGTAGAACTCCACGGCGCGGTCGGAGTCCTGGGCGGCGAGGGTGCCGCAGGACAACGCGAGGGCGACGAGAACTGTCAGTTTGCGTTTCACTGAAAGTGAACTCCGCTTGGGTCTGAGCCGATGCTCGGTGATATTCGAGCCCAGCCGTTACCGGAGGGCTCCGCTGAATTGTAGTCCGGCTTCGTGCTTCGCACTATGCCGGGACAGATTTCGGCCCCCAACCCGCCGGGTTGGGGGCCGAAATTTGGTGGAGGCGGTGGGAATCGAACCCACGTCCGAGGAACTCCGGTCGCCGGTTTCTCCGTGTGCAGCCGGCTAGTTAATCTCGCCGCGTGGTCAGTTAGCTGGCAACCTCCCTCGCGGCCAGCCCGAAAAATCTCGACCACCGCATTCGGGCGCTACGGCGATCCAGCCCATCTGACTTCGTCCCTCTCAGACCGACGGGCCGAGCCTCGAGAGCGACGTGGCTACTTACGCAGCCAGAGCGTAGTTGTTATCGGCAGTTGTAATTGCCTTCACCCGATTAACGAGCGGATGACCCTCGACACGCTGCCGACAACCGGAACCGTTCCCCGTCAAAACCTGGACGCCCCCAGATTCTGTTGGCAAGAGAGCATCTTAGCACTAGAGTGCACGATGCCTCCTGTATGAACATACGCAGCCGGGGCCGGAGGTATTCCCTGACAACCTGGGGCGGTGAGGGCCGCTTCCCTGGTGATGAAGAAAGGACCCGACCCGAGTTTCTCGAACTGTCATCCCGAGCGAGCGAAGCGAGCCGAGGGATCTGGGCGGGGGCTAACGGAAGGTCGTTCCCGGCTGCCCCCGCCCAGATCCCTCCGCTCGGTCGCTTCGCTCCCTCGGTCGGGATGACAGGGGGGTCGCTTCGCTCCCTCGGTCGGGATGACAGGGGGGTCGCTTCGCTCCCTCGGTCGGGATGACATTCTGGGACGCGCGAACTGATTCTCCCTTTCCCCCTTTCTCCTCTACTCCTCCGCTCCCTTTCCCTTGACGGCGGCCCACGCCGGTGCCATATTGAGACCGTTCCACGCTGCACAATCTGAGGAGAGAACTATGCTGGCGAAGGCGTACTCTGCCACGCCGCGCGGCGTGGATGCACTGTTCGTTACCGTCGAGGTGGACCGCATCCGTTCGCAACAGCCGTCGGTCATCGTGGTCGGTTTGCCCGACACCGCGGTGCGCGAAGCGCGCGAACGGATTTTCGCGGCCATCCGCCATCTCGGCCGGCAGTCGGAGCCGGCCAACGTGGTCATCAATCTGGCCCCGGCCGACGAACGCAAGGAAGGGGCGATCCTCGATCTGGCCATGGCGATGGCGTACCTCGCCGCCGCGGGAGACATCCCGGCGTCCGTCCTCGATGGCCGTCTGCTCCTCGGAGAGCTGTCCCTCGAGGGCCGGCTGCAGCCGGTGCGCGGGGTTCTGCCGATCGTCCTCGCGGCCCGCGATCGCGGCATAGCCGAGGTGGTGGTCCCGGCCGCCAACGGCCGCGAAGGGTCGGTGGTGACGGGGGTGGGGGTGGTGGCCGCCGCAACGCTCGGCGAGGTGGTGCGGTACGTTCGTGACGGCACCGTCCCGGCCGGCGAGGCCGGGTCAGGTGTCGTCAGACGGGAGGGAGCACTGAGACCGGCGGCTGATCTCGCCGACGTCATCGGCCAGGAGCAGGCGCGGCGGGCGCTCGAGATCGCGGCGGCGGGCGGCCACCACCTACTGTTCATGGGGCCGCCGGGCAGCGGCAAGTCGATGCTGGCGCGGCGCCTGCCCGGCGTCCTGCCACCCCTCGCCGATGAGGAGGCGCTCGAAACCACCTGTGTGTATTCGGTGTCGACGCGGGTGCCGCGGCCCTTCGGGTTGATGGAGAGGCGGCCGTTCCGCGCCCCTCACCACACCACGTCGGCGGCCGCGCTGATCGGCGGCGGAGCCAGTCCGCAACCGGGTGAGGCGTCGTTGGCACACCACGGCGTGCTGTTCCTCGACGAGCTCACCGAGTTCCGTCGCGACGTGCTCGAAGCCCTCAGGCAGCCGCTCGAGGATCGCGTCGTGACGGTGGCGCGGGCGCAATCGACGCTGACCTTTCCCGCCAGCTTTCAGCTGGTGGCGGCGGCCAACCCCTGTCCGTGCGGTTTCCTCGGCGACAGTCGCCGCGAGTGCTCGTGCACGCCGGTCGCGGTTCAGCGCTACAGGGCGCGTTTGTCGGGGCCTCTGCTCGACCGCCTCGACCTCCAGGTGACCGTGCCGGGGGTCCCATGGCGGGAGCTGTCGGCAGACCGGCGCGGTGAGGCGTCGGTTGTCGTGGCGCAGCGGGTCGCAGCGGCTCGCCGGCGGCAGGCGGACCGTTTCAACGGCGCCGAACCGAGGTGCAACGGCGAAATGGGGCCGGACGCGATCCGCCAGTGGGCGCGTCCGGATGGCGACGGCAAACGGTTGCTCGAGCACGCCAGCCGCGGCCTGGGGTTGTCGGCGCGGGCGTACCACCGCATTCTCCGCGTGGCGCGGACCATCGCCGACCTCGCCGAGATGGACGACGTCACCCCCGCCCACCTCGCCGAAGCCATCGCCTACCGCTGCCTCGACCGCGAACCGGCCGCGCGACCCAACGCGGTGGGGGAGTGGCAAAAGCCATGAGGCGCCCTGTCGCCCCTCCGGGGCTTGTCGGTTTTTGTGCGGTCGAATCCTGGGGCTCGCGCCCCAGGCTATAACCTGCCGCTGCTCCGCAGCTCGATCGTGGTGGTCGAATTAGGGCGAGAGCGGACAGGAGGTTTTCCTACCAGACTCCCCGGAATCCCCGGTAACGGCGACCACAACTACCGCTGCGCCGCAGCTCGAGAACTACAGGCCTGATTTGGAAGCGCCGGAGGCGCGACAGGAAATAGCCCGGGGCGCGAGCCCCGGGTGCAGGGACCCGCCCCTATTTCAAGCCCCGGAGGGGCGACAGAATGCGGTGAACAACGCGACCTGGAGTGTCCGTTTTCTGTCGGTCTTGCGGCGTAATCTCAGACTGCCGTTCAGGAGCTTGTGAAAAGATTGACAAGCAGTGATGCACCGTTAGAATGATCGCGCCCGACCGGAGGAGGGGGTATGGAACAGTATGTCCCGATTCTCATCTTCACCCTCGTGGCGGTCTCAGTTCCGATCATCATCCTGCTGATTGCACGATTGATACGTTTCGGTTCCTACGACCCCGTGAAGGCTGAGGCCTATGAGTGCGGCAACGAGGTGACATCGCTCGCCTTCGATACGCGGTTTTCGATCCGCTACTACCTGATCGCCGTCCTCTTCGTGGTCTTCGACGTGGAGACCATCTTTCTCTTCCCGTGGGCCGTCATGTTCGACAAGCTGGCGCTGTTCGGGTTCATCGAGATGATGGTCTTCTTGGCCATTCTCCTCGTCGGATACCTGTACGCGTGGCGAAGGGGGGCTCTCGAATGGGCCTGATCGAGAACCGGTTCTCGAAGAACATCATCACCACCACCTACGACGCGGTCTTCAACTGGGCCCGGCGCTCGTCGTTGTGGCCGATGCAGTTCGGTCTCGCCTGCTGCGCGATCGAGATGATGTCGACGCTCGACCCGCGCTACGACATGTCGCGCTTCGGCGCCGAGGTCTTCCGCGGTTCGCCGCGCCAGGCCGACATGATGATCGTGGCCGGCACCGTGACCGAGAAGATGGCGCCGGTGGTCAAGCGGCTTTACGACCAGATGGCCGACCCCAAATGGGTGCTCGCGATGGGCTCGTGCGCGATGTGCGGCGGTCCCTACAAGACCTACGCCGTCACCCAGGGCGTCGACCGCATCATCCCGGTCGACGTCTACATCCCGGGGTGTCCGCCACGGCCGGAGGCCCTGCTCTACGGTCTGATGCAGCTGCAGCGCAAGATCGACCGCGAAACCATCGCCCGCACCCGGGCGTCGTGAGGTGGACATGAGCGACGACAAACCCACCACACCGCCCGAAGACCAGCCTGCCGCGGAAGAGAAGGCGCCCGAGAAGAAGCCGCTGTCGGACGAGGAGAAGGCGGCCAAGATCGCCGAGGCCAAGGCCCGGGCCGCCGCCAAGAAGGCGGAAGCAGCCCAGGCCGAGGAGGCCGAGCCCAAACCTCCGTGGGAAGAGAAGCCGGTGCCGCCCGACCACGAGGACGCGACCGGCGACGCCGACGCCGCCGCCCTCGGCGCCGAGTTCACCGGGGTCGTGCTGGCGGCCGACCGGTACGCGGGCGACGTCACCCTGACCGTGCCGGCCGACCGCATCACCGATGTGTGCCGATTTCTCAAGCACGAGTGTGGCTACAAGTTTCTGGTCGACCTGACCGCCATCGACTGGCCGGAGCGGGAAGCGGGGCGCTTCGACGTCGTCTACTGGCTCCACCGCCACGACGACTCCAAGCGGCTTCGTCTGCGTTGCGCCCTCGCCGAGGACGCGCCCATCGCCAGCGTGGTCGGGGTGTGGAAGACCGCGGACTGGATGGAGCGCGAGGTGTACGACATGTTCGGGATCGTCTTCGAAGGCCACCCGGCGCTGGAGAGGATCCTGACCTGGGAGGGCTTCAACGGCCACCCGCTGCGCAAGGACTTTCCGGTGGAAGGCATCGACACCGGTGCGGCCATCTATCCCGACGTCTACCCGCCCGGAGGCGGGCCCGTGGTCGAGGAAGCCGGGTCCGAGGAAGGGGGCGCCTCATGACCGGCCCCGATCAGTCCCTCTTCGACGTCGAAGAGATGGAAATCAACTTCGGACCGCAGCACCCGGCGACGCACGGCGTGCTGCGGGTCAAAATGAAGCTCGACGGCGAGAAGATCATGGAGGCCAAGCCCATCATCGGCTACCTCCACCGCGGGACCGAGAAGCTCTTCGAGACCATGGACTTCCCGCAGTGCCTCCCGCACACGGACCGGCTGGACTACGTGGCGGCGGCGACCAACAACCAGGGTTTTTGCGTCGCGATGGAGAAGTTGCTCGGGATCACGATCCCACCCCGCGCCGCCTACATCCGCATGATGCTGGCCGAGCTGCAACGCCTGGCGTCGCACCTGGTGTGGCTCGCCACCCACGCGGTCGACATCGGCGCCATCACGCCGTTCTTCTACACCTTCCGCGAGCGCGACGCGATCCTCGACCTGTTCGAGGAGTACTGCGGCGCCCGCCTGACGCTGAACTGCATGAAGATCGGCGGCGTGCCCTTCGAGCTGCCGGACGGGTGGCTCGACCGCTGCTCGACCCTGGTCGACGGCTTCAACGCCCACATCGACGAGTACGAAAACCTGCTCACCGAGAACCGGATCTGGAAGAAGCGCACCATCGACGTCGGCGTCATCAGCGCCGAGGAGGCCATCGAGTGGGGCCTCACCGGGCCGCCTCTTCGAGGGTCAGGTGTGAAGTGGGACATCCGGAAGATCTTCCCCTACGATCGTTACGACGAGATCGACTTCGATATCCCGATCGGCAAAAAAGGCGACACCTACGACCGCTACCTGGTGCGGATGGAGGAGATGCGGCAGTCGGTGCGGATCCTCCGCCAGTGTCTCGACAAGCTGCCCGACGGCCCCTTCATGGCCAAGGTGCCGAAGATCCTGCGCTCCAAGGAAGGGATGGTGTACGGCTCGGTCGAAGCGCCCAAGGGCGAGCTCGGCTACTTCATCGTCGCCACCGAAAAGGGCACCGCACCCTACCGGTGCCACGTCCGTCCGCCGTCGTTCGTCAACCTCCAGACCCTGCCGCTGATGGTGGAGGGACGGCTGGTGGCCGATCTCGTGGCCGTCATCGGCACCCTCGACATCGTCCTCGGGGAGATTGACCGATGAGAATTCGGAATTCGGAATTCGGAATTCGGAATTTCGTTCCGTGCCTTCGGGGCGCTTCTGAGAATCAATTCCGAATTCCGAATTCCGAATTCCGAATTCTGCCCGGCGCGTGGAGTCGCTCATGAACGAACCTTTGATGGTGTACATCGGCATCCCTTTGATCAAGGTCATCGTGCTGCTGGTGGTGCTGCTTCTGACCATGGCGTACCTGACGTTCGCCGAGCGCAAGATCCTGGCCTACATGCAGGTGCGGGTGGGTCCCAACCGGGTCGGTCCCAAAGGGTGGCTGCAACCTATAGCCGACGGCCTCAAGCTCTTCGTCAAAGAAGACCTGGTGCCCGGTCAGGCCGAGCGCTTCGTCTTCTTCCTCGCGCCGATCCTGATCTTCGCGCCGGCCATGCTGGTGTGGTCGGTGATCCCGTGGGGTGAGAACTTCACGGTCGCGGGGGTGCTGATCACGCCGTTCCTCGCCGATATCAACATCGCCGTCCTCTTCGTCCTCGCGGTTTCCTCGGTCGGGGTCTACGGCATCATCCTCGGCGGCTGGGCCTCCAACAACAAGTTCTCGTTGATGGGCGGTCTGCGCTCGGCGGCGCAGATGGTGTCCTACGAGGTGCCGATGGGCTTCGCCGTGGTGTCGGTGCTCCTGATGTCCGGGACCCTGTCGCTGGTCGGGACGGTCGAAGCCCAGCGCGACGCCGGACTGTGGTTCGTCTTCCCGGGCATCCTCGCCTTCGGCATCTACTTCCTGTGCGGCGTCGCCGAGACCAACCGCAACCCCTTCGACCTGCCCGAGGCCGAGGCCGAGCTGGTGGCCGGCTTCCACACCGAGTACTCGGGGATGAAGTTCGCCTTCTTCTACCTCGCCGAGTACATCAACATGCTGGTGGTCTCGGCGCTCGCGGTGATCTTCTTCTTCGGGGGCTGGCTGCGGCCCTTCCCGAACGTCGAGTTCCTGGCCTTTCTCGACGTGGTGCCGCCGTTTCTGTGGTTCTACGGCAAGGTCCTGGCGTTCATCTTCGTCTACATCTGGTTCCGCGGTACCTTCCCGCGCTATCGCTTCGACCAGCTGATGCAGATCGGCTGGAAATGGCTTCTGCCCCTGTCGCTGGCCAACGTGGTCGCAGTGGCGCTGGGCGTTCTGCTCTTGAAGGGATGAGTTCATGAGAATCGGCGAGTTTTTCAAGACGTTGATTCCCTCCGACCTCATCGGTGGGATGGCGGTGACCGGCGGCTATCTCTTCCGCAAGAAGGAGACGATCCAGTATCCCGAGAAGAGGATGCAGCCGAAAGACCGTTTCCGCGGTCTGTTCGGCTACGACCTGGAACGCTGCATCGACTGCCACCTGTGCGCGAAAGCCTGCCCCATCAACATCATCTTCATCGCCGACCACACCGAGGTCGAGGAGATCGACGGCAAGAAGAAGAAGAAGAAGGTCATCGACCGCTACGACATCGATGTCAAACGGTGCATGTTCTGCGGTCTCTGCGAGGAGGCGTGCCCCACCGCGCCCAAGGCGATCTGGCTCACCACCCTGAGTTACGAGGGCACGGTCTACGAGCGCAACGAGCGTCTCTATTACACCAAGGAGCGGTTGGCAGGTTGGGACGGGATGTTGGCCTTCCCCGGCGTCGTCCTGCCCAAGGACGGCCAAAACCCGGCCGCCCCCATGACCACGATCGAAGCCGCCAAGGCGACTGACGGGCAAGGAGCGGCGTGATGGACTTTCTGGTCGTGAACATCGAAGCGATCGTCTTCTACACGGTCGCCCTGCTGACGGTGGCCGGGGGCGTCGGAGTGATCGCGTTCAAAAACCCGGTGCACTCGGCTCTCGCCCTGCTCGAGACCTTCATCATGGTGGCGGTGCTCTTCATCCTGCGCCACGCTGAGTTTCTGGCGGCGGTGCAGGTCCTGGTCTACGCCGGCGGCATCATGGTGCTCTACCTCTTCGTCATCATGCTGGCGCGGGTCAAAAACCTTCGCGCTGAGCAGGTCTTTCTGTCAGGCGTCGCGCCGCTCGCGATCGTCGCCGGCGTCCTCTTCGGCTCGTTGATCGCGGTCAGCATTCTGCTCGGGACCATGGCCGCCGGTGATGGCGGCGCCGCGGCGATGACCGCCGTCGAAGGCATCGAGCGCGGCAACACCGAGGCCGTGGGATGGGTCCTCTACACCAAGTACCTGGTGCCCTTCGAAGTGGTGTCGGTGGTCCTTCTGGTGGCCATGATCGGCGCCATCGTCTTCGGACGACGAGACGCTTCGGCGGTCGCTCCCGGCGGGGAGGTGCAGTCGTGATCTCCGCCGAGCCCTACGTCGCCCTCTCGTTGATCCTCTTCTGCCTCGGTCTCATCGGACTCATGGTGCGGCGCAACTTCATCACGGTCCTGATGTCGGTCGAGTTGATGTTCAACGCCGTCAACATCAACCTCATCGCCTTTTCCTTCCGGCTCGGCGACCTCGCCGGGCAGGTGCTGGCGATCTTCGTGATCACCGTCGCCGCCGCGGAGGCGGCCATCGGTCTCGGTCTGATCATCGCCCTCGTCCGGCTCAAGGACACGGTCGCCCTGGACGAGGCCGACGAGATGCGGGGTTAGTCCATGTCTTTTTACGATCTGATCTGGCTCGTGCCCGTCTTCCCGCTCGCGGGAGCCGCGTTCAACGGGCTCGTCTCCAACCGCTGGGGACTCGAAAAAAAGGTGACCCACACCGTGGCGCTGACGGCCTCCGGTCTCGCCTGGCTGTGGGGCTGGGCGGCGGTGATCCAGTGGTACCTCACCGAGGACATCACCAAACCCTACGTCGTCAAGGCCTTCACCTGGATCTCGGGCGGCGAGCTGACGATCTTCGGCGGCCGGGTCGTGCCGCTCGACATCGCAGCCTCGTTCCAGATCGACGCGCTGTCGGCGACCATGCTCGGCTTCGTCACCTTCGTCGGTTTCCTGATCCACCTCTACTCGGTGGGCTACATGCACTCCGAGCCCGACCGCGACTACGCGCGCTATTTCTCCTACCTCAACCTCTTCATGTTCGCCATGCTGACCCTTGTCACCGGCGCCAACCTGCCGGTGCTCTTTGTCGGGTGGGAGGGTGTCGGTCTCTGCTCGTACCTTCTGATCGGTTTCTATTTCCAGAAGGACTGGTGCGCGTCGGCGGGCATGAAGGCCTTCATCGTCAACCGCATCGGCGACTTCGGGTTCCTTCTCGCGATCTTCTTCGCCTTCTTCTATTTCGGGACCCTCGAGTTCGACGGTCTCTACGCAGGCAGTGGCGGCTGACCACCACCACGCCTTCGCCGGCGCCGCCACCATCATCGGCCTCTTGCTCTTCGTCGGCGCCATGGGCAAGTCCGCACAGCTGCCCCTCTACGTCTGGCTGCCCGACGCCATGGCCGGCCCGACCCCGGTCTCCGCCCTGATCCACGCCGCGACCATGGTCACGGCCGGCGTCTACATGGTGGCGCGGTGCAACTTCTTCTACCAGGCGAGCCCCACGGCCATGCTGACGGTCGGGGTGATCGGCGGCGTGACCGCGGTCTTCGCCGCCACCATCGGTCTGGTCCAGAACGACATCAAGAAGGTCCTGGCCTACTCGACCGTGTCCCAGCTCGGTTACATGTTCCTGGCCGCCGGTACCGGCGCCTACATCGCCGCCATCTTCCACGTCGTTACCCACGCCTTCTTCAAGGCCTGCCTCTTCCTCGGGTCGGGTTCGGTGATCCACGGCTGCGGCGGCGAGCAGGACATCCGCAAGATGGGCGGGCTCAAGAAGTACATGCCGACGACCTTCTGGACCTTCCTGGTGGCGACGGTCGCGATTGCCGGCATTCCGCCGCTGGCCGGGTTCGTCTCCAAGGACGCGATTCTCGCCAAGACCTTCGAGGCCGGTCTCACCGATCTCAACGGCCACGGCACCATCTACTTCGTGCTGTGGTTCCTCGGTCTGGCCGGTGCCGCCATGACCGCGTTCTACATGTTCCGCCTCGTCTACATGACCTTCTACGGGTCCTTCCGCGGCGGCGAAGAGGCCGAGCACCACGTCCACGAGTCGCCGTGGACCATGACCCTGCCGCTGCAGGTGCTGGCGGTGCTGTCGATCGTGGGCGGCCTTCTCATCGGTTTCCCGGGCCAGCTCTTCCACCTCGAAGGCTGGAGCTTTATCGACCGCTTCCTGGCGCCGGTGGTGCTGACCCACGGGGAGCACGGCGGCCACGCGGTCAGCCTGGGTCTCGAGTGGGGCCTGGTCGTGCTGTCGGTGGCGGTCGCGGTGGCCGGCATCGTCCTCGCCAGGCGGTTCTACCTCGGGACCGATCCGGCGTTTGCCGGCGCCAACGCGCTCGCTCAGCGCTTCCCGTTGCTCTACAAACTGCTCCTCAACAAGTACTGGGTCGACGAGATCTACAACGCGACCTTCGTCGCCGGCACCATCAAGTCGTCGCGCCTCCTGTGGGAGTTCGACGCCCGGGTGGTGGATGGGGCGGTCAACGGCACGGCGCTGTCGACGGTGGGTTCGTCATTTCTTTCCGGCGTCTTCGACCTCAAGGTGGTGGACGGCGCGGTCAATCTGGTGGCCAGGATCTACGACGTGGCGAGCCTCGGCTTCCGGCGGCTGCAGGTGGGTTATACCCAGGGCTACGCCATGGTCATGGTCTTCGGAGCCGCGGCGCTGCTCGGCATCTTCTACGTCATCAAACTCTGAGCTAGGGGACGACGATGGACTTTCAATACAGCTGGCTTCTCAACCTGATCTGCTACCTGCCGCTGGTAGGCGCGCTCTTCATGATGGCCTTCATCAACAAGGAGAACTCCTCCGCGATCAAGGCGTTCGCCACCGCGGTGGCGGCGCTCGATTTCGTGATCTCGATCCCCTTGTGGTTTCTCTACAGACCCGACGGGGCGGAGTTCCAGTTCGCGACCCAGTTCGACTGGATCCCGTCGCTCGGCGTCCAGTACGTCTTCGGCGTCGACGGCATCTCGATGCTGCTGATCCTGCTGACGACGCTGCTCGGGTTCATCGCGATCTACTGCTCGTGGACCGCGATCACCGAGCGGCCAGAAGGAGTACTACATCTTCCTGCTGCTGCTGCAGACCGGGATGCTCGGCGTCTTCTGCTCGCCTCGACTTCTTCCTCTTCTACGTCTTCTGGGAAGTGATGCTGGTCCCGATGTACTTCCTCATCGGCGTCTGGGGCGGGCCGCGGCAAGCTCTACGCCGCGATCAAGTTCTTCCTCTACACCCTGCTCGGCTCGGTGCTGATGCTGCTCGGCATCCTCGCCCTGTACTTCTACAACGCCGGCGGGCATCGCGGCCATCGGCCTCGCAGGGCTCGGCAACACGGCCACCTTCGCGGTCGCTCAGCTGTACGCGATCGCCCCGACGATCCCGGCCGGAGATCCAGTTCTGGGTCTTCCTCGCCTTCTTCGTCGGCTTCGCCATCAAGGTGCCGATGTTCCCGTTCCACACCTGGTTGCCCGACGCCCACGTCGAGGCGCCGACCGCCGGCTCGGTGATCCTGGCCGGCGTGCTGCTGAAGATGGGGACCTACGGCTTCCTCCGCTTCTGCCTGCCGATCCTGCCCGACGCCACCGGTCAAGGCGCTGCCCTGGGTGCATCGGGTCCTGTCGATCATCGGCATCATCTACGGCGCGCTGGTCGCGATGGTGCAGAAGGACATGAAGAAGCTGGTGGCCTACTCGTCGGTCAGCCACCTGGGCTTCTGCATGCTCGGCATCTTCGCCCTCAACCCGAGCGGCCTGCAGCGGCGCGATCCTCCAGATGCTCAACCACGGCCTCTCCACCGGCGCGCTCTTCCTGCTCGTCGGCCTCGTCTACGAGCGGCGCCACACCCGCATGATCGCCGACTACGGCGGGCTCGCGCAAGGTGATGCCGGTCTTCGCGACCTTCTTCATGATCATGACGCTCTCGTCGATCGGCCTGCCGGCGCCTCAACGGCTTCGTCGGCGAGTTCACGATCCTGCTCGGCGCGTTCCAGATCCACACATGGCTCTGGGCGGCTGTTCGGCCGCGCACCGGCATCGTGCTCGGCGCGGTCTACATGCTGTGGCTGTACCAGCGGATCATCTTCGGCAAGCTCGACAACGAGGAGAACAAGGACCTGAAGGACCTCAACCTCCGCGAGCAGTGGACCCTGATCCCGCTCGTGATCGTGCTGCCTTCTGGATCGGGCTCTACCCCAAGCCGTTCTTCGACCGCATGGCGCCCGACCGTCGACCGCGTGCTGGAGCGGGTCGCGGCGGCCGTGCCGGATTCTCGCCGCCGCGGACCCGGTGGCCGGTCCCCCACGAGCCGGCGCCCGAGGCGGCGGGGGAGCCGGCGGTAGGGGATGACCATGACCCTCGACCAGTTCGACCGCTCCTGCCGGAGATCTGCTCGCGACGGCGGGTTCGTCGTGCTCCTGCTCGGCGTCTCGTGGGGCGACGGGGCGTGCGGCCGCTGTCGCTGCTGGGCTTCTCTTCGCTCGCCGCGGCGGCCTCTCGTGTGGCTCGTGGCGCGCCGGGTCGACGTCCCGTGACGCATCCTCGGCGGCATCTGGGGTGGATTCGCTGGCGGTCTTCTTCAAGCTTCTGGTCCGGCCGCCGGCGCGACGACCATCCTGATGTCCGTGGGCTTCGTCGAGCGCTCGGGATATCGGGGCGGCGAGTACTTCGCCCTCATCCTCTTCGCCACGGTCGGCATGCTCGTCATGGCCTCGGGCGCCAACCTCGTCACGCTCTAGGTCGCCCTCGAGCTGATGGCGCTCTCGGTGTACGTCCTCGCCGGGTACTTCAAGCGCGAGACGAAGTCCATCGAGGCCGCGCTGAAGTACTTCGTGCTCGGCGCCCTCTCGTCGGGATCCTCCTCTACGGGCTCTCGCTCGTCTACGGCGCCCTCGGCGACCCTCGATCTCGGGGCCATCGCGGCGCTCGAGGGCGTGCCCACCTCCGGCCCTGTTGGTCTGGGGATCTTCCTGGTCGGCTTCGGGATGCTCTTCAAGATCGCCGCGGTGCCCTTCCACTTCTGGACGCCGGACGTCTACGAGGGCGCGCCGACGCCGGTGACCGCGTTCATGGCGGTGGCCCCCAAGGCCGCGGCCTTCGCTGTTCGTGCGGCTTTTCCTGGGCGCTTTCGCGCCGGGCGTCGACCAGTGGCGGGTCATCGTTGGCGGCGGCCGCGGCGACCATGATGTGGGGCAACGTGGCGGCGATGCCCCAGGACAACGTCAAGCGGATGCTCGCCTACTCCTCGATCGCGCACGCCGGCTACGCCCTGATGGGCGTCGTGGCCGCCAGCGCGATGGGCGCGTGGGCACTGTTGCTGTACATGGTCGCCTACGCCTTCATGAACCTCGGCGCCTTCGGCTTGGTGATCCTGCTCGAGCCCAAGGAATACGCCGGGGAGCCTGATCGGCGACTACGCCGGGCTTTCGCGCCGTCACCCGGGGGCTGCTCTCGGTATGGTGATCTTCATGCTCGCGCTGACCGGCATTCCGCCCACCGGGGGCTTCATCGGCAAGCTCTTCCTCTTCGCGGCGGCGGTCGAGGCCGGATACGTGGTGCTGACGGTCATCGCCGTTCTGATGTCGGCGGTGA
>CAWGLE010000005.1:0-191033 GCA_963823345.1 Candidatus Sulfomarinibacteraceae bacterium
CCACCTCGGCGTCTACCTGGCCGCCTTCGCCTATCTCGACGAGTCCGGCAGCACCGGCGTGAAGTTCTACCGCTACCAGGACGGCTTTCTGCACCAGAAGGTCATGCTCATCGATCACTCGTTCGCGGCGGTCGGCACCGCCAACTTCGACAACCGCTCGTTCCGGCTCAACTTCGAGATCACGGCGGTTGTCGCTGACGACGCGTTTGCAGCCGACGTTGAACACATGCTCGATGCCGATTTCTCGAAGTCACGGTTGATGGAGCCCGGGGAGTACGATCGCAAGCCCTGGTGGTTCCGCTTCGGGGTGAGGTTGGCACGCCTGACCGCGCCGGTGCAGTGAGGCGTGATGGCTGCGGGGCCGCGAGACGGGACTCCGACCGGACCGGTGGCGGGCCGCTTCATCGAGGAGGGTCGACACGTTATCGACACTCTTGCGGAGGGCAGCCAGTTGGGAATCCGTGCAAACTTCAGCAGGAGTTCGGAGGGTGCTGGAAGACGCCGAGACCACCGAGAGCGCGTCGGTCGCGAGCATCTTCGCAGCGCGGAGTATGATCCCGAGCGACGTCACGGGTTGAACAACCAGGAGGAAGCATGCAGTACGCGGTAATAACACAGACCAAGCAGCGTTTCCTCGTGAGAGCCGGCGTGATGGCGCTACTCGGCCTCGCAGTCGTGGTGCCCGGAATGGCCCAGGACGCCCTCCCGGCGCCTGCGCCGACACCGCAACCGACGCCGATTGCCGTCTCTGAAATCCCCGCCCGAGCGGCAGCCAGCGTCGACGCGGCCCGCCAGGCGGTGGCGAGCGCTGCGCCGGATGCTCTACTGATCCAGATCCAGCAGGCTTTGCCCGACGAACAGGCACAGATCGCAACTCTCCGTGAGGAAACCACGGAACGGATGAAGAGGCCGGGGCCGGCGTCGATGATCAAGGAGAGCGAAAAATCCTGGCAACGGGTGCGTGCCAGGCTCGATCGCTGGATGGTTGATCTGTCGGCCCGCTCGAGCGCCCTCGATGCCACTCTCGGCGACCTTCAGAGCCAGACGGCGCTGTGGCAGCTCACCCGGGACCACGGTTCCGCGGCCGCACTTCCAAAGGCGGTGACCCAGGAGATCACCGACACCCTCAAGAGCCTCGCCGACGCCGAGAAACAGGTGCGGTCGGCGAGGGACTCGATCCTGAACTTCCAGGCGGCCGTCGCCAAGGAAAAGCGCGGCGTGGACGACATGCTCGCCAAACAGCAGCAGGAAATCGGCAAACGGACCAAGGGGCTGGTGAGCATCGACAGCCCTCCGTTGTGGAAGGCATTTGGTGGCGAAGGTGACCGCGGTGGGGTTCGAAGCCTCGGCAAGGAGCTAGTGAGCGAGCAGGCGCGATCGCTCAAGAACTACCTGGGAGAGCAGGGCGGCCTGCTCCTCTTCTGGCTGCTGATGTGGCCCGCGCTTACCCTGCTGATGATGGTCATGCGTCGCAAGGCGGAAGTGTGGGCCCAGCAGGACAAGTCGTTGCAGACGACGGTCACGCTGCTCAGCCGACCGGCCTCGTCTGCCCTGGTCGTAACGGCGCTTTTCAACCTCATTCTGCAGCCGCAGGCACCGAGCGCATGGTTCGATGTGGTCGGTTTCGTCGTCGCCCTGGCGGTTTTTCGCCTGCTCTCCCAGCTTCTGCCCACCTCGATGCGTTCGGCTCCACCTCTGGTGGTGCTGCTGATTGTCCTTTGGCGGGTCGTTTTTCTGGTGCCCGAGGGATTTTTCATCCACCGGCTGGCGCTGCTGTTGCTGGCCGCCGGAGGAATGGCGGCCTGCGTGTGGTTGATTCGGGCGTTCCAGGCCGATCCGGGCAAGGCTTCGAAGCCATGGTATCGGGCGCTCGTTCACGGCAGTCGATTGGCGTTGATCCTGTACGTGGCCGGCGCGGTCGCGGATATCGTCGGCAGCGTCGGTTTCTCGATACTCCTCCTGACGGGCACGACCGCCTCCGTGCTGGCCGCATTCCTCTTGGAACTGGTGAGTACGACACTGCGCGCGATGGTTCGGGTAAGCCTTCTGACAGGTGTCGCTCGGCGTATGGGCATCGCTCCGGAACATTCCGACACCGTGCGAACAACGGTATTTCGGATGATCAAGTTCTTCGCGGTGCTGGCGTGGGCGGTCGTCACCCTCAGGGGATTCCTCCTCTTTGATCCGGTGCGGGCTGATATTCGTCGCCTGCTCGATTGGAAGGCCACGATCGGCAATGTTTCGATCGATCCCGGCGACGCCCTGATCTTTGGGTTCTTCATCTGGATGTCGTTCAAAATCGCGACCTTTGTTCAGTTCGTCCTCGACGTTGAGATCATGCCCAAGATGGATCTGCCCAGGGACGTGCCGCGGACGATCTCGCGGCTCGCCCGCTACGCGGTCATCGCGGTCGGCGCGGTGATCGCGAGCGCGGCCGCCGGATTCGATATCAGCAAGGTCACGATCATCGTCGGAGCGCTCGGTGTCGGCGTCGGTTTTGGCCTGCAGAACATCGTCAACAATTTCGTATCGGGTCTGATCCTGCTTTTCGAACGGCCGATCCGGGTCGGCGACACTCTGGACATCGATGACACCGGCGGTGTGGTGGAGAAGATCGGCATGAGGGCCACCATCGTGAGCACCTGGGATGGCGCCGAGGTCATCGTCCCGAATGCCAATCTGATCTCGGAGGATGTGACCAACTGGACCCTGACTCACGACCGCCGGCGAATGATCATTCCGGTAGGAGTGGCCTACGGCACCGATCCCGAAAAGGCTGCCCAGTTGATCGTCGAAGTCGCCAACGAACACAAGAAAGTCGATGCCAAACCAGAACCCGCCTGCCTTTTCATGGGGTTCGGCGACAGCGCGCTCGAATTTGAACTCCGTGCCTGGACTGCGGGGTCGATCTATCTGGGGGTTGCCAGCGATCTGCGTTTCGCGATCGTCAAGAGATTGCACGAGGCAGGTATCGAAATTCCCTTCCCTCAACGCGATATTCACCTCCGAACCACAGACTCTGATGCCGTGTCGTCGGGTAGGTTGAAGAAGCAGGTGGTTGCGCCTGCCGAGGATGGGGCGGCCGGTCCGGTCGCGAAAGGCAAGCAAGAAACCAAGGAACCGTGAGTTGGTGATCGCAACAATTATTGGAGATCGTGAGTGACTGAAAAGAATTCCTCCGGGCGTCGTGACATCCACCGCGGGGACTCACAATCGGAAACACAACCGAAGATCGGGATCGCTCTCGGCGCCGGCGGGGCCAAGGGGATCGCCCACATTCCAATGCTCGAAGCGCTGGACGAGATGGGGATCACCCCACACCGCATCGCCGGATGCAGTTTCGGTGCGGTGATAGGAGCTCTCTACGCCTCGGGTCTGTCGGCGGCGGAGATCAAGGACAAAATCGCGCGGTTGGCGATCACCAGGAGCGACACGATGCGGGGGGTGCTTTCCGACAGCAAGATCAGCAAGTGGTGGGGGATGATCGACCCCGACTTCCGCCGCAGCGGCCTGATCAAGGCCGAGTCGATCATGGCCTCGTTGTGCGGGGACCGTTCGTGCGAGACCTTCGAGGAGCTCGCCATACCCCTGTCCGTGGTCGCCACCGATTTCTGGGAATGCCGGTCGGTCGTCATCGACTCGGGGCCGCTCAAACCCGCCGTTCAGGCCAGCATGGCGCTGCCCGGGCTGTTCACGCCCGTCGAGCTCGGTGGGCGGGTGCTGATCGATGGAGGAACGACCAACCCGGTGCCTTACGATCTGTTGATGGACTCGTGCGATATCGTGATCGCCGTCGACATCAACAGCGGCAGCCCAGCCGAACCGGGATCGGTTCCCGGCTATTTCAACAATCTTTTTGGATCGATTCAGATCATGCAGCAGGCGATCGTCCAACGAGAGCTCGAGGCACGTCGTCCCGATATCTACATCAAACCCAGGTTGAGCGACTTCAGGACCCTGCACTTCTATAAGGTCGACGAAATCTACAAAGAAGCGCAGACAGCCAAGGAAGAGCTGAAACACGAACTCGGGAAAAGACTTGCGACCTGGACCGAATCGCCGTGACCGAGCCGCAGAAGTTCGACTCCAAATGGAAGGCGTTTGTTGCAGGAATTCGTGGTATCAGCCGGTACAACCTTTTCGACGGAAAGCTGAAGTTCCGAATCGGCGGCCAAATCCAGGTTGACGGTACGGCAGGCAACGACGATGCGACCTACGAGGAATATTATGCTCCGATCGATTCGCAGGTCTCGTTGCGCAACATCGTTCTCTTTGCGGTGGGTCGGCTCAACGATTTGAACTTCAATTTCTCGTTCGATCTCGGTGCCGACTGGGGGATCGACGCGACCTGGGTCGAGGGTGCCAAGGGAGGTCTCGAAGTCTGGGGGCATCACGTCGGTAAGCTGCGCCTCGGTCTGGTGTACGAGCCGTTCAGCCTCGAGCGGCAGACCAGCAGCTACAACGGCGGTTTTATGGAGCGATCGCTCCCCGTCACGGCCTTTGCACCGGGTACCAATTTCGGCGCCAAGATTCACGACTCCAGCAGGAACGGGCGGACCGCCTGGGCCGCCGGCCTGTTCTCGATAGGAAAGAGCAGCGACAAGAACGCCGGCACCTCGTTGCTGTCGCTCACCGGTCGTTTCAGCTGCCTCCCGGTCTACCGGGACCAGGGCCGGCAGCTGGTGCACGTCGGCGCGTCGTTCAGCTCGAGGTCGCCGACGGGTGGTGACACCCGGTACCGGACGCGGCCCGAAGCCCGGTACGTCGATTACCTGGTGGACACCGGCTCATTCGACACCAGTCACATCACGCTGTGGGGGCTGGAGTTCGCCGCGGTGCGCGGTCCGTTGTGGATGATGGCGGAGTACATTCAGAGCGACGTGTCGGCCCAGTCTGTCGGTGATCCGACTTTCGCCGGTTCGTATGTCCAGTTCGGGTGGTTCCTCACCGGTGAGACCCGGCCGTACCGGACCAACAGCGGGACCTTCGACCGCTTGCTGCCGTTGAAAAAGTACTCCGGGGGCAACCCATTCAAGAAGAAGAACGGCGGCGCCTGGGAACTGGCGGGCCGGATCTCGACGGTCGATCTGACGGACGGTCTGGTGGAGGGCGGCGAGTTGACGGACTTCGACATCGCCTTGAGTTGGTACGTCAACGCCGCGACCCGGGTCGAGCTGAATTACATCTACGCCGACCCCAAGAACCGGGGAGCGGCGAACATCGTACTTTTGAGGGTGCAGTATCAGCCGTGGTAGGTGATGTTGACCGGGTGGCTGGCATCGAGAACGGAGCGGACCGGGCGAGCGCAGCCGACAGGGGACGGAGCACTGCGGTGAGGTACGCCCTCGACGAGGAGGCAGCCGGATGAAGGCAGTTCAGGAGTCCCTGCACATCGTGTGTCCGCACTGCGACTCCATCAACCGGGTCGCAGCTGCCAGGATCGGGGACGGTCCGACCTGCGGGAAGTGCAAGCAGCCGCTTTTCCCGGGGGCTCCGGTGGTGCTCCACGATGGCAACTTCGACAAGCAGATCACCCGCAACGACATCCCGGTGGTGGTTGATTTCTGGGCGCCGTGGTGCGGGCCGTGCAAGATGATGGCGCCCGCGTTCGAGCAGGCCGCGCGCGATCTCGAGCCGCGGGTCCGGTTGGCCAAGCTCAACACCGAGGAGGCGCAGTCGATCGCCGCCCGCTACAACATTCAGAGCATTCCCACGCTTGTGGTCTTCCGCGACGGACGCGAGACCGCGCGTCAATCGGGCGCCATGCAGCACGCTCAACTGGTGCAGTGGGTCCAAAACCACATTGGATAGCCGTGATGGTGGGCCAAGGCCCACCCTACGGTGTTTCGTGAGTTGATGGCGCGATCGTAGGGTGGGCTTCATCCCACCATCGCGTTCACAAACGGTGTCTGAAGGTGGGCCAAGGCCCACCCTACGGGTTTCGTGAGTTGATGGCGCGATCGTAGGGTGGGCTTCATCCCACCATCGCGTTCACAAACGGTGTCTGAAGGTGGGCCAAGGCCCACCCTACGGTGTTTCGTGAATTGATGGCGCGATCGTAGGGTGGGCTTCATCCCACCATCGCGTTCACAAACGGTGTCTGAAGGTGGGCCAAGGCCCACCCTACGGGTTTCGTGAATTGATGGCGCGATCGTAGGGTGGGCCTTGGCCCACCTTCAGGGGCCTTCACGGGTGGTTGGCGAGTCGGGCAGGTATGAGATGGAAGCAGGTGTGCGATTCCGCACCGGGGGTCGCCGAGTGGGTGCTGATCTCCGGGTGAGGCCTATTCCAATTTGCGATTGAGCGCTCGCACCCCGAGGAAGGTGATGGTCGCGAAGCCGGCGAGGACGATCGCGATCAGGATCAGGCCCCGGATGAAGAGCTTGTTGACCTCGCGGGTGAAGGCCTCGTCCATCAGGGTGTCGAGGTCGGCGAACACCGCGGCGCGTTCTTTACCGATTGCTTCGAGCACGATCCGGCGCTCCTCGGAAATTGCCGCGAGCACCGCCAGCCGTTCCTCGCGCACGGCGGCGAGGATGGCCTCACGTTCGGTACGGACGTCCTCGTGCATCAGGGTGGTGCGTTGGAGTTCGACGAAGGCGAGAGTTTCCCTGAGGTAGGCGTGGACCGCGTCGAGCACCGCCTGGCGTTCTTCCGCCACCAGATCGGGGAGATCGGCGATCAGGGGGTCGAGATCCTCGAGAAAGGCCGCTACCAGTTCGAGGTGTTGGAGCTGTTGGATCGCCGACAGGACGGCCTCGAAGTTCTCGTCGCCCTTGATGTCGTCCAGGATCAGGAGCTGGGCCTGCCAGCGGGCGAACTTCGGAAGGTACTCGGCGTTGAGGTCGATCCGTGCCACCAGGTCCTCGACGGTCTCGGTAATCGATCCGATGCTCTTCAGCGCACTTCCGCCCGCGCGGGCGGTGAACTCGGCCATCATGGCCGCCGTTCCCCGGCGCGCGGTGAATCGGGAATCCGTGGGGTTGTCCTCGGCAAACCCGTAGATCAGCGCCCTGCCCGCCTCGTAATCGGTATCGGGCCCGGCGTTGTCGACGATGGCCTCGATGTCGCTCTCCATTTCGTCGAGTATCCGGATCACGATTCTCTGCATCTCGGGCGGCAGATTGTGCGCCGAGAGGTCTTCGAAATAGACCCGCATCTGGGCGATGAGGAACTGGGTATCGATCAACGCTGCGAGAGGATCGGGCTGGAACAGTGCCTGCTGCATGGCCGGAATACCGTTGCTCAGCCACAACAGGGCCCTTCGTTTCATAGCCGGGTCGTTGGTGCGTTCCAGCACTCCGTTTCCGGCCTGTTCCATGAGCCCCGAGAAACGACCGGCCAGGGACCGCACCTGGACCCGCAGCTGGGCCGAAGAGATGGTCATTTTGGTGCTCTTCATGAGCCGCGTCTGGCGTGGGCCGCCGGTCGAGCAGCCGCCGAGGATCACGGTGGTGAGCATGAGGGACGACAGGACGATGCTCGTTCGACGGTGCGGGCGCATGATGGCGGTCCTCCGGTGGAGTGGCGCGCCTATTCTACCCATTCCGGTGAGATCGCGGGATCGAACGGCCCCGCCGCGTGGCGGCGGGCGTCAAGCTCGGAACGGCCGCGCGATGAGGACCCGGTCGCCGGTGCGTGTCGCCGTGACCTGCCACTGGGTGCCGCAATGGCAGAAGAGGTCGCCGGGACCCGCCGCCTCCGGCAACTCCAGGATTTCGACCCGTGGTTCGCCTTCGCCGTCAAAGATGACGACCCGGGGCCGATCCTCGGCCCCCGGGGCCGCTGTCGACGGCGTCGAGTGAGATCGTCGATCGAATTCGTTGCGTCCGGTCAAGTTGTGGCCTCGGGTAATATGATGCAAAATCCGGGCCTATCGGTTGCAGTGGGCCTGAGGGTGGGGAAAGGGCCGCCGGTTCCCGATTTCGGGATCAGGAGACCCCGGATGGGCCATCCCCCGCACGTCCTCGCGGGAGGACACCAGGTCTCTTCCGGGAGGCAGAAGGTCGCCGCTAACGCTTCCCGAAACGGTACTCCAGGGCGGCGAGAACCGACTTGCGGTTCCCCACGCCACCCTCGAAGGTCAGGTTCCAGTGCTCACCCAACCCGGCGATCATGCCGATCTGGTAGTTCCACGGCTCGGACTGCTCGAGGACGACGTGGTAGGGAACGGCCCCCAGGTACGGCATCTCCCAGACGCCCTCGTGGGTCTCCTCCGCGCTCTGGTACATCGCGCCGACCCAGACCGCGGCGCCCGAGAACGTCAGGCCGACCCGCGGCGTCAGCACCCAGGCGCTGACCGATGACGAGGCCACATCGAGGTCGGTTTCGGTGAGGTCGTAGGTGAGGCTCGCAAACCAGCCCTTGCCGCCGACCGCCAGGGTGGCGCCACCGCCGTACATCACGCCCGAGTAGTCGATCTTGATGTTGTTGAGCGTGATCGGCAGGCCGAGGTCCACGTTGCTCAGCTTGACGGTGGTGGTGCCGTCGATGGAACCGCCGAGGAGGTACACGTTGAGAAAAGGAAAGAGCCAGTAGTCGAACTTGAGGTGGTAGCTGTCGATGGTGTTGTCGATCTCGAGCCCGTCGGCCGCGCCGAGGTCGATGCCGCCGAGGGGGATCTGCAGGCTCACGATGTCGTAGGGCTGGGTCTGGTTGTACAGGGTGAGCCCGATGCCCCACTTCATCGGCAGCTGGTGCCCCTCACCCGGAATACCGGCGCCCTCGTTCTGAGCCCAGACGGGGGTTGTTGTCGCCGCCACCAGGACTGCGAATATGAGCATCCTCGGTGCAAAACTGCTTTTCAAACCACCCTCCTTATCGAGACCGTTTCGATCCGGAAAAGCGCTGCCCGCTCGGGCGGGGTGCCCGTCCTTCAATTGTTGCGCGTAGTGTATCTCATGAAGGCCGTCCCTGAGGTCGGAGGTGATGGCGTAGAATGCCCGGCGAACGAGGTTGTTGATGAGTTCTGATCTCCGAGGTGTCCTGTTGATCGTGTCGTCGCCGTCTGGCGGCGGCAAGACCACACTGATCCGCGAGACCATCGCCAGGTTGGCCGAGCGGGGCGTCGAAGGCCATTTTTCGATTTCCCACACCACCCGCCCGGCACGGCCCGCGGAGACCGACGGCGTCGATTATCACTTCGTCGACGACGGCGTCTTCGAAACGATGGTCCAGCGCGGCGATTTCCTGGAGTGGGCGGAGTACGCCGGCTACCGTTACGGCACGTCGCGGTCGGCGGTGGAGGCGCAGCTCGCCGCGGGGCGGGACGTCTTTCTGGATATCGAGGTCCAGGGTGCGAGCCAGGTCAAGACCCAGATGCCCGACGTGGTCAAGATCTTCCTCTACCCACCGTCGTACGAGGTTCTCAAGACGCGTCTCCGCGAGCGCCGGCAGGACGCCCGGGACACCATTCAGCGGCGTCTGCAGTGGGCTGTCAGGGAGTTCCAGGTCGCCGGGGAGTTCGATTATGCTATTATCAACGACCGTCTGGACGAGGCGGTGAACGCCCTTTTCGGCATCTGCATAGCCGAGCACCAGAAGTCGACACGAATGAAACCCCATCTGGACGCCATCAGAAAGGCGTTTCAGGAATCGCTCGAGAAGGATTGCAACCGATGATCCAGCTGCCCAAAGAGTTCGATTCGATATTCCGCTACATTGTCGTGGTGTCTCAGCGCGCCGAACAGCTGATCAACGGCGCCAAGCCCCGCACCGACAGCAAGTTCAAAAAGCCGACTCTCAAGGCCCGCGATGATGTCGAGGCCGGCGAGGTCAGCTGGCGAGTCCTCACCCAGGAGGAGCTCGACGCCCACCGGCAGGCGATGGTGGAGCAGTTCCGTGCCGAAATGGACGCCGCGGGCGATCGCGACTCGAGAGAGCCGATTCCCGATGTCCTGCCGACGTCGAAGGCGCGCGAAGTGGTTTCTGACGACGAGGACCGGGACGACGAGCTGATGCGTCTGCAACGGCTGCTCGGCATGACCCGCGGCGCCGTCGAACTGGACGAGGACGAGGATGAGGACGAGGATGAAGACGGGGACGACGACGAGACGATCGACCTCGACGACGACGAGGACTGAGCTCGGCGCCGCTGATGCCGGCACTGACCCGTCGCGTCCCGGCTTCGTGACGAAGCCCCTGTGCGCAGCTGACTGATGCGGGCTCGAGAGTTCGGCAGATTTCTCCGCGACCTGGGCTGGAAACCGGTACCGGCCGCCATTCCGGGAGTTCCTCGCCCGCAGGCGGCGGGAGAGCCCGCCGGCGACGGCAGTCTCGACGCCCTCGCCCGGTCCGCTGCCGGCTGCACGCTCTGCCGCCTGAGCGAGAAACGCCGTTCCGTGGTGTTCGGCGAAGGCGATTCCCGTGCGGCGGTGATGTTCATCGGCGAGGGTCCAGGCGCGGAAGAGGACCGCACCGGAAGGCCGTTTGTCGGCCAGGCGGGGCAGCTCCTCGAGCGGATGCTCTTCGCCGTCGGGCTCAGGCGTGACCAGGTCTACATCACCAACATTGTCAAGTGCCGACCACCGGGCAACCGCGATCCCAAGGAGGACGAGGTCGCGCCGTGTGCACCCTATCTCGATCAGCAGATCGAGCTCATCGCCCCGAGAATTCTGGTTGCCCTCGGCAAACCGGCGTCGCACCGTCTGACCGGGACGGCCAAGCCGATCAGCGCCCTGCGCGGGCGGTGGGCATCCTACAAGGGGATCCCCTTGATGCCGGTCTTCCACCCCGCCTACCTGCTCCGCAACGAGCTCGCCAAACGCGAGGCGTGGGAAGACCTGAAAAAGATCAAACAGCGTCTGGACTCAATCACTGATTGAGTCCAGACGCTGAGGTCATAGTTTTGAGTTCTTAGTTTTGAGTGACGGGCACACTCGGACTGCTCGGAGCACTTCCTCCCGGCAGCACATCTCGATGCAATCCGGGGCGGCTCCCCTGCGCACGGGAGGCGAGCAGAAAAAGGCGGGTACCTCAGACCCCTCCCAAAAAAGCGGGCGCCGCCAGGCGCCCGCAACTCAAAACTCAAAACTCAAAACTAAGAACTCGTCCTACCTATCCCTCTCGAGATACTTGAGAAATTCTCCGTCGGTGGAGAGCATCAGGATCGTGTCTCTTGTCCATGGTCGTGGTGTAGACCTCCATGGTCTTGAGGAAGCGGTAGAAGTCGGGGTCGCGGTTGTAGGCCTCGGCGTAGATGTCCGCGGCCTCGGCGTCGGCCTCGCCCCTGATCTCCTGGGCCTGGCGGTAGGCCTCGGAGGTGATCTCGCTTGAGCTCGCGCTCCTTGCTCGCCGCTGATGCGGGCCGCCTCGCCGGCGCCCTCGGAGCGGTACTCCTCGGCGATCCGCTGGCGCTCGGAGATCATCCGCTCGTAGACCTTGCGGCGCGACCTCCTCGACGTAGTTGATGCGCTTGAAGCGGAAGTCGAGGATCTCGATGCCGAGGTCCGCGGTGCGCGCCGAGGCGTTGGCGAGGACCTCCTGCTCGAGATCGCCGCCGGCCGACGGTGATCTGCTCGAGCGGCGCTTCCTCCTCGATCGGCCGGAGCTCGACCGTCGAACTCGCGGTTGGTCGCTGCGCACGACCTCGATGAGGTCGTGCTTGGCGATGGTGTTGCGGGTCTCGCCGTCGAGGATGTCGTCGAGGCGCGACTGGGCGCCGCGCTCGTCGCGCAGGCGCTGGAAGAACAGCAGCGGGTCGGTGATCCGCCAGCGGGCGTAGGTGTCGACGTAGATGAACCGCTTGTCCTTGGTCGGCACCTGGTTGGGGTCGCCGTCCCACTCCAGGAAGCGCTTGTCGAAGTAGTTGGCCTTCTGGATGAACGGCATCTTGACCTTGAGCCCGGGCGTGATGACGGGCTCGCCCACCGGCTTGCCGAACTGGGTGATGATCACCTGCTGCGGTCTCGTCGACGACGTAGAAGGCGCCGCCGAGGACGGCGACCACCAGCAGGGCGACGGCGGCGACGAGCGAGCGAGTCGTGAGCTGTTTCATTGCTTCACCTCCGCCCCGTCCAGCTGCAGCAGCGGCAGCACGCCCTTCGAGATCTGCTGTCGAGCAGGATCTTGCGCTGCACGGCTGGGCAGATCGTCTGCCATCGTCTCGAGGTAGATGCGCCGCCGCGTCACCTCCGGGGCCCGACGGTAGGCGGCGTAGACGTCCTCGAAGAGCACCGCGTCGCCCTGGGCGCGGTTGACGCGGTCGATGGCGTAGCCCTCGGCCTGCTCGATCATCTGCTGCGGCCTCGCCGCCGGCCTGGGGGATCACCCGGTTGTACTCGGCGCGGGCCTCGTTGATGATCGTCTCGCGCTCCTGCTGGGCCTGGTTGACCTCGTTGAAGGAGGGCTTGACCGGGTCCGGCGGGTTGACGTCCTGGAGCACGATCTGCTCGACCACGATGCCCGGTCTCGTACTGGTCGCACAGCTCCTGCAGCCTGCGCTCGACCTCGGTCGTCGATCTCCTGCCGGCCGACGGTCAGGACCTCGTTCACGCTGCGGTCGCCGACCACCGCGCGCATCACCGCCTCGTTCATGTCGCGGAAGGTCTCGGTGACGTTGCGCACCTTGAAGAGGTACTTGTAGGGGTCGTCGACGCGGTACTGGGCGATCCACTCGACCACCGCGACGTTGAGGTCGCCGGTGAGCATCAGCGACTCGCCTTCGAAGTCGCGGTCGGAGTAGCGTCGTGCGCACCCCGGCCTCGACCGGTCCGGAAGCCGAACTCCTGCTTGAGCTGGCGCTGCACCGGCACCTTCATCACCTGCTCGATGGGCGCGGGCAGCTTGAAGTTGCAGCCCGGGGTCGGCGGTGCGGGTGTACTCGCCGAAGCGCAGCACGATCGCCGACCTCCTCGGGCTCGATGGTGAAGACGATGCTGAAGATCAGCAGTGCCGCGATCAGGACGATCGCGCCGATGAAGATCAGCTGTACCGGCGGCTTCCCCGGCCGGAAGTCTCCGATGTCGATGATTCTCGGTCCCTGGTTTTCCATGGTTCTTCCCTTCAGTTCTCTGGTTCAGGGGGCGGTCAGCACCACGGTGACGTCACACACGTTGGTGCCGGTGGGCCCGGTTCGAATGGCGTCGCCCACCGCTTCGAGGGCGGCGCCGCTGTCGTTGTTGCGTAATACCAGGTTCGGGTCGAACCCGAGACGGCGCAATCGGGGGACCGTCGTGGGGTCGACGGAGGCTCCGGCGTTTTCGGAGGGGCCGTCGATACCGTCGGTGCCTGCAGCCAGCACCACGATGTTGCCCGCGTTCTCGATCCCGATCGCGGCCGCCAGGGCCAGCTCCTGGTTGCGGCCGCCCCGCCCGTTGCCCCGGACTGTCACCGTTGTCTCACCACCCATGACTACGGCCGTGGGCGCGGTCGATTCCATCGTGCGGGCTGCAGCGGCGATCTCGCGGCCGCGATCCGAGGCCTCGCCGACGAGGTCGTCTCCGGCCACCCGCACCCGATAGCCGCGCGCCTCGAGCTCGGTCGCGGCGGCCGTTACCGCGGTGTGGTTGTTGCCGATCACGCGGGTCGAGCAGGAGGCGGCCCAGGCGCCGTCGTCGGCTGGGCGTTGGCCGGCCGCCTCGAGGAAACCGACCACCGCCGCCGGCACGGCCTCGCGGATCGAGTAGCGGTCGAGCACCGCGAGCGCGTCGGCCGGGGTCGAGGTCGAGAAGACGGTCGGCCCGGAGGCGATGTCGGGCACAGGGTCGCCGAGAACATCGGACAGGATCAGGGTGCGCACCGCGGCCGGGGCGGCGGTGCGGCCGAGGCCGCCGCCGGCCGCGGCCAGCAGCTGGCGGCGAACGGTGTTGACCTCGGTGATGGGGGCGCCGGCCCTCAGCAGGGACTCGGTGGTGGTGCGAACGTCGGCGAGCCCGAGCCCCTCCTCGGCCGCCGCCATCAGCGCCGAACCTCCGCCCGACACCAGCACGACCAGGAGGTCATCGGCGCCGAGGCCGGCCGCGATCTCGAGCAGCCGCCGCGTGCTCGCCTCGCCGTCGGCGTCGGGGTAGGGGTGGGCCCCGCGCAGCACTTCGCCGGCGGCGGCGACCGTGTCGGGCACCGGCACGCCGTGCGGCGTCAACACGAGCAGCTCGTTCGTCCAACCCGGAGCGGCCTCGAGCCAGGCCGCGGCCAGCCCGGGGGCCGCCTTGCCGATCGCCATCACGACGCGACGCCCCGTGACCTGCGGCAGCGCCTCGCCCGCGATCAACACGTCGTCTCCCACCCGTTGAACCCGATGCGGGACCAGGTTTCGGGGTTGCACCGCCGCGACCGCGGCGTCGAAGGCGGCGCGAGCGTCGCGCCGCATGTCGTGAAGAGAAACCATCGGTGGCAGTGTAGCCGACCCGGCTGGGCCGGGTGGCAGTTTTGAGTTTTGAGTTTTGAGTTTTGAATTCCCGCCCAACCCCCCACCGACAATCAGCACTCGAGTGCTCAGGGTGGGCGGGACCGCGTGCGGCGGGGGTGCCTGGCTCCCGGCCCGTCCTGCGGGCCGGCGTGCTTGGTTCCTCTGACGAGAAACGAACCCCGCTCACAGACTGTCATCCCGAGCGAGCGCAGCGAGCCGAGGGATCTGGGTGGGTGGCTTGAGGCGGGGCGTTGCCTGGAGCCGACCGCCCAGATCCCTCCGCTCGGTCGCTTCGCTCCCTCGGTCGGGATGACAGGGGGGAGTGGCTTCGCTCCCTCGGTCGGGATGACAGGGGGGAGTCGGCTTCGCTCCCTCGGTCGGGATGACAGGGGGGAGTCGCATCGCTCCCTCGGTCGGGATGACAGGGGGGAGCGCTCGCTCCCTCGGTCGGGATGACAGGGGAGTCCGCTCCCTCGGTCGTCTCGGGAAACGAGTGCTGAAAGGCAGTCACCTCAGGAACGCCTCAAGAACAAACGGGCGCCCGAAGGCGCCCGCAACTCAAAACTAAGAACTCAAAACTCAAAACTAAGAACTGCCCTCCGTCGCCCTCGTCCGCAACACCAACTCGTCGCCCTCGGCGTCGAGCTCGATGGTGGTGCCGGGGCCGACCTCGCCCGAGAGGACCATCCGCGCCAGCGGGTCCTGGACCAGCCGCTGGATGGTGCGCTTGAGCGGCCGCGCCCCGAAGTCGGGGTCGAAGCCCCTGTGCGCCAGCAGATCGGTGGCCGCCCCGGTGGCCTCGACCGCGAGACCCTGGCCGGCCAACAGCCGGTTGAGGTTGGCGAGCTGGATGTGGACGATCCTGGCCACGTCCTCCTCGGAGAGGCGGTGGAAGATCAGGACCTCGTCGATGCGGTTGAGGAACTCGGGCCGGAAGTGCTGTCTTGAGCTCGGCCTCGACCAGGGTGGTCATGCGCTCGCGTTCCGACTCGGGGAGGTCGCGGATCACCTGCGAAGCGATGTTCGAGGTCATGATGACCACCGTGTTGCGGAAGTCCACCGTGCGTCCTTTGCCGTCGGTGAGCCGGCCCTCGTCGAGGACCTGCAGGAGGACGTTGAAGACGTCGGGGTGGGCCTTTTCGATCTCGTCGAAGAGGATCACCGAGTAGGGGCGGCGGCGGACCGCTTCGGTGAGCTGGCCGCCCTCGTCGTAGCCGACATAGCCCGGCGGTGCGCCGATCAGACGCGACACCGCGTGCTTCTCCATGTACTCCGACATGTCGATGCGGACCATCGCCCGCTCGTCGTCGAACAGGAACTCGGCGAGGGCCCTGGCAACCTCGGTCTTGCCGACCCCGGTCGGCCCGAGGAAGAGAAACGAGCCGATCGGCCGGTTGGGGTCCTTGAGCCCCGCGCGGGCGCGGCGCACGGCCGAGGCGACCGCGGTGACGGCGTCGTCCTGGCCGACCACCCGTTCGGCGATCCGGTCCTCCATCTTGAGCAGCTTGTCTTTTTCGCCCTCGAGCAGGCGCGACACCGGTACCCCGGTCCACCTGGAGACCGAGCGTGCGATGTCTTCCTCGCCGACCTCTTCCGCGAGGATAGTGCCGTGCTCCTTCTGGTGGCTCTTGAGCTCGCCGGAGGCGGCCTCGAGCTGTTGGTTGAGCGCCACCAGCTGGCCGTAACGCAGCTCGGCCGCACGCTCGAGGTCGCCGTCGCGCTCGGCGCGGTCCGCCGCCTCGCGGGTCTCCTCGATCCGCTCCTTGAGCTCCTGGAGCCGGGAGATGAGGTCCTTTTCGGCGTGCCACTGGGCCTTGAGCCCGGCGCTCTGCTCCTTGAGCTCGGCGAGCTCGCTCTCGATTCCGGCCAGACGCTCCTTGGACGCCTTGTCCTTCTCCTTGGCCAGCGCCCGCTTTTCGATTTCGAGCTGGAGCGCGCGGCGCTCGAGCTGGTCGATCTCGGTCGGCATGGAGTCGATCTCGATGCGCAGCCTCGACGCGGCCTCGTCCACGAGGTCGATGGCCTTGTCGGGCAGGAAACGGTCGGTGATGTAACGGTTCGACAGCGCCGCGGCGGCGACCAGCGCGGCGTCGGCGATCCGGACTCCGTGGTGGACCTCGTACTTCTCCTTGAGCCCGCGCAGAATCGCCACCGTCTCCTCGACCGAGGGCTCGCCGAGCAGGACCGGTTGGAAGCGGCGCTCGAGGGCGGCGTCCTTTTCAACGTACTTGCGGTACTCGGTCAGGGTGGTGGCGCCGATGGCGCGCAGCTCACCCCTCGCCAACGCCGGTTTCAGGATGTTGGCCGCGTCCATCGCCCCTTCGGCGGCGCCGGCGCCGACCAGAGTGTGGAGCTCGTCGATGAAGAGAATCACCTCGCCCTCGGAATCGACCACCTCCTTGACCACCGCCTTGAGGCGGTCCTCGAACTCGCCGCGGTACTTGGCGCCGGCGATCAGGGCGCCCATGTCGAGGGACACGATGCGCCGGTTCTTGAGGATCTCGGGCACGTCGCCCGATGCGATCCGCTGCGCCAGCCCTTCGGCCACCGCGGTCTTGCCGACACCGGGCTCGCCGATCAGCACCGGGTTGTTCTTGGTGCGGCGGGTCAGGACCTGCATGACGCGGCGGATCTCCTCGTCGCGGCCGATCACCGGGTCGACTTTGCCGGCGCGGGCGAGCTCGGTGAGATCGCGGCCGTAGTTGGAAAGCGCTTCGAACTTGTCCTCGGGGTTGGCGTCGGTGACACGGTGCGACCCGCGCAGCTCCTGAATCGCCGTGAGCAGGCTGTCCCTGGTGACGCCGTGGATCGCGAGCGCCCGCGCAGCCGCCGAGTCGGGCACCGCGACGATTGCCATCAGGAGGTGTTCGACGGAGACGTACTGGTCCTGGAACTGGGGCGCGATCTTGGCCGCCTGCTCGAGCACCGTGCGCAGGCTGCGCGAGGCTTGAGGTTCAGCGCCGCCTTCGGCAGAAGGCAGACGGTCGAGAGCGTCCTTGAGCTCGGACACGAGCCGGCCCGCCGGAACGCCGACCCTGGCCAGAAGGCGGGGCGCGATGCCGTTCTCCTGCTGCATCAGCACCAGCAGGAGGTGGGTGGGAGTGGTTTCGGGGTTGCCGCGGCCGGCCGCGGACTTGAAGGCCTCCTGCAGTGCTTCCGAGGCCTTGACGGTGTAGTGGGGTTGCCCATTCATGGGTGGATTTCCTCCTCGAGACGGCTTGAAAGCCGTCAGAGAAATATATGATCTTAGTGTTCTCTTGTCAAGTATGAAATTTAGAGATCTTACAAAAATAATATCAGATTTTTCGTTAGGGTTGAGAAAGGCCGGATCGGACGCGGACGCGGGCACGGAGAGGGAGACGGGCACGCGGGCACGGAGACGGAGACGGGGTGAGGGGGAACACCCGGAGGATGAGGGTTGTTCGCTCCACAGGTACAATGGCGAACCATGAGCGAGATCGGGGGACTACAGAACCGCAATGGGTGAACAGAACGTTCGCGAACAGTCGCAGGCCGAGGAAATCCGGGTCTTTCTCCGGCACCTTCTCAAGGACGTCCAGGCCTTCGAGAGGATGCTCGATGAGGAGCGCTTCGAAACCGGCGTGCGCAGGATCGGCGCCGAGCAGGAGCTGTTTCTGGTCGACTCCTACTGGCGGCCGGCGCCGATCGCCACCGAGGTGATCGAGGCCGCCAAGGATCCCCATTTCACGACCGAGCTCGCGCGGTTCAACCTCGAGTTCAACCTCGACCCCATCATCTTCGGCGGCAGCTGTCTGCGGGACATGGAGTGGCAGCTGGGAGAGCTGCTGGGCAAGGCGCGGGAGGCGGCCCAGGCGTGCGGCGGCAACGTGGTCATGACGGGCATCCTTCCCACCCTCAAGAAGACCGACCTCGAGCTCGTCAACATGACGCCGAACCCGCGGTACTACGCCCTCAACGAAGCCATGAACCGGCTCAAGGGCGGCGCCTACGAGTTCTACCTCCTCGGCAAGGACGAGCTCCACCTGCACCACGACTCGATCCTGGTCGAGGCGGCCAACACCAGCTTCCAGATCCACTTCCAGGTCTCCCCGAAGGAGTTCGCCCGCCTCTACAACGCCGCCCAGGCGGTGGCGGGGCCGCTGCTCGCGGCGGCGGTCAACTCGCCGATGCTGTTCGGCAAACGCCTGTGGTCCGAGACCAGGATCGGCCTCTTCCAGCAGTCGATCGACACCCGGCGCTCGACGCCCCACCTGCGCGAGCAGTCGCCGCGGGTGAGCTTCGGCCGCCAGTGGGTGAAGTCGTCGGCCCTCGAGATCTTCCAGGAGGACATCGCCCGATTCCGGGCGCTGCTGTCGGCGGACGTGGACGACGACCCCTTCGAGGAGCTCGAGCACGGCCGCGCCCCCAGCCTCAAGGCGCTGCGTCTCCACAACAGCACCGTCTACCGGTGGAACCGCGTCTGCTACGGCATCAACGACGGCAAGCCGCACCTGCGGATCGAAAATCGCATCCTGCCGGCGGGACCGACGCCGCGCGACGAGATGGCCAACGCGGCGTTCTGGTTCGGGCTGATCAGCGGCGTCCTCGAGCGCTACGGCGATATCGCCAAACACATGGACTTCGACGACGCGCGTTCGAACTTCCTCGCCGCCGCCCGCCACGGCCTCGACGCCCAGATGCGCTGGGTGGGAGCATCCCCGGTACCGGCCGACCAGCTGATCCTCGAAGTCATGCTGCCGATGGCGCGGGAGGGCCTCGAGGTCCCGGGTCTCGAGCAGGAGAACATCGACCTCTACCTCGGAGTCATCGAGGAACGGGTCCGTTCGCGGCGGACCGGCGCCCAGTGGCAGCTCGACTCGATGGCCGGGCTGGTCGACCAGGGATCGCTTTCAGAACGGTTGTCGGCTGTCACGGCGGCCATCGGCGCCCGCCAACTGGAAGGCAAGCCCGTCCACACCTGGGAGCTGGCGCAGCTGTCCGAAGGTGCCGGTTGGAAGCAGAGCTACGCCACCGTCGAGCACTGCATGGACACCGACATCGTCACCGTCAACGAACAGGAGCCGGTCGACCTGGTTGCCCAGTTGATGGTGTGGAACAACATCCGCCACGTCATGGTGGAGGACGCTGACAACCGGCTGGTCGGTCTGGTGTCGCAGCGCAAGCTGTTGGGTCTGGTCGGCACCTATCACCCCGAGCAGACGGAGAAGCCGCTGCCGGTGAGCGAGATCATGCAGCGCGATCCGGTGACGGTGGCCCCGGAAACCTCCACCGTCGATGCCATCGCGCTGATGCGGGACAACGGGTGGGCCTGCCTCCCGGTGATCAAGGACGACCACCTGGTCGGCGTGCTCACCGAAAGCCGTCTGATGCTGATCGCCGGGCACCTGCTTGAGGAGAAGCTGAGGGAATGAATTAGGAATTAGGAATTAGGAATTAGGAATTCGGAATTCGGAATTCCGGCCCAGCCGCCTACCCAACCTCGCGTGATTTCGAATTTCGGATTTCGGATTTGCCACCCAGCCTCCCACCCAACCCTGCGCAACGGCCTGGGAATTCAACGCAAAGGCGCAGAGGCGTTGGTGACGGCGCGTCGGTTCCGCCTTCGGAATGCAGGTAGGGTGGGCTTTAGCCCACCATCAGAGAGGTTCGATTACGTGACGAGTTCGAGAGACCCGCAGCCTTTCTGAAGGTGGGCCAAGGCCCACCCTACCCATCCCGGCCGCCGGGAAACGCGTGCGGATACGACCCGCGTTCAGCGGAGGTGCCATTCTTGGCATTGTTTGATTCATGCACCCCTCTGATCAGCAAGAGGCCTTGGGCAAACAATGCCTAGAGTGGCTCCTCCCGGGAAGTGCGCAGGCAGAGGCATGATCCCACGAACCTTCCTGACCGCAGCGACGCCCTCAACGTTTCAACGTTCAACGTTTAACGTTCAAAGGTTTTCCCGGATCAGCTACTATCTCCCTGAGCATTTCCGGGGGAGGGTTTGATGACGGAGAAGAAGTTCGTTCCCTACGTGCCGGCCGAGACGTCGATGCCGGAGTTCACGTTCAAGGCGCTGTTTCTGGGCGTGATCATGGCGATCATTCTCGGCGCCGCCAACGCCTACCTCGGGATGAAGGTCGGCCTCACCGTGGCGGCGACTTTCCCGGCGGCGGTGGTCGCGATGGCGGCCCTGCGCATCTTCCGCGGCAACATCCTCGAGGAGAACCTGGCGCGGACCACCGCTTCGGTGGGTGAATCGCTGGTGGCCGGGGCGATCTTCACGATTCCGGCCTTCCTGATCGCCGGTGCCTGGACCGAGTTCAACCTCCGCGACGCCATGCTCATCATGGGCATCGGCGGCGTGCTCGGCGTGCTCTTCGTGATCATTCTCAGACGCCCCCTGGTGGTCGAGGCGGACCTCCCGTTCCCGGAGAGCGTGGCCGCGGCGGAGATCGTCAAGGCCGGCCAGAAGGGGCAGACCGGGGCCGGGCTGGTGTTCGGCGCGATGGGCATCGCGGCGGTGTGGGAGTTCATCAAGAACGACGCCGGCGTCCAGATGATCCAGGACAAGGCCTCGCACTTCGTCCAGTTCGGGCGCTCCGCGATCGACCTCCTGGGGCGCAAGATCGAGTACACGGGCGGCATGCTGCTGTCGACGCCGGAGGCCTCGCCGATGGTGATGGGTGTCGGGTTCATCGTCGGGCTCAGGATCTCGGCGGTGCTCTTCTGCGGCGCAGTCACCGGGTGGCTCGTCCTGGTGCCGCTGGCCATCTTCCTCAACCCCGGGCTGCAGTCGATCGGCGCCGAAAGCGGCTTCTCCTCCCTCGCCGTCGAAGTGTGGTTCCGCCAGATCCGCCCGTTGGCGGTGGGAACCATGATCGTCTCGGCCTTCTACACGCTTTACACGCTTCGCGGCTCGCTGATCAACGGCATCCGCAAGGCGACGGCGGCGCTCGCTGCGGGCGGCTCGGCCGCGGAGACCGAGCGCACCGAGCAGGACCTCAACCTGAAGTGGGTCCTGGTGGCGATCGGCGTGATGGCCATTCCGATGTTCTTCCTCTACCGCTACTTTTCGGCGTCGACCATGCCGGCCCTGCTGCTCACGGTGGTGATGCTGGTGCTCGGGGTGCTGTTCGCGGCGGTGGCGGGCTATCTGGTCGGCCTGGTCGGCAACTCCAACAACCCGATCTCCGGCCTCACCCTGTCGGCACTCGTGATCTCCGCGCTGCTGATGGTCCTGATGGGCGTCACCGGTGTCCACGGGGTGGCGGCGGTCCTCGGGGTCGCCGGGGTGGTGTGCTGCGCGGCCGGTGTGGCCGGTGACATGATGCAGGACTTCAAGGTCGGCCACATCCTCGGCGGCACGCCGTGGAAGATGCAGCTCGGCGAGATCATCGGCGTGGTGGCGGCGGCGGTCGCCCTGCCGGTGCTGTTGATGGTCCTCAACCAGGCTTACACCATCGGTTCCGTCGAGCTGCCGGCGCCGCAGGCCGGTCTGATGGCGCTGATGGCCAACGGCATCGTCGGCGGCGACATGGCGTGGCCGCTGGTCATCGTCGGGATGCTCTTCGGTGTCGCCCTGATTCTGATCAAGGCGCCGGCGCCGATGCTGATCGCGGTCGGGATGTACCTCCCGTTCTCGACCACCTCGGCGGTGTTTGCAGGCGGCGTCATCCGCGCGATCCTCGACTGGTTCCTCGAGAAAAAGCAGGCGACCGAGGAGCAGAGGATGAAGGCCGAGAACTCGGGGATCCTGGTGTCCTCGGGGCTGATCGCCGGCCAGTCTCTGATGGCGGTGCTGCTCGCCTTCGTGGTGCTCTACGAACAGGCCAAGCTCGGCATGGCGGAGACCGAGCACCTTCTGCCCAGCATAGGACACAGCTTCTGGGGCGGGATGCTGGTCTACCCGCTGCTGCTCGGGTTGCTGGTGTGGTTGCCCCTGAGCCGGATGCGCGCGGGTGCGGCGGGCGGCGAGTAAGGCGGCATGAGGCGGCCGATCGGTGTCGATCGCGCGGTGGATCTGCTCGAACTCGAGCCCGTACGGTGCGTGCCCTGGCAGGAGAGCGTCGACGGCAGGGTGATCATCGACCGGCCGCGGCCGCCGCTCGACGGCCTCCGCGGCCTGATCGAACGCGCCAACTGGTGGCTCACCCCGCACAGGATCCGCCTCGACGATCTCGGGAGCTTCGCCTGGCGCCGGCTCGACGGGGTGACCAAGGTCCGCACCCTCGCCGGAGTCATGCGCGAGGCCTTCCCGGACAGCCGGCACCAGATCGAAGAACGGCTCGGCCATTACCTGCGGGCGATGCGGCGCCTGCGGGTGATCGATTTCCCGCGTCTGGAGGAGCCGCGGTAGCCGGAGCCCCGCTGTGATATCTTTCGCCCTGCCATGAGTTTGCAGGCGTTGCAGGACGCGATCACCGTCGCCGGCGTGCACAAGTGGTACCGGGTCTACGCGGCGCCCGGGGAGCGCGTCAAGCGCCTCTTCGGCCGGCCGAGCCGCCACCTCGACTTCCGCGCCCTCGAGGACGTGACCTTCGGCGTCGCGCCGGGGACCGCGGTCGGGATCATCGGCGAGAACGGCGCCGGCAAGTCGACCCTGCTCAAGATCATCGCCGGGACCACCACGCCGACCGCGGGGTCGGTGGACGTCCGCGGCGTCGTGGCAGCGATCCTCGAGCTCGGTGCGGCCTTCCACCCCGAGTTTTCGGGGCGCGAGAACGCGGTGCTGTACGGCGCCCTCATGGGTCTCGACAAGGCGGACATGGAGGCGCGGCTCGACGACATCTTCGACTTCGCCGAGCTCGGCGAGTTCATCGAGCACCCGGTCAAGAGCTACTCGACCGGTATGGCCATGCGGCTCGCCTTTGCGGTGGCGACCCACGTCGACCCCGATGTGCTGGTGGTGGACGAGGCCCTGGCGGTGGGCGACGGCTACTTCCAGAAGAAGTGCGTCGACCGCATCCGCGAGATCCGCGACCGCGGCACGACCATCCTCTTCTGCTCGCACTCCATGTACTACGTGTCGCTCTTCTGCAAACGCGCGCTGTGGCTGCGCAACGGCCGCATCGAGTTGGACGGACCGGCGCAGGAGGTGGTCAACGCCTACGAGGAGTTCCTGATCACCCGCGAGAAACGCCGCCTCGACGCAAAGGCCGGAATCGGCGACGGGAGCCCGGCGGCCTCCCCGGGCCAGCAGGCGAGGATTCGCGCCATCCGGGTCCTTGACGCCGGCGGCCAACCGGTGGAGACCTACACGCCGGGGATGGAGCTGGCGGTGGAGCTGGAGTGGGAGGCGGTCGACCCCGAGGGTGGGTTCCACGTCGGCGTGTCGCTCGACCGCGGTGACGGCACCCGGGTGGTGGCGGTCGCGACCTTTGTCGACGGGCTGCCGGCGCGTTCGGGCGCCGGCGTGCGCCGCGACCGGGTGCGGATCGACGGGCTGCCGCTGGCCAAGGGCAACTACTCGGTCACCGGATACATCTTCGACCCCAGCGCCCTCCACATCTGGGACCAGGCGGTTGTGACCGATTGCCTCCGCCCGCAGGATGATGGCTGGTCCCTGTCCCTGCTCAAGGTGGATCACCGCTGGGAGCTCGACGGGGGAGACCGGGGGTGAGCCCTCACGGCGCCGAGGTCCGGGTCGCGCAGGCCGGCGACGAAAAGGGCATCATCGAAGGGATCAACCGTTGCCGCACCCGGCCGCTTTCGTTGGAGGAGTGGAGCTGGTCCTACCCGCCGTCGGCGGACGGACGCCCGATCGTCGTCGCCGTCAAGAACGGCAGGGTCGTGGCCCACGTCGGCGGAGTGGTCTCGGCGATTCAGATCGGCGGCCGGAAGGTACCCGCGTTGGCGATGGCCGACGAATTCGCTCTGGCCGAAGTCGGGGAGGCCGCCGCGCAGCGTCGCCTGCTGGCCGATGTCGTGCAGACCTGGATGATGGAGTTCGGAGGCGCCGATCGAAAACGGCTGATCTACCAACTGGTCGGTGCGGGTGAAGACGGCGCGCCTTCCGCATTCACCGAAGGGCGCCGGATCGCGCTGCCGCCGGTCGACGTCCTCGCGCGGAAGGTGGCCGTGCGTTCTCCCCTTCGCCGGTTCGCCTTCCGGGCCGAGCCGGCGCGCGACTGGGAACCGAGGCTCGATGACCTGTGGCGGCGCATCGCCCGCTGCTACCCCTTTGCGGCCGTGCGCGACGCCGAGTCGGCCCTCCACCGCCACGCCGGCCACCCCGGGACCCGGCGACACCGTTTTCTGGTCTTTCCGCGGTTCTCCCGCCACGCCGTGGCCTGGGTGGTCTTCGAGACCAATTCCAGCCGTTGCCGCTGGGTGGACCTGGTGTGGGACCACGACGAACCGGGCGCGCTCGATCTGCTGGCCCACCTGTCGCGGCGGCTCGCGAGCCAGGTCGGGGCGATGAACGAGCGGATCGTGCTCGGTGGCGACACCGAGGCGCGCACCCGCCTCGGGGCCCTCGGTTTCCGCCCCGAAAGCGCCCTCGAAGACCTCAGCCTGAGGGTCTTCTCGTTGCCCTACGGGGTGCAGCCCGGCGAACTCGAGTCGCGGTGTTACGCCACCCAGACCGACCTCGACCCGCTGAGAAGATTGGGCTAGGTCGGTGGTGGCGGTCCTCCTGTGGACGCTGGTTCCGCTCGCCGTCCTCCACGGCTGGATGTGGCGGCGGTCGCGGGGCCTCCTGCGGTTCCAGTTCGTGCTCGATTTCTGTCTCGCGGTGATCGTCGGCCCCGCCCTGTTGCTGGGCGCCGATCTCAACCCCGTGAGGTGTCTGGAGCGCAACCGGCCCTTCACCGACACCCGGTGGTCCGCCGTGACCGGGTTCCAACCCACCCAGTCGGATCTCGTCCTGCAGTTTCACCCGTGGTGGGAGGCGGCCCGTGAACAGCTGCTGGCCGGCCGACTGCCGCTGATCGCAGAGGATATCGGAGGCGGGCTGCCTCTGCTCGCCAACGGCCAGACCGGGCTGTGGGCGCCGGTGATGCTGCCGGTGTGGGCCCTCGGCGCGGAGCGTGGGACGACGGTGATGGCGCTGTGGAAGATCGAGTTGGCCGGCCTCGGGGCCTTTTTGTTGTTGTTGCGGGCATGGCGTCTGCGGTGGGCGGCAGCGGCGGCAGGAGGCATTGCCTACGCGGTGGGAGCCTACCAGGTGGCCTGGTTGCTGGTGCCCCTGAGTTGGGTTACCGCCGCCGTGCCGTGGCTGTGGTGGCTGACCGCGGCGGCCCTGCGGCGTCGCGCCGGGTGGCGATGCGTTGCGGGTCTCGGAGTGGCGTGCGGTTGGTTGCTGGGTTGCGGTCTGCACCCGGAGACCGCGGCGATCGCCATCGGTTCGGCCTTTTTAGCCGGGCTCGTCCTCCACCCGCGGCGATGGCTGCGGGTGATCGCTGCGGCGGCAGTGATGGTGGCGGTGGCGCTGGCGCTGGCGTGGCCCACCGTCGGCTACATCGGCGCCTCCTCCCGGCTAGTGGTGGCGCACGACCAGCGCCCCAATCTCGAGCCGGTGCCGGAAGGACACCGTGGACTTGCCGTTCGGCAGCTGATGCTGCCCATGGTCAACGGCCACCCTGGCAGGGCCGACTGGCGGGCGCCCTTTCCCTACGCCCCTGTGGCCACCGGTGTCGGCGGTCTGGCGCTGGCGCTGCTGGCTGCGGGGTCGGTGCGCCGCCGCTACCGGGGCCTGATGTGGGCGGCGCTCGCCTGTCTCACGGTGGCGGCCGTTCTCTATTTACGGCTGCCTCCACTCGACCGGTTGCTGGTGCGCATTCCACCCATCGACCGCATGACCCTGCCCCGGTTCGCCGCCCTCGTGCCCTGGGGTCTGGCCGTGTGTGCGGCGCTGTCATTCGATGGTGCGCTCAGCGGACGGCTTCGAAGCGCTGTCTGGCGGGGGTCGCCGGCGGTGGTGTTGGCCGGCTGTGCTGTTTTTTTCAAACCCTGGCTGTTGGCGCCGGCCGACATGCTGCTGGTGGTCGTGACTGCGGTCGCCGCCGCCGCCGCCGCGTTCCTGGTCCGCCGGCCGTCGCTGATTCTCTGGCTGATGGCCTTCGAGCTCGCAGGGTACGCCGTGGGCGTCAACCCGGTGGCGGCGGCCGGGGACCGCCTGCCCCGGCCCGAGATCCTGGAACGCCTGGTCACGGTGCAGGCTGCCGAAGGCGGGCGGGTCGTGGGAATCGACGGCGTGCTGCCGGCCAACCTGGCCGGCCGCTACGGACTCGCCGATCTGCGCGCCTACGATCCCCTGCGCCCGCTGCCCTATGCCGCGATGCTGCGCGAACTCGGCCAGACGGACCCGGTGCTCGGAGGACCGCTGCGGACAGCGCCTCCCGGCCTGTGCGGCGCCTGGTCGGTGCGTTTTCTGATCACAGGACCCGAGCGGACGGCCGACGGGTGGGAACCCGTGTGGCGGGGGCCGGAGGGCTCGCTGTGGCGCAACCCGGCGTGGTTGCCCGAGGTCCGGGTCGTGGGCCGCACGCTGACCGGCGGGTGGGACGAGCTGCTGTCGGGTGCGGTCGATCTCTCGACGACCGCAGTGGTGCCGGAGGGTGCGCCGGCGGTCGCTGCCGATCGCATCGCCCTGCAACCGGATGTGGTGACGGGTTCGAAGATCGAGGTCGTCAGCGATTGCGACGGCCCGTGTCTGGTCATCGCGGCGCGCCCCTGGGCTCCGGGCTGGTCCGCCGCGGTGGACGGCGAGCCCGCGCCCCTCGTCCTCGCCAACCTCGCCGGTCTCGGAGTCGTGGCGCCTCCCGGACGCCACCGGGTGGTGCTCGACTACAACCCGTGGCGGTGGGGGGATGGGGTACCCTGATGGCCGTGAACGTGCCCGCCGGCGCCGCTTGCGACCTTTCCGTCGTGGTGCCGATCTACAACGAGATCGGCAGCGTCGACCCCCTCGTCGAGAGGGTTCGCGGCGCCCTCGATCCGACGGGTCTCGAGTGGGAGCTGCTGGCGGTGGACGACGGTTCGACCGACGGGACCGGCGAACGGCTGGACGAACTGGCGGCGGCCGATGGACGCATCAGGGTGCTCCACTTCGTCGCCAACTGCGGCCAGTCGGCGGGGCTCGATGCCGGCTTCAAGAACGCCCGCGGCCGGCTGGTGGCCCTGCTCGACGCCGATCTCCAGACCTATCCCGAGGACCTGCCCGCGCTGATCGAGACGCTCAACAAGGAGGGGGTCGATGCCGTGGTGGGCATCCGCGCCGAGCGCCGCGACACCGGGTGGAAGAAGTTCAGCTCGCGTTTTGCCAACGGGGTGCGGAACCGGCTGACGCGGGAGGATATCGAGGATACGGGCTGCCCCATCAAAGTTTTTCGGGGCGAGGCCATCCGGCAGGTGAAGATGCTGACCGGGATGCACCGTTTCCTGCCGACCCTGCTGCGGATGGAGGGCTTCACCGTGCTGCAGGTTCCGGTGCGCCACGCCGAGCGGGTGGCCGGCTCGAGCAAGTATGGCACCTGGGACCGCGCCTTCTCCGGCCTCCGCGACGCCCTCGGTGTGCGCTGGATGCAGGACCGCCGCATGAAGTGGAAGTTGCGCTAACACCCGTGCCCGTCTCCGTCTCCGTCTCCGTGCCCGATTGGTCCATCTGCAACGTTCCGGTTCGACGCCCAGATGGGTCGTGAATGCGGGCAGGAAGTGCCGTATCAGGAGAGCGCCCGCCTGCCGCGGGCCCGGGGCCCGCGGCTTCGATCGCTCACGTCAGGCTCTCGGAATGCGAGCATTCCTCGGTCCTGACGTGAGCGATCGGGCGCGACAAAGTCGCGCCGGGCGGGCTCTGGTGCCGGGCCTCTTGATCTCGCCCCTTATCGGCCCGCCCCCGCCCCCCACCCACCCACCCTCTGAAATCTGCGCGCTTCGCGCTGCAGATTTCCGAGGGGCGAGGATTTTTTGACCTGGGCATTGCCAACCTCGTGGTTCTGCGCCTATCGGACGTCGATGGTGGGTTTTTGTGGGGCAGGCGTCCCGCCTGCCATCCAGATCGGAAGAAAGCAGCTCGATGCCTCGCTTCTGTCATTCTCATGGTCCGTTCATTGCTTGCACTCGGTGCGTCCCCCGAAGACCTGGCCGACGTCATCTCGTCCTCGTGAAATCTGAGGTTCCCGCTCGCCTGCCGGAATAAAACGCAAAGGCGCAAAGGCGCAGAGGCGCAGAGGCGCGAAGGAATCACGCCGACTACTGACACCGGCGAGATCTCGGCCGTCATACGGCCGGGGACCATTGGAGCGAACAACCGGAGCGGATACTCGTATCCGACGCCGGTTGTCCGCTCCAACGGCCTGCGCTCTCTCAGAGCGCAGGTCTCGCCTCTCACGAGCTCCAAATGGCTGGCGGCCCCTCCCGAGAAACAACTGCCCAAGGCAGAACCGACGCGCCCCGGGCGCGGCGCCGGTGTGAAGACCGACGACGGCGAAAGCTCGCTTTCGATGACGGCGGGCTTCTCACCGGGAGACGGCGATCCTCGATCGCCGGCAGTTCTGCCGGTCTGGGCACTCGAATGATCAAGGAAGCGCCGATCCCTTTGCGTCTTTGCGACTCTGCGCCTTTGCGTTGAATTCCTGGGCCGGGCCTTTGTGACGACTTTGTGGCTCTGTGTCTTCGTGGTTGCGACGTTGCGATGGATCTGCAGTTGATCTGCGCGATCCGGGGTTTCTCCGATTCGCCTTCCTTGCCGTTCCCGGCGGCCGCGGATATGCTCGCGGCGAGATGAACCCACAGGGCTACGAAACACTGCCGGGCACTGACGGGGAGTTCCGCGACCGCAGTCTCGGGTTGATGGTGTTCGGGGTGATCGAGATCCTGATCGGCGCGTTCTGCGCAGCGCTGGTGCCGCTGAGTCTCCTGGCCTGGTGGGTCTCTGGTCAGGAGGCGGGCGGGCCCACGGACCTGCGGTCGATCCTCCCGGTGGTGGTGATCTACCTGGTCATGGCGGTTCTCTTCATCTGGCTCGGGGTCGGCTCCATCCGGGCCCGGCGATGGGCGTGCAACCTGATGCTGGCGATCTCGAGGATCTGGCTCGTGACCGGGGTGTGCACTCTCCTGCTGAGCTGGCTGGTGTTGCCAGGTCTCCTGCGCGGCGTCGGCATCGCGGAGGGCCTCCCGTCCGAAATGCTGTTCGTGGCAATTGGCGTCACCCTGGTCATCGTGAGTCTGATCTATGTCCTGCTTCCCGGCGCCTTCGTTTTCTTCTATCGTTCGCCCGACGTCCTGGCCACCTGTCGCGCCCGCGACCCGCGCCCGCAGTTCACCGACGACTGCCCGCCTCGCGTCCTGACCCTGTCGGTGGTGTGGGGGATGGCGGCGGTCTCGGTGGCGGGGATGCCCGCCTACGACTGGGCGTTTCCGTTTTTTGGCCGGTTGCTGCTCGGCGCGGCCGGCGCGGCGCCGTGGATCGCGGTCCTCGTGATGTGCGCCGCGCTGGCGTGGGGGAGCTGCCGGCGCCGACCGTGGAGCTGGTGGGGCGCCGTCGGGGCGACCATTGCAGCCGCCGCGGCGACGATCGTGACGTCGATCCGCTACAGCCCCGAGGCTGTCATCCGCGCCCTGCCCTTGGCCGATGACCAGAGGCAGATCCTCGCTTCGATTTCCTGGCCCGGGGAATGGGTGATCTCCCTTGGTTGGATCGCCGTGTGGGGGTCGATGCTCCTCTACCTCTTCACTCTGCGCCCGTATTTTCGCGATGCATGACGACGGCGTCGCGTTGCGGCAGCCGGGTCCGCGGGGTTGCTTGGGGACCGCAGCCGGGCTGGCCGTACTGGCGGTAATCTCGCCCTTCGCATTGTTCGTCCACCGCTGGCGCGCCTGGCGGCGGGGCAACGACATACGGGTTGCGGTCACGATCGCGGCGTGGCCGGCGGCCGGCGATGACGAACGGCGGAGGATCGACGCCGTTCTCGACGTGCCCCTGGCTAGCGAAGGCGGCATTCGACGGCGGGTGACGGACGCCGTGATCCGGGTGGCGGACGACCTGAGACGGCCGGACGACATCTACACGATGGTCTACCGCTTGCCGTCGGACGAGGAGGCTGTGGCCCTCCCGGTCGGCCCGCAACTGCAGTCGCTCGGCGAGAGGTTCTATCTCGCCCTCAACCAGGGGCCCCTGGCGCGGCGAACCGTGGTGTGGCTGACCCTCGGCCGCGGAACCGCCCTGGCGTCGGTGGTCGACCCCCTGACCTGCGATCCCGAGGGTATGGGCGAACCGGAAGGGCTTCTCGCCACCGCCGAGGCTCGTTGGGCGATGGCTTCCGAGTGGGCCCGGGTCGGTCCGTCGTTGATCATCCGCCTCATCCTCGTCGTGCCGGCGCCGGCTGCGCCCGCCGTCAGCGACCGCCTCGGGGCGCTTGGGGTCTGAGGGGGCGCGCGGAGCGACACGTTCTCACGTTCAAACGTTCAAACGTCTTCTGGAAACGCATTGCCGCGTCGCGGCGGATATGTTGAAATGCTGGGCTGTTGGGAGGCGCCATGGACGTCGGGCTGATCAAGGACCGCAGACCCTTCGAGCACCGCATCGGTCTCACTCCGGGCGGGGTGCGGGCCCTGACCGACAAGGGCCACCGGGTCTATATCGAGAACGATGCCGGGCTCGAGGCGGGCTTTCCGAACGAGGTGTATCGCAACGTCGGTGCGACGATCGTCTACTCCGACGAAGAGGTCCGCCTGCGCTCGCAGATGCTGATCCGGCTGTCGCCCCCGACTCCCGAGGAGTGCGAAAGCTACCAGCCCGGGCAGGTGGTGATCGCCGCGTGGCACCTGGCGGTCGCGTCCGAAGATTACTTCAGGAAGCTGCTCGAGGGCGGCGTGACGACGGTCGGCTACGAGATTCTCGAGGACGACGAGGGCCGTGCACCGGTGTTGGAGGCGATGTCGGAGATCGCGGGCCGGCTGGCGGTGACGATCGGCGCCGGCCTGGTGCTCAACGATTTCGGCGGCAAGGGTCTGTTGATCGGGGGTGCGCCGGGCATTCCGCCGGCGACGATGGTGATCCTCGGGGCCGGCACCCTCGGCTGTGAGGCGGCGAAGTTCGCCCGCGGCATCGGCGCCCACGTGGTCGTGCTCGACAAGAACATCAACGCGCTGCGCCGGGTACAGAAGATGACCTTCGACGAGATCCCGACCATGGTGGCCACCCGGGCGCGCATCGAGAAGGCGCTCGCCTTTGCCGACATCCTGGTCTGCGCGGTGGCGGTGCACGGTGAGCGGACGCCGGTCCTGGTCACCCGCGACATGCTCAAGCTGATGAAACCGCGTTCGGTCATCATGGACCTCTCCATCGACCAGGGCGGGTGCTGCGAGACCTCGCGGCCGACCGATTTTTCAAACCCCACCTACGAGGTCGACGGGATCATCCACTTCTGCGTGCCCAACCTGCCGTCGGCGGCCTCGCGGGCGTCGACGCGGTCGCTCACCAACTCGATGCTGCCCTACGTCGAGGAGATCGCCGACAAGGGGTTCGACCGGGCGGTGCGAGAAAACCCGGCGATCCACCGCGGCACCTACACCTACGACGGACACTGCGTCCGCGAAGGTGTGGCGAAGATCTTCAACGTGCCCTTTCACCGCCTCGAAGGCACGTGAGGGGGCGCGGTGGACTGGAACAGTATTTTCAGGAAAAGGGTGACGACTGCTGAAGAAGCGGTCAAGGACATCCGGTCGGGAGACCGGGTGTGGATCCACCCCGGTTGCAACACGCCGACCCTTGCTCATCGATGCCATGGTGGCCCGCGCCCCGGAGCTCGAGAACGTCGAGGTGGCTCACATCCTGACCCTCGCCCCGGCGCCCTACGTCGCGCCCGGGATGGAGGGCCACTTCCGTCACCGGTCCCTCTTCACCGGCGCGAACGTCCGCGACGCGGTCAACGAGGGGCGCGCCGATTTCGTCCCCATCCACCTCCACGACGTCCCGGCGCTGATCTCCCGCGGCCGGATGCCGATCGACGTCTCCCTGATCCACATCTCACCGCCCGACGAGCACGGGTTCTGCTCCTATGGGGTCGGTGTCGACGCCACCAAGACCGCCGTCGAGCACTCGCGGACCGTGATCGCCATGGTCAACCGGCAGATGCCGCGAACCCTCGGTGACTCCTTTGTCCACGTCTCCAAGCTCACCCGGGTCGTGGAGGTCGACGTGCCGCTGATCGAGCACCCGATGTCCGAAGAGGTGTCCGAAGTGGCGCGGAAGATCGGCGGCAACATCGCGTCCCTGATCACCGACGGAGCGACGATTCAGATGGGGATCGGCGAGATTCCCGACGCGGTGCTCGATTTCCTCGGCGACAAGAAACACCTCGGCGTCCACACCGAGATGTTCTCCGACGGACTGGTCGATCTCTTCGAGGCGGGCGTGGTGACCAACGAGAAGAAGAGCCTCCACCGCGGCAAGATCGTCGCCTCGTTCGTGATCGGTACCCGGCGCGCCTTCGACTTCGTCGACAACAACCCTTTCATGGAGTTCCACCCCAACGAGTACGTCAACGATCCCTACGTGGTGGCACGCAACGACAGGATGGTGGCCATCAACTCGGCGTTGGCGGTGGATCTCACCGGCCAGGTCTGCGCTGATTCCATCGGCACCAAGATCTACTCCGGGTTCGGCGGCCAGCTCGATTTCATCCGCGGCGCCGCGCGTTCGGACGGCGGCGTTCCGATCATCGCCCTGCCGTCGACCGCCAAAGACGGCGCATTATCGCGGGTGGTCGACACCCTGATCCCGGGTTCGGGGGTGGTGACGACCCGGGCGGACGTCCACTACGTGGTGACCGAGTACGGCATCGCCGACCTCTTCGGGCGTTCGATCCGCGAGCGCGCCCGCAGCCTGATCGACATCTCTCACCCCGACTTCCGAGAGGAGCTCGAGCGTGCAGCCACGGAGCGAAACCTCTTGTAGAATTCGGAATTACGGAATTCGGAATTCGGAATTGGAAATCGGAATCGGCAGATCGTGTTCGAAGGTGAAGCGAGGAGTTCATGGCGTATCCCGGGTTTGAAGTGAAGACCACAACCGTCCGGTTCGAACCGTCGGGCCGCTCCGTCCAGGTAGTCCACGACTCCATACTGATGGATGCCGTGCTCCAGGCCGGTCTGCCGCTCGGGCAGTCGTGCAACGCGGTCGCCCTGTGTGGCTTCTGCCGGGTGCAGATTCTCGAAGGCTTCGAAAACCTCACACCCGCCTACGGCGAGGAGAAGAAGGTCCTGGCATCGCTGCACGCCGGCGACAACGAACGGCTCGCCTGCTGCGCCCGCATCGGCGGGCCGGTCACCGTGACCACCGAATACTGGTAGACGTTCGAACGTTAAACGTTTGAGTGTTGCGTCAATTCAGCTTTTTGTTCTTCCAGTACTTGGTGCCGGCGATGTCGGCGTTGGCCATCAGGCCCTTTTCGGTCATCTGGTAGATGGCGAGGCCGTTGGTGAAGTCGGTCTTGGCATCGGCGGCGTGCGTGCCGGCCGCCGCTGTGGCGCCGGCATCGGCCTGCCACCCCTTGTTGACGAAGTTGTTGAATGTCTGGGCGTCCTGGAACAGGAAGACGATCTGGTACTTGTTGGCGCCGAGCCCGATGCCGACCCCGACGGTGCCCATCTCCATGTAGGTTCTATCGCCGGTTTTTTTGGTGACCGCCACCCCGTTGCCGCCGCCGCCGGAAAAGCCGAACGCCAGTTTGAGGTTGTCGAACACCGCCCAGCCGTACGCCTTTTCGTACAACACCTTGGCCTTCGCGTTGTCGGCGAAGAGCGTGTCGAGGGCCTGCTGCGCCGTCTCGTCAATCTTCATCCGTTTGGATTTCTTCTTCAGGGATTTCCAGTCGTCCTCGGCGAACGCTGCGGATGCGGTGAGGACAACGACGACCGCGGCACACACAACCATCACGCGGGTGAAAGAATTTTTCATGGTGATCTCCTTATATCTCGGTCTGTGGGCAGATCATAGCACGGGGGCTGCTAACCATCGTGACGGCCGTCACGTAGTGATGGGTGACCGATAAACGAGGAGGACTCCATGAGAGAAGAACTGGTGATGTTGATCGTCATGCCGACGATGTTCGTGGTGACCGGCTGGGCCTTCAAGACCTTTCTCAACTTCATCCAGCAACGGCAGCTGACCAAGCTCCATTACGCGTTGCAGGACAAGCTGCTCGAGAAGCTCGGAAGCTCGCCGGAAGCCGTCCAGTACCTGCACAGCGACGCCGGCGAGAAGATGTTCGCGCTCGCCACCAAGGAACGAACCAATCCCTATGCCCGGATTCTCTCGGCGCTGCAGGCGGGCGCGGTGCTCAGCCTGCTCGGGCTCGGTTTCATCGTTTTGAGATACCTGACGCCCAACCAGGATGCCGTCGAGGGCTTTACGGTGATCGGCGTTCTCGGCATCAGCCTCGGGCTCGGTTTCCTGGCTTCGAGTGCGGCGGCGTTCACGTTTTCGAAGAGCTGGGGCCTCATCAACGGGTCCTCGTCCGAGAGCGAAGGCTGATACCGTAGGCGGCGTGGGAACCGGTGGTCATGATCCCGATGGCGCTTTCACTGCCGCGACCGCACGCGGCGGACCCGGCGGCGCGGGCGGTGACGATGGATGAGGCGGTTTTCCACAACCTCTACCACCGCACCGCACGCCCGCTGCGTGCCTATCTCATCCGCGCGTGCGGCGATCTCACGCTGGCCGACGATCTCCTCCAGGAGTCCTACCTGCGGTTTCTCCGTTCGGGTTTCGAGGGCGAGGACGAGGACCACCGCAAGAACTACCTTTTCCGCATCGCCACCAACGCCCTGCGCGACCATTTCCGGCGCCAACGGCCGGAGACCGACGAGGTGCCTGAACGGGACGGCTCGCCGGGCCACGACGACGCCGTCCACCTCAGGTCGGACGTCGGCGGCGCCATGTCCGAGCTGTCACCTAACGATCGGCAGATGTTGTGGCTGGCCTACGTGGAAGGTTCGTCGCACGATGAGATCGCGGCGGCCCTCGGGCTGCGGTCGGCGAGCATCCGTTCCATGCTGTTCAGGGCCCGCCGGAGGCTCGCGGAAAGGCTCCACAACAAGGGGTTGCACCCCGGGGCGGAGGCATCATGAAGATCCAATCCTGTGCCCACGAAGATGCGGTGGCGGCAGCCGCCAGGACCGGCGAGTGGACACCTGAGCTCTGCGCCCACCGCGACGGTTGCATGACGTGTGCCGAGCTCACACTGGTCGTGGCGGCGCTGACGGCCGATGCCGAGCAGCTTGTGGACGAGGCCATCCCTCTCCCGGATCCGCGTGTCCTCTGGTTCCGCGCGCAATTGGCGGAACGGGAGCGGGTCTTCAAACGCGCGACCAGCGCCATCGTCTGGGTCCAGAGGGCCGCGGTCGCCGCGGTGGCGGCCGTCGGTCTGGCCTTCGCCCCGGGTCTCTGGGCGTTGATCGGGAAATCTGTGGCCGGGCTGGATCTGGGGTCGACGGCGGCGGAGCTGCCGCGGGCAGCGGGTTCACCGACCCTCGTTTTGGTGACCAGCCTTCTCGTCCTCGGCGGCCTCGCCCTGTGGGAGCTGACGATGGCACACGAAGGCTGACCGGAAAGCCGGGGGCCTCGGAGGGGCGGACCCCACGGTTCGCCGCCGTATGTCTCGGGAATATTCCTCAGGTAATTTTACTGATGCTCCTCGGGGCCCGGCAGGGTTATAATCCGCCTGCGAATCAGGTCGGGAAAGTGGAGGATCATGCGTCAGGGGCACCCTGAGGGCCGCCGTTCGTCGCCGTGGTTGTGGCGTCTCCAGGTCGCTGCGGCCGTTGCGGGCCTGGTCCTGGTCGGTTTCTGGCTTGCCGCGAGGGTCCACGCCGCAGTGCAGAGCCGTCGCGATCTCGCCCGGTTCGAGGCGGCTCGGGGCGCCGCCGTGACCGTCGCTCCCATCCGGGCCGTGGATGGTGCACCTGCGAAGGCCGTCGACACCAGCCTGTGGTCCGACGAGCGGATCGCGGGGTATCAGGAGAGCCTGTTTCACGATTTCGACGTGCCAATGGCGGTGGTGCGGATCCCGGCCGTCGACATCGAGGTGCCGGTCCTCCCGGGGACCGATGAGATCACGCTCAATCGGGGAGTGGGCTGGATCGAGACCACCGCCCGGCCCGGAACCGACGGCAATTTTGCGGTTGCCGGCCACCGCGACGGCTTTTTCCGGGGTCTCCAGGACATCGAACTCGGCGACGAGATCGTGGTCGAGACTTTCGCCGGATCGCGGCGCTATGTCATCGATGATCTGACGGTCGTGGATCCCTCTGACGTTGCGGTATTGGCGCCGCGGGACCGTCCCAGCGTCACCCTGGTGACCTGTTACCCCTTTTACTTTGTCGGCAGTGCGCCGCAGCGCTTTATTGTCCACGCGTCGCTGAAGGAGAAAGTCACTGTAATGGACAACGAAAAAAACGGTGAACCGGAGGATCACTCGAAATAAGGCGTCGTGAGGTTTTCGTTTACCCTGCGAATCCAGACAATGCCCCGCTCAGGGGCGCAAACAAGGAGGAAATGATGCGAGCTCTGAAAGTGATGTTCATGGTGGCGGTGGTGGTGGCATTCATGGCGCCCGCGGGCGTCGCGAACGCACAGCAAACCGACTGGGTGAAGGTCGATTGCGGGACGGTCGTCAAGACCATGGGCAACACCGTCGTCATCCGCCTCGACAGCACCAACAAAACCAAGGTTTTCAGGAATGTGTCGCCCGAGGTCCATTTTGTGGTGAACGGCGAGGAAGCCACCGTCTACGATCTCCGGCCGAACATGAAGGTGTGCGGTTATCGGGAAGAGGCCGCCGCGCCGCCGATCACAGTGGAAATCGAAGAGCACGAGGTCGACGCCGTCGTCGATGAACCGGACGAGTACGATGCGCCTCCGGCCCCTGCGCCGGCCCCCGCCGCCGCGCCGGCCCCGGCGCCTGAGCCGGCACCGATGCTCCCCAAGACCGCCAGCCAACTGCCGCTCGCGGGCCTTGCGGGTCTGATGCTGCTCGCCCTGTCGGCCGGCATCGCGGTTTACCGCCGCTTCTGAAGCGCGACTCCATTGAACCGAACCGCCCCTCCGGGGGCGGTTTTTTGAGCATCAGCCGAAGAGCAGCCACCAGCCGAAGCCGAACACCGCGACGTCGGCCAGCACGTGGCTGATCCACCCCGGCCAGATCGAGCGGTAGCGGGAATAGAGCCAGGCCCAGGCCACCCCGCCGATGAAAACTCCCGTCGACGCCAACGCCGTGGAGAGGGGATTCAGGTATTGGCTGACCGCGATGACGTGGTGGAGGGTGAAGACGGCAGCCGACACCAGGATCGCCCATGGGGCGGAAAACAGATGTTCGCACTGACGCAGGACGAACCAGCGGTAGACGTACTCCTCGATCAGGGAGTTGACGAGCGTCCAGCCGGCGGCGGCCGCGAGATAGGCGCCGGGCGTTCCGAGCCCCATCTCCGCGACCGCAGAGCGAAGCGGCGCCAGGTCCATCGTCCGGGCCCCGAACACCAGGGCGCCGACCACGATTGCCGGCAGGATGGCCAGACCGCTGAGAGCGCCGACACCCAACCCTCCCTTACGCGGCGGCGACCAACTCGGGCGTCCGTGCTCGACTATCAAATACCAGGATGCGGGGAAGAGCACGAGCCAGATCTTCGCGAGGAGGAAGACTGTCTTCCCGAGAGCGCCGGGAGCAGCGACCATCGCAGCGAAGACGCCGATGCTCGGAACGGGAGCCAACAACAACAACGCAACGAGAGCTCTCCGACGTTCGTGACGGTCAGGGTTCATACCGTTCTCGCGAGCGTGCAACGTTCAAACGTTCAACGTTTCAACGTTCAAACGTTCCTCACAGTCCCGGGATACGCAGGATCAAATTGGGATCGGGACACAGCTCGAGGTAGCGATCGCGTTCGGAAGGCGCCGCGACGCCGGGGTAGTCACCACTCTTGGTGGGTTCCTCGCAGATGATCTGAAAATGGAGATGGGGGGGCCATCCGCCGTTTTCGTGCATATCACCGACGGTACCCAGTACCTGCCCCGATTCCAGCTTCCGGCCCCGATCCAGCGCAGTGAGGGTGTCGCGGCTGAGATGGCCGTACAGGGTGAAAAACCGCACGCCCCCGGCATCATGTTCGAGGATGACGGTCGGTCCATAGTCGCCGAGGCCGGGGTTGTCGGCCAACGAGTGAACGATGGCCGGCAGCGGCGTCATGATCTCGGTTCCCTCGACCACGAAGAGGTCGATGCCGAGGTGGACGCTGCGGCGTTCGGCAGTCCCGTCGAAGAGAGGCGAGTGGCGGTAGAGGACGCGATCCTCGTTGTAGCGGCCGATGCCCACCGGGATATTGGAGGCAGCGATGCGCTCGAACAGATACCCGGTGAATCCGGCGACGTCGTTGATGTCGAGGTGGGAGAGCTCGGTGTTGGCGGCGGTGAAATCGAAGATCTCCAGCCGCCCCGACCGGAGATCGAAGGGCACGACCGGGGCGATGGCTTTCCCGTGCGCCTCGAGGGCGGCGGCGACCTCGTTTTTTCGCATGGCGTGATTGTAGCGTGAGAGGTGAAATTCATCCACCCGGGCGAGGGTGCAGATTGGACTGTCATCCCGAGCGAGCGGAGCGAGCCGAGGGATCTGGGTGGGGGAGCAGGCGGCGCCATTCCGTAAGCCGCCCCCCAGATCCCTCCGCTCGGTCGCTTCGCTTCCTCGGTCGGGATGACAGCGGGTGAAAAGGCTTCGCTTCCTCGGTCGGGATGACAGCGGGTGAAAAGGCTTCGCTTCCTCGGTCGGGATGACAGCGGGTGAAAAGGCTTCGCTTCCTCGGTCGGGATGACAGCGGGTGAAAAGGCTTCGCTTCCTCGGTCGGGATGACAGCGGGTGAAAAGGCTTCGCTTCCTCGGTCGGGATGACAGCGGGTGGAAAGGCTTCGCTCATCGGTCGGGATGACAGCGGGTGGAGGAATGGCCTCGCTTCGTGGGTCGGGATGACAGTTTCAGTGATTCGAGAATGTCGTTGAAGCAGGTCAGTGAGAACCCGGCTCCAGGTCCGGCAGGACCAGCGTCGGGCGGAGGGTGGTGGCCCGGCTCTCGGTTTCATCGGCGAAGATCACGGTCACCGAACGGAAACGATCTTCTCGCCAGTGGTCTTCCGTGAGCAGCCACGAGCGGACGAACTCGGCGACCTCGAGCCGGCAGCGCTCGCGGACCATTTCGAGGTGGAGCGGATCGGAAGCTCTCTCCGACAGGATCCCGGTCAACGACCGCTCGAGCCCCTCCATCTGTTCGGCTTCGTTGAAGCGCAACCAGCCGCTGTCGCTGAACTTCTCCATGCCGCCGGTGTCGATTGCGGGTGGCAGGGTGGGGCGGATCCGGGGAGCGTGGACCACGCAGGATTGTCCTTCGACCTCGAGCCGCCACTCCTCGTCGAGCCGCAGGTGGTAGCGGTAGGTCACGGGGACCCGGATCTCGGTCACCGTGGTCCCGAGCGGGATCAGGTCCCAGGCCACCCAGCGCTCGTCGGTGGTGCGCAGGATCTCGGTTGCCTGGAAGGACGCCAACTCGAGCTTGACTCCGGTGTCGGGGGAAAAGCCGGGAATGGCCGCGATGAAGGTTGTGGTGATCCTGCCGGTTTGAAACGCCTCGGCGATGTCGACGGCGCCGCTGCCGATTTCGCGAACGATGTTCGTCGCCGCCCTCCCGCCGTCCCTGGCGGTTTGTCCGACCTGGTGCACGACCAGGTAGCCCAGCAACCCGAGCGCGACGACAACCGCGGGCCAACGCAGGGCGCGGACGGTGTCGAGCCACCCGGTGGGGTGCGGATTACTGTGAGGGCCAGTCATCTCCGGAACGCTACCGGTTTCGCGCCGGCGCCGCAAGGCGCGGGGCGGCGCGAAGCAACCTTTTCGACCTCGGAGGTATCTCATCTGGTGACCGAAACTCAACGCAAAGGAGTCCGCCGTGAAAACATCCGAAAAAGCCGCCATCATCTTCCTCGCCCTTTTGATCACCGCTGCCTGGGGCTTCACCTGGGAGCGTTTCGAGGCCACCGTCGACGAGACCGTCGCGTTGTCGCCCGGCGGGACGGTGTCGCTCGAGAACGTCAACGGCGACGTGACGATTGAGGTCTGGGACCGCGACGAGGTGCGTGTCCACGCCGTCAAGACGGCGAGCTCGCAGGAGCTGCTGGACGGACTCAAGGTGGAGATCGACGCCAAGGGGTCCGCCGTCCGAATTGACACCGAGTACCCGTCGTCTCGTGGCTACCGGGAAGACGAGGGGCACGATCATTCAACGCGCGGGGAGCGCCACCTGAAGGTGGAGTACACGCTGACGGTTCCGCGTTCGGCGGCCATCGACGATGTCGATCTGGTCAACGGCAATCTGTTGATCGTCGGGGTTGAGGGCGGCGTCGACGCCGATACCGTCAACGGCAACATCGTGGTTCGAGAAAGTGCCGGTGGGGCGTCGTTGTCCACAGTCAACGGCGGCATCGAAATCTATGTGGATCAGCTGGACAGCGCCGAGGGGTTGGAGCTCGAGGCCGTCAACGGCTCGATCGACCTCTACCTCGCCTCCTCAATCGGCGCCGACATCCGTGCCGAGAGCGTCAACGGGAGTCTCGCCAACGATCTCGGCATCGCGGTCGCCAAAGGGAAGTACGTCGGGTCGAGCTTTGACGGCTCGGTGGGCGGCGGCGGATCGCGGGTGGACCTCGAAACGGTCAACGGCAGGATCTCGGTGCATAGCTGGTAAGCAGAGTTCCGGCATTGGTGCAAAGGCCCTGCCGACCAACGGCGGGGCCTTTGCCAATCTACTGCGCGGATCGTTGTGATTCTTCTTGACCCCGCCGATGGCGGCGGTACAATGAGCCATCGTGGCCAAAAGCAAGCAATCCGCATCGACCGGGCGGTACCGTTCGGCCTCGCCGTACGAGAGCCTGGTCGGGTTTTCGCGAGCCGTGCGCCGGGGATCGCACATCGCGGTTTCGGGAACCGCACCTCTCGACGCCAACGGCGAGACGGTGGCGGGTGGCGCCTACGAGCAGTCGACCCGCTGTCTCGAGGTCATCCTCGAGGCCGTCGAGGCGTTGGGCGGCAGCCGCGAGGATATCGTACGGACCGGCGTCTTCGTGACCGACGTCGCCGATTGGGATGCGGTCGGCCGCGCTCATGGCGAGTTCTTCGGTGAGATCTACCCGGCGCTGACATTCGTCGTGGTCAGGGGCCTGCTCGATCCCCGTTGGCGCGTGACCATCGAGGCCGAGGCCGAACTCCTGACCTGATCCCTCCCCGGAGGACTGCGTCACCTGATCGGACGATTCTGCGACAGTTGTTTTCCGTGACTGTGTTCATCGCGAACACAGGTGGGCCGCGTGATATACTTCCCGCATCACGGTGAAGTCGACCCGCCCGGACTCCAGCCTCAAAAGATCGTTGCAGTCAACGATGGGGGCGAGTGTCACCCCGCGATTATTCGGCCGTCAGCGGCTGCGTCCATGATGCATCTGCCGCGGGTCCTCCTGGTTGACGAGAACCCGGGCGACCGGCGGCTCACGGCGCTGGTCCTGGCGGGCGAGTTCGGCGATCTGGATCTCGAAGCGGTGGGCTCGGCGGTCGAGTTTTCGGGTGCGCTGGCTGCCCGGCGCTTCAGGTTCGTCATCACAGAGGCCAAGTTTTCGTGGGGCGACGGCCTCGAGGTGGCCCGCCTTGTACGGGAAGTTCAGCCGGAGTGCCCGGTCGTCCTCTTCACGGCGGAGACGGGTGAGGAGTTGTGGAGCGAATCCCTGCGCCTCGGGATCGACGGGTATGTCGCCAAGTCCTCGGACGGTTTCGTTCGTCTGCCGTCGGTCATTCGTTCGGTGTTCTTCCGGACCCGCCGGCGGGCATTGTCGACCGCGCGCGACGCTCCCTACCGGAGGTTGGTGGACGGACTGCCGGTCGGGGTCTTTTCGGCGACGCTGGACGGCGAGATTCTCGAGGCCAACCCGTCCTTCGCCTCGATGCTCGGCCTGTTCGATCCCGAGGAGGTCGCGTGGTCGAGCTTTCCCGCGCTGTTCGCCGAGCCGGCGGCGGCCGACACCTGGCGCAGTCAGATGGCATCTGCGCGCTACGTCGGCAATCTCGAAACCCAACTGCGCCGGGCCGACGGCACGCTGTTGTGGGCCCGGGTCTCGTCGTGGGTGTCCGGCAACCCCCAGACCGGAGCTCGACAGATTCAGGGCATTCTCGAGGAGTCCGGCGGCTATCATGACACCCAGCAGGCCCTCCAGGCGAAGGTCGAGGCTTTGACTCGTTCCAACGACGAACTCGAGAAGTTCGCCTACGTGGTGTCGCACGATCTCCAGCAGCCCTTGAGCGTGGTGTCGAGCTACCTCGAGTTGTTGGCCGACAGCTGCCGCGGCAAGCTGTCCAGTGACGAAGAGAACTACCTCGACCGCGCCGCCGGCAGCGCCGTACGGGTCCAGGAGATGGTCGACGCCGTGCTCAGCTATGCGCGCGTCGATTCGCGGGGCGGCGAGTTCACCTCGGTCGATCTCGCGGATGTGCTCGAGGAGGTCAAGGCCGGGCTGTGGAAGGAAATCACCTGCGCCAGGGCCGAGATCACCACCGACGAGCTGCCGGAGGTCGCGGCGGATCGCCCGCAGATGCTGCAACTCCTGCAGAACCTCGTCTCCAACGCCCTCAAGTTCGCCGACAAGGCCCCGGCCAGAGTCCACGTCGGGGTCGAGGAGGGGGTCGACGAATGGCAGATCTCGGTCCGTGACGAGGGCATCGGGCTCGACCCGGAGGCCGCCGACCGGGTGTTCGTGATGTTTCAACGCCTGCACACCGAAAAGGAGTACCCGGGAACCGGCATCGGCCTCGCGATCTGCAAACGGATCGTCGAGCGGCACGGAGGGCGGATCTGGGTCGAGTCGGAGCCGAACCGCGGCGCGACGTTTTTTTTCACGATTCCGAAGAGACCGCCCGGCAGGGGGATGTGATTCCGTGAGCGACCGGCTATCATCCTGGGGGCTTTGAATGGTGGATCAGAAGAAGAGGAAGGCCGTGCGAAGCGGTGACAAGGTGCGGTTGCTCCTGGTGGAGGACTGCCCGGATCACGCTGATCTGATCCGGGCAAAGCTCGGCCGCTCCAAACGCCTCAAGGTGGAGATCACCCACGTCGACCGCCTCGAAGAAGGGCTCACGAAGCTCAGGGCCGGCGGGTTCGACGTCGTGCTGCTCGATTTCTCGCTGCCCGACAGCTTCGGGATCGAGACCTTCCGGCGGGCCAACGAGGCGGCGCCGAGGACCCCGATCATCGTCCTCACGAGCCTCGACGACAACGAGCTCGCCGTGCAGGCGGTGCGTGAGGGCGCCCAGGACTACCTCATCAAGCGGGAGGCGGACACCCGGTTGCTGGTGCGGTCGATCCTCTACGCCATCGAGCGCCAGTCGGCCGAGGACGCCCTCCGGGACTCGGAAGAACGCTTCGCCCTGGCGGTGCGGGGCGCCAACGACGGCCTCTGGGACTGGGACCTGGTGGCGGACCGGGTGTTCTTCTCGCCGCGTTGGAAGTCGATGCTCGATTTCGGGGTCAACGACGTCGGCGACAGCCCGCGGGAGTGGTTGGACCGGATCCACCCCGACGACCGGCCGCCCTTCAGGCGCCACCTCGACGCCCATCTGTCGGGCGCGACCGGGCATTTCGAGTTCGAGCACCGGATGCGCAATGCAGCCGGCGAGTACCTGTGGGTGCTGGCGCGCGGGGTGGCGGTCCGTGACGACCACGGGAAAGCCTATCGCATGGCGGGATCACAGACCGACATCACGGCCCGCAAGCGGGCCGAGCACCAGCTTCAGCACGACGCCCTCCACGACGGCCTGACCGGGCTCGCCAACCGGGTCCTCTTCATGGACAGGCTGGCCTGCGCTCTCGCCGACCTGCAGCGGCGGGCGCAGCCGAACTTCTCGGTGCTGTACTTCGACCTCGACCGCTTCAAGAACATCAACGACAGCCTGGGACACACCATCGGCGACAAGCTCCTGATGGGCATCGCTCGGCGTCTCGAGCACTTCCTCCGCCCCGGCGACACGGTCGCCCGGCTCGGCGGCGACGAGTTCGCCATCCTGATCCATCGCGTCGACGACGCCAGCGGCGCCATTCACGTGGCGGACAGGATCCAGGAAGTCCTGAGCATGAACTTCTCGATCGACGGGCACGACGTCCTGGTGACCGCCTCGATCGGCATCGCCCACAGCTCGACCGGCTACATCAACCCCGAAGAGATCCTGCGCGACGCCGACATCGCCATGTACCGCGCCAAGGCGCAGGGCAAGGCGCGGTACGAGGTCTTCGACCGCGACATGCACCAGAGCGCGGTCGCCCTGCTCAAGCTCGAGACCGAGCTGCGGCGGAGCGTCCACCGCGGCGACTTCCTGATGAACTACCAGCCCATCGTGTCGCTGTCGAGCGGGCGGATCGTGGGGTTCGAAGGCCTCGTCCGATGGCAGCACCCGCAGCGCGGTGTGGTCAACCCCGAACACTTCATCGCCATCGCCGAGGAGACCGGGCTCATCGTGCCGCTCGGTTGGTGGGTTCTTCGCGAGTCGTGCCGCCAGACGCGGCGCTGGCAGAAGCAGTTCCCCGCCGATCCGCCGCTCTGGATCAGCGTCAACATGTCCGGCAAGCTCTTCATGAAGTCGGACATGGTCGACGAGCTCCTGGGCATCCTCGACGAGACCGGTCTCGAGCCGCGCAGCCTGCGGCTCGAGGTGACCGAGAACGTGGTCATGGACCACGCCGATCTGGCGGTCAAGAACCTGATGGAGCTGCGGGCCCTGGGCGTCCAGCTCTCGATCGACGACTTCGGGACGGGTTACTCGTCTCTGAGCTACCTCCAACGCTTCCACTACGATTCGCTCAAGATCGACCGCTCGTTCGTCTCCAAGCTGGGGACGGCCGGCGACTCGCGGGCAATCGTCGAGACCATCCTCAACCTCGCCAACAGCCTCGGCATCGGCGTGGTCGCGGAGGGGATCGAGACCGCGGACCAGGTCGACCGTCTGCGCCGGATGCAGTGCCCGCACGGTCAGGGATTCTGGTTTTCGCGGCCCTTGACCGTCAGCGCCGCCGAAGAGCTGATCGCCTCCTCACCCTCCTGGTGAAGTTCTTAGCTTTTGAGTTCTTAGTTTTGAGTTGTCGCTCCGTACGATCCAAACATCGCGCGGTCGCGAAAAGAACTAAAAACTAAAAACCAAAAACTCAAAACTCAGGATGCAATCCTGACTGGCATGCGCCGCGGGCCCCAGGTGCCGGGCGGGCCGTCGAAGCGGCCGGCGCACGTGGTGCCGCAGTGCAGGCAACGGCCGCAGTCGTCGAGGTTCCACCGGCCAAGCCGGTACCAGTCGCGTTCGATCACGAGACCGCCGCAACCGTGGCAGATCGTGCTGCCGCCGGCGGGGTCGACCACGTTTCCGGTGTAGGCGTAGCGCACGCCGTTGTCGACGGCGATCCTGCGGGCTCGGCTGAGGGTCGCGGTGGGTGTGGGCGGAAGGTCGTTCATCTTGAAATCGGGGTGGAAGGCGGTGAAGTGCATCGGCACGTCGGGTCCGAGGGTCGAAACCGCCCACCGCGTCATCTCGTCGATCTCGGGGGCCGAGTCGTTCTCACCGGGGATCAGCAGGGTCGTGATCTCGACCCAGACGTCGGTTTCGTGGACCAGGTACTCGAGGGTGTCGAGCACCGGCCGCAACTCGCCGCCGCAGAGCTTTTTGTAGAAGCGATCCGTGAAGGCCTTGAGGTCGACGTTGGCGGCGTCCATCTGCGCGAAGAACTCCGCCCGCGGTTCGGCGAGGATCTCACCGGCGGTCACCGCAACCGTGGCGATGCCGTGCTCGCGGCAGGCCGCGGCCACGTCCACCGCGTACTCGAGGAAGATCACCGGGTCGTTGTAGGTGAAGGCGACGCTGCGGCTGCCGGATGCGGCCGCCGCCTTCGCGATCGCCTCCGGCGAGGCGGCGTCGGCCAGGGTGTCGGTCTCGCGCGACTTGGAGATCGACCAGTTCTGGCAGAAACGACAGGCCAGGTTGCAGCCGGCGGTGCCGAAGGACAGGACGCCCGTGCCCGGGTAGAAGTGGTTGAGCGGCTTCTTCTCGATCGGGTCGACGCAAAACCCCGACGACCGCCCATAGGTGGTGAGCACCACGCCGCCGTCGATATTCTGGCGCACGAAGCAGAACCCCCGCTGGCCTTCTTTGAGCTTGCACAGGCGAGGGCACACCTCGCACACCACCCGACCGTCGTCGAGCGGACTCCAATACCGTCCGGGCACCACCGAGTTCATCGTTTCACCGTTCTCTATTGATGATCCCGTCCCGGTCGGTTGTCAAGGCACGTTGAACGTTAAAACGTTCCAACGTTCCAACGTTCAAACGTATCGAATGTGAGTATCAGGAATGTCGAGATGAGGGAGAATGGTTGGGCCCCGATGATGACGACCACTCCCCGCCGCGGCATCCCGTCTGATTTCAACCCAGCCGACCTTCGTCCGCCCGCACGGTGGGAACTCGTCCGCGAGGGGAGGGTGGTCTTCGAATGGCTGGCCCTTGCAGCCACGATCTCAGGGATCCGTTCGAAAGCTCCCCTTGGATTCGGCGAGCCCGTCATGGTGGTGCCGGGCTTCGCCACCGACGACTCGTGGACTGCGCGGTTGCGGGGGTTTCTGGTCTCGATCGGCTACGACGCCCGCGGCTGGGGTCTCGGGCGCAACGACGGGCGGGTGCCGAAGCTGGTGCCGGCCGTTGTCGAGCAGGCGGCGGAACTGGCGACCGGGTGCGGGCGACCGATCCGCCTGATCGGCTGGAGTCTGGGGGGTTACCTGGTCCGCGAGACGGCCCGCGAGCGGCCGGATCTCGTGGAACGCGTGATCACCCTCGGCGCCCCGGTGGTCGGCGGTCCGACCTACACCGCGTCGGCACCGATGTACCGCAAGAAGGGCTACGACCTCGAGGAGATCGCGGCGACAGTGCTTGAACGAGAGGCCCGGCCGATCACGGTGCCGGTGTTCGCCGTCTACAGCCGCTCGGACGGCGTCGTCGCCTGGCGCTCGTGCATCGACACGTTCGCCAATCCGCGCGTCGAGCACCACGAGGTCGTTTCCACCCACCTCGGAATGGTCATTTCACCGCGGGTTTTCAAAACGGTCGCCGATCTCCTGGCGCGAACTCCGTGAACGACCTGCAGAGAGCCGGGCCCCATTTCTTCCTCTCGACATCGGGTCGACTGCGAACCTGCGGCCTCCTCCGGCGTTGTAACGTGAAGACGATCCTCTGGAGGGAACCTTGATTTCGATCTCGGATCTGTCAAAGACCTACTCGAACGGTGTCAAGGCGCTGCGCGGGGTGAGCCTGGATCTCGGCCCCGGGCTGTTCGGCCTGCTCGGACCGAACGGCGCGGGGAAGTCGACGCTCATGCGCACGATCGCCACGCTTCAGAAACCCGACAACGGCCGGATCGAGTTCAACGGCGTCGATGTCGTCGACGAACCGTCCGCGATCCGGTCTCGGCTCGGCTATCTCCCCCAGGAGTTCGGCGTCTACCCGAAGATCCCCGCTGCGGACCTGCTCGACCATCTCGCGGTCCTGAAAGGCGTCGGCAACCGCGCCGCACGACGCGAGCAGGTCGGATCGCTCCTCGCCCTGACGAACCTGTGGCACGTCCGGAAAGCTCCCGTGAGCACGTTTTCGGGGGGAATGAGGCAACGGTTCGGCATCGCGCAGGCACTGCTCGGGAACCCGAGCGTCGTGATCGTCGACGAGCCGACCGCGGGGCTCGATCCCGAGGAACGCAACCGATTTCTCAACCTCCTCAGCGAGATCGGCGAGAACGTCGTCGTCATCCTCTCGACCCACATCGTCGAAGACGTGCGCGACCTCTGCCCGCGGATGGCGATCCTGGCGGAAGGCCGCATCCTGCTCGAGGGCGCGCCTGATTCCCTCATCGCCGATCTCGAGGGGCGCGTGTGGCGCAAGGCTGTGGCGAAGGACTCGCTCGCGGCGTATCGAGAGGAGATGACGGTCATCTCGACGCACCTCCACTCGGGGGTGACCGTCATCCACGTCCTCGCGGACCGCCCGCCGGAACCGGACTTTGAACCGGTCGCCCCCGATCTCGAGGACGTCTACTTCTCGACGCTGTCACGATCACGAGCCGCGGCCTGACGAACGGAAACGACGTGTTCCCGGACATCATCCGTTTCGAATGGCGCTACCACACGCGCCAGCTCTCGTTCGCCGCCGGAGCGGCGATCTTCGCCGTGCTCGGTTTCATCTTGACCGTCGGTCTCGGGCGGCAGGACGTCCACGCGAACTCGCCGTACCTCATCATCGAGGTCGCCGCGCTGCTCTCGCTGATGTCGATCTTCCCGCTCACGGTCTTCAGCGCGAGCGCGATTCTGCGCGACCGCGACTATGGAATGGAGGAGATCGTTTTCTCGACCGCGATCGGGAAAGAGGCCTTCCTCCTCGGGCGATTCTCGGGCGCCATGCTCGCAACGCTGACGCTGATGCTGTTTGCGATGGCCGGGATGTTCGCAGCCCCCCTGTCCGGCTTGATCGACCCGGATCGCGTCGGGCCCGTGATCCCCATCCACTACCTCCAGGCCTTTGTGTTCGTTGTCCTACCCGACGTTCTCTTCGCAGCGGTGGTCGTCTTCGCGATCGCAGCCCTTACGCGCAGTGCGCCGGCGAGCTACGTCGGGAGCGTGGTTCTCTACGCTCTCTACTTCGTCGCCGCCGCCCTCACGAACTCGCCCTTGATGGCGGCGTCGACGTCCAACGCGGGGGTCTCGATGCGGTTCGCGTCTCTCGTCGATCCATTCGGCCTCACCGCTTTCTTCGAGCAGACCCGCTATTGGACCATCCTCGAACGCGACACGCAGATGGTCGCACTGACCGGGAATTTCCTCGCCAACCGGCTCCTGTGGACTCTCGCGGCGCTGCTGATCCTCGCCTTCGTCTTTCGTTCCTATCCCTTCCGGTTGATCGTTGATTCGCGCCGCCGCGACGCGAAGCGGGACGACGAGGACTCCGCGGCGACCCGGCCGTACCGAACCTTCGATTCCGAACCCGACGCGTTCTCGCAGTTCGCCTCGGCGACGAGGCTCGAGATCCGCCTCTTGATGCGCACTTTCCCGTTCCTCGTGCTCCTCCTCACCTGGGTCGTCTTCGCGGTCCCCGAGGTCTGGGGGGCGGTGACCAGTGGCGAGTACGGGGCGGCGTTCCTGCCGACGACGAGTCTCGTCATTTCCCGGCTCCGGCAGCCGCTCGCGGTTTTCGGCACGCTCGCGATGATCTACTGGTCGGCCGAAGCGTTTTGGAGGGAGCGGAGCGTCGGGATCGACCCGATCGTCTCGGCAACCCCGGTCGCCGGGCCCGCCCTCTTCGGATCGAAAGTCGCAGCTCTCGCAGTGATGTCAGCAGTCCTCGCGGTCACTGGCGCCGCGGTCGGAGTCGTGATCCAGATCATGCGCGGCGGGGTCCCCATCGAGCCCGACGTCTACCTCGGGTTCGGCCTCCTCGGGGTGATGCCACTCCTCATCTTCGCAGCCGGGTGCGGGGTGATCCAGGTACTGTCGCCGGGGAAGTACCCCGGGTTGCTCTTTTCGTTCGTGCTCGCCGCGTACATGCACCGGGGTGGAGTCATCGGCGTCGAGCACCACCTCCTGCGTTTTGCGACCGCCCCCCCCGTCGGGCACTCCGACATGGGCGGTTTCGGCGACCCGGTCATCGCGTACGCGTGGTTCACCCTTTATTGGGCGTTGGTGGTCTCTGCGTTCGCGCTCGCGGCGGGGCATTTGTGGCGGCGGCACGACGACGAGCGGTTCGGCGCCCGCCTGCGGTCGCTCGCCAGGACCACGTCGAAGGGTGAGCGACTCGCCATGGCCTCGCTGGCCGCGGCTGCGGCGCTGGTCGGAGCGTTCATCTTCGCGAACACCAATATCGTGAACCGATACGAATCCACAGCACAAATGCTCGACTGGAAGGCGGCGTACGAACGGAACTACGGATCGCATGCCGGAGATGTGCAGCCGCGAATCGTCGCGATCGAGACGGACATCGATATCGACCCGGACGCGCGACGGCTGCGGCTCGAGGGGGAGTACATCATGACGAACCCCTCGACCCAACCGATTTCGCGCCTCCTGGTCACCGTCCGGCGGGACGCGAAGCGGGCGACGCTTGCCGTCAATGGCCGGCCTCCCGACTCCGTCGACGCGCGCTTCGGGATGTACACCTTCGAACTCGAGCGCCCGCTGCTGCCGGGAGAGTCGGTCACGCTGACATTCGAGGTCGCCTACGCAGCGCGGGGTTTCACGAACGACGGCCCCGACAACCCGGTGGAGGGAAACGGCTCGTTTGTCATGGGTTTCCTGAGGTTTCCCGGCGTCGGGTATCGCTCGAGCTACGAGATCCGCGACCCTCGCGAGCGCGCGAAGCGGGGCCTGCCGGCCCGGCGCAGCCAAACCCAACTCACCGGCGAGTCGGAGGGCGCCGACGTTCCCCGGGACGAGTGGGTCTCGGTCGATACGACGATCTCCACCAAGGCGGGACAGATTGCAGTGGCTCCGGGGCGCCTCATCGAAGCCGGGCACGAGGACGGCCAAAGCACCTTCCACTACCGGACCGACCACCCGATCCCCAACGTGCTCGCCTTCGTCTCGGCCCGTTATGAGGTCACCCGCGCGCAGCACGCGGGCGTCGACATCGAAATCTACCGGCACGCGGACCACGGGAGGAACGTCCAGGCGATCCTCGAGACGGCCCGCGCATCGCTCGACGTGTTTCGGGAGGCGTTCGGGCCCTACCCCCATCGCGAGCTCCGGATCGCCGAGGTGCCGTCGAGCGCGAACTTCGGAGGGTTCGCGACTCCAGGGCTGGTGTTGCTGGCCGAGAATCGCGTCTTTCTCGTCGATGACGCGCGCAATCGGCCGATCGACCTCGTCTGCCGCCGCGTGGCACACGAGATCGCACACCAGTGGTGGGGACACCATCTCGTGCCGGCCCCGGTCGACGGCGGCACCTTCCTCACCGAGAGTGTGACGAAATACGCCGAGACCCTGGTGCTCGAGCGCCTGCACGGTTTGGAGCAGGTGCGGAACCTGCGGGCGATCGAGCTCGACCGGTACCTGTCGGGCAGGGTGGGTGAGGTGGAACCGCCACTGTCCGAGGTCGCAGGCCAGTCCTTTCTTTTCTACTCCAAGGGCCTGCTTGTCATGAGCGCGCTCGGCGACCTGCTCGGCGCCGAGATTCTGGAGTCCGCGTTGCGTTCGCTGATGGTGGCGGAGTCCGGACCGGCCGGCAATGCCACGACCCTCGATCTGCTGGAACACCTCGACGCCGTTGCGCCACCCTCCGATCGCGCGTTGATCGACGACTGGATGAAGCGGGTCGTGCTGTACGACCTCGCCGTCGCTGCGGCCCGGTCGACCCGTTTGCCGGACGGCCGGTACGAGATCACGGTGGAGGTCCGGGCGTCGAAGGTCCGCATCGACGAGGAGGGTCGGGAACAGCCGATGGCGATGGATGAGGCGATCGGCGTGTTGCTCGTCGCGGGCGAATCCGGCGGATCTCCCCGCCGGGTCGAGAAGGTCCGGCTTCGCTCCGGGTTGAACGTGCTGAAATTCGTTGTCGAGAACGAACCCGAGGCTGTCGAAATCGACCCCGAGCTCCTGCGAATCGACCGCAACCGGCTCGACAACGTGTGGAGGATCGAAACCGGATCGTGAGCGGAATTCCCGCTTGAACCCCGATTCTCCAGGAGGCGAGCGAAAATCCCGCCATCGCCTCTTTTTATTCTCAGAGCCTGCCCTTTTTCAGCGGGCTCCACGAACGGCGGGTCGCCGTCGTGTCTGCGGTAGCGGTTGAAAATTTCTGCAGCAGGTAGCGACCTGTCGGGTGCTCGATGTCCGCATCAACCGTTCCTCAATCGCGAGATCGCCGTACCGGCGAGCAACGCGATCATGAGCAGAAGGCCCAACGACGACGCAGCGGGAATCGCCGCAGCGTCCGAGTCGAGCGGATGGTTGGTCGAGCAGGCCGTGCAGTCCGGGTCGGGGTCGCCACCGCCATTGACGAGCGCGATATTGTTCACCGTGCTGCTGGTCGCGCCCGGGTTCACGGTGGCGTCGTACTCGACCATGTAGGTGCCCGGGGATGCTCCGCTCGGCAGCGTGAAGGTTCGGTTGTTGCCCGAGCCGCCGGCGATGAACCCTCCGGGATTGTCGGTCACCGTACCGAAGCTGAGACCCGAACCGAGTGTGTCGGTCAGCACGGTATCGGCTGTCGTCGCTCCATTGCTCACCGTGAGAATCAGGGCGTAGGTGATGGTGTCACCCGTCCCGACCGGCGTGCCGGTGCCGGGGAGGGACACCTTGCTCGCCGACACCGCGACCAGTGAGAACACCGGGGTGCTCGTCGGGGTCGGAGTCGGCGGCACCGGCGTGTTGCGTCGGCGTCGCGGTTGGCGGCACCGGTGTGTCGGTTGGGCGTCGGAGTTGGCGGCACCGGGTCGTCGTATGGTCGGTGTCGGAGTCGGCGGCACCGGCGTGTTCGGTCGGCGTCGGCGTCGCAGTTGGCGGCACCGGAGTGTTGGTCGGTGTCGGAGTTGGCGGCACCGGCGTGTTGGTCGGTGTCGGGGTTGGCGGCACCGGCGTTTCGGTCGGCGTCGGGGTTGGCGGTACCGGAGTGTTGGTCGGAGTCGCGGTTGGCGGCACCGGCGTGTTGGTCGGCGTCGCGGTTGGCGGCACCGGCGTTTCGGTCGGAGTCGGAGTCGGCGGCACCGGCGTGTTGGTCGGTGTCGGGGTTGGCGGCACCGGAGTCTCGGTCGGCGTCGGGGTTGGTGGCACCGGAGTTTCGGTCGGAGTCGGAGTCGGGGGTACCGGCGTTTCGGTCGGGGTCGGAGTTGGCGGCACCGGAGTTTCGTCGGCGTCGCGGTTGGCGGCACCGGAGTATTCGTCGGCGTCGGGGTTGGCGGCACCGGAGTTGGTCGGCGTCGGGGTTGGCGGCACCGGCGTCTCGGTCGGCGTCGGGGTTGGCGGCACCGGAGTCTCGGTCGGCGTCGGCGTCGGGGTTGGCGGCACAGGCGTTTCGGTCGGCGTCGGCGTTGGGGTCGGCGGGACCGGGGTGGCGGTTGGCGTCGGTGTCGGAACTGCGGGCACCGTCACGGTGGCCGAATCCTCCGGTGAGAAGAAGCCGTCAACGGAGGCCCAGGCGGTGTTGGTCACACTGCCCGCAATCAGGTCCGCCGGCAGCGTCGTGTAGGTGCCGGTGCAATCGATGCTCTCGGACGGGTTGAAGAAGTTGTCGAGGTTGCCGATGGTCGTCAGGGACGGACAGCTCGCTCCGGGGACCAACGCATCAGTGATGGTCACCGGTCCCGGGAGGGTCGCGCTGCCTGCGTTGGTGACCGTGAAGGTGTAGCTGATGGTCTGGCCTGCCGCAGTGTAGGTGAGCGGGCTGGCAGCCTTGTCGAGACCGAGTTCGACGGTGGCGTAGGTCGCCGTGTCCGTGGTCGGCCCGGGAACCTCGACCGCGACGACGCTTGCGGTGTTCGTGTTCGTTCCGGCGACGGCGGCCACCGGTCCGACGACGCAGACCGCGATGTGGGCCAACGGGTCCGCTCCATCGGCGACGGGCAACGACCCCGGGAAGGAACACGTCGACAAGCTGACTTTCGGATCCGAGACCGTGATGCCGGTCAAGATCGTCTCGCCAGTGTTCTCGACGGTGATCTTGTAGTACACATCGGTGCCGACCTCGACCGCGAGGTAATCCGACCACGCGCCGTCCGCGTCGTCGGTGAGCCCGACCTGTTTGAGGATCGCGATGGCGGGGATGGGGTTGTCGACCACCAGGGTGGCCTCGGCGTCGTTGCCCTCGTAGGTGATGCCGTTGTACACGTGGCTGACGAGGCCGGTCTGATTGTCGAAGGTCACCGGTCCGCCGGAGACGTCGACGGCCGAGATCGCGACGTCGACCTCGATGGTGCACGACGAGTCGGCCGTGATGGCCCCGTTGGCCAGCGAGAAGGTGTCGTCCGTGTCGGTTGTCGTCGAGATCGTCGTGGCGCCGCCGCCGCAGTCACCCACGATGGTGCCGGTGACGAAGCTCATGCCCGACGGCAGCGTGTCGGCAAAGGCCACGCCGCTGATGTCGAGAGACGGGTCGGTGTTGGTGATCTCGAAGACCAGCGTAGTGTTGGTCGCGCCGGTGGGATCGAGCAGCGGGTTGGGGTCGAAGTGCTTGGCGATGGTCGGGGTGGTTGGTGGCGGCAACACCGTGAGGGTGTCGACCGCCGAGTTGCCCGGATAGGTCTCGATGGCGTCGATGGGGCCGCTGGCGTTGACGTTGGCGCCGACTGTGGTCGAGGTCACCTGGACCGAGAGGGAGCACATGTCACTCGCGGCGAGGGTGCCGCCGGTGAACGACAGGATGCCCGAGTTGCCGCCCTCCAGTCCCCAGGTCGAGCCCGCGTTGCAGCTGTTGACAAAGGTGCCGGCGACCGCGGTCATGCCGGCGGGAAGCTCGTCGCGGAAGGTGACGCCGGTCAGGGCATCCGTCGAGCTGTTGTTGGTGAGGTTGAAGGTCAGGGTCGTCGTCTGACCAACGTAGACCGGGTTGTCAGAGAATGTCTTCTCGATCGTCGGCGGCGGGGGCTCATCGCCGGTCGGGATGTCGGTACAGACTGTGCCCGAACCCTGAATCAGGATGTTGAGGATTCGAACGGGCTGGTTGGCATTGCTCGCGCCATAGGCATAGATTCGGAACACGGTCACGCCCGAAGGGTTGAGATTGCCCACCAGTCCGTTGGCCACGAAGTTGTTGATTCCGGGCCGATTGTTCTGAGTGGGCACGGGTGACAGTGTCGTGCTCTGCGTGAGGCTGCCCACGGGTCCGTACCGGAGGGTGAGGCTCTCAGGGGCGCCTCCGTTCTGCCGGTAGGCCTCGAGGTTGAGGTCGATGGAATCGATGCCGGTCGTGTCCAGGCTGAACTCGAAGTAGGCGTTGTCGGTGATGGCTTGGGCCAGCGTCTGGTTGGTGACCTTCGCTTCCGCTTCCCACGCCGGGGGATTCGCGTTGAGCGCGAAGTCGAGCCCGCCGCCGCCCTCGGCCGCCGCAGTGCCGGTCAGGTCCGTGGTTGGGGTGGGCGCAGTGGCGCTGTCGAAGCTCGTCCAGGAGGCGAGGAGGACGTCGGTGACGTCCGTGCAGTCCTGCGGCGGCGGCGGCTCGGCAGTCACGTTCAGCGTGGCGGTGGCCGTCGCCGAAGGGGTCGTGGCGGCGCCGACGTAGAGGTCGACGGAGTTCAGCAGAGCCAGCGGGTAGGTGGCACCGACGACGTCGGGAACGGTGACGTCGACCAGGATCGTGCAGCTGCTGTTGGCCGCGAGGGCGCCCCCGGTGAAGGAGATGGAGGTCGCGCCGGAGGCGGCATTGACCGACCCTCCGCAGGTGTTGGTGACGTTGGGGGTGGTGGCCACCTCCATCTGGCTGGTTCCGTCCGTGGGCAGCGAGTCGGTGAAGCTGTAACCCGATACCGGCACGGGGTTGGGGTTGGTGATCGTCAGGCGCAGGGTCGAGATCCCGTCGGCGCCGATGGTGTCAGGGATGAAACGCTTGGAGAAGCCGGCGTTGTCCGCCGGGTCGACGGTGGTGAGATCGCCGGGCGACTGGCTGAAGTCGGTGTTGTAGTGGTAGCTGCCGCCGGAGCGGTCGTAGATCAGCGCCTCGAGGCCGACCTGGTCGCCGCCGCCACTGATGATCCGGATCTCGTAGGTCGTCACCACCTGGCCGCCAGCTTTGCCGTCCGCGAGACAGGAGAGGTAGTTGGGACTGTCGGGGTCGCTGTCCCAGAGGCAGCCGTCGGCCCACAGCTGCGGGTTCGGGTCGGGGACCCTCGACAGCGGGGCGGTCTGCACGCCGTAGGTGGTCGAGACCGACAGGACCTGGAAGATGGTGTTCGACAGGGTCAGGAAGGACTGCAGCTCCTCGTAGCCGGTCGAGGTCGCGGTAGTGAGCTCGATGAAGTAGGTCTCGCCGATCAGGAGATTGATGCTGCCGCCGTTGCCGAGGGTCTGCCAGTCGGACTGGTCTTCCTGCTGGCCGTAGCGGATCAGGCTCGTGGTGTTGCGGTTCTGGGAGACCAGGTACTCGATGTAGATCTGCCGCGGTCTCGGCGTGGTCGCGGTGTCGGCGCCGTCGGTGGCCTCGATGGAGTACTCGCGGGAGTTTCCGAAGGCGGACGCCGAGCGCGTGAGTTGCAGCTCGAAGTAGGCGTCGATGCACTCGTCGGCGGCGAGTGCCGCGAAGGTGAGGGTGGTCAGCGAGCCCGGGCGCGAGTTGATGTACGGGTCCGCGCCGCCGTTGCCGTCGGTCCAGATGAAGTCGACGGTGACCGGGCCGGCCGAGGGGCCGCCCACCGCGCACACCTCGGCGCCGACCGGGAAGAGCTCCGGCCCGCTCGTGAGGGGACGGTTGCTGTCGAGACCGACGACGTCCCAGGTGATGGGGTTCACCGTCAGCTGGGCGAAGCCCGGGGCGGCAAAAATGAGGCCCGCAATTCCCAGAGTTACAGTTCGCACGATTGACCGGCCGGCACTCGTCATGTGACCCATTCTGAACCTCGTTGTGATGTGGTTAGCGAACGTCAGGTGGACCGAAGACCTTTGTTTCTCAGCGGTTGGTAAAAACTCTTCGAGAACAGTGCTCCTCCCGGAGACCAGGAAGAAACCCGATCGACGAGTGGTAGTTCGTTGAACACACATCAATCGTACCACAGGAATGGTTATTGGTATCAATCTTAAAATAGGCTCTGTCAAATCACACCTACGCACCCCGGTCTTCGGATCCCGAGAGGTCAACCGGGAATCCTGTCGGCTCCAGACCGTGCGTGTCCGGCCTCATCTGCCGGTGCGTTCGACGTTGAACCTTGAAGCGACTGAAGTGGCCAACCGATCCTCAGCGTTCGGCACATCCTTGCCTTCGCCACCGTCGCCGCAGCGGGCAATCTGAACCGCGGTTGCCTGCTTATCCTGTGGTCTCTCGCACCACCAACCCAACGCGTTCGAGCCACTCGAGGGTGGGCGCGTACCCTGTGGGATTGGTGTCGACCGACGGTGCGTTGAGCGCGTCCTGGAAGAACAGGGTCATCAATCGGAGATACACGTATCGCCGCAAACCGCTGCTGCCGCCGCAGGCCCAGCGGCACAGGAAGTCTGTCGGATTTTCCGGGTCGCAGTGGGTGCCTCCGACGACCCTGACATCTTCGGCCGCAAACATGAGCGCGTCGAGCAGGTCCCGGACCTCACCCTGGGCGTTGCACGCTGACGGCTCCGAGCGGAGACTTCCAAGCGCTATCGGCGCCATCCCGGGTGCCGCCTCCAGAGTGCTCCGCCAGGGCACGGCATCCAGAAGAAAAAGAGCGCTCACCGGGTCATTCAAACACTGGGACCGTGCCGCCGCTTCGAACGACAGTGCCCCGCCCGCACTGTGGCCGGCCAGACCCAGTCGTCGCGGATCGACGCGACCATCGAGCGGGTCCCCCGGGGTGGTGCTGCGCCTATTGAGCCAATCCAGGTGATCGAGGGTCACCGTGATGTTCGTTTCCCGGGTGGCAAAACCACCGAGACCGACCTGGTTCGGGGTCAGCACGACGAAACCTCTCTGTGCCAGGTAGTTGGCATTGTCGGCCTGGGTTTTCTTCGTCCGGGAGAACCCGTGGTTGAGGACCACGGCCGGCCACGGCGGTGCCGGCAGGTCGGGGTTCGCTTGCGGGATAAAAAGGCTGTAGGCAACCTCATCACCCGTGCACGTCCGCCGGGTGCCGTTTTCGATCTCGACCGTAAACAGGTTGGCGTCCGCAGTCACGCAGCACAGCAGCCACGCCGCCAGTAGCAGTGTTTTCTTCATAATTTTCCGTCTCCTTGTTTCTTCGGTGCGCGACGATTTGTCACACGTCGGGTGGCCGTATCCGGAACTCACGTCGAAATTTCGCCCCCCGGGTTGTCGGTGAAGCTCCTCAGCATACCTCCCAACCGATTTTCAACGACTGTTGGTTGCCGGCAGGAGCTTTCCGCTCACCTCGCCGAAACCGACCCTGACGCCGTCGGCCTCGCAGTGGCCGCGCAGGATGACGGTGTCGCCGTCGGCGAGGAACTTCCGCTCCTCGCCGTTGGCCAGGGTGATGGGCTCCGAACCGCGCCAGCTGAGCTCGAGCATGGAGCCGCGCTCGTGTTTCTCCGGGCCCGAGATGGTGCCCGAGGCAAGGAGGTCGCCCGGCCTGACGTTACAGCCGCCTGAGGTGTGGTGGGCGAGCTGCTGGCACATCGACCAATACATGTATTTGAAGTTCGAGGTGGCGATGGTCTCGGGGGCTGCGGTCTTCTCCGGTCGGAGCTGGACCTCGAGCCGGATGTCGTAGGCGCAGTCGCCGGGTTGTCTGAGGTAGGGGAGGGGCTCGGGGTCGTTCTGGGCGGGGCCCGCGCAACGGAATGGCTCGAGGGCGTCCATGGTCACCACCCAGGGCGAGATCGAGGTCGCGAAGTTCTTGGCCAGGAAGGGGCCCAGCGGCACGTACTCCCAGGCCTGGACGTCGCGCGCCGACCAGTCGTTGACCAGCACCATCCCGAAGATGTGGTCCGCGGCCTTGTCGATGGGTATCGGGGCGCCGAGGTCGTTGCCCGGGCCGACGAAGAAGCCCATCTCGAGCTCGAAGTCCATCAGCCGGCTGGGGCCGAACGTCGGGGCCTCGGCATCGGGTGGCCTTGGTCTGGCCCATCGGCCGGCGGATATCGGTGCCGCTGACGACCACCGAGCTCGCGCGGCCGTGGTAGCCGACGGGTAAGTGGAGCCAGTTCGCCTGGAGAGCGTTGTCCGCTCCACGCAGCATGACGCCGACGTTGGTGGCGTGTTCGCGTGAGGAGTAGAAGTCGGTGTAGTCGCCGATCGTCGCCGGCAGCAGCATCTCGACGCTGGCGGCCGGCACCAGGGCGGCGTTGCGGAGGCCGGCGTCGTCCCTCAAGGCCGGTTCGTCGTGGCGGAGAATTCGGATCAGCTTGGCCCGAACCTCGCGCCACGCCGGGCGCCCGAGGGCCATGAAGGCGTTGAGGCTGGACAGACCGAGGACCGCCGCGGTCCCCAGCTCGGGGCCTGAAAGCAGCCCGCGGTCCGCGAGCACCGAAAGATCGAGGATCTGGTCGCCGATCGCGACGCCGATCCGGGGGCCCGCCCCGAAGGCCGGTTTGAAGACGCCGTAGGGAAGGTTGTGGATCGTGTAGTCCGAGCCGGCGGGCACCTCGATGAATGAGCGCAGGTCGGGGTCGGGACGGGTCATTGGATGAGCTCCTTTGAGTGGTCGATGAGGTCGAGCGCGCGGAGGTCGTCGCGCGGTTCTGAAAAGCTGCAGCTGCCGAAGGTCGTCAGCAGGCCGGACCGGGCTGCGGCCACCTCGGCGGGCGTGGCCTCGAGATCGCGCCATACCACCCGTTCGGGCTCGACCATGAAGGACCGCGGGTCGGTGTCGGCGATGATTTCGGTGAGCCTTCTGACCGGGAGATCGTGGGCGTGGGCCAGGACCGAGGCGGTGAACAGGTTGAGAAAACCGTGGACCTCGGCGCCGAGTCCCTTGTCCGTGTGGCGGAAGGGGTGGTGCAGCCCCTGGGTGGCCTTGAGCGGCACCCCGGTGGCGCGGCAGGTGGCGATCGCCGCCGCCACCGCCATCGGTTCGGGGATCGCGGCCGCGTCGAGACCGCCGCAGCGGATCTTGAGGCCGAGGCGGTGGTCCCCGCCCGCGGTGCGGGTGGCGTCGCGGATCGCCGCCGCCGCCGCCGGCAACCGCGGCCGCCAGTCGCCGAGGAGAGAGACTTCGAAGTACGGCGTCATCGCGGTCGATCCGTTGTCGGTGAGGCTCCGCCACGCCTTCTCGACGGCGACCGCCGCGCCGCCGGCCTCCGGCAGACGGACCTCGAAGACATCGGCCGTCGCGCGGCCCTCCTGGCGGGAGAGGAAAGCCCGGATCAGGGCGGCGTCCTCATCGGTGGCCTGCACGAAATCATCCAACGTGGCGCCGCCGCGGCCGAGCACGGCGATCTCGATCTTGGCGCCTCCGACAGCCGCATCCGTCAGCAGGAATTCGAGCTCGTCGAGGCGCGCCGCCGGACACACGAAACGCGCCAGCATCCAACGGTCCTCTGATTGCCGGTGGGCGAGGTAGCGGGCGAAGGCGTCCTCCATCGGGAGGGCTGCCGGCGGGAAGAGTCCGGCATAGTCGATGATGCCTTCAAACAGGGCCTGCGCACAGGGATGCATGGGACCTCCGGTCGGGTTCGGCTATGGTAGCAATTCCGGTGCGGGAATCCGCAAGGCGGATTCCCGCACCGGAATTGCAGTTACAATCCGGCACCAGGGGGGCCTCGTGATGATGAAGCGTTCGGGTTTGGTTTTTCGGGTCGTGGTCGTTGCCATGGCATCTGTTTGGGGATTCTCGCCCCAGGTTTCAGCGACCGATGTCGAGGTGGCCAATTCGGGCTTCGAGCGGCTGGAAGCGGGGGGTGCGATCGTCGGCTGGCGGCTCGCGGCGGTGGCATCGAGTGTCGGCGCCGAGTTGGTCGGTGTCACCGACCAGATGCACGACGGCGTCGGCAGCGCGAAGCTGGCCGTGCGCGGGCACGGCAAGGCAACGGCCGTCTCTGACCCGGTTCAACTCGAGGTCGGCAAGCTCTACCGTCTGAGCGGTTGGATCCGCACCGAGGGTGTGGTGTCCGATCCCATGGCAAAGTACCCGACGGCCCTGCCCGCGTGCCTCAGCATGCAGGCCCTGCCCTTCACCATGCACTCCTCTGCCGTCGGCGGCGACTCGGACTGGACCCGGGTGGATCAGCTCTTCATCGCCATCGCCGCCGAGGACCGGGTCGAGCTCCACCTCGGCTACAACGGCACCGCCCGCGGCACCGCGTGGTTTGACGATATCCGGGTCGAGCGGGTCGAGGACATCGCCCAGTACATCCCGCCCGAGACCGTGCGCTGGTCGGGGGAGGGCTTCCGCTACGACGACCAGGGGTGGATCTTCGTCCACATCGAGGGCGAGCCCTACGAGCGCGGCTACCAGTACGGTTCGCTGATGCCCGACGAGATCGCCGAGTACATCCGCAAGCTCGGCGTGCTGCAGCACGAGGAGGACCCGGAAGCGGGGTGGCGGACCATCCGCTTCGAGACCGACGCCCTCTTCCTGCGCAAGTACGACGACGAGTACCTGACCGAGATGCAGGGCATCGCCGACGGCGCCGCCGACGCGGGTGGCGAGGTCTGGGGGCGGCCCATCGACCTCCGCGACATCGTCGCCATCAACTCGGTGGTCGACCTCGGCCAGCTCGAGGATGCCCTCGAGGTGACCCCGAACTCGCTCACCGGGCAGGCCTTCGCCGCTCCCGACGAGGAGCTCGACATCGAGCCCGGCCAGCACAAGTGCTCGTCCTTCGTCGCCACCGGGCCGGCGACGAAGAACGGCGACGTGGTCTTCGGACAGATCTTCATGTGGGGCGGATTCACGGGCGTCCACTGGAACGTCATCACCGACGTCGAGCCCTCGAAAGGCTACCGGCTCGTCTACCACACCTTTCCGGGCGGCATCCACTCGGGCGCCGACTTCTACCTCAACTCGGCCGGCATCGCCTTCGGCGAGACCACCGTGATGCAGACCCCGTACGAGGAGGACTCGACACCGCAGTCCAACCGCGCCCGCAAGGCGGCCCAGTACTCCGCCTCGATCGACGACGTGGTCCGCATTTTGTGGGAGAAGAACAACGGGATGTACACCAACGACTGGCCGATCGCCGACTTCAAGACCGGCGAGGTGGCGATCCTCCTCCTCGGCACCCACACCAAGCAGCTGTGGCGCACGTCGGAGGACATGAGCCCCTTCGGCACGCCGGGATTCCTGTGGGCCAACAACAACCCGCGCGACCCCGAGGTGCGCAAGGAGTACGTGGCGCAGCCCGACGACCGCCCCTTCGATCTCATCTTCTCACCCTGGAACCGGGACCTGGCGTTCAACGAGTTCTACGAAACCAACAAGGGCGCCATCGACGTCACTGCCGGGGTGGGATTGTGGGCGTCGTCGCCCGTCAACCGCGCGCACGCCTGCGACGGCAAGATCACCAACACCGCGATGGCCGCCCAGATGGTCTTTCTCGCCCACCACGGCAAGGTGACGCTGCGCGAGAAGTTCCCGACCGCTGGCTGGCGCTACCTGCCCGATCTGCCGGGCGCCGAGCCCCACCTCAGCCTCGGCTACTCGGTGGTGAGCCCGATCTTCGTCGCCGACCAGCTCAAGGCGACGCGCCCGAAGAACACCGCGAAGCCGGAGACCGCGGATGCGGAGCTCGAGCTCGGCGACCTGGCACGTCGGAGTTCGAGATCACGAAGAAGGACCTCTGGCGCGGCACCGTCGAACCGGCGAATCCTGCGGTGAGCTGGTTTGTCAGCGCGACTGCGGCCTACTGGCGGATGCTCGACGGTCTCGACGACGAGGATGCCGCGGCCGCCGCCGTAAAGCTGGCCGACGAGCTGGCGGCGCTCGAGGCGCGCTACCTCTACACGGTCTCGCGCGAGGACGATATTCCGGCCATCAACGCCCACCGCGCCTACGACCGCTACGGACCGTATCTACTGCCGCGGATCAAGGGCACCTTCGCCCTCCACCAGCTGCGGCTGCTGCTCGGCAACGAGGCCTTCTTCGAAGTGATGTCGACCACCCACGACCGTTTCCGCGGCGCCGAGATGACCACGCTGCAGTTCCTCGAGGTGGCGGAGGAGGTGTCCGGCAAGGCGCTGGCGCCCTTCGTGCGCCAGTGGCTCGACCGCACCGGGCTGCCGAAGCCGAAACCGTCAGTCCGTGTCGACAAGGTGCGGCGCGGTGGTTGGGATCTCGAACTGACCGTGGCCCAGGAGGGCGTGCCCTACCGCTTCGTAACCCACCTCGAGGTGGAAGTCGACGGCAAGCGCCTGGTGCGCCGGGTGACGGTGGACGGCGAAGACACCATCCGGCTCCACTTCGACAAGCGCCCGACCAGGGTGGTGTTCGACGCTCTTCACGACATTCCCGTCGAGCACTCGAGCTTCTACGCGTGGTCGAACTTCATCGACGAGTTCCACGACACCCTGATCGTCTACGGCACCGCACGCCAGGACGAGGCCAACCACACCATGGCCCGGCGCTGGCAGGAGATGGTGGCCGACACCTACATCGAGATCCTGCCGCCTCTGGTCAAGGACGCGGAGATCGGTGAGGCCCAGGTCGCCGCGAGCGACCTCATGGTGATGGGAACTCTGGACGACAACTACTTCTTCGGCCACGTGCCCGGCGACGTGCCGGTCGAGTTCGGCCGCGATCACTTCCGGTGGATGGGGACCGACTACGGTGAGGCGGACGACGGGTTGTTCCTGGTGGTGCCCAACCCCTGGAACCCGGCCAAGACGATGTACGTCATGGCCGCGAACTCGGGGATGCAGCTCTACCACATGACCCGGACCTACCACCGCGACATCCCGCAGTGGGCGCGGTTCAAAGGCACCGAGATCGTCGACAAGGGTTACTTCGAGCGTCCAGGCTTCGTGATCGAGCCCGGCGAGTGATTCAAGGGGTGGGCGGGTGCCGTATCGAACCCGGGTCAACCTGCCGTGGCCGCTGCCGCCGCTGTGGCGGGCGATCCGGGGCTATCTGGGGCCGCACACCGTCCTGATCGACGAGCTGCCGCCCGAGCGGCGGCCCTCGGCCCTCGCCTACCACCGGCCCGCGGAAGGCCTCGGGCCGGTGGGAAGCGGGCTGACCGTGCTGTCCTACAACGTGCAGCGCGGCCACAAACTCGAGCGAGCCATCACAACGCTCCAAGAGGCTGTGGACCGGTTCCGGCCGGAGCTCGTCTTCCTCCAGGAGGCACCGCTCGAACTCCTCAGCCACCCCCGATTCGAGCCGTTTTTCGCGGCGCGCACACTCTTCTTTGCCCCGTTTCACCAGGTGGACCGACCGGACCGGCGCTACTCGAGCCGGCAGTACGGGCAGCTCATCGCCAGCGCCCCCGCCCTCGATGCGCCGCGCGTGGTCGAGCTGCCGACCGTCAACCCGTCCACTCTCCGCCGCGGGCACCTGATGAAAAGGATCGCCCTCTGCGGCGGGCTGCGAATGCGCGACGGGCGGACGGTGACCGTCGTCAACGTTCACAACGAGCCCTTTGCGAGGCGCCGCGACCGGCTCATTCAGTTCGAAGCCCTGCTCGAGGCCGCCCAACATCGATCGCCCGGCGTCGCGATTCTGTGCGGCGACTTCAACCCGTCCCTCAGTCAGCGCGGCGAACCTGGGCTCCGGCTGCTCGAGTCGTCGGGCTTCGAAAACGCCTTCGCCCACCGCTGGCGGACCCTCGACACCTGCCTCGCCCGCGGGCACTCGGCTTTCCTGGGGGCCGAGTCCTTGCGGCTGCCCGGCTCCGACCACCGTCCGATAATGGTTCGGGTGGGGTTGGGGTGAGTGGAAGCAGGCGAGCGACACTTACTGCGGAGCTGCGGGGATGCCAAATTTTCTAGAGAGTCGGGAGGTCCTCAACCACTCCGCCCCAGACCCCGGAGGCGAGTTCCTCGGCGACGACGGCGATCCGCGCCGAGCTGCCAATGTACTGGGCCGGGAAGGTGTAAAGCAGCCCCGCCTGCGATCCGGTCAGGGCGGTGAGGTCGTGGCGGATCGTCGGGCTGGCCGGGCTCGTTCTCGATCGCGATCGAGATCCGCAGCTCCCGCGACCCACCGCTTCCGAAAAGCTCGACGACCGTCTCGAGCGGAATCGTCACCGTCACCTCCGCGGTGACGCCGCCCTCCTCGTCCTGGTTCGGCGCGCCGATCGACACCGCGACCGCGAGCTCGCCGGTCTCGTCGTGTCCGGCGAGCAACCGCCGCAGACGGGACGCCGACCGGCCCTCTGACGTCCCGGCGCGGGCGACGACGGTGTGGTCGATTTCGATTCCCGGGCGTTCGCTCGCGACCGAGCTCCAGCACATCGTCCCCGAGCTTCGAATCCAGGATCCGCCCGGCGAGCTCGGCGGCATACGACGGATCGAGCATCGCGATTTTGCGCCGGTAGAACTCCCCGGGTTGCTCGTCGAACCCGGTCCCGACCGCGATCAGGATCCGGGGCTCCTGGCTCCGCCGGGCTGCCGCCCAGTCGTTCATGGTTTCGAGGGAGCGCCGGATCAGCCTCGTCTCCTCGTCGATGGCCCGGCGTGCGAGCGCCTCGGCCATCTTGAGGTTGGCGGTCCTCGGCATATCGGTCTTCGAGTTCGCGGGCTCCTCGCTGAAGCCCTTGAGATCGAGCATGAACTCGATGCGGATGCGTTCGACCGTGGGTGCCACGCTCCTCATTGTTGCTTTGTTGTATTGTGACCAGTCGAAGCCGTTCAACCATTCCGGAAATACAGGGAAAAGGAACGGGGCACCTTCGGTGAACTTTCCGCCAGTACGGCCGTTCCTTGGAATGAACCGAAGGACCCCGTCGGGAGGAGAGATGCCTGATCTCAATCTGAGTCGAACGTTTGGCGCGGTTGCGACATGCCTCATCGCGGCCGTTTTTGCCAATGCTGTTGAACAGACCCCAAACACGGCTATTCAACGGATTGATGCCTGGCTCAACGCAAATGTCGAGGGAGGAGTCTCCGCCGCAATACTGATCGCCAGTCAAGATGAGATTCTCCTGTCGAAGGGTTACGGTTTCGCCAATCGATCGAAGGACGAACTCAATACACCGAACACAGTCTTCGATATCGGATCTCTAACGAAGCAGTTCACGGCCGCCGCAGTTTTGAAGCTCGCTGAAAATGGGAGCCTGCAACTCGACGATCAATTGTCGAAGTTTTTTAAAGATATCCCAGTCGACAAACAGAAGGTCACGCTGCATCAACTATTGACGCACAGCGCAGGATTCGTGGAATATCCGGCAAGCGATTTCGATCCCGTATCGACGGGAGATTACATCCGGCACGCCCTCGACAGCCCGTTGGATTTCGAGCCGGGCACCCGGTACAGCTACTCCAACGTCGGGTACGGTCTCCTGGGAATCCTGATCGAGCGCGTATCAGGTTCATCATACGAGCACTACCTGCGCGATACGTTTTTCAAACCTCTCAAAATGGAGCGGACAGGCTATCTCTCGCCGAAATGGAATCAGTCGGATCTGGCCCACGGCTATGTTCTCGATTTCTACGATTGGGGCACGTCGGTCGAGAGATATCGCGAAGGGGGCGTTTCACCGGTGTTGATCGGAAACGGCGGGGTCAACTCGACGATCGGAGATCTGTACCGCTGGATGCGGGCCCTGGCGAGCTTCCGAGTTTTGACGAAGGCCTCTGTCGAGCTCCTGATGACCCCACACATCGCGCGGCCCGATCCGGGCCGTGAGTATGGAAACACCTCCTTCTACGCCTACGGATGGTCTGTCGGGAGGAGTCGGCAGGATACGCCGTTGATCGTCCACAGCGGCAGCAACGGCAGTTTTCGTTCGACCGTCATGTGGTTGCCGAAGGAGGAAGCCACCATCATCTATTTGAGCAACAACGGCTTTGAAGGCTCATTCCAGATCCCATTCATCATTGAAATGATGCTCTTCGATAGTGATTTTCTGCCGCCGGTTTTAGAGATGTCTGCGTACAGAATTATCGACGATTATGTCAACACTCAACCCCCTACTCAAAGTCGTCATTTAGTCGAATATTTTGTCAATAAAAACGGACAAAATCTCGACGATAAAAGCGTGCTGAATCGCTTGTCTTTGTTGTACATCGATGAAAACAGAAACATCGAATGGGCCGTGGAACTTCTCAAGCTGAACGTCGCGATGTTCCCGAAAGACGGCAATCTGTGGGATTCGCTCGGGGGAGGCTATCTGGCCGCGAACATGCCGGAGCAGGCGCTCCAGAGCTTCAAGAAGGCAATCGGGCTCGCCCCGGCGGAGGGCTGTCACTGGTGCGAGAACTCCGCCGAGAGGATCACGGAGCTGGAGGGTGATGATCGTGAATGACGGGCGTGCCTTTGACTGTCCGTTCTTGCAGGAGGCTCACGTCAGAACGTCTCGTTCATCTCCGCGATGATCAGCCCAGTTGGGCGTTGAACTGCTCCGGCGTCTCCATCATCAGGAAGTGACCGGGACCTTTGATGATGACGGCGTCGAAGTCCTCGTGGTAGGCGCGGTTGCCATCGATATTGGTGGGGAACTGGCTGGCATTGATGCAGCGAACCGGGACATCAACGGCCTCGAGCGCCGCTTGAAGGTTGTAATCGAGGAACTGCCGCAACTGGGCGACGCTCGATTCTGCAGGGCCCTCACACATGGAAGTCTCGACGCGATCCACCAGCGCGGGATCGGCTGTTTCCGGAAACATGGAGGTCACAAACGTCGCGCAGGTCCCGGCGAAGTCCTGGTCCCAGGCGGCGAGAAAGGCGGCTTTCTGTTCGGTGTTGTACTGGAAGTCAGCGTCGTGGAGGGCGTCGACGGCGACGACGCCGATCACCCGGTCCGGCATCAAACGCGCTGCCTCGAGGGCCACCGGGCCACCCATCGAGTGGCCAACCAGGATCACTTCGTCGAGACCGAGGTGTTCGACGACGGCCCGGACATCGGTGCCGAAGGCCGGCAGCGTCCATTCGTCGCGGTTCATTCCCGACCGGCCATGCCCCGCCAGGTCGATGGTGACAACGGTGAATGACTCACCGAACGGCTCCGCCTGAGCGTCCCAGAAGCTCTGGTCGCACATCCAGCCGTGGATGAACACCAGCGCGGGCGAACCTTTGCCGCGGGTGGTGTAGGCGATCGAGACCCCGTCGGGTGACGTGACGCTGCCGGCTTCGGGGGAAGCCGAGATCGGCTCGTCGAGCACCGGCGTGCGGAGTTTGCGGCGCACCGCCGCAGGCGAGAACGATGAGGGTGAGGCTAAGCACCGTTGCGCATTTCATGAGTACCTCCCGAGAGGCAGTCAGTTTAACCGATTGGAGATTTCCGATTGGCAGCCGGGACGGCTGCCCCACAAGCCTTTGTGAGCACCTTGTGGGGCACGCGTCCCGCGTGCCATCGTGCGGCGGAGGTGCCATTCTTTGCATTGTCTGATGCCCCAACGTCGACGTCGGCATGATGCCGGCGGGCAGACAATGCATAGAGTGGCTCCTCGCGGGAATGCCTTTTCGAACGTCGTGCCCTCTCAGCCGCTCAAGGAAGCGACGTTCAGGACGTCATTCCACCTCAGAGGCACCCGACCGCTCAACTCAAAACTTAAAACTAAAAACTCAAAACTGAGAACTAAGAACGCGTGCTCGGTCCCGGCTGCGCGAGCAGCCGCGCGATCGGCCGTACTTCCATCCACCACTGGTGTTTGGGGCGCTGGTGCTCGGGGTCGACCTGGCGCCGCAGACTCTCGAGATCGGAGAACTCGACCTTGCCGTCGGCGATGCCGATGGCGAGGGCCGCGTCGGTGCCGGCCTCGACCTCGTCGATCAGCCGCTCGACGCAGCGTTTGGCGAGCCGGGTGGCGAGGATGCGGTCGAACGGCGTCGGGTTGCCGCCCTGCTGCTGGTGGCCGAGGATGGCCTGCCGCACCTCGAAGAGGTTTTTGCCCTCCTCCTCGAAGAGCGACACCATGAACTGGGTGCTGTAGCAGGGGTTGGCGTTTTCGTTGCGGATCATGAGGCCGAGGCGCTTGCCGCGCTGGAAGCCCGCGACGAGGCTCTCGACGTCGGACTGGAGATCGGCGATCGTGACCCCCTCCTCGTGGAGGTAGACGCGCTCGGCGCCGCTGGCGAGGCCCCCCATCAGCGCCAGATAGCCGCAGTAGCGGCCCATGACTTCGACCACGAAACAGCGCCGCGAGGCCACCGCCGACTGTTTGATCCGGTCCACCGCCCGGACGATGACGTTGAGGGCGGTGTCGGCGCCGACTGACAGCTCGGAACCCGGCAGGTTGTTGTTGATGGTGGCGGGCAGGCAGATGATGGGGATGTTGAAGGCGGGGAATGCCTCGCGTTTGAGGGTCAGCCTGAGACACGAATCATAGCCCGACCAGCCGCCGATCATGAGAATGCCGTCGATCTTGAGGTTCTCGATGGTGCGGGCGATGGCGTAGAAGTCCTTGCCGCGCGGAATCACCCGGTTGACGCCGAGCTCGCAGCCACCGGCGGTGGTCCAGCCGCGCACGCTCATCCACCCCAGCTCCTCGACCTTGCCGTCGATGAGTCCGCGAAAGCCGCCGTGGACGCCGAGCATGACGTGGCCCTCGTCGAGGCCGATGCGCACCGCGGCGCGGGTGGCTGTGTTCATCCCCGGCGCCGGGCCGCCGGAAGAGAGCACCGCGAGCCGTAAGCGCCGCTGGTCCGGGCGCGGCGGGTTCGGCAGCGACCGCAGCAAGGTCTGCAGGGTGTCGAGGTTGTCGGAGAAACCGCCGCCGCGCAGCCGCAGCGCCTCGTTGAACTCGCGGCTCTCGATCGCCATTGTGACCTGCCGGGTCGCGTCGACGCACTCGCGCAAGGGCCGCCGGATGACCCGGTTGTGGCGCACGCCGACCAACTGAGGCGGGGCGTCGGGATCGGCCGTCAGGACCTCGTTGACTCCGGCGTGGCCGAGCAGGGTCGCCATCATGCGGTCGTACGCGGTGGGTTGGCCGCCGCGCTGGACGTGGCCGAGGATGGTCACCCGGACGTCTTCCTCCATGGAGATCTCGAGGACCTCCTGCACCTGTTTCGCGGTGATGAGGTGCCCCTCGCTGTCGACCGCGCCCTCGGCGAGGATGACAATGCTGTCGCGGCGCCCCGCTTCGCGGCCGGCCCGCAGGCGGCGGGGGAGGATCTGCTGCCAGGTCTCACCGGCGGGAGGGGCCTCGGGGATGAGCACCGCGTCGGCGCCGGTGGCGAGCCCGCTCATCAGGGCCAGATAGCCGCAGTGCCGGCCCATGACCTCGACCACGAAGGTCCGCTGGTGGCTGGCGGCGGTGGCGCCGATGGCGTCGACCGCTTCGGTGATGCGGTGCAGCGCGGTGTCGGCGCCGATCGACATGTCAGTGCCGGCCATGTCGTTGTCGATCGAGGCGCCGAGCCCGGCAAGCGAGAGCCTGGGGTGACGGTCGGCGGCCTCGCGGGACACGCGGCCCTGTGCCACCAGCTCCTCGAGGAGCCCGGGCCACTCGCGGTGGAGGAGGTCGGCCGCAATGAGGCTGCCGTCTCCGCCGATGACGATGAGGTGGTCGATGTCGTTCTCGACGAGGTTGCGGGCCGCCTCGAGCCGGCCCTCGCGGGTCCGGAACTCGTCGGAGCGCGCGGTGCCGATGACGGTGCCGCCCTTGTGCATGATCCCGCCGACGGAGTCCCAGGTCATGGGCTCGAAGAACCGACCGCCCACCACGAGGCCCCGGAAACCCTCCTTGATGGCAACCGGCTCGACGCCGGCCTCGAGCGCGGTTCGCACCGCGGCGCGGATGGCCGCGTTCATGCCCGGCGCATCGCCACCGCTGGTGAGGATGCCGAGCCGTTGATTCTGGCGCTGTTCGTCGCTCATCTGTCCCCTCGCGTGGGCCGAACCCAAGCGCGCATTCTAACTCATCGAGTGAGGTCGGGGTCCGGTTTGTCAGGTCAGGGCGGTGAATGCGGCGCGTGCCGCCGCGATCAGGATGATCACCGCGAACAGGCGTTTGAGAGTCGCGGCTGAAAGGCGGGTCTCGGCGAGGTGGGCGCCGGCGAGACCGCCGACCAGCACCGCGACGGCCATCGGGCCCGCGATGTTGAGATCCACGGACCCGCGGAGGCCGTGGGCGGCGAGCCCCGCGATCGACAGGGTGAAGACCGTCGCCGAGCTCATCGCCGCCACCTCCCGCGGCGCTGCCCACCCGAGCAGCAGCACCAACGGACCCAGAAAGACCCCGCCGCCGATGCCGAGAAAGCCCGACGCCAGCCCGATCAGGATCCCGGACGGGACGGCGACCGCCAGCAGCACCGCCGGCGCCGGGCTGGAGGGTTCGTCGACCGACCCCGCCGACCGCAACATGGCCGCGGCCGCGGCCGTGAGACCGATCGCGAGGACGATGAGAAAGAGCTGCCGCGGCGCCGTGATCAGCCCGCCGGCGAAGGCCGCCGGGATAGCCGGCACCAGAAATGGCAGCAACAGCCGGGGGCGCAGCCGTCCGGCGAGCCCGAACCGCAGCAGAGCGGCGCCGGTGACCACGACGTTGAGCAGCAGCGCGGTCGAGGGCATCGCCTCGGTGTCCATCCCGAACAGCGTCATCAGCGCCAGGTAGCCGGTGCCGCCGCCGAGGCCCACCGCCGCATACGCCGCCGCCACCAGCGCGCACAGCGGAACGAGCAGGAAGAATGACGTCGGCACCGGGTGATTGTGACACGGAGATTTCGGATTTCGGATTTCGAATTTCGGATTTCCATTACGACGTTCAGGAAGATCCGCTCAATCGCGGGTAACCGCGCCTCACCTTTGGCATCACCACACCCCGCGCCGACAAATCCGAAATCCGAAATCCGAAATCCGAAATTCCGTCGCTATACTCCTCCAATGGGAAAGACCGGCCTCCAGGCCCTTCTGCTCGATCTCGACGACACCTTGATCGACAATCCGGTGCGGACCTTCATCCCGGCGTACTTCGAGGCGCTCAAGGCCTTCGTGGCGGACACCGTCGACCCCGACCGCTTTATCGCCGAGCTTCTGGCCGCCACCCGGGCGATGGATCGCGGCGACGGCACAGGGCGCACCAACGAAGAGGTTTTCGCCGCAGCCTTCTATCCGGCGCTCGGCGTGCCGCGGCCGGTGCTCGAACCGCTGCTCGGGCGCTTCTACCGCGAAGCATATCCCTCCCTGAAAGCGATGATCGGGCCGCGGCCGGCCGCGCCGAAGATCGTCGAGTGGGCCGTGCGGCGGGGGTTGCAGGTGGTGATCGCCACCAACCCCCTGTTTCCCCGCACCGCGATCGAGCAGCGCATGCAGTGGGGCGGCGTCGGGGTCGATCGCTTCGACTACGATCTCGTGACCGCCTACGAGAACTGCCGTGCCACCAAGTCGCACGAGGCCTACTACCGGGACATCGTCGCTTTTCTCGGCCGTCGTCCCGAAGAATGCCTGATGGTCGGCGACAACTGGGACTGGGACATCGCGTGCGCGGGGAGGGTCGGAATCCGGGGCTTCTGGATCGCCGCGGCCGACGCCCGTCCGGGGTCATCCGAGGTCGAGGTGGTGGGTCAGGGCTCGCTCGAGACCTTTTTGTCGGCTGCCGAGGACGGAGATCTGGAGAGTGCCTTCGCACGATCGTTGGCGGTGAGGGCCGCGCTGTGAAGGTCGAAGATCTGCGCCGCCGCCTCGCCGACCACGTCATCGTCACGGACGGCGCCATGGGGTCGGAGCTGCTGCAGCGGCTGCCCGAAGGGGCGCGGCTCGATCTCGCGGCTCACGAGCACCCGCGCGAGGTGCTCGACATCCACCTGGCCTACATCGAGGCCGGCGCCGAGCTCATCGAAACCGCCACCTTCGGCTGCTCGCGGCCGCGGCTGGATCGCGCTCGGGCGGGCGACCTGACCGAGACCGTCAACGCCGCGGCGGTCAAGATCGCCCGCGAGGCGCGCGAGATCTCGGGCCGCGATGTCCTGATCGCAGGCTCCATCGCCCCGCTCGCCGGTGTGCTCGATCTCGACGAGCCCGAGGGCCGGGCGCTGATACCGATGGCCCACGCGGAGCAGGCCGCGGTGCTGGCTGGCCGCGGCGCCGACCTCCTGGTGCTGGAGACCTTTTTCCGGGTCGACGAGCTCGCCATCGCGGTGGCGGCGGTGCGCAGCGTCACCGATCTGCCGCTGATCGGCATGATGACCTTTGCCCACGAGCGGCCGCCTCACCCATACAAGGAGCAGGCCGAGTACCTCGACGAGCTTGCCGAGCTCGATCTCGCGGCGGTCGGCGTCAACTGCGCGCCGGGGCCCATGGGGACCCTCGAGATCCTGCGCCAGGTGACCCAGCTGAGGGTGCCGCTGGCGGCATCGCCGAACGCCGGGACCCTGGTCCGCCGCGAAGGCCGGATCCTGATGCCGCCGGCGACCCCGGTCTACCTCGCGCAGTTCGTGCGGCAGGCCGTGGGGCTCGGGGCGGCGGTGGTCGGCGGTTGCTGCGGCACCGGGCCGGAGCACATCCGGGCGATCGCCGACGCGGTTCGCGATCTCGCGCCGCAGCCCCGGACCACCACCGTGGTGGCGGTCGGGTCGAGCCCGCCGGCGCCCGCGGCGGTGCGCCCGTCGTCGGCCCTTTCGGCCAAGCTCGCCAGGGGGCGCTTTGTCCGGCTGGTCCAGCTCGACCCGCCGAAGGGGACCAACGTCGATGCGCTCCTGGAGGCTGCCGCGGCGATCGCGGCCCACCCCGATGTGGACGGCGTTGACATCAACTCGAACCCGCTGGCGCGGCTGCGGATGGACCCGCTCTTTCTCGGCCAGCTCGTCCAGCAGCGAACGGGACTCGAAACGGTTCCCCACATCACGCCGCGCGACGCCAGCCTGATGGGTCTGCAGTCGCAGCTCCTCGGCGCGTGGCGCGGCGGCATCCGCAACCTGCTCGCCGTCACCGGCGACCCCTCGCAGCTCGGCGACTACCCGGGCGTGCACGACGTCTACCACGTCGACATCTTCGAGCTGGTGCGGGCGCTGTCGCGGATGGCCGAGGGCTTCGACTGCGCCGGCAACCGGATCGGCGACCCGCCAGGTTTTCTGATCGGGGTCGCGGTCAACCCGGCTGCCGACGATCCACAGGAGGAGGCCGATCGCCTGCGCCGCAAGGTCGACAACGGGGCCCACTTCGCCATGAGCCAGGTCACCTTCGACTGGCGGGCCTGGGACCGCTTCACCGGGCACTTTGGCGGCACGCTGCCGATCCCGACCCTGGCCGCGGTGTGGCCTCTGCGGTCGTTCAAGATGGCGCTTCGCCTCCACCACGAGGTGCCGGGTATCGTGGTGCCGGAGAACCTCCTGTCGATCCTCGAAAATGCCGGCGCGGACGCTGAAACCGTCGGCCGCGAGTGGGCCGTCAAGATGCTGCGCGAGGCGCCCGGCCACGCCGCCGGCGCCTACCTGATCGCGCCCTTCAAGCAGCCGCAGGCGATCCTGCCGCTGATCGACGACGCAGGATCGAATTAGAATTCGAATTCGGAATTCGAATTCCCACCCGCACCCCCACCGATATTCAAGGTCCGAGTGTTCAGTGGCGTGCGGAAACGGGCCGCGTGCGGCGGAGGTGGCGTCTTCCCTACCTTTTCGGTTACTCTTTGCCCTTGATATGGACGAATTGAAAGACCCAGTCGGCGGAGGCCCTGTCGCCGCGGCCGGCAGCGACCGCACGGAGGAGCTGCGCGCGATCATGGCGGAGCGCATCCTGGTGCTCGACGGGGCGACCGGGACGATGCTGCAGTCGAAGGACCTCGGCCCCGGGGACTTCGGCGGCGCGGAGTTCGAGGGCTGCAACGAGATCCTGGTCCGCACCCGGCCGGATGTCATCCTCGACGTCCACCGGGCCTACCTCACGGCCGGCGCCGACCTCATCGAGACCGACACCTTCGGCGGCACTCCGCTGGTGCTGGCGGAGTACGGGCTCGAGGACGAGGCGCGCGCCCTCAACCGGCGCGCCGCCGAGCTCGCGGTCGCGGCCGCGCGGGAGTTTTCGACGCCCGGACAAGCCCCGGTTCGTGGTCGGCTCCATCGGCCCCACCACCAAGGCGATCTCGGTCACCGGCGGCATCACGTTCTCCGAGCTGGTGTGGACCTTCGGCGAGCAGGTGCGCGGTCTGCTCGAAGGGGGCGTCGACCTGCTGTGCATCGAGACCTGCCAGGACACCCGTAACGTCAAGGCCGCCCTGATCGCGACCGAGCGCGCCTTTGCCGACGCCGGCGTGCGGCGCCCGGTGGTGGTGTCGGGCACGATCGAGACCTCGGGCACGATGCTCGGCGGGCAGGCAGCCGATGCCTTCCTCGCCTCCATCGAGCACGCCGATCTGCTGGCGGTGGGGCTCAACTGCGCCACCGGCCCCGACCTCATGACCGACCACGTGCGGACCATCCACCAGCGCTCGCGATGGGCGGTCTCGTGCTTCCCCAATGCGGGGCTGCCGGACCAGGATGGCCGCTACTCCGAGACGCCGGAGTCGCTGGCGGCGGCGCTCGCGCGCTTTGCCGACGCCGGGTGGCTCAACATCGTCGGCGGGTGCTGCGGCACCACCGACGCCCACACCGCCGCCCTCGCCCGGATGGTCGTCGGCCGCCGGCCGCGCCCCCTCGACATCGACCCGCCGCGCCGCGCGGTCTTCACCGGGATCGACCTGGTCGAGCCCGACGACACCACCCGTCCTTTGCTGGTTGGCGAGCGCACCAACGTCATCGGCTCCAAGAAGTTCCGGGAGATGGTGGCGGCGCAGCAGTGGGACGACGCCGTCGAGATCGCCCGCCGCCAGGTCAAGGGCGGCGCCCAGATCCTCGACGTCTGTCTGCAGTCCACCGAGAGCGACGAGGTGGCCGCGATCCACGAGCTCTTCGACCGCCTCGGCCGCGCGGTCAAGGCGCCGATCATGATCGACTCCACCGATCCCGGAGCCGTCGAGGTCGCACTGACCTACTGCCAGGGCAAGTCGATCGTCAACTCGATCAATCTCGAGGACGGCGAGGAAAGGATCGAGGCGGTGGCGCCGCTGCTGCGGCGCTACGGGGCGGCGGTGATCTTCGGCGCCATCGACGAGGACCCCGAACAGGCGCAGGCCTTCACCCGGGAGCGCAAGCTCGAGATCGCGGGCCGCGCCCACCGCCTGCTGACCGGAAAGTACGGCGTTCCGGAAACCGATATCGTCTTCGACCCGCTGGTCTTTCCGGCGGCGAGCGGCGACGAGAGCTACATCGGCGGCGCGGTGGAGACCATCGAGGGGCTTGCGGCTGATCAAGGAGGCCTTCCCCGCCTGCACCACCGTGCTCGGGATCTCCAACGTCTCCTTCGGGCTGCCGGTGCGCGCCCGCGAGATCGTCAACTCGGTCTTTCTCTACCTGTGCACCAAGGCCGGGCTCGACCTGGCGATCGTCAACAGCGAACGGCTCGAGCGCTACGCCGCGATCCCGGAGGCGGAGCGGCGGATGGTCGAGGCGTTGCTCGCCAACACCCCGCCGGCCGCCGGCGACGGCTCCGACCCGGCCCTGGCCGGCGCTGCCTCGCGACTGGCGCGAGCAGAGCCCCGAGCAGCGCGCCGCCATCCACGGCTTCCACGTCGCGCGCGTGACCGAGCACTTCCGCGGCGCCAAGACGGGAGGCGATCGTCCGCCCCGAGCAACCGCTGGACGAGCGGCTCGCAGGCTACATCATCGACGGCAGCCGCACCGGGCTGGTCGCCGACCTCGACCTCAAGCTCGCGGACAGGCCTGGCCCCGCTCGACATCATCAACGGGCCGCTGATGGCAGGCATGGCGGAGGTGGGCCGCCTGTTCAACGACAACGAGCTGATCGTCGCCGAGGTCCTGCAGAGCGCCGAGGCGATGAAGGCGGCGGTGTCCCACCTCGAGCAGTTCATGGACGCCGAGACCTCGTCCTCACGCGGCAAGGTGGTGCTGGCCACGGTCAAGGGCGACGTCCACGACATCGGCAAGAACCTGGTCGACATCATCTTCACCAACAACGGCTTCGAGGTCGATCGACCTCGGGATCAAGGTCCACCCCGAGGTCCTGGTGCAGGCGGTGCGCGAGCACCGGCCCGACGCGGTCGGTCTGTCGGGTCTGCTGGTGAAGTCGGCCCACCAGATGGTCGTCACCGCCGAGGACCTGGCGGCGGCGGGCATCAAGGTGCCGATCCTGGTCGGCGGCGCCGCGCTGTCGGCCCGGTTCACCGAGGAACGGATCGCCCCGGCCTACCGTGGACGGGTCCACTACTGTGCGGACGCCATGACCGGTCTCGAGACCCTCCTGCGACTGATGGAAGGTGGCGGGGCCGCGCCTGTCGTGGCGCCCACCGATCCGCCCGATCGCAAGGCCCCCGCGCCGCGTGCCCCCGTCACTCCGACCGCGCGAGCCGCGGCACCCGCGCCTCGGACGGATCTTGCCCCCATGCCGCCTCCGCGGATCGATCGCGTGGTCCAGCTGCCGGCCGGGAACCTCGACGAGATCTGGTCCTACATCAACCCGCAGATGCTCTACGGCAAACACCTCGGTCTGCGGGGCAGCTTTCGCGCGGCTGCTCGAAGAGGGCGACGTCAAGGCCGAAAAGCTCAACGCCATGGTCGAGGAACTCAAGAGCGACGTGCGGTCGTGGATGCGGGTCGGCGCGGTGTGGCGGTTCTACGAAGCCGAGCCCGACGGCGACCGCATCGTCCTGTACGAGCCGGGGAGCGATGCACCGGTTCAGTTCTTCACCTTCGAACGCCAGCAGAAACCCGGCGGCCTGTGTCTGGCGGACTTCGTGCTGCCGCCGCGGGACGGCGTGCGCGATTCCATGGCGTTGTTCGTCGTCGGCGCGGGCGAGGGCGTGCGCGCGCGGTCCGAGGCGGCCAAGGACGCCGGCGAGTACCTCGCGAGCCACGCCATCCAGGCCCTCGCCATCGAGACCGCCGAGGCCGCCGCCGAGTGGCTGCACGCGCAGCTGCGCGGAGCTGTGGGGTTTCCCGGACCCGCCCGAGATGACGATGAAGGACCGGTTTGCCGCCCGCTACCGCGGCAAGCGCTACAGCTTCGGCTATCCGGCGTGCCCCGATCTCGACGACCAGGCGCCGCTTGTGGCGGCTGCTGCGACCCGAGGACATCGGCATCGAGCTCACCGACGGCATGATGATGGAGCCCGAGGCCAGCGTCTCGGCGCTCGTCTTCCACCACCCGGATGCCAGGTACTTCTCGATTTCGGGTACGCGCTGACGGGAGTCAGCAATTTCGGATTTCGGATTTCGGATTTCGGATTTCCCTCCCGCACCCCCACCGACGACAGGTGTTCAGGTGCTCGGGGAGGGTGGGGGAAAAATCCGAAATCCGAAATCCGAAATCCGAAATTGTCCCTCCCCGGTTGACCGCAAAGCCCAGAACAGCCCAAACTGGCACAACCATGAACGAGCTCATCCTCATCGTCGACGACGAGACCGGCATCCTGACAACCCTGTCGCAGATCCTGGTGGACGAGGGCTACCGCACGATCACCACGACCAGCGGCGAAGAGGCGCTCCACCTCTTCAGGGAGCAGCGGCCGGACGTGGTCTTTCTCGACATCTGGCTGCCCGATTGGGACGGGCTCGAGACCCTCCAGGCGCTGCGCGACGTGGACCCCTTTGCGATGGTCATCATGATGTCCGGCCACGGCACCTCCGAGACCGCGGTCAAGGCGATCAAGATGGGGGCCCACGACTACCTGGAGAAACCTCTGTCCTACGACCGCACCGTCAAGGCGGTGGGTGAGGCCCTGGTGGCGAGACGAAACGCCGTCCGGGGGGCGGGCAGCGGGGTGCTCGAGGCGAGCCGCGAACGGATCGAACCGGTCGTGAAGTTCGAGTCGCCGCCGCGGTTGCCCCTGCTGCGGAAGACCGACCGGCCGCAGCGCACGATCCGCGAGTCGAGCGTCATCTACGGGCTCGGGCTGCACTCGGGCGGACGCACCGGGATGGTCATCCAGCCGCTGCCGCCCGATACCGGGATTCACTTTCTGACGCTGCCCCGCGGCGTCACCATGCCGGCCCACGTGAGCTCGGTGGCGGAGACCGACTACGCCACCAGCCTGACCCGAAACGGCGAGAGCATCCGTACCGTCGAGCACCTGTTGTCGGCGCTGCACGCGTGCGGGGTGAGCAATCTCCTGGTCAAGGTGCACGGCGAGATCCCGGTGCTCGACGGCTCGGCCCTGAGCTTTCTCGACAAGCTGCAGGAGATCGGAGTCGTCGACCAGGACGCCCCGGTCAAAGAGCTGGTCATCGACCGCCGTTACGAGGTGGGCGACGGCAGGAAGTCGCTGGTGATCGAACCCGCCGACGTGTTTTCGGTGTCCTACCAGCTCAGCTATCCGCCGCCGATCGGCGACCAGTTCTACGATTTCGTCTTCACCGGGTGCGACGCCTACCGCGAAGAGATCGCCCCGGCCAGGACCTTCGGCTTCATGCGCGACCTCAAGATGATCAACGAGCTCGGGCTCGGCACCGGCGGCCGCCTCGACAACTTCATTCTGGTCGGCGAGGACAACGTCATCAACACCGATCTGCGCTTCCCGGACGAGTTCGTGCGCCACAAGATCCTCGACATCATCGGCGATCTCTACCTGCTCGGCTACCCGGTGCGCGGCAAGGTGACGGCGAAGCTCACCGGCCACCGCGACAACATCGAGATTCAGAGGCGGATCCTGGCGGCGAACAGCTGAGGGGCCCGTTTCCGCACTCGCTTCCCGAGAGGATGCCAGGCACGCCGGCATGATGTTGAGGACAACATCATGCCGGGAGCCAGGCACCTCCATCGAGCGCGACACGTTTCAGCGCGCGCTTCCCGGGAGTTGCCACCTTCAACATTGTTGGCCCGCATCGACCTGCCGAGGTCAATGTTCGTGCGTCCAACAATGTCGAAGATGGCACGCTCCGCCGCACGCGGCATTTCCGAACGCGCTTCCCGGGAGTTGCCACCTTCAACATTGTTGGCCCGGCATCGACCTGCCGAGGTCAATGTTCGTGCGTCCAACAATGTCGAAGATGGCACGCTCCGCCGCACGCGGTCCCACCCACCCTGAGCACTCGAGCATTCATTGTCGGTGGGAGTGCGGGTGGGAAATCCGAAATCCGAAATCCGAATTCCGAAATCGGATGTGCGGGTGGGTGGAAGGGGTACACTGCCGCGGTCCGGCGCACGCCGGCGAGGTTTTCGAGGGATGGAGGGGTCGATGAACACTCGGTTTTTTCCCGCTGTCGCGGTGGTGTCGGGCTGTGTGGCGCTTGCCGCGCTGTCGGTTTCGGCTGCGGACCTGCCGCCGCTGCTGCGCTTTCCTGACGTGTACGGCGACACGGTGGTTTTCGTTCACGGTGAGGACATCTGGACGGCGCCCGTCGCGGGCGGCCGCGCCATCCGCCTGACCGACGACGAGGGCGAAGAGTGGAGCCCCAGGTTCTCGCCGGACGGTTCGTTGATCGCCTTTTCGGCCGAGATCGACGGCAACCCCGACGTCTACGTGATGAACTCCGACGGTTCCGAAGTGCGGCGCCTCACGTTCCACCCCGGGGACGACGAGGTGGTGGGCTGGCATCCGACGTCGGGCAAGGTGATGTTCCGGTCGGCGCGGCGCTCCTACGCGCGCTTCGACCGGCTGTTCCTGATCGCCCCCGACGGCTCCGGGCTCGAGGAGCTGCCGCTGCACGAGGCCGGCCGCGGCGCGTTTTCGCCGGACGGCAGGCAGCATCGTCTACAACCGCATCGCGCGCGAGGACCGCACCTGGAAGCGGTACTTCGGCGGGATGGCGCAGGACCTGTGGCTCTATGATTTCGCGACCCGCGACGACCGCAAACTCACCGACTACCGCGGCACCGACCGCCTGCCGATGTGGATCGGCGACGCCGTCTACTTCGCTTCCGACCGCGACGGCGTGCTCAACATCTGGCGCTACGACCTCGCCGACGGTGCGCAGACCCAAGTCACCCACCACAGCGACTACGACGTTCGCCGCCCCAGCGAAGGAGGGGACCTCATCGTTTACGAGGTCGCCGGCAACCTGTGGCTGCTCGACACGAAAAGCGCCGAGACCCGGCCCATCGCCATCGAGATCCCGACCGCACCGCGCGAGACCCGGCCCTACCGGAAGAATGTCGCCGACTTCATCACCGCACGTCGGCGTGGCGCCCGAGGGCGGCCGCGCGCTGGTCTCGGCTCGCGGCGAGGTCTTTACCGTGCCGTTCGAGACCGGGCCCACCCGCAATCTGACCCTTTCCCCCGGAGCCCGCGACCGCGGCGCCGTGTGGTCGCCGGACGGCTCGCAGATCGCCTACTTCTCGGATCGCGACGGCGAGTACCAGCTCTACATCGCCGACCCTCTGGGGGACGCCGAACCGCGGCGGCTCACATCCCGCGACCGCGGCTGGCCGCACACCGCGCGGTGGTCGCCGGACGGAACCAAGATCGCCTTCACCGATGAGACCCTCACCCTTTTCGTCATCGACACCGCGAGCGGGCGCCTGACGAAGGTCGACCGGGCAGAGGTCGAACCGATGGACATCGGTCTCGAGGCCAAACCCATCTCGGATCACGCATGGTCGCCGGACTCGCGCTGGCTGGCCTACTCGAAGATCGGGCTCGACCACGTCGCCAACGTCTATGTGTACTCGGTCGACGACGGCGCCACCCACAACGTCTCGAACGGCCTCTTCAACGATTTCGGTCCGGTCTTCACGCGCGACGGCCGGCACCTGCTCTTCGTCTCCAACCGCCGTTTCGACCCCACCTTCTGCGACTTCGAGTGGGAGATGGTCTACAAGGACGTGGCCGGGATCTACGCCCTGACCCTGCGGGCCTCCGGCGAGGCGTTGCTGCCGCTGCTGTCGGACGAGGTGGCGGCGGCGGAGGATGTCCGCCCGGATGCGGAAGAGCCGGAAACGGCACCCCGCGTGGTGATCGATTTCGAGGGTATTGCCGAGCGGGTCGAGGCGCTGCCCGTGCCGGCCTCCAACTACCGCGACCTGGCGGTCGGGTCGTACGCCGTCTATTTCCTCGACGGCACGGGGGGCGACTTCAACCGCTTCGAGTACCGCGAGCTGGGGCCGCGGACCCTCTACGCCTTCGATATTGAACGGCGGACGGTGGAGACGGTCGTCGAGAGCGTGGATCAATACGCGCTGGCCGTCGATGGCGAGCATCTGGCGTGGCGGCGCGGCAGCTCCGTGGGAATCGCCCACGCCGATTCGCGGGAACGGGAGCGCACCGACGCGCGCTCGGGTTCGGCGGCGGCCGCGTTGACCACCACGAGCACCACCCTCGATCTCGCAGACCTCACCATGTTGCTCGACCCGAGAGCCGAGTGGCTGGAGGTCTCCACCGATGCCTGGCGTCTCGAGCGCGATTTCTACTACGAGCCCGGCATGAACGGACTCGACTGGCCCGCGATGCGCGCCAAGTACCAGCCGCTTGTCGAACGGGCCACCTGCGCCCAGGACATGCGCTTCATCATCGGCGAGCTCATCGGCGAGCTCGCCACCTCGCACACCTACATCCGCACCGGCGATCGCAGGCGGCGTGCCGACTCGGTCAACGTCGGCCTGCTCGGGGCCGACTGGTCGCTGGACCCGACCAGCGGCCGCTGGGTGATCGAGACGATCTACCGTACGCCCGACTGGTCGAAAGGCGTGGTCCCGCCGCTGGTGGGGCCGGGGCTCGATGTCAGGGAGGGCGACGAACTGGCGAAGGTCAACGGGCAGTCCGTGTCCGGGGAGCGCGAGGTCTTCGCCGCCTTCCAGGGTCTCGCGGGCGAGCAGGTGCGTTTGACGCTGGTCCGCGATGGCCGCGACTTCGACGTGGTGGTGACGCCTCTGGACAGCGAGCGGACCCTCCGCTACCTCGATTGGGTGGAGCGCAACCGGCGCCGCGTGGACGAGGCGTCGGGCGGCCGCATCGGCTACCTGCACCTTCCCGACACCTATCTGGGGTCGGCGGTCGAGTTTCCCAAGTACTTTTACGCCCAGACCTCCAAACAGGGAATCCTGGTCGACGGCCGCTTCAACGGCGGCGGGCTCGACCCCGACATCTTCCTGCAGCGGCTGGCCAAGAAACCCATGTCCTACTGGACGCGACGCTACTCGGCGGATCAGGTCGAACCGGTTTACGCCGCCGATGCTCACATGGCGTTGCTCACCAACCGGCAAGCCGGTTCCGGAGGCGACATGCTGCCGTGGGAGTTCCGGGAGAAGGGCATGGGCCCGGTGATCGGCACCCGCACCTGGGGCGGGCTGGTAGGCGTATCGATGTCGATCCCCCTGATGGACGGCAACAGCCTCACCTGTCCCGACTACCGCATCTACTCGCCGGCCGGGCAGTGGGTGGTGGAGAACGAAGGCGTGACGCCGGACCTCGAGGTCGAGCTCGAACCCGCCGAGATGGCGGACGGCATCGACGCGCAGCTCGAGAAGGGGATCGCGGTCATCCTGGAGATGATCGAGCGCGACCCGCCATTGCCGCCGGACCACCCGCCGTTCCCGAGGCAGTAGGAGGGCTTCAAACCCAGATCCGTGATCGAGGGGGCGGGGATAAACCCCGCCCCTACGGATACATGCAGTTTCTGAAAGCCGTAGGGGAGGGGTTCATCCCCTCCTTTCCGTTGACCGCGGGCGGTATAGGTGCTCTAATGACCCGCTCGCTTTCGCGAGCCGAAAGTGAGCCCCTCCCATGACCGAATTCCGGAATCTCGCGATCATCGCCCACGTCGACCACGGCAAGACCACCCTGGTGGACGCCATGCTGTGGCAGAGCGGCACCTTCCGCGCCAACGAGCGGGTCGCCGAGACGGGTGATGGACTCGGGCGATCTCGAGCGCGAGCGCGGCATCACCATCCTCGCCAAGAACACCGCCGTGCGCCACAAGGGCGTCAAGATCAACATCGTCGACACCCCCGGTCACGCCGACTTCGGCGGTGAGGTGGAGCGCACCCTGCAGATGGTGGACGGGGTCTTGCTGCTGGTGGACGCCGCCGAGGGGCCGCTGCCGCAGACCCGTTTCGTGCTCTCCAAGGCCCTCGATCTCGGTCTGCCGCCGATCGTCGTGATCAACAAGATCGATCGCCCGGACGCCCGGCCGCACGAGGTCCTCGACGAGATCTACGATCTCTTCATCGATCTCGACGCCGACGACAAGCAGCTCGACTTCCCGGTCTACTGCACCGACGCGCGCAAGGGCCTGTGCCGCAAAGGGCTCGAGGGTGAGTTTTCGGATCTGCAGTTCCTGCTCGACGAGATCGTCACCTCGGTGCCCCCTCCCAGCGGCGACCCCTCGGCGCCGTTGCAGCTCCTGGTCACCAACCTCGATTACTCCGATTATCTGGGCCGCCTCGCCGTCGGACGCATCGTCAACGGCACCCTGTACGCCAAACGGACCGTGGGCATCGCCCGCGAGGACGGCATCGGCACGGCCAAGGTGGGCGTCGTCTACTCGCACGAGGGGCTGCATCGGATCGAGGTCGAGGAGGCGGTGGCGGGCGATATCGTCGCCCTGGCGGGTCTCGACGAGGTCAGTATCGGTGACTCGCTGGTGGACCGCGACGATCCGCGCCCGCTCAAGCGCATCGCGGTCGACGAGCCCACCATGGCGATGGTCTTCATGGCCAACAACTCGCCCTTCGGAGGCCGCGAGGGGCAGTTCGTGACCGCGCGCCAGATTCGCGGGCGGCTCGAAAAGGAGGCCCTCCACAACGTCTCCATCCGTCTGGAGATCCTCGCCAACGACGCCTTCCAGATCCAGGGGCGCGGTGAACTGCAGCTCGCGATCCTGATCGAGACCATGCGCCGCGAGGGCTATGAGCTGTCGGTGTCGAAGCCGGAGATCGTGACCCGCGAGGAAGATGGGCGCAAGCTCGAGCCGATGGAGATCGTCCAGGTCGATTGCCCCGACGAGTTCGTGGGCGTCGTGACGCAGAAGCTCGGGGGCCGCAGGGGGCAGATGACCGAGATGCACAACCCCGGCCACGGCCGGGTCCGGCTGGCCTTCCGGGTCCCTTCGCGCGGGCTCATCGGCTTCCGCTCCGAGTTCCTCACCGACACCCGCGGCACCGGCATCCTCAACCACCTCTTCGACGGCTGGGAGCCGTGGCAGGGCGAGATCCCGGGCCGCGCCACCGGCGCCCTGGTATCCGACCGCGCCGGTAGGACCACCACCTACGCCCTGTACCACCTCGAACCCCGCGGGACGCTGTTCATCGGCACCGGCACCGAGGTCTACGAGGGCATGATCGTGGGCGAGAACGCGCGCGACAACAACCTCGACGTCAACGTCACCCGCGAAAAGAAGCTCACCAATATGCGCTCCTCGAGCGCCGATGAGGCTTTGCGGCTGGCGCCGCCGCGCGAGCTGACCCTCGACCGGGCGATCGAGTGGATCGACGCCGACGAGTTGGTCGAGGTCACGCCGTCGGCGATCCGGGTCCGCAAGCGCGCCCTCCGCGCCAACCAGCGCCCGAGCACGAAGAGGGCGAAGGCGTAGGCCGTGAGGACCCATTGTGGTGCGGCCGTCCCGGCCGCACAGTGCGGGCGGGACGCCCGCACCACAAAGACCGCAATCCTTGAACAGCGGTGTCAGTACTTGAGCGGTCTCGCCTTGTAGTTGATGATCGCGGCCTGGTGGCGGCCGATCATCTTGTGGGGGGCGATGCGGCCGCAGTGGCCGTACTCACCGTCCGGTTCGCAGAGACCGCGGCACATCGAGACCTGGTGGCCGTTGTACGGGCAGGTGATGATGGTGTAGGCGCGCAGCGTGGTCTGGCGGCGTTGGGATTTCGGTCGAAGCAGTGCCATGGGGTACCTCTGCGCGCATGATATCAAGAACGGTTCCTGTTGGATATGGCTCGCCGCAAAAACTCGATCAACGTCGAACGTTCAACGTTCAAACGTTCAAACGCCGTATCAGCACCACCCTCGAGGCGCCGCCTTTGAGATCGCGGAAGATCTCCAGGCCGTCGGGCAGCCGGTCGTCGACCGCAGCCCGTTCCGGGCACTCAAGACAGGCCACCCCGTCGGGGCCGAGGAGACCGGCCGAGAATGCGGCCGTGAGGGCAGCGAGCCCATCTTCCCAGGATCTCGAACGGCGGGTCTGCCCAGGCGAGATCGAAGGCGGCTTCACTCTTGGTGAGCGTCGCTACCGCCGTGGCGGCGGGTTGAACGAGGACCCGGGCCCTGCCGTCCTCGAGGTCGAAAAGGGCGCAGTTGGCGCGGAGGATGCGGGCCGCGTCGCGATGGCGCTCGACGAACACCACCGAGGCGGCGCCGCGCGACAGGGCCTCGAGCCCCACCGCGCCGGTACCGGCGAACAGGTCGAGAAACCTGGCGCTCGCGACCGACTCCCCGAGGACCGCGAACGCGCGCTCGCGCATCGAGTCCGGGGTCGGCCGCACCGGCATGCCCTTCGCGGGGCCCTTGAGGCGGCGCGAGCGCCAGGCGCCGCCCGTGATTCTCACTGCTTTGAATCCACGACCCGCAGGATCACCTTGTCCCACGCCTCGGGACCGACGATCTCGCGGATATAGGTCTCCTCGTGCTCGAGCACGAGAACGGCCTCATCCACGACGTCGACCACCCGCGCGTAGCCGCCGACGAGCAGCTCGACGCGATCGCCGCGGTGCGGGTGCCAGTCGCGCAGCGCCTCGGAGGACGGGCTCTCCGTACGGACCAGGTTTTCGAGGTCGTTGATCGCGCCCGAGATGAGGGCCAGCTCGAGCGAGACCGTGGCCAGGGGCGAAAAGCGGATCACGCGAGGCGACTTCGGGCCGACGTGAAGCGTCAAAACCACCTCGCTGTTCGGCGTCGAGATCGACGAGGTCACCGGATTCTCCCCCAGCTCCTCGGCGGCCTTCTGCAGGATTCCGAGATAGATCAGGTACTGGTCCTCGGGCAGGGTCTTGCGCTGCAGGAAACCCTGATGGCCGTCCTCGGAGATGGACACCACGATAACCCGGTTGCTGAAAAGCGTGACCCGTGAGGCGATAGCGCCTTCGGTGAAGACCCGTTCAACCACCGGGATCGGGGCCTGCGCTGTGGCGGCGGCCGCGATCAGCGACATGAGGCAGACGAGGATCACGCGATGGTTCACGGGCCCCTCCTGTCTTCGAGACTCAGGGCGGTCTCGACGGCCCATGAGAGAGCCTCGTTCGCGGACACCACGCCGTCGACCAGCGCGTCCCGCACCATCATCAGCGTGCGGCCGATGTGCGGACCGGGTGGAACGTCGCGTTCGAGGAGCTGGCGGCCGGTGACCGGCAACTGAAGCCGCGCCGCGGTTTCTGCGGCGTCGGCGAGCGCCCGTCGCGCCTCGATGGGAAGGCGAGCCATCGCCAGCAGCAGGGGTTCAGGAGGACAGCTCTCGACGACCCGCACGCGCTGCGATCGGGGCAGCGAAGGATCCGTCGCCTGGACGATAATCCCGGCCTGGCCGGGAAGGGCGAGGACCCGATCGCGGGCCGAACCGCCGAGCTGCAGCCGCTGCGCCAACCGCGTGACTGCGTCCGCGCCCGCCTGCACGGCAAGACCGCCGAGAAAGAGAATCCACAGCTCGGGTGAGGGTCCGAGACCCTCGAGCTCGTACCACGCGAGCTGTCCCTCGACCTCCATGAGGTGGGCGCGAATCGCTTCGCTCCACCGGAGGTCGGGGCTGATGGCGGGCAGCAACCCGAGGCGGGCCACGAGGGCGAGCGCCTCGGTGGGATGGGCCTCGGTCAGGAGCAGCTCGAGCTCGCGCCGCAGCCGTTGGCCCGAAAGCCGCTCGAAGACCCCCTCGGCAAGGGCGGTGGTGATCAGGTGGCGGGTGTCGGGCGCGATCGCGAAGTCGAGGCGGCGGGCATAGCGCACCGCGCGGAGGGCGCGGGTCGGGTCGTCGATGAAGGACAGGGAGTGGAGGACCCTGATCTCGCGGCGCTGGATGTCTTTGCGGCCGCCGAAGAAATCCACCAGATCGCCGTAACGGTCGCCCTGGAGGGCCACCGCGAGCGAGTTGATGGTGAAGTCGCGGCGGTAGAGGTCCTGGCGGATCAGGGAGGTGGCCACCTCGGGCAGCGCGGCGGGCGTGCGGTAGAACTCGGTGCGGGCGGAGGCGACGTCGACCTTGAGGCCGTGGGGCAGGGTCACGACCGCGGTCAGAAACGGCGCGTGCGGGTGGTGCCTGCCGTCGAGCTCCCGGGCGAGGTCGGCAGCGAACGCGATGCCGTCCCCCTCGACCACGAGATCGACGTCCTCGTTGGCGCGCTCCAGGAGCAGGTCCCGCACCATGCCGCCGACCAGGTACACCGGCACCCTTTGACGATCGGCGACCCGTCGCGCACCCTCGAGCACCCTCTGCACCCACGGCGGAGCGAACTCGCGGAGCAGGCGGGTGATGGACTGACTCACCGGCCGCGTCCCGGCCATCCGGTTGTCGAGCGCCGAACCTGCCGCGTGCTGGTGTTCGAAGAGCCGGCGGAAAAGTTCCATCCGGGTGACGATGCCGACCGGCGCGCCGGCGTCCTCCACCACCACGAAACGGTAGGACCGCTCGAGGAAGAGGTCGCGGAGGTCCTCCAACGGCGTCGCGGCCGCCACCGTGGGCAGATCGGGCTGCATCGCCGAGCTCACGGGCCGTTCACCCATGTTGTGGCTCAGGGCGCGGTCGAGGGTCTGGCGGGTGACCAGGCCGACCAGCTCGCCGGTCGTGCTGTCCTGCACCGGCAGCGCGTTGACGCGGAGCTGGTTGATGCGGTCCTTGGCTTCGGCGACCGTCGCCGTGTCCTCCACCGAGAAGATCTTGCGCCCGGCGATGTCGATGGCCGTGGCGGGCGGCGGCATCTCGACGGCCAGCGCTTCCAGCAGGACCTCGCGCAGCTCCACCGGCATCAGATCGGAAACCCTGGCGGAGGCCGCCGTCGGGTGGCCGCCGCCGCCGAACTGCTGGGCGACGCGGCCGACGTGGAGTCCGGGCAGCCTTGACCTCAGGATGAGGTTGATGTTGGGCGGGCGGACCAGGAGCACCGCTCCGACGACGATCTCGAAGATCTCGACCCAGCGGTGGACGACGAAAGCGGCCTCCTCGTGGTAGCGGTCGACCTCGATCATCGACAGCGAAACCGGAACCCCGGCGATGTCGATCACCTCGGTGGACTCGACCATGCGGTTGAGGAGCTCGAGCTGCTCCGGTTGCAGGACCTTGAGGACCCAGCGCCGGACCCACGCCAGCGACGCCCCCTGCTCGATCAGCCAGGCGGCGATCCGCAGATCCTCCGGGGTGGTCTCCCGATAGGACAGCCCGCCGGTGTCCTCGTAGATGCCCATCAGCATCAGGCTCGCCTCGTTGACGGTCGGTTCCAACCCGCGTTCGCGGTAGAGGCCGGCGATGATCGTGCAGGTGGCGCCGACCGGTCTGACAATCGCCTCGGCGGCATCGAGCCCGTCGACTTCCTCCTCCAGGTGATGGTCGATCAGAGTGACCGGACAGCCGCCGGCTGTGATCAGGTCGAAGACCTCGCCGAGCCGGGACGGGCTGCGGGTGTCCACCACCACCGCGTGTTCGATCGACGCGGTCCGGACGCGCCGCAGTTTGGCCTCCGGATAGGTGAACTCCGCTTCGGCCAGAAAGCGGCGTACCGCCACCTCCTGCGACCCGGGGAACACCACCTCGTGATCCGGAAACAACCGCACCGCGCAGACCGCCGCCGCAAACGCGTCGAAATCCGCCGACAGGTGCGTCGTGATGATCTTCACGCGCCCATTGTATTGAATTCGTGGACTTTCGGGGGAGTTCGTCCTTTGTGGTGCGGCCGTCCCGGCCGCACGTGCGGGCGGGACGCCCGCACCACAATGCACCCCGAGAGCGTTGGTGTGTTTGTTGGTTTGGGACGCGTCTCGTTTCCCCAGGTTTGTGAGCTCCCGGCTTTCAGAGCGCGCTTCCCGGGAGGAGCCACCTTCAACATTGTTGGCTCGTAACACCCAGTCGAAGTGAAAGCTCGCGGGTCCGCCAATATTGAAAATGGCACCTCCGCCGCACGCTGATTTTCCTGGCGTCCCTCCCGTGAGGATGCCAGGCACGCCGGCATGATGTTGAGGACAACATCATGCCGGGAGCCAGGCACCTCCGGTGAACGCGGGCCGTTTCCCTTGTCCGAAGGCAACTCGTTCACCTTGTCGTCGTATCTTTGCGCATGCGTTGTGCGGCCTTAGCTCTTGTGCTCTGTATGGCGGCGCCGGCCTCCGCCGCCGGGGTGGAACCGGTGGAGGCGCCGGCGGGGGAGATGGTGGAGGGCGTCGCGTGCGCGAGCGACCCGACCCAGACCTACACTCTCTACCTGCCGCGGGGATTCGATGCCGCGAGGCGTTGGCCGGTGCTGCTGATCTTCGACCCGCGCGGGCGGTCGGTGCTGGCGGCCGAGCTGTTTCGCGATGCGGCCGACGCCTACGGTTGGATCCTGGTGAGCTCGGACAACACCCGCTCCGACGGGCCGATGGAGCCGAACGTGGTGGCGCTGCGGGCGCTGTGGCCCGAGGTCCACGCGAGGCTCCCGGCGCAGCCCGACCGCATCTACACGGCGGGTTTTTCCGGCGGCGCGGCCGTCGCCTACGTGCTGTCGAGGTCCACCCGCGAGGTGGCCGGCATCATCGCCTGCGGCGGCCGCTTTCTGCCCGATGATCTCAAAGGCAACCCCGTGCCCGTCTTTTCGATCGCCGGCGACACCGACTTCAACTACCACGAGATGCACGAGGTGGATGCGTTTCTCGCCGAACAGGGCAACCCGCACCGGCTGGTCATCTTCGAGGGGCCCCACGCCTGGATGCCGCCGGCGCTGGCGAGCGAAGCCGTGGGGTGGCTGGAGCTTCTGGCCATGACCAGGGGCCTCAGACCGGTCGACGAGGAACTGGTCGCGTCACTGTACGAACGTGACCTGGAATCGGCACAGGCGGCCGAGGCCGAGGGCCGCGTGATCGCAGCTGCCCGGCGCTACCGCGAGATGACCGCGACGTACGAGGGTCTCCACGACCCGTCTGGGGCGAAGGCTGCGGCCGGTAGGCTCGAGGGGAGCCCCGAGTTCAAGCGGCAGGCCAGAGATCTCAAGAGGTGGAACGCTTACGAACAGGACTATTTCGAGAATATGAACCGGCAGTTCTACGAGTTGCGCAACGCCGAGATCGCACCGCCGGTGGCCAGGATGGCTCGCGATCTGCGGATCGACGAGCTCAAAAGCCGCGCCGGAAAGCCGGGCTTCGAAGGCGTAACGGCGCAGCGGGCGCTCAACGGCCTCTCGAGCGGGCTCAATTTCTACCTCGCGCGCGACCTCACGGCCGCCGGCCAGTACGACCGTTTGGTGGTCTGCCTCGAGCTCGGGCTGCAGATTCAGGAAGACTTTGCGGTGGGGTGGTACAACCTGGCCTGCGCCCGCGCCCGTCTGGGTCGGGAGGACGCGGCGGTGGCGGCCCTCGATCAGGCCCTCGAACTCGGCTTCGATCGGGAAGACCTCCTCGCCACCGATCCCGACCTCGACAGCCTGCGCGACCGCGATGACTTCAAGGCGTTGCTGGCTGCCCGAACGTCAGCCAATTGAACGCAAAGGCGCAGAGACGCAAAGGCGCAAAGCCCACCCATCCCCGGAATTCAACGCAGAGGCGCAGAGACGCGGAGGCGCAGAGAGGGCACGCCTTAGCGTCTTTGCGTCTCTGCGCCTCTGCGTTGAATTCCGATTCCTCGGCGCTTCAAGCCGGCCGGCCGCGCAGGATCGCGAGCGCCTCGTCGCGGTTGGCGAACGACCCGGCCTTGCCCTGAAAAATGGGACTGCGGCCGCCGCCGCGTCCACCCAGAACCTCGGCGACCCGCGGACCGGCCACGCTGGGATCGATCGCCGAGTCCTTTCCGGCAGCGACGACGAACAGGAGGTCGCCGTCGCAGACCGCCGTCAACAGACCGATTTTCTCGGGCGCCGCCTCGACGAGGGTCCGCGCCACGCGCTGGAGAAAGGCCATGTCGCGCTCCTCCCAGTGGGCATCGACAACGCCCTCGGGACGGGTGGCGAGGCCTGCAGCCGTCCTGTCGGCCAGTTCTTCCTCGAGACCGCGCACCCTCCGTGCGAGGTCCTTTTCCCTGGCGAGCCGGACTGAGACGATTGCGGCGAGCTCGTCGTCACCGGTGCCGAGGAGCGTTCTGAGCTCGTGGTTGCGCATCTCGTGTGCCGCCATCCGGCGCCGCACCCGGTCGCCGGCGACGAAGAAAAGCCTGGTGCCGCCGCGCATGGTTTCGCCGCCCAGAAGACACAGGACGCCGATCTCGGCGGTGGAACGGAGGTGAGTGCCGCCGCAGGTGTTGAGGTCCAGGCCCTCGATCTCCACCAGCCGGACCTCCCCCGTGAAGCCTTCGGGCAGCCGCCGCGAGCGCACGCCGAGCCGTTCGAAATCAGCGACCTCTGCCGTGCGATAGCCGACTGTCCGTCCCTCGCGGATCACGGCCGCACAGGTACTCTCGAGCCGGTCGAGATCCGAGCGCTCGAGGGCAGGAACGTCGAGCTCGATGTCGCTGCTATCGGGGCCGAGGTGGAAGGCTGTGGTCGGCCAACCGAAGTCCCGCAGGGCGACCGCGGTCAGCAGGTGTTGAGCGGTGTGCTGCTGCATGTGGTCCCACCGCCGCTCCCAATCCAGCTCGAGGTGGACCGGGCCGGTCTTGACACGGTCGTGAAGGAAGTGGAGGATCTCGTTCCCCGACTTCTGGACATCCACCACGGAGGTACCCGCGATGGTGCCGCGGTCGGCGGGCTGACCGCCGCCTTCAGGGTAAAAAAGGGTGTCGGTCAGCACGGCGTACGGCCGCCCGCCGTCCTCGCCCACGCCGACCACCACGGAGTCGAGCTCGGTGAGGTAGGCGTCGCGGTGATATGCGGGTGTCGTCATGAGAACGCCGCCGAGGTCAGTTCGACTGGATTGTCGCGCGGTCCCCGGACGGCGCGCCGCTGTGCAACACCAGGGTGGCGCCGGGGACCGTCGACGGCTCATTGCAGTCGGCAGTGTCGAGGCGGACGGCACTGACGTAGGTGTCTCGAAGCAGATCGTTCCGTTCGAGCCACATCGCCCAGCGCGAAGCGGCGACGTTGACCCGTCCGCCGGTCGCACGTTCCCACCTCGCGGCAGTCCCCGAGGGCGAACACAGCACGGTGTCACCCCGCCTGATCGTGAAGGTGAACATCTGATCCGACGGCGTGGCCGCGGACCATCGCACAACCGTGGCGACCACCGAGGCCGGCGACTCCGCCGCGGCGCCCACGACCGCGGCCCGACTCGAGTTCGATCGGGCGTCCGCCACGGCCCTTCGTTCGCCATCGCCGGCCTCGCGGAGGTGTGCCTCCCACCGCTCGCGGTCGAGATCGATGTCGAGATCGGGGAGAAAGGCGTCGGTCCCGTCCACCAGGTAGTTGCTGGGAACGACAAGCCACAGATCTCCGGACGAGCCCTCCCTTGAGACGACGACCCCGGCCGCACGCCCACGTTCATCGAGCAGCGGACCGCCGCTCGCACCGGTAGCGGCGGGGGCGTCGATCTGGAGGTACGACGTCCCGAGGAGGCTGTGGTTCGGGTCACTGACAATGGCTCGCAGGACGATACCTCCCGGTCCGCCGGAGCCGCCCGCCAGCATCACGGAAGCGCCCCGTTCGAGACTGGTGGCGTCGATCAACCGCAACGGGCGGCCTCCCGGACCCGTCGTCCGTACAAGAGCGAGGCCGAGCCAGGTGTCGATCCGAATCACTCTCCCCAGGGCTGTGCTGCCGTTGAAAAACTCGACGTCGACGCTCGGGACCGCCGGACACACGGCGTCGGCGGTCGTCACGACGATCCCCTCGCTGACGAAGAAACCCCACCCCGACCTGTTTTCGCAGGTCAACTCGACGACGGCGCCCCGTGCGAGATCCTGCATCGCGTCGGCGCTGAGGGGCCCGGTCGGATGATCGTGAGCGACTCGAGAACCACCCCGCCCCAACCCGAACACGGCGGCGGCCAGCGCGATGCCAAAGACGATGGCGACCGCTGTCCCCGGGCTTTCGCGGATGAGGCGGAGAACCGACCGTCGAGACGGCGGTCTCGCGGCGGAGGCTGGCTCGACGGGTTCAGCAGGCCGAGCGAGCTGGTGCGATATCTGGGTCGCCAGACCGAGCGCAGCGAGCTTCTCCTGACAGGCGACGGCGATCGATTTCGGAACCGCCGTCACGACGACACCCGGCGCCGCCTGCAGACGGGACTTCAGGGTCAGGAAGTCGTGGGGTTGCCCGTTGACCTCGATCAGCGCCCGCGCCGCGCGGTAGGCGGAACGGTCGTCGGGCGACTCGAACATCGTCAGGAGATCGAAAAGCGTCCGCCGGTGGCAGTGGGGGCAGCTGCCGGCGCCGACAGCTATCGCGCGCCCGCAGTGAGGGCAGAGCTGGATCTCAGCATTCACACACCGATGATATCAAGCGGGCGTCGGGAGATCGTCGCAAAAACCGGACCGGGCTGCGCGCCCGGCGTCCGCGCCGCCTGTTCGTCATTCAGGGGTCGGTGAACCGGCCGCCACCCTCGGGCCGACGGCGAACCCATCGCGGCGAGGGTCGCCGACGCCGGTGAAGATCCCGGTGCTCGAGTCGTAGGCGACGGCGTTCACGCCGCCGAAGAAGGCGGTGTCGCTCCGCTGCGCCGCCGGGTACCTGAGGCGGTACATGTGCTCGAAGCCGAAGCTCTGCAGGAGATTCGCGTCCTTTGGAGTGATCGGATCCGCGATTTCGAGACACACCCGCTCCGGGTCGTGGGTACTGTTCCACAGTACTCGCGGCGCTACGACCGCGTCGCGCAGCGTCTGGTGGCGATCGGCGACTTTGACGATGACGTCGGTGATCGATGGTGCAATGCGGTCGCTGCCGGCGCTGCCGAGAGCGAGATCCCAGGTGTCGCCGCGGAGGATGGTCGGCGCCATGCCGGTGGGGAAGCGCATCTGCGGCCTCAGGTAGATCGGGCTGCCGGGATTTTCGAAGTCGAGAAATTCGAGGCAGCTGTTGTACGGAAAACCGAGGCCCGGGGTGGCGACCTTGGCGCCGTACTGCCGGCACAGGGTCTGGGTGAGCGACACCAGGTTGCCCTGGCGGTCCGCGACCGACACCTGGGTCGTGTGCTCGCCGAGCACGGTGTATCCCTTCTCCGCCAGGAGACTGCCGGCGGGCAACGCGCGGCCCGGCGTGATCAACGCCGCCCGCTGCCGGGCATGTTCCTGGGACAGGTATTTGGCGCGGTAACGAGCCGAGTGCAGGGGATCTGACAACAGTTCGTCAGCGTCGGCGTGGGCGATCCGATAGGCCTCAACCAGGACGTGAAGCTGCTCAGCCGAAGCCCCAGCGAAGAACGAGCTCGGAAAGGTCCCGAGGATGTTCAGTGCCATCAGGACTTCGACGCCCGCCCCGGGTGCCGGAAACGAGAGAACCTCGGCGCCGCGATAGGAGCCGTGAAGAGGTGCGGTTTCGGGGGTCTTCACAGTGGCGAGATCGGCAGCCCCCACGAAGCCGCCGTTGGCGGTCATGTCCGAGGTGATCAGGCGGGCAATCCCGCCCCGGTAAAAACTGTCCGCACCCTCGCGAGCCAGCCTCTCGAGAGTCGCCTTCAGGTCGGGACGGCACATCACCTCGCCGGATGCCGGGAGCCGCCGGCCGTCGGGAAAAACCACGAACCGCAGATACCGGGACGCGAGGATCTCGTCGAGGTAGCCCGAGGCCCAGGCGATGGAGTTCGGGCTGGCCTCGAATCCGGCGCCCGCGATCTCGATGGCCGGCTGCAGAACCGTTGCGAGGTCCATCGTCCCGTAGGTTTCCAGGGCGTGATCGAGGGCGGCGAGGGTGGTGGGCACCGCGACCGCGGCATAGCCGAAGTACTCGCCGGCCTCACGGATCTCGAGGAGGCGTGCGGCGCTGGCGGTGAACGGCACCGCGACCGAGCCGTCGATTGCCGTGGAACGACCGTCGGCGAGCGCGATCAGGATGTAGGTCATCCCGCCGAGGCCGGAACCCCCCGGGTCGGAGACCCCGAGGGCGAACGCCGCAGCCACCGCGGCGTCGACGGCGTTCCCGCCCTGCTCGAGGATCACCGCACCGGCGCGCGACGCCTCGATCGAACCCGTCGACACCATCCCGAAGTCGGAGCGGATCTCGGGGGCGTACAGAGGAGCGTGCTTGCCGCCGACCGGTGGACGACCGCTGGTGCACGCGATGAACACGAGACCCGCCGCGAGCCCGACTGTGAGCCCGAGCGCGGTCCGGCCCTTCGGGGGTCCGCTGCCGATCATTTTTGCCCTGCGGCCGGTTGGGCGACGGCCGCGGGGCCGAAAGCGACACCCGATCGTCTGGGATCGCCGACGCCGACAAAACCTCCCCAACGGGAGTCGTAACCGACGGCATTGACGCTGCCCATGCGGGCGAGCTCGAGGGGCGGGGCGGGGAAGTTCACCCGATCCACCGTTTCATATCCCCACTCCATGAGCCGATCGGCATCGGCACGGCTGAGGGGAGGGGCGATTTCGATCAAAACCCGCGGCTCCTGCTCGATCGTGCCTCCCCACAGGATTCGCGGCGCGACGACGGCATCGCGCAGGTCCATCCTGCGATCGACGAGGTTGCTGATCGTGAGGGTGATGATCGCTGGAATCCGGTTGCTCGCACCGCTGCCCAGAGCCGCGACCAATGTCCCATCGCGGAGCAGGATGGTCGGGGCCATCGGCGTCGGTACGATGGCCCGCGGGCGCAGGTAGTCCTGGCAGGCTGGTTCCTCGAAGTTGAAGGACATGAGCAGGTCGTTGTAGGGGAAGCCGAGCTCGGGGGCCATGACCGCTGCACCGTACGATCGTCCCAGGGTCTGGGTCATCGATACTGTGGTGCCGTACTGGTCGACCACCGAGACCTGGGTCGTGGTCTCGCCGAACTTCGAACACCGCGGGTCCGTCGGGCTCTCGAGGGTGCTCTTCGGGAGAACCCTCCCGATCGCGATCAGCCGCGCGAGCTCGGTGGCCTCCTCCGCGTCGATGCAGCCGTCGACCCCGACCATCGCTCCGGGCCGGGTGGCGGCGAGGACCGCGTCGCCTCCGTTGGCGATCCGAAAGGCCTCGACCATAACGTTGAGGCGTTCGACGGAGTCGGCGGCCAGCATCGAGCTCGGAAATTGTTCGAGAATGTTGAGTGCGCCGGTCACCCGGCAACCCCCGCCGGGCGCGGGAAAGGTCACAACGTCGAATCCACGGTAGGTCGTGCGGAGGGGCCCGCGCTCGCGCACCCGCAACACCATCAGATCGGACTTGCGGAGGAAACCGCCGTGGGCGATCATGTCGCGCTCGATATCGTCGGCGATACCGCCGCGGTAGAAATCCGCGGCGCCGTTGGCGGCGAGGCGGCGGAGCGTCGCGGCCAGGGCCGGCCGGCACATACGGTCGCCGGGACGCCCCACCGTGTGTCCGTCTTCCATCGCCACGAATCGCAGATACCGCGACGCCATCAGCTGCGGCATGTAGCGATGAGTCCAGGTAATCTGGATCGGGCTCAGGAGGTAGCCCTGTTCGGCGACCGCGAGCGCGGGTTGGATGAGCTCTGCCAACGGCATCGTTCCGTAGCGCGATCGAGCCAGTTCGAGGACGGCGAGCTGCGTCGGCACCGCGACCGTTTTGTGACCGAACAGGCGGTCCTCCCTCTCCAACTCGAGGAGTTCCTCGGGGATGACACGCGCCGGCGCCGCCGGCGACCCGTCGATGACGAGGTCCCGCCCGTTGGCCAGGCGGATCACCATGTAGGCCATGCCGCCGATGCCCGAACCGTCGGTGTCGGCGACGCTCAATGTGATCGACGCCGCGATGGCGGCATCGACCGCGTTGCCGCCGCGCTCGAGGATGTCGACTGCCGCCCGCGTCGCCTCCGGCGAGCCCGTCGCCACCATCCCGAAGTCCGACCGCGCCTCCACAGCCCGAAGCTCGGCCGGCGCGCGGCGGTCCTGCCGCGCGCGGTCTGCCGCCGCGCAGCCCGAAACGGCCACGCACGCGGCTGCCACCGCGACGAGGACGGCGCCGTGGATTCGGTGAGGGCTGCGGGAACGCGTCATACCGGTGGTGATTGTATCCCGGCCGGCCCGCGGGCTTTGCGGCTGCAGGTCAGCGGTCCGGGTCCGCCGCCGCAACCACCCGCGGTCCCTTGGCGAGTCCGCCGCGGCGGGGGTCGACCACGCCGACGAACGAACCGGTCGTCGGGTCGAGGCCAACCGCGTTGACGCCGCCGAACTTGACGAACTCCGAGATGATCGGTGGAAACGAGAGCGCGGTCATGCCCGAATGGCCGATCGCTTCGAGGGCGGTGATATCAGCGTCGGTGATCGGCGGTGCGATCTCGACAAAGGCCCTGAGGCTGGTCATGCCGCCCCACACCGCCCGCGGCGCCGCCACCGCGTCGCGGAGGCCCTGTCCGCGGTCGACCATGTTGCTGATCACGGTGGCGATGATGGCAGGGATACGGTTGCTGCCCGGGCTGCCCAGCGCTGCCACGAGGCGGCCGCCGTCCAACACGATGGTGGGAGCCATGTCGTTGACGCACTCGGAGCCGGGGCGCAGGTAGTACGGGCACTGCGGCTTGTCGAAGTTGGACGCCTCGAGCAGGCTGTTGTAGGGGAAGCCGAGACCCGGCGTGGCGACCGCGGCGCCGAAGGACCGGCCGAGGGTCTGGGTGAGCGATACGACATTGCCCTCCCGGTCAACTACAGACACCTGGGTCGTGCTGTCCCCCTGGGTCGGTTCGCATTCGGGGTCCGGTGGAGGGCCGAAGACCTCGCGGGCTGCAGTCCCGTCCGGAGTGATCAGGAGAGCCCGCGCCGCGGCGTGCTCTTTGCTCAGGTAGATTGGTTCGCCCCACATCGTCTGCGTGGGCGAGGCCGGGTTCCGCCGGCTGTCCATCAGAGCGAAACGCGACGCCTCGAGGACCAGGTGGTGTCGTTCCACCGAATCGGTTGCCAGCAGCTTGCTCGGGAACCTCTCGAGGATGTTGAGCATTTCGGTTACCGCCGCGCCGCCCCCCGGTTGCGGGAACGCTTTGACGGTGAGCCCTCGGTAACTCGTGACGAGGGGCGCGCGTTCGCGAACCCTGTGCCGTGCCAGGTCGGTCTTGCGGAGGAAACCGCCGTGGGCAGCCATGTCGGCCGCGATCTCGTCCGCAATGGAGCCCCGGTAGAAGGAGTCGGCGCCTTCGACCGCGATCCGGCGCAGGGTGGTTGCAAGGTCCGGACGGCATATGATGTCGCCTGGTCGACCGAGAGTGTTGCCGTCTTCCATCGCGATGAACCTCAGGTACTCCGAGGCGAGAATGCTCGGCATGTACTTCAGGGTCCACTCGATCTGCAGTGCGCTGAGGCGGTAGCCGCCCTCTGCCGTTTCGATGGCGGGCTGTACCACCGTGGTCATGTCCATGGTGCCGAAACGGCGCAGCGCGTGGTCCAGGACCGCCAGCGTGGTCGGAACCGTCGCCAGCTCGTATCCGTGGAAGGCGTCGCTGTCTTTCAGGGCCTGGAGGCGGCGATTGTCGACCGCGAGGGGCGCAACCGCGGAGCCGTCGACGGCGATGGTCGCACCGCCGGCGAGGTGGATCAGCATGTAGGTGATGCCGCCGAGGCCCGAGGCGTCCGGGTCGGAGACTCCCAGCGTCAGGGCTGCGGCCACCGCTGCATCGACAGCATTGCCGCCGCGCTCGAGGATCGTGATCCCCGCCATGGTGGCCTCCGGCGAGCCGGTAGCCACCATGCCGAAATCGGACCGCGCCTCGTGGGCCTCCAGCTCCGGCGGCAGGCCCTGCGCGTTGAGGGGACCGCCGGGGAGTGCCGCCAGCATGAACCCTGCACACGTGGAAAGACCAAATACCGGTGACCGCAATGAGAGTACCGCCGTAGGTAGTGTTGTCAGGTGATCGAGAGCCACCCAGGGGCGTCTCCGAAGTCCTGTCGGGATAGTCTACACCCGGTCGTCTGCGTCTATAAAGGGCTCGTCTGAACGCCGCTCGCGGGGATCTGGACCGGCTGCCCGCCGCGGCGCCGAGGCAACGCAGCGAGCACGGCTGCTCCCACGTCTTCGAGGGTCGTGTACCACACCGGCAGCGCGAGCAGGGTGAAGATGGTCGAGGTGGCGAGCCCACCGATGACCACCACCGCGATGGAGTCGATGTAGGCGCCGGCGACGGTGGCGCGGGCCCAGACCAGGGGGATCAGCCCGAAGATGGTCGTGATGGCGGTCATCAGGACGGGGCGGAGGCGGTCGCCGCAGCCCTCGATCAGGGCTTGACGCCGCTCGATACCGGCCACCCGCAGCGAGTTGACGTGGTCGACCAGGACGATGCCGTTGTTGACCACGATACCGATGAGGATGATGATCCCCATGAAGGCGATGGGGTTGAGGTCGTAACCGCCCAGCCACAGGCTCCAGAAGGCGCCGAAGAACGCCAGCATCAACGTGATGAGGATGGCGAAGGGCTGGGTGAAGGACTCGAAGAGGGCGGCCATGAGGAGGATCACGGCAATCAACGACAGCACGACTCCCCGCAGCATGGTGCCCAGAGCCTCGTCGCGGTCGTGGCCCCACTGTCCGAAGTCCCACGAGTAGCCTTCGGGGACGGTGAAGCCTTCCATCCGTTCCTCGACCAGCTTCTTCGCCTCGTCCGTGGTCACGGCCTCCTTGTCGAACTGGGCCGTCACCCACTGGGTGGTCTGGCGGTCCTCCCTCTGGATCCGCTCCGGTGTTCGCGCGATCGTGACCTCGGCCACCGAACTCAGGGGAACGGTGCCGCCGCTTCGGTTCGGGACCGGGAGGTCGGCCAGTGCGTCGATCCCGGGCTGGGCGTCCTCGGGGAGACCGAGCACCATCTCGACCTCGCCATCGGGTCCCTGGAAACGGCGCAGGCGGCGCCCGCGGAAGGCGAAACCGACCGCCTCGGCCACGCTGCGAGGGGTGACGTCCAGGCTGTGGGCGGCGTCGGCGTCGACCAGAAGCCGCAGCTCCTTGGTGCCGTTCATGGTCGGGCCCCAGACCTCTTCGAGGTGGTCGAGGCCGCGCATCCTCTCCTCGACCTGCATCGCAAGATCCTCGAGGTACTCGGGGTCCTCGCCGTGCAGCGCCACCGACACCATGCGCCGGTCCTGACCGAAGCGATGGCGCCAGTTGTCGCGGTCGCCGACCTCGAGGGTGACGCCGGCGATCTGCGGCAGGCCGTCGCGTAGCTGCGACCGCAGCTTTTCGACGGCCTCCGGGTTGGCTTCCGACTCGGGCAGGTAGACGCGGGTCATGCAGAAGCCCTGTTCGCTGTACCACGAGTAGACGCTGTCGAAGCCGAGCTCCCCTTTGCGGCTGAAGATCCAGTCTTCAAGCTGGTCGACGTGGCCTTCCAGCACGTCCTTGGAGACGTCGTCGTGGACCCGGAGAAAGATCGAGACCTCCCGGGTCTGTTCGGGCATGTCGCCGGATTTTTCGATCTTGGCGAGCGGCCAGGCCGCCGAACCGGCGACCGCGAAGAGGCAGAGGAGGGTCACCAGGCGGTGGTCGAGGGTCCAATCGAGCAATCGGCGGTAGGCCGGGACGAGGCGGTTCGCGACGAAACCGGGCTGTGCTTCTTCGGCCGGCGCAAAACGCGCCGCGGCCAGCGGAATGAAGGTCAGCGAGATCAGCAGCGAGCAGGCGACCGCGAGGCAGATCGTCAGCGCGACCTCGCCCATCATGATGACCATGGTGTTGCGTTCGGAGACGAAGAGCCACGACCAGACGAAGATCGAGGTCGCGGTCGATGCGACCACCGCCAACGCCACCTGTCGGGTGCCGAGCCGCGCCGCCACCGGCGCCGGATGGCCCATGCCTTCGTAGCGGTGGATGTTCTCGATCACCACCACCGCGTTGTCCACCAGCATGCCGACGCCGAGCATCAGACCGAGCAGGGTGAGGACGTTGAACTGGGTGCCGAGAGCGAACATCGCGCCGCAGGTGACGAGCAGCGAAAAGGGGATGGCCGTGGCGACGATCAGAGTGGTGCGAAAACGGCGCAGAAAGAAGTGCAGCACGACGACAGCCAGGATGCCGCCGTAGATGCCGGCGTTGCGCAGGCCGGACAGCGAGTTGCGGATCGCCTCGCCCTGGTTTTCCCAGACGAGGAGATTGATGCCCTCGAGCTGGGGGTCCTTCTTGATCTCCTCGATGCGCTCGAGGGCCTTGTCCACAACCTCGATCGTATTGGCGCTGGGTTCCTTGTAGACGTCGATGCCGATCGCAAACGAGCGGTCGAGGTGGCGCCCGTAGTCGAGCCGCGGCTCGCGCATCTCGACCACGGCCACGTCGCCGATCCGGAGCCCGTCGCTGCCGACGCGCAGGTCGGCGATCTCCTGGGCGGACTGGAACCGGGTCAGCGTGCGGACGTCGTAGCGGACGACGTCGCCGCGGATGACACCGGCATCCACGTCGTGGTTGGCGGCGTCGACGGCCCGCAGGACCTCGCCGGCCTCGATCCCGTGCCGCCTCAGCGCGTCGAGGTCGAGGTCGATGCGGACCTGTTGCTGCTCGACGCCGTAGAGATCGACCCGGGCGACGCCCTTGATGCGCTCGAGCGGGCGCCCGATGCGCCGGTCGAGCAGGTCCCACGACTCCGACAGGTTGCGTTCGGCGGAGATCCGTCCGGCGAGCACCTGGGCGCTGCCGCCGTCGGTGTCGCCGCGGATCGAGATGTGGCCGATGGTGTCCGGAAGCAGGGGCCGGGCGCGGTCGACGGCCTCGCGGACCTCCATCTTCTTGATGTCGACGTCGACGCCCCAGTCGAACATGACCTCCATGTTGGCCGACCCCGATTGCATCCATCCCATGATCCTCTTCACGTCGGGGATGGTGGCGATCTCCTCTTCGATGGGTTCGACGACCTCGCGCAGGGCCTCGAGCGGGTGGCCCCCGGAAAGGGGATCTCGATGTCGATCTCGGGCTCCTTGACGACCGGCATGAAGTCGAGCGGCAGCAGGAAGACCGCCACCGTGCCGAGCACCGTCAGGCTCAGCAGCAGCATGAGGGTCGCGACGGGTCGGTCGAGGGGGATGTCGGTAAGTCTCACGGCGGCCTCCGATATCGATTTCGGATTTCGGATTTCGGATTTCGGATTTTTCCCCCACCCAGCCCCGGAAACGCGGGGAGGGTGGTCGGGAAATTCGAAATCCGAAATCCGAAATTCGAAATTTCATGCTTCCTCCTCCACCCTCTCCCGTACCGGCGCTGCGGCGAAGATCCGGTACATGCACGGAATGACGATCAGGGTCAGGATCGTCGCGACGGTCAAGCCGCCGATCACGGTGATCGCCAGCGGGGCGCGCAGCTCGTCGCCGGCGCCCAGCCCGAGGGCCATCGGGAAGAGGGCGAGCACGGTGGTGGCGGTGGTCATCAGGATCGGCCGCAGCCGTTCGCCGCCCGCCCTCACGAGCGCGGCGTCGATCTCCTGGCCTTCGCGCCGCCGCCGGTTGATGGCGTCCACCAGCACGATGGCGTTGTTGACCACGATGCCGGCCAGCATGACGGCGCCGATCAGCACCAGGACGCTGACCGAGTTCGACGTCAGCACCAGCGCGCCGACCACGCCGACGACGCCGAGCGGCACCGCCATGAGGATCACGAACGGGTGGACCAGCGACTCGAACTGCGAGGCCATCACCACGTAGACCAGGAACGTGGCCAGCGCCATCGCCAACCACAGCGAGTTGAAGCTGACGGATAGCTCCCGATTCTGCCCGGAGAGCTCGGTTCGCACGCCCGCGGGCATCGCCAGACTCGATACCGCCGCGTCGACTGCATCGAGGGCGCCGCCGAGATCCCGGGTCGTCGGCAGGGCGGTGACCTCGGCCACTCTCGCCCCCGCGTAGCGGTAGATCGCCGCAGGGCCGCGGCCCGTCACCACCTCGGCGACCGCCGACACCGGCACGGTGGTGCCGCCGGGAAGAATGATCCTCAGTGCCTGGACCCCAGAGGCCAGCGAGCGGAATCGTTCGCCGGCGCGCAGCCGGATGTCGATCCGCTCCTCGCCTTCGCGGAACTGACCGACCACGTCGCCGCGGATCTTGGTGCGCATGGCGGTGCCCACGTCCTCGGCCGAAACACCGAGGGCGGCGGCGCGCTCGCGGTCGAGCTCGACCAGGATCTCCGGACTGCCGGGCTCCGACGTGGAGGCCACGTCGCGGACCTCGGGCAGGCCCTCGAGCGCCGTGCGAACCGCTTCGGCGGCGGAATCGAGCTCGGTGAGATCGTCCGAGAAGATCTGGACTGCGATCGGCGGACGAACCGACAGTACCGCGGGCCGCACCAGCTCGGCCTCGGAGCGCGGGAAGCGGGCGATCGTCCGGCGCACCCGATTCACCGCAGCGGCCTCCTCCTCAGCGTCCGCCCCGGCGTGGAGCCGGAAGTTGATCTGCGCCAGGTTCTCACCCAGGGTGCGCCGGCCCGATGCGGCGGAGGGCAGGCTGCCGACCATCGAAAAGACCGACGCGAATGCCGGGTCGTCGACCAGCATGTCCTCGATGCGGTCGACGGTTTCGGCGGTGGCCTCGAGGGTCGTGCCCTCGGCAGCCGCAGCTGGAAGGCGAACTCGCCCTGCGCGAGGTCGGGCACGAGGTCGGTGCCGAGACGGGGGATGACCGTCACCGACGCCGCAAAGAGCGTGAGGGCCACAACAACGACGGTCCAACGCCGTTGGATTGCCGCGGCCAGCACGCTGGGGTAGGTACGAGAAACCCCCTCGAGGACCCTGCTCAAAGGGCGAGGCCACGACATCGAAAACCCGTTTGAACGCCCACCAGACGGCGCCGACGATCAGCGTCGTGAGCAGGACGAGCAGGCGGACCGGGAAGGCGAGAACGGTGGCCGCCCGGCTGATGAGCGAGCGGCCGTTGCCGATGGGTTCGAGCTCGAAGCCCGCGAGCCTGAAGGTCCACGGCAGGGTCTCACCATCGCTGAGGCGGCGGCCGGCAAACCGCGACGCGCTTTCGAAGCCGGTGCGGGCGGTGAAGCCGGAAAGGGCGGGGATGACGGTCAGCGACACGATCAGCGAGGTCGTCAGCGAGATGCAGACCGTGAGCGCCTGGTCGCGGAAGAGCTGGCCGGCGACGCCCTGGACGAACACGATCGGGAAGAACACGGCGACGGTGGTCAGGGTCGCGGCGGTGACGGCCCCGGCCACCTCGCCCGCACCCTTGATGGCGGCCTGCGCCCGTTCCAGCCCCTCGCCGCGGCGGCGGTCGATGGCCTCGAGCACCACGATCGAGTTGTCGACCAGCATGCCGATGCCGAGGGCGAGCCCGCCGAGCGACATGATGTTGAGCGAGACCCCGGCCTGCTCCATGAAGAGGAAGGTGGCGACCACCGAGACCGGTATGGTGAGAGCGATGATGAGCGGTCGCGCGGAGATCGCGGAGGAAGAAGAAGAGCACCAGGATCGCCAGCAGACCGCCGATCCACGCCGCCGACCACACCATCTGGATGGCGGCGGTGATGTAGCCCGAGAGATCGGTGAGGACCTCGATCCCGAGGTCCGGCGGCATTTCACCGCGCAGCTCGGCGAGCCTCGCCTCGATCGCCCTCGCGACCGCCACGGTGTTGGCCGTCCCCTGGCGGTGGAGGTCGATCTCGACGACCTCGCGGCCGCCGAGCCGGGTGATCTCGTCGCGGTCGCGGTGGCCGCGGAAGACCCGGGCCACGTCCTCGACCCGGATGCGGCCGTCCGGGGTTTCCCGCACCACCGTCCGCCGGATCTGCTCGAGATCCTCGAACTCGTGCATGGTGCGGACGAGGTAGATGGCGTTGAAGTCGCGCAGGGTGCCGCCGGGTTGGTTGACGTTTTCCTGCTGCAGGGCGGCCACGAGGTCGGCCAGCGTCAGTCCGAGCGTCGCCAGGCGGTCCTCGTCCGCCTCGACCACGATCTCGGCGTCGAGACCGCCGCGCACCTTGGCCGCGGCGACGCCGACCACCGCCTCGAGGCGCGGTTTGAGCCAGCGCTCGGCGAGCTGGCGCAGCTCGTCGAGGTCGCGGTCGCCGGAGAAACCGAGGCGCATGATCGGCTCGAGCGACGGGTCGAAGCGCAGCACCCGGGGGATCTCGGCCTCGCGCGGCAGCTCGACGAGGCCGAGCCGCTCGCGGACGTCCAGCCCGGCCGTGTCCATCGACTCGCCCCACTCGAACTCGAGCACCACCTCGGACAGGCTCGACCGCGACTGCGATCGCATTTCGCGCACGCCGGGGATCACCCCCACCGCCTCTTCGATCGGCCGCGTGACGAACTGCTCGACGGTTTCGGGGGCGGCGTCGGGGTACTCGGTCTGGATGGTCAGGGTGGGGTAGGAGAGGTCCGGCAGCAGATCGACCGGAAGGTTCTGGACCGCCAGCAGGCCGAAGGTGGACACCGCGAGGGTGGCCATGAGCACGGTGATCGGACGGTTGACGGCAAAACGGGGGAGCATGCGTCAGACCGCCGGGATTGGGTTGTCGAAACGATGGTCGGAGATCATCACCCGGCCGCCTCGCCGTCGGTCATCACACGCACCTTGGCCCCGTCCGAGAGGGCCGGCGCACCGACGACCACCACCCGGTCGCCGGGTGCTATGACGATCTCGGAGTCCGCGGTGTGGTCGATTTCCACGAGGTTGCCGCTTTCGAAGCCCAGCATCACCTCGATCTGTTCCACGAGGTCACCGTCGGTGAGACGGAAGAGGTGCCAGCGCCGGCCCTCGGCAACCAGGGCCGATCGCGCGACGACGAGCGCGTCGGCATGGGTGTCGGTGACGATGTCGACGCGGACGAAGGCGCCCGGCCGGAGCCCGGAGTCACCGGTGACGGCCACCGTGACCTTGACGGTTCCCGTCGCCGGGTCGACCGCGGGCGCGATGCGTTCGATGAGGGCGTTGGCCACGGTGCCGGTCGCGTCTGCGGTCAGCCGCACTTCCTGGCCGGGGCGGAGGCTGGTGACGTGGCGTTCGGGAATGTTGACGTCGGCGTACAGCGGGTCGATGTCGGCGAGGTCGTAGACCGGCGTGCCGTCGGACACCGTCGCGCCGACGTCGAGGTGGCGGGTGACCACCGTGCCGGCGATCGGCGCCCTGATCACGGTCCGCGACAGTTCGAGCTCGGCGAGCTCGAGGGCGTGGGAGGCGTCTTCGGCGGCCTGGCGGCTCGCCTCGTACTCGTCGACGCTGACCAGCCCCTGCTCCTGGAGGCCGCTCAGGCGTTCGAAGTCGCGGCGCGCCTTTTCTTCGGTGGATCGCGCGCGGGCCGCGGCGATCCTCTGCTCCTCGTTTTCGAGGGAGGCGAGGGGCTGGCCGGAGGCGACCTTGTCGCCTTCCTCGACCGCCAGTCTCTCGACCACGCCCCGGGTCCGCGCGATGACCGTCGCCTGGCGGTCGGCGCGGAGGGTGGCCGAGGTCGAATACAGCGATGAGATGGGCTCGAGGAGGACCTCGCTGATCTTCACCGCGATGGCCGGTTCTTCCGGTTCGGCCGCGGCTTGGGAACCACGCCCGTTGCCGCCTTCGCCGGCATTTCCGCTGCCGCCGCATCCGGTGACCAGAGCCGAAACGAGAAATAGTGAGAGCGGCACAACGTACCGCGGCTGCAGCGATTTCGTGACCTGGTGGGTGTTCAACGCTCTGTCCTTTGATTTGCGTGGTGGCCCGTGCGGACCGGCTGCCCCGTGGATAGTACGTGAAAATGTGTACAGGGGTTGCTTTATTCCGCCGTCCGTTTCCGTGCCCGTCTCCGTCTCCGTGGCCGCGCGGTTCAACGAGACCGCGCGGCGACGGAGACGGAGACGGGCACGGAAACGGGAAAAAAAGACCCGGCCGAAGCCGGGTCTGGATTGATGTGTCAGGAACAGGCGATCAGTACATTCCGCCCATGCCGCCCATGTCGCCCATGCCGCCGCCGGGCATACCGTGGTCCTTCTTGGCCTCGGGGATCTCGCACACCAGCGCCTCGGTGGTGAGGAGCAGGCCGGCGATCGAGGAGGCGTTGAGGAGGGCGTTCTTGGTCACCTTGGCGGGGTCGATGATACCGGCTTTGATCATGTCGGTGATCTCGCCGGCGGCCGCGTCGTAACCCATGTTCTTGCCCTTGGCACGGACCTCGCGCACGATCACCGCCGCCTCGTCGAGGCCGGTGTTGAGGATGATCTGCCGGGTCGGCTCTTCGAGGGCGCGAAGCAGGATCCGCACGCCGGTCTGGACGTCGCCGGAGGTTTCGTTGACCAGCTTCTCGACACTGGTCATCGCGCGCAGCAGGGCGACGCCGCCACCGGGCACGATGCCCTCTTCGACGGCCGCCTTGGTGGCGTGGAGTGCGTCCTCGACGCGGGCCTTCTTCTCTTTCATCTCGGTCTCGGTGGCGGCGCCGACCTTGATCTGCGCCACACCGCCCACCAGCTTGGCGAGCCGCTCCTGGAGCTTCTCGCGATCGTAGTCCGAGGTGGTCTCCTCGATCTGGCGCTTGATCTGGCCGACCCGGCCGAGCACGGCTTCGTGCTTGGAGTCGTCGTTGTCGTCGACGACGATGGTGGTGTCGTCCTTGTTGACCACGATCTTCTTGGCGGTGCCGAGGTCGTCCCAGGTCACGTTCTCGAGCTTGATGCCGAGGTCCTCGGAGATCATCTTGCCGCCGGTGAGGACGGCAACGTCCTCGAGCATGGCCTTGCGGCGGTCGCCGAAGCCCGGGGCCTTGACGGCGCAGATGTGGAGAGTGCCGCGGAGCTTGTTGACGACCAGGGTGGCGAGGGCCTCGCCCTCGACGTCCTCGGCGATGATCAGGAGGGGCTTGCCCTGCTGGGCGACCTTCTCGAGGATCGGCAGCAGGTCCTTCATGTTGGAGATCTTCTTTTCGAAGATCAGGATCACCGCGTTCTCGAGCACGACTTCCATGCGCTCGGCGTCGGTCACGAAGTAGGGCGAGAGATAACCGCGGTCGAACTGCATACCCTCGACCACCTCGAGGGTGGTGTCGAGGCCCTTGGCCTCCTCGACGGTGATGACGCCGTCCTTGCCGACTTTCTCCATCGCCTCGCGGATGATCTCGCCGATCTCGGTGTCCGAGTTGGCGGAGATCGTCCCGACCGCGGCGACCGCGTCGCCCTCGACCGGTTTGGCGAGCTTGTTCACCGCCTCGACCGCCACCTTGGTGGCCTGGTCGATGCCGCGCTTGAGGTCCATCGGGTTGGCGCCGGCGGTGACGTTCTTGATGCCCTCACGGTAGATGATCTGGGCGAGAACGGTTGCCGTGGTGGTGCCGTCACCGGCCACGTCCGAGGTCTTGGACGCCACTTCGCGCACCATCTGCGCGCCCATGTTCTCGAGGGGGTCGGGGAGCTCGATCTCCTTGGCGACGGTGACGCCGTCCTTGGTGATGGTCGGCGAACCGAACTTCTTCTCGAGCACGACGTTGCGGCCCTTGGGGCCGAGAGTGACCTTGACTGCATTGGCGAGCTTGTTGACGCCCGCCAGGATGTTGCTCCGAGCTTCCTCGGAGTAGACGATCTGTTTCCCTGCCATTTTCGCCTCCTACTTCTCGATGATCGCGAGGATTTCGTCCTCACGGACAATGGTGTGTTCCTGGTCGTTGATCTTGATGTCCTGGCCGGTGTACTTGCCGATCAGCACGTGCTGACCCTTTTTGACGGTCATGGGCAGACGCTTGCCGTCGTCGTCCATCTTGCCGTCACCGACCGCGACCACCTCGGCCTCTTGCGGTTTTTCCTTGGCGGTATCGGGGATGATGATTCCTCCGCGCACCTCTTCTTGAGTCTCAATGCGCTTCAGGAGTACTCGATCGCCCAGCGGTTTGACCTTCATCTCTCTCACTCCTTTCGAGTTGTTGCTGATTATTGGCACTCCCCCTCGGAGAGTGCTAGCGTGAATATAGCCACAGCGCGATCGCTTGTCAAGTCCCTTTTCGTATTTTCTTATAACATCACACTAAGATTCCTGGTAAGAGCGGTTCGACCAATATCTGAGTCGCGATAACTAAGAAATGGCGACAAAACTTTCTCGACGCTGCGACGTTGAATCTCTGGGGAAGGCTCCCGGGCTCGTTGCCTCGTCGAGGTTTGGAGAGTACTTTAGGGATGCGTGACACCGGAACCGATGAAATCAACTGACATCGACCGTGCGGGAATCCACGGCGGCGATACCCTGGGCGGTGGTCTGCGACGCCGCGGCAAGGGCGGCGCCGTCTTCGGCATCCACCCCGGTGAGGGCCGTCTGGCCTGGCTCTTCTTTTTCAACTTCCTGGTCCTGACGACCGTCCACTTTGCCGGCAAGAGTGTTCGCCAGGCGACGTTCATCGACTCCCTGGGGGCGGAGAACCTGCCGTGGGTCTACCTCGCGGTGGCCGTCATCTCCTTTCCGGTGCTCGTCTTGTATTCGAAGCTGGCGACCAGGACCAGGCTCCCGATGCTGATTCTGGCGAGCACGCTGCTCCACGTCGTCGGACTGGTGGTCTTTTTTGTGCTGTTCGGTCTCGGGCGCCCGTGGGTGGCGGTCGCCTACTACATCTGGCTCGGAATGGCCTTTGCGATCGCAGTCTCGCAGTTCTGGACCTACGCCAACCAGATCTTCGACCCGCGTCAGGCACGGCGCCTCTTTTCGTTGATCGGCGCCGGAGGACTCCTGGGTTCGATTCTCGGCGGCTCGATAGCGGTCAACGTCACGCGGGTTCTCGGGACCCGTTACACCCTGCTCGCCGCAGCGGCGGCGTTGCTGACGGTGCCGGCGATGATCGTGTTGATCGACAAGATGTCCAGGTCCGCGGCGGCGACGCCGGTGCCGGTTCGCGGGGGGCGCCTCGATGAGGCCCGGGGCGGGCTCCGCACCCTGCGAGGTTCGCGGCTGCTGGCCTTGATCGCGATGCTGATGTTGGCGACCGTGACGATCGGCCAGCTCGTGCAGTGGCAGTTCTACTGGTACGTGGAGAAGAACACCACCGTCCTCGACCAACGGACGTCGGTTATCGGTTTCTCGTTCATTCTGATGGGGATCGTCGGTTTCCTGTTCCAGCTCCTGTTCACCGGTCGCATTCACCGGGTGTTGGGAGTGGGCGCCGGGATGCGGGTCCTGCCGGGGACGGTGGCCGTGTCGCAGCTCGCCGTCGTACTGGCAGTGGGCTCGGCCGGCGTCTACCCCCTGGTGTGGGTGCTGTTCCTGGCCGAAGGCAGCCTCCGGCATTCGGTGGATCAGGTCACCCGGGAACTCCTCTTCCTGCCGGTGGCGGATGATTTGCGGGTGCGCGCGAAGTCGTTCATCGACGTTTTCGTCCAGCGATTCGGCAAGGGTGCGGCGGCGATTCTGATCCTCCTCACTCTCGAGGTTCTGCCCCCCGCGTTTGTCGGCGTGTTGACCCTGGTGCTGGCGGTGGCGTGGCTGGGTCTGACGTTCCAGGCGCGGCGCGAGTACGTCACCGCCTTCCGTGAGGGCCTGAAATCGGGGATCGTCCAGCAGGATGCCGCGATCGATCCCACGGACGTAACCACGGTGACCACTCTGGTTCAGTCGCTCGGTAGCTCGGATTCCCGCAAGGTGCTGCACGGCCTCGCACTGCTGTCGGCGAGCGGCGAGGGCCGACTGGTCCCGCCCCTGTTGCTCCATCACGAGAGCACGGAGGTGCGCAGGAAGACGCTCGAGATTCTCGCCGCCACCAACCGCGTGGACGCGGCGCCTCTTGTCGAGCGGGCCATGAGCGACCACGACGCGGGTGTACGGACCGGCGCGATGCGTACCCTCGCCGTGTTGCGCGGCGAACACGCAGCCAAGCTTGCTCTGGAACGGCTCGACGACCCGGACGCCCACGTACGGGCGACCGCGGTCGCGAGCCTGCTGGCTGCCGGCAACGGCGACACCGGCAAGAGAGCGGAAGCCGTGTTGGCCGCGCTGGCGGGCGACGACGATCCGGCGGTGCGCGCCGTCACCGTCGGTGCTCTCGGCCAGGTGGCCGATCCGATCGCTTCCGACGTCATCATCGCCATGCTCTACGACCGCGATCTCGGGGTGGTCAAGGCGGCCATCGACACGATTCGACAACGCGTCGAGCGGTGCGGCGCCAACCCGCTGTACGCCACCATCCTGATTTCGCTGATGGGCAACCGCCGGCTCAAGCACGAAGCCCGGAATGCGCTGGTGGCGCAGGGCGAGAGCGCGGTCAAACCGTTGGTCCTCTTCATGCGTTCGCAGGACGAGCAGATCTGGGTGCGGCGAGCGGTGCCCAAGACGATCGCTCTGATCGGCGCTCAGAGCGGCGCCGACGAGCTGCTGGTCAGCCTCGACGCGGGCGACTCCATGCTGCGGTCGAAGACCATCGACGCTCTGGTCTACATGCGGGGGCGGGACCAGGGGATCGATTTTCATCGCCGGACCGTCACCCAACACCTCAGCCGCGAGGCCGCGGAATACGTTCGATTGCTGGCAGATCTGTGGGCGGTGTCGTCGCTCCATGAAGCGCGCCTCGACGGGCCGCTGGCGGTCTGGAAGGCGGACGGGCGGGTACCGACCCTGCCGCAGCAGCTGTTGGCCCACCGGATGGCGAGGACGGTCAACAACATTTTCGGTCTGCTCGAGCTCATCAACAACCCGGAGGACGTGCGTGCGGCGCAGCGCAGCCTGCTCAGCGGCCAGCCGAAGATGCGCGCGCGCGCGCTGGAGTATCTGGACAACACCCTGGCCGGGAAGGTGCGGCGGGACGTCTTTGCGGTGATCGACGACGCGCCGCCGGAGGAAAAGCTGCAGCGCGCGAAGCTCATCTTCGGAATCGACGTGCAGACGCCCGAGCAGACCCTCGAGCGCCTGGTTCGAATCGACCCCAGGGAGGACCCGAGCGCCATCGGTATCGTGCTGGCGGCTCTCTACAGCGTGTGGAACGAGGAAATCGAAACCCTCTACCCGTTGGTGAGGTCGCTGGCCGAGGAGACGAACGACGAGATGGTCCGGGAGACCGCCGTCTGGGTCAGCCGGCGGGTGGAAAGCGGCCCGAGAACCCGCGGCGTGCTGGCAAAGCGAGGAGACAGTGACATGGCCCCGATGGCGCAGATCGAGATGATGGTTTTTCTCCAGGGGGTCGATCTGTTCGCCCACTGCAACGCCGAGGAGGTCTTGCGGCTGGCGGCGATCGCGAACGAGCAACACTTCGAGAAAGGCGAGGTCATCTTCCGCAAGGATGACCCGGCCGACAGCCTCTACTGCATGGTCGAGGGCAAGGTGCGGCTGGGTGCCGGCGCCGAGGCGGGGGCGGTGATCGGCCCGGGCGGTCGCTTCGGTGTGCTCGACATCCTCTCGGGCCGGCCGCGTCTCGGTGACGCGACGGCGGTATCGGATTGTCGCGTGCTGGCGATCGAGGCGGAGGACTTCTTCGATCTGCTGTCCAACAACATCGAGATCGTCCGCGCCCTCTTCCGCACCGTCGTCGCCCTGAGCGACGACGCTGATGAACGACTGCTCTAAAACGTTCAAACGTTGGAACGTTGAAACGTTGAAACGTTCTGCGGTGGCGCCGCGGTGCGGCGCCGATGTGCCGCGGCGGGACTTTCAATCAGTTGTGCACATGCGATAGCGTTCCCGCGAACCCGTTGGAGGGAGCGTAGGCCCATGCAAAGACCAGAACCGATTCGTTGTACCTACTGTGATGCCATCCAGGTGTGGTCGGCGGAGCAGACCGACCGGACCATGATGGGGGAAGTCCACACCTGCCCGTCGTGCGGTCAGGCCACCCATACCTGTGATGATTGCGCGTCCCACGAGCTCGAGCCCGACTCGATCATGCACTGGATCGCCGCCGAGCCGATCTACTGAAGAAGCTGTTAGCTGTTAGCTTTTAGCTGGTAGCTTCCCCCGCCCACCCACTGTGGGGTTGTCCTGATGGCGGCGCCCGCGGTAACCGAAGAGATGACCTGGAAGTGGTGTGTCTGTTGCCGGGAACCACGCTGCCCGGCTAACCGCTGACCGCTAACCGCTAATAGCTTCCAGCTACCCGAAGGGTAGCTCACTCACCGCCACGACGTGGAGGTGGACGCGTTCGTCGTTCGGGGCGGAGGCCGCGAACGCACGCTCCGCGAGCGGGCGGATCGCGTCGGGGTCGTCGCCCGCCACCACCAGCCGCAAGCGGTTGAATCCGGTCCGCTGCCGCTCCGCGAGGCCGGCGGCGAGCAGCGCCGGCAGCGCCTCGGCCGCGGTCTCGGGAGAGATGTCGCCGGCAACCACATAGACCAGCAGGCGGCCGCCGACATCGATCCGCGTCAGGCTCAGACCGTGCTCCGGGACCGATTCGGATTGGGAGCACTCGATCCACTGCAACACTTCCTCCGGGCACCCGCAGCCGAGGGTGGTGCGGATGAAGTGTCGCACTCGAGCGAGGTCAGGGGTCATCAGTCGATTGTACGCCGGACCGGCGATCGCCGCGGGTAAACTGTTGCGGTGACCGGCGGTTCGAACAGCGATTTTCGTGCTCGCGCCAGACACGAGGCCGAACGGTATGGTGGCGACGACTGGGTGTTCGTGCGCGAGCTCCTGCAGAACGCTCGCGATGCCGGTGCGGGGCGGGTGTGGTTCGAAGTCGAATCCCAGGGGCCGGTGGATCGGGTGGCCTGCAGGGACGACGGCGAGGGCATGACCTTCGCCCACGCCCGGGACTACCTCTTCACCCTCTACGCATCGAGCAAACGGGGCGGACCGCGGAACGCCGGTCGATTCGGGATCGGGTTCTGGTCGATCCTCCGCTTTGCGCCGTCCGCCATCACGGTCCGTTCCCGTCCCGCCGGCGGCGCCGGCTGGCAGGTTCGACTCGACGGCGATCTCGAGGTGGTCCGGCAGGAAGCCGTTCGCATGGACCGGGGCACCGAGGTTGTGATCGAGCGCCCGACGGCAGGCGACGACGTCGCGGGTCTGCTTCGTGCCGCCGTTCTCCGCGACGCCCCGTTCGTGACCCGGCGCGATCAGACCGACCGTCCGCTGGAAGTGCGGATCAACGGCGAGGAGGTCCGCGCGGACTTCGACCTGCCGCCCCCGAGCATGAGCTTTCGCCGGCGTGGGCTGCGGGGGGTCGTGGGGCTGGGGTCGCAGCCGAAGGTCGAGGTTTTCGTCCACGGCCTCAGGGTTCGGGACGCCGCCAGCCTCGACGATCTGCTGCTCACCGGCCGCCGGGGACGGGCGGGAGTGCCCCACGTGACCGACGGACTCGCGCCGCAGGCCATGATCGACAGCGACGAGCTGACCGTCCTCCTCGCCCGGGGCGACACCCGCGAGGACCGGTCGCTGCGGCGGCTGGTCGCGGTGGGCCACCGCGAGCTGCGGCGGCTGGTGCGGGCGGAGCTCGACCGGCACGCCCGCTTGCCGGCGGCGGCGCTCCTCCTGGAGAGGGCGCGCGAAGCGTGGTCGACGTCGCGGCCGCTGAGGGCCGCGACGGCGGCGCTGGTCGTCGCGCTTGGCGTGGTTGCCGGGTGGCGATGGATCGCCGGCGGTGCGGCCGGGTGGCGGGACACGGGCGAGGTGGTGGCCAGCGCAACCGCCTCCGGGTCGCCGACCGGTGACCCTCGGCCTTACGCCGATCTCGGGGGGCTCTACCGGGGGCCCGACGCCGACCTGCTGGCGGGTCCATCGACGCCCGTCGCTCTCACCTACCGGCCGGCGGAGGAGAGCGTCTTCTTCGCCGCCCTCGTGATCGTGGGGCTCGACCCGGAGGGGGTTCCGGTCTATCCGCCGCCGGGAGAAAGCCCGCAGCCCGCGGCTGCGCCGTGCGGCGACGACTGTCTCGTCGTCGAGCTCGAGGTGGCGGCCGGATCGGGGCTGCTCCGGCTGCCGGTGGCCACCGGCTATGCCGTGGACGCGGACAGCGTGCGGTTGAACGGCGAAATCGTGGCCCTGGCCGGGGAGGTGGGGGGCCTTCCCGCCGTGGATCTCGGCGACGGAGGCGGGGGCCGGCTGACCTATCGCTGTGCGGCCGGACCCGGCGCCCGGCCGGCGGACCGCGGAAGCTGGCCGCCGTTGCCACCGGAGCTTTTCAGAGCGGGAGCGGAGATCGGATCCCTGCCCGAGGAAGCCCGGGCGCCGGCGGCGGCGGCGTACGTCCGGCGGCGGGTGGCCTACGACGCGTCAGCGGCTACCTCGAACCTCCATCGTGCCGAGCAGCGGAAGGGCCGTAGTCTGTTCGAGCGCAGCCTGATCGTCGGCGCGGGCGACTGCGATGTGCAGAATGCGATGGTGGCGGCCCTGCTCGAGGCCGCCGGCACGCCCTCACGGTTGGCGGTGGGCTGGGTCGGCGGCGGAGGCCGCGCCCAGCCCGGGCTGCACGCGTGGGCCGAGTACCTGGCACCGGACGGCAGGTGGCGGGTGGTGGACGCGAGCATCGACAGCGGTCTCGACCGGGTGTCGGGCGCAGCGCCGATCGCGCCGGGGCCGCCCGAACGGGGCTGGAAATATCTCGACGGGCCGCTGCTTTTGGGGGTGGTTGCGGCGTCGCTGATCGCCCTCGCGGCGTGGTTCCGGGGCTCCAGGGCGCACCGCAGCTACAGCCTCGGCGGCCGCGAGGATATCGCGGGTCTGGTGCGGGCAGCGGCGGTCCACCCGGAGGCGTTTGCCGGGATGCACGTTCTGTTTGCCCGGAGGGTCATTCCCCTGCTCGGAGGGCGCTCGATCTCGATGGCCCGGGCGCGCGCGGCCGCCGCTCACGGCAGACTGGCGGTCGGGGGACGGCATCGCGGTCTCGCCGCTCGGGCGGCGGCGCGGGGCACGGTGATCGACGGCGACGACCCCGTTGGCGCCGCCGCCGCTGCCGCTCTGGGCGCCGCCGACCTCGACCACTGGCAGGGGGTGCTGGCCCGCTCCTGGACCGACCCGATAGCGGACCGGGTCGGCGAGGCATTGCGCGGGGCGGGAGTTCCCTGGCGGTTGATCGTCGCCGACGATGTCGGCGAGGATCTCGCGGTCTTCGACGGGCCCCGCCTCGGTCTTCCGCGCGGCGAGAGATGGCTGGCCCTCAACGCCTCGGGGGAGACCTGGCGCACTGCACGGGACCTCGCGCACCGACATCCGTCGGCTGCGATCCTGGCGCTTGCCGAAACGGTGACCGACCGTCTCGGTCTCCCGCAGGCAGCCGGCAATGTGTGTCTGGCGGGGCTCGCCCGAGCGGTTCTCGAGGAACCGGGCGGGGGTGGATCGTGACCGGGGCGCAGTTCTTCGCGATCGACGTCGGCAGCGAGATCCGCAACCTGTGCGACGCCCAGTTGAGCGGCACCTGGCAGATGCCTGCGGAGCTCGTGAGATTTGCCGTGCGGTGCGGAGCGGCGAAAGTCTCGGTGACCTCGGGGTGGCGCGGTTTTTCCGTTGCGCTGGACGGGCGGACCCATCCCGCGGGCCACGGTCGAACGATTGGCGCTGGCGCTCGACGATTCGGCTGCTGCGGCGACCCGTCAGCAGGCCATCGCGGACCTCGAGTCAACCGGTGCCGAGGCCCTGTTGTGGGCCGGCGGCGCGGCCGGCGCGCGTCTGCGGATCGACGGTGCCGCGGGTGGTCGCCGGTTGCGTCTGGTCCGGAGCGGCGGCCGGACACGCCCCATGGTTGACTCGGATCTGCCGGCACCCACGGACGAGGTTGTCGTGCGTTGGAGTTGTCCGGGGCTCGACCGGCGACGTGCCGACCTGTGGCTGGGCATGGCCTGCCGTTTTTCCCAGTCCGAGGTGGTGGTGGACGGCCGACCCGTACCCAGGGGTTTTGCCGGGGGTCTGTACCGGATGCGTCTCGATCAACCCGTGCCGTGCACCGTGGGTCTGACCAGCCGCGGCGAGGAGCCGGTCTTGTGGCTGCTCCGGGACGGCGTGGTTGCCGCCCGCGCCGTCCTGCCGGGCTACCCCCCGTTCGAAGCCGCTGTGGAGCTCGGCGGAGTCGCGCCGCACGCCGCCGGCAGCGCCGATCTGCGACGGGCGGTGATGCCCTTCGTCGCCGAACTGTGCGAACGGGCGGTGGAGATGATGACCCAGATCGCTTCCCGACCCGGCGCGCTGGCCGCTCCCGGCGGCGGGCGGGTCCTGACGGTGCTGCTGCGCGCCGCGAGAAGAGGTCTGCGGACTCACGAGATCCGCTCGTTGCCGCTACTGCAGACCGTGGGCGGCGGAAACAGGCTGCTCTCGATCGATCGACTCGAGACGATGGCACGAAGGAGCGGAGGGCGGATGTATGCCGTCGAACCGGGCACCGGTGCCGATGGGCTGCTGGCCGATTCGGGCTCCACGGTCGTCGCGTCCCCGGAGGTCCGCAGCCTCCTCGCCGAGGTGACGGGGATCCGGTTCCAGACGCCGGCGCGCCGCCAGGCGGGACCGCTCCGCCGTCTGGCGGAAGCCGCGCGCGCGACGGCACGGCACGCGATCGAGAGGGCCCGGGGCATGACCGGGGGCGCCGGTCTGCCCATCGCTTCCCTGTCCGACGGCGAACGCCGATTGCTGGGCGTGCTGGGCGTCGCCCTGTCGCCGCAGACGGTGGCGATGGGTGAGGCCGCCCATCTCTGCAGGACGTCGACAGGCTTCGTTTTGCCCCGGTTCGATCCCGCGGTGGCGGATGCGGCGCGCCGGGTCGGCGACAATCCGGCCTGGGTCTACCCGTTGATTCTGGCGCTCGGGATCGGCGACCGCCCGCCCGAATCGTTCCGCGCGCGCTGGAAAACCCTGGTTTCCCGGTTGTAAGCGGCCTCGTTGCCTCGGTTTATGAGACAATGGAGGTGGTGCGCGGCGGTGGGGCACCATTTCGTGCGTTGGCTGTCGCGCCGCAGCCGCTGGGCCCGAGTGGAACCGGGCCGCATTCGGGGGGCACATGAACGGGAAAGAACAGAGGATTCTGGCTGCCGGCATCGACCGCTCGGCGTTCGAGGAAATCGCGCCGGTGCTTCGTCGCGACGCGGTGCAGGTGGAATGGGTGGCGACCCCGGAGGAGGGCGTCGCTCTGGCCAGTCAACAGAAGTTCGACGTCGTGATTCTCGACGCCGAGCCTGCCGATTGGTCCCTGGAAAAGGTGTTGCGGCAGCTCCGGGGGAGCGTGTGTCCCAGCCGCAACGCCGCGGTCATGGTGCTCGCCGAACCCGACCAGGTGGACGCCGCACGGGCCCTGAAGTCAAAGGGAGTCAACCGGGTGATGCTGATCAGCGATCCGCCGCAGATGATCTGCGATCAGATGGCGGGGTTGTTGGAGGTGGCGCCGCGGGTGGCCTTGCGGCTTCCCATGAACCTGCAGACGGCCCTCGGCAACCGCGGGCGCGAGATCTTCTGCCAGACCGTCAACCTGTCGGCCACCGGCATGCTGGTGCGGACTCAGGCCCGGCCGCAACTCGGGACGCCCGTGGTTTTCCGATTGTACCTTTCGGAGAAGCTGGGATCGGTGATGGGACGCGGCGAGATGGTCCGCCACGCGACCCGATTTCGTGGCGGGTTCGACGGCGTCGGGGTGCGCTTCAAGAGTTTTGCCGAAGATGGTGCGGTCCGATTGCAGCGCTATCTGGAGGAATTGACCGGAGATGCCGCCGCGGCGTCGGCGTCCTCGGTTGCGGCGGAGATCGATGTGCTGATCGAGCCTGCGAGCGGACCCGTCCCAGAGTTCGACCCGCTGGACGACGAGGACATCGCGGCCTTCCTCGATTAGCCCGCACATTTCACACTGTCGAATCCCGGGGTGCGCTGTGGCGCGCCGGGCGGTATGATGCACCGGCCGGGTGTGCCGGGTTTCCATGAGAGAAAGTCGAGGGGATGACCATGGTCGAGGACGTTCAGAACCGCGAGGCATTGCCGGGCGCAGCGGCTGGAGACACCCGGGCGGACGCGCCGTCCGCCGGTGGCGAGTGGACGTACGTTGACGCTGCGGATCTCTACAGAATCGAGCAGTGGGGTGAGGATTTCTTCCGGGTCAGTGAGGACGGCCGGCTGACGGTCAGCACCGGTCGCGAGGGCAACCGCTCGATCGATCTTTACGACGTCGTGATGGGTCTCTCGGACCGCGGAATATCGACTCCGGTGATGATCGGATTCCCGGAGCTCGTCGAACGCCGCATGGAAGAGATGGCCGAGGCGTTTGCGGTGGCGATCGAGGAAAGCGATTACAAGGCGGGCTATGCGGCCGTCTACCCGATCAAGGTCAACCAACACCGCCACCTGGTGGGTCAGATCGAAGAGCACGGTCGGCACCTGGGTTTCGGCCTCGAGGTCGGCTCCAAACCCGAGTTGCTGGCGGTGATGGCGTTGACCGTCAACTCCGATGACAGGCTCATCGTGTGTAACGGTTTCAAGGAACGGCGCTACATCCACCACATCATGCTCGCCACCAAGCTCGGGCGGCGGGTGGTGGCCGTGATCGAAAACCTGGACGAGCTCGAACTGGTTATCGAGGAGTCGTTGGCGACGAAAGTGCGCCCCCACATCGGCGTCCGCCTCAAGCTCGACTCACCCTCGGTGGGCCGGTGGCGGGACTCGACCGGTGAAAAGGCGAAGTTCGGTCTCACCATTCCCGGCGTGCTGGTAGTGGTCGAACGCCTCGCCGAGGCCGGCCTGCTGGACTGCCTCGAGCTGCTCCACTGCCACATGGGCTCGCAGATCAGCGACATCCAGGTCGTCAACACGGGGCTCGCCGAGCTCGCGAGGGTGTTTGTCGAGCTCCAGCGGATGGGTGCGAATCTCTCGTTCATTGACGTCGGCGGTGGTCTCGGGATCGACTACGACGGCAGCCAGACCAACTCTGATTTCTCGGTCAACTACAGCCTCCAGGAATACGCGATGACCGTGGTCTACCGGATCAAGAGCGTCTGCGACGATGCCGGGATCCAGCACCCGACGATCGTCACCGAAGCCGGACGGGCGATGGTCGGCCACCACAGCGTGCTGGTTTTCGACGTGCTGGGCGGAAACCGGCTCGATCGCTGGGCGCTCGATCCCGAAAGCGCCGGTCGAGAGGTCGAGGCAGTGGGTTCGCCGCGCGTACTGAAGGACCTTCTCGAGGCCTATCTGTCGGTCGATCCGGACCGGCTTCTCGAGGCCTACCACGACGCCCAACAGGCGCGGGAGGAGGGCCTGACCCATTTCACGGTCGGCTTGCTCGACCTCAAGAAACGAGGTCTCGTGGACCGCCTGTTCTGGTCGACCTGCCTCGAGATCGTTCGCCTCGCGGACGGCCTCGATCCCATGCCGGAGGAGCTCGAGGAGCTCAGGCTGAGGATCAGCGACACCTACTTCTGCAATCTGTCGGTCTTCCAGTCGCTGCCCGACTCCTGGGCGATCGATCAGGTCTTTCCGATCATGCCGATCCACCGTCTGGGAGAGGAACCGACCCGCCGCGCGACCCTGGTCGACATCACCTGCGATTCCGACGGCAAGATCGACCGTTTCATCGACCCGTTCGAGGAGATGGCGCCGGTGCTTCCGGTGCACGAACTGGTCCCTCACGAGAGCTATTTCCTGGCGGTGTTCCTGGTCGGGGCCTACCAGGAGACCCTGGGCGATCTGCACAACCTGTTCGGCGACACCAACCTGGTTCATGTGCGATCGGACGGCAAGGGCGGGTGGAACCTCGAAGACGTGGTGGCGGGCGACTCCGTGGCGGAAGTTCTGGGCTACCTCGAGTACGACCCGCGCAGTTTGTCGGAGGCCATTCGCCGGGACTGCGAGCTGGCGGTTCGGGCGGGCCGGCTGTCGGTTGCGGACTCGCGCGAAGTCCTTCAGTCCTATGAAGCCGGGCTCGCCGGTTCGACCTACCTGGAGTGATCATGGCGAAGCCCGGATTCGGCGATCTCCCGGCCCCCTTCTTCGACCCGGCCCACGCCGCGATCGCGGTTCTGCCGGTGCCCTACGACCTCACCAGCACCTGGAAGAAGGGTGCCGACCGGGGGCCGCGCGCCATCATCGAGGCTTCCCACCAGGTCGAGTGGTTCGACATCCCGACCGGGACCGAGGTCTACCGGCAGGGCATCGCCACCCTCGAACCGGTGGTGTGCGGCGACGGGCCCGAGCGCCTGGCTGACCTCGTCGACGAGCGGGTCTCTGCCCTGCTGGCAAAGGGAATCCTTCCGGTGGTGCTCGGCGGCGAGCACTCGGTTTCGATCGGCGCCATCCGCGCTGCGGCCAGGCTCCGACCCGGCACGTCGGTCCTCCAGATCGACGCCCACGCCGATACCCGCGAGGAGTACCAGGGATCGCGGTTCAACCACGCCTGCGTCATGGCGCGGGCGCGCGAGCTGTGCCCCGTGGTTCAGGTGGGGATCCGTGCGGTCGACATTTCGGAGATGCCGGGGCTCGATCCCCACCGGGTCTTCTGGGCCCACGACATCGCGGCCGCCGGAACTGACGGCACCGCCTGGATGGACAACGCCGTGTCGCCGCTCGGCGACCCGGTGTGGGTGACCATCGACCTCGACGGCTTCGACCCGTCGGTTCTGCCCGCCACCGGGACGCCGGAACCGGGGGGGCTCGACTGGTACCAGGTGATCGGGCTGCTGGAGAGGGTGGCGCGCCGCCGCCGGGTCATCGGCTTCGACGTCGTCGAGCTGCTGCCGACCGACGAGCACTGGGGGAGCGCGTTCCTCGCGGCCAAGCTGGTGTACCGGTTTTTGTCGATGATCTTCGCCTATCGGGTGGAAGGCGGCTAGAAATCGTCGAAGCAGGCCCGGCTTTCTCGGCTCGCTTCCCGGGAGGAGCCACCAAATTCAGGGCCCTGCTTTTCGTCAGACGAAAAGCAGGGCCCTGAATTTGAGTTGAGCTCTACCAGCCGAGGACGTACGCGAAGATCAACGGGGCGACGATCGACGCATCCGACTCGATGATGTAGGACGGCGTGTCGACGCCGAGCTTGCCCCAGGTGATCTTCTCGTTGGGGACCGCCCCCGAGTACGAACCGAAGCTGGTGGTGGAGTCCGAGATCTGGCAGAAGTAGCTCCACAACGGCACGTCGGTGCGGCGCAGGTCCTGGTGCAGCATCGGCACGACGCAGATCGGGAAGTCGCCGGCGATGCCGCCGCCGATCTGGAAGAAGCCGAGACCGGCGTCGGCGGTGGTCTCGGTGTACCACTCGGCGAGGGCGGTCATGTACTCGATGCCGCCCCGGATCGTGGTCGCCTTCGTCACCCTGCCGTCGATGACACGCGCCGGCGAAGATGTTGCCCAGGGTCGAGTCCTCCCAACCCGGGACGAACAGCGGCAGGTTGCGTTCGGCGGCGGCGACCATCCACGAGTCCGCGGGGTCGATCTGGTAGTGCTCCTCGAGGAGGCCCTCGTTGAGCGCCTGGTAGAAGAACTGGTGGGGCAGGAAGCGCTCTCCGGCGCGGTCGGCGCGCTGCCACAGCTCGAGCAGCACGTGCTCCATGCGGCGCATCGCCTCCTCCTCGGGGATGCAGGTGTCGGTGACCCGGTTGAGGTGGCGGTCGAGCAGCGCCTGCTCATCGGCCCGGCGTGAGGTCGCGGTAGTTGGGAACGCGGACGTAGTGGTCGTGGGCCACCAGGTTGAAGACGTCCTCCTCGAGGTTGGCGCCGGTGCAGCTGATGCCGTGGACCTTGCCCTGGCGGATCATCTCCGCCAGCGACAGCCCGAGCTCGGCGGTGGACATGGCGCCCGCCAGCGTCACGAACATCTTGCCGCCGCGGTCGAGGTGCTCCTTGTAGGCCTTTGCGGCGTCGACCAGCGCGGCGGCGTTGAAGTGGCGGTAGTGGTGGGTGATGAACTCGGAAATCGTCATGAGAAGCTACCTCTCGTTTCGTACTGGCGGGTATCTTAGCGAATCCGCGTCTCGTCGTTAGAACGTTGGAACGTTAGAACGTTTGAACGTTAAAACGTTGCCGACCACCCACCCTGGAAAATGGCATCGGAAACGCGGGTGGGCGGGAACGTTCTAACGTGTAACGTTCGAACGTGAAACGTCAGCTCGGGATGCCCACGGCGAATAGCACCGCGAAGTAGTGCAGCACGCTGCCGGCGAGCACGAAAACGTGCCAGACGGCGTGCGAGTAGGGGAGTTTCTTCCAGCCGTAGAAGGCGAGACCACCGGTGTAGGCGAGACCGCCGATGACGACCAGCGCGAGCGCCGACGGGGTGAGGGCCGCCACCAGCGGTTTGATCGCCACCACCACCAGCCAACCCATCGCCAGGTAGAGCGTGATGGAAAGCCACCGCCAGCGGTTGTGGGCAAGGGTGTTGAGCAGCACCCCGACAACGGCGAGAAACCATACGCAGCCGAACAGGGTCCAGCCCCAGGCCCCGCCGAGGGCGACCAGCGCGAGCGGCGTGTAGGTGCCGGCGATGAGCAGGAAGATGGCCGAGTGGTCGAGCACCCGGAAAACGCGCTTGGCACGCTTGGAGGTCAGCGCGTGGTACAGGGTCGACGCGGCATAGAGCATCACCAGCGTCGCGCCGAACACGGCGCACGACACCACCCGCAGCGCACCGCCGGTGAGTGCGGCATACGTCACCAGCGCGGCGAGGCCGCCGAGGCTCAACAGCCAGCCCACGCCGTGGGTGATGCTGTTGGCGATCTCTTCACCGATGGAGTAGCGGGGCGCTGCGGCGTCGTTCATCCGGTGCAGGGTAGCAGCCTTTCCGGAAATCCGGGACGGATCGCCCGCCGCTCGCCCGCGCTCGCGCCGACAGCTGTTCTACGGACCGCCCACCGTGGACGACCAGGCCGAGGTGTTGTTCCCTTCAAATCCGTCGCTGAAGATCTCGGATCGGGGTTGGCGACGCACTCGAAGATGCGGATGTCGTCGAGCCACCAGCCGGAGTCGCCGGACGCGAGTCATCGGTGCTGACTCGGAATCCGAGCCGAACGTTCTGGCCCGCCAAAGAGATCAGATCGAGTTGCGATATCGTGTAACCGAAACTGTCGGCCGATGAAGCCCGCCTGACGCCGCTCCATGAGGTTGTCCGATCCGGTGATTATCGTGCCGTTGTACGCGAAGCCCGTCGCACGAGGAGCAGTCGGCTACCTGCCAGTCAGCATCCTGAGTTGGTGCTGATAGATGATGAAGCCGCCATCGTAGTAGTCGCCTGGAAGTCTTCGAATCCGAAGGAGTGGTTGAAGCGGAGCTTGGCGCCAGTCTGCGGGTATCGCGATGTTCGGACGTCATCCGTGCATGTACGTAGGTCACGTGGTGCAGAGAAAGGACCTGTCCCGGCGTCCGTAAACAGACTGAGCGAGCCGCTGGTTGCGATAGCCACCGATCAGGTACCAACGGCAGTCTGTCATCGTCAGCATCACACGTGAAGCTCCCCACCCGTCACCGCCAGGTTGCGTCGACGTCGTCGAAGAAGAGATCGACGGCCTCTTCCCCGGCGCCGCAGAGCGCGGGTTCGTCCGACTGCGCAGGCAGACACGGCCCACGGCGAGTTCGATCTCGACCGCCTGCAGGGCCTCGTCGACCTCGGCACAGTCGGCGGGGGTGATGCCGAGCGGTCCCGACGAGATCGGTGCACGCCTGGTTGGTGGCGTTGTAGTGGTCGGCGAAGTCCGAGCCCGAGACCAGGTACTCGGTGAGCACCCGGTAGTGGATCGTTGCCGCTTTGGTGAGTGCCGATCGCCGGTCACGGTGAAGCCGTTGAAGCTGCCGCCGTCGACCATCAGCGCGTAGGCGAGGTTGGGCACCCGCTGTTGTAGTGGACACCGCCGTTGTCGCCGGGGCTCGCAGAAGAACAAGGGTCGCTCATCTTCGCTGGGCTGGTCGTACGACGTTCGGGTCCCCCATGTCGCGGATCGCGCCGATCGGCAGCTCCTCGCCCATCAGCCACCGATCGGCGGGCGGGTCGCCGTCGTTCCAGAGGTCGACGGTCTCGCCGAAGATGTCCGAAAAGCTCTCGTTGAGGGCGCCCGACTGCATGTAGTAGTAGAGCCCGGCGGTGCGCTCGGTGACGGCGTGGGTGAGCTCGTGGGCGACCACGTCGTCGGCGGATGCGAAACCCTCGCCGTAGACCATCTGGGTGCCGTTCCAGAAGGCGTTCTCGTACGGGCAGTCGTAAGTCCGGGTGACTCGATCGACCTCCGGACAGAAGTGCACAGTGGAGATCGAGGGTCGCGCCGGCGTCGTCGTAGGAGTCGCGGCCGTGGGCGTTCAAGTAGTAGTCGTAGGTGTCGCCCGAGTAAAGTCGTAGGCGAGATCGGCGTCGGTCGTCTTCGGTGGGCGCCCTCGCCTTCGCTCCGGACGAGCGTCCCGGGAAGTGATGTCCAGTCGATTCGGCGTCGTAGATCTCGCGGTACTTGCGCGAGTGCGGCATCTGGTTGAAGTTGAGCAGCACGACCCCGGTCTCGGCATCCACCCAGATGTACTCGCGGCGATCGAATGTCCGCGCCTCGACAAACCAGGTCAGCCGGGACGGACTGCCAGGGCCCGCCATCGAGCAGCGACGGGTTGAAGATCTCGAGCCGTGGCAAAGTCAGCTCGGCGTCGTCGACGCCGAGGTGTTTAGCGAGCAGCGTGCGCGCCGCATGCAAGGCCTCGGCCGCACCGAGGACCGGCGTCGTCGCCACCCGATCGAGATCCGGCGCGGTTTTCGCGAGAACCGAGACCACCGCGTTGCTGCGCAGGTGGATGATGGCTTCACCCCCGGCTACCGGGATGCCCTTGACGACCTGCTGGAGCCGTACGTGGTCGATCCCGGTGTCGTCGCTCTTCGACACCCGTTTCACCACCACCGAGTCGCGGCCGAGACCGAAAGCGGGACCGTAGAGGTCGACGAACTCGAGGGCCCGCACATCGGGGCTGCCGGGGCCGGGCACCATGATGGCCCGCGCCTTGGACGCTGACATGAACCGCACCAGCCCGGTCGCGTGCTGACCGCTCGACCTCGAGTTCGGGGCCGGCGGCCGTCTGCATCGACGTGATGGCCTGATCGACGGCGCGGGCCGGCGCCGGCGGTGCGGGGTTCACCGTCCACGCGGCCGTGGTTATGAGCAGCGCGAGACAGAACGGGACGGCGGCGGTGCGGTGCAGTCCAGAAGGCATGAACATCGTCCTTTCCAACGGTCGTGACAGTGCTCGGACGCGGCGCCTTCCGCCCCGGTCGCCGATGACTGATTCTCATTTCAACGGTACCACCAGGTCGGGACTCCGGGGAGGTTTGAAATATCTTTAAAAAAAGCGGCCGCCCGGGGTCTCTTGACTCCGAAGCTGTAGGAGGAAACCGAAGGGGAAGCGGGTTCAGATGCCTCGATGCAGCACGGCCGGCGGCTTGATAGTGGCATTGGCGAAGCCCTCGACCACGCGCTCGGTGACGTCGGTTTCAAAGGCCTTTTCGAAACGGACGTCGAGCACATAGGCCTTTGCGCGCAGCCGGAGCGCGAAGTAGCTGTCCTGCAGGACCTGCGAGACCGTGACCGCCCATGGGCGTGCGGTCGAGAAGAAGCGGGAGCTGGTCAGGGCCTCGGTGACGATGGTCTTGGCGGCGGCGAGGTCCTGGTCGAGCCCGATGTGGAAATCCATCTGCACCATCATCTCGACCGATCCGGCATTGCCGGAGGCGACCGAATCGGTCAGAAACTTGTTGTTCGGAATCGTCACCTGGGTATCGTCGAGGGTCATCAGCTTGACCGATCGCAGCCCGATGTGGGTGATCTCGCCGTACCACCCGTCGAAGCTCACCCGGTCGCCGACCTGGAAGGGCCGGTCGACGAGGATGATCAGCCCGGCGACGATCGACGACACGAAGTCCTTGAGCGCGAAGCCGACCGACACTGCGATGGTGCCGCCCAGGGCCAGCAGGACCTCGGGCGTGATCTTGAGCACCGTCAGGGCGGCGGCGAGGCCGCCGATGAGCAGGATGCCGAAACGGGCGAACGACCCGGCCTGGTTGATGAGAAGCCGTTTGTCGGTGAATCGTTTCCCGAGGGCCTCGAACGAGCGCTTCATCAGGCGGGCGACGACCAGAGTGATGACCACGATCAACGCGGCGTACGGCAGGTCTCCCGGTTGGAACAGGGTCAGCAAGTTATTGGTCGACTCCATCACGCCCTCCGGGAACTCATTCAGGCAGGAGATTGCGGCGACGCAACAGACGGACCGCCGCGCGATGCCAGGTGGTGGAGACCCTGTACATCTCCATATCGAGGGTGATGGCCCCGACCTCGAGCAAACGGTCGAGGTGGATGAAGCACTGGACGCGGTCGTAGCGCGTGACCCGGATCAGGTCGTCGAGGCTGATGCTCTCGTGGGTGACGATGGCGGCAAGCACGAACAGGCCGTCCTGCCCCCCGTCCTCCAGCAGCGCGATGTCCGGAGCCTTGAAGAGACGGACCCGCACGCCGTTGCCGCGGTCGGGGTCGAGTGAACGAAGGAAGTAGTGCAGGGCGGCACGCGGGTTGCCGTCCGAGTAGTCCCACAAGAGGCGCGTGTAACCCTCTTCGGATTCGATCAGGCTCGAGCGGAGCGACACGCCTTCCATCCGGTCGACCACGAGGTCGGCGTAGTTGAAGCGGATTCCGCTCGCCCGACACCGGGTGCGGATCAGCTCGGTGATCTTGTCTTCGCTCCATCCGGCCAGGTTGCGTCGCGTCCGGAATACCGTCGCATCGGGTCGCACCGCGCTCAGGTGGCGCCACGAGTACGCACTCATGCTGCACAGCCAGAACACGTTGTTGCAGGTCCGGTTGACGAGGGCGGCAAATGCGCTGAAGGCGTCGTAGCCGCCGACGTCGGCGAGGAAGAGGTGTTGAGCCATGTCCAGCACGACCACCCGCCGCGGCCCGGTGCACAGGGCGCGGCCGAGCTCGCGCAACCCGACATCGGAACCGGCGTCCACCCCCAGGAGCTCGGCCAGACGCGCGCAGAGATCGTCGGCGTCGGTCACCCTCCGGCCGAGGGTCATGCGTTGGATGGCGAGGTCGTCGCGGCGGATCTGGTTGAGCCAGGTGGTCTTGCCGATGCCGCGCTCGCCGGTCAACAGGATAGCAGCCCCGGGTGCCGGAATCGCGCCAGTCGGTGAGGATCTCGTGCAGCTCCTTCATGCCCGGGAAGTACTGAACAATCAGCGGTCCGGAGTCGACGGCCTCCTGGCCGAACGCGTCGACCAGCCCTTCCGGCAGCTCGCCGATGTCGCCTTCCGCGTAGCCCTGCTTCTCGGCCTGCCGTTGGACCCGCTTTCTGAAGAGAAAGGCGAGGGCCTTCTGGGTCTGTTCGAAACCGAGAGCGAAATCGCGGACAACCGTCGCGGCGCCGCGGCCGGCGAGCCAGACGAATGCCGCCGGCGCGAGCAACGCGCCGTACCAGTGCGATCGCGTGCTGCGGAGGGTCGCGGCCAGGCTGCCCGTCGGCTGGAGTTTCAAGAAGGTGTCGACCATCACTCCGCGCCACCGGAAGAGCTCCGCCAGCACCGCCGCCAACACCACCACCCAGGCGAACTTGACGACCAGGGTGGAAAGGAAGCCCTGGCCCATGCCACGCGATACAAGCGTGACCAGCGCCATGAAGGCGGAGACCCTGAGCACCACCCGAACGCTGCGCAGCAGCATGGCCCGCCGCGCGTCGGTCGCATCGAGGCCATAGTGGACCGCAACGCTGACGAGCATCGATGCCACAACGTCGATGGCGAGGCGGTAGACGCCGTACACCGTCAGGAGGGCCAGCAGGACGGAGATCTCGGTGACCGCGGAGGCCGGGCCGAGCGCCTTCCGCAGGGCCACGACGGTGAGCAGGAACAGAAACCACGGAGCGATGGTCTCGCACCACCGGAAGAGCCTCTGCGCCATCCGCTTGCCACCGACGCTGCGCATCGACCGGAAGGTCGTGGTGCGGGCCCGTTCCAGCCATCCGCGCCAGCGCCGCCGCGCCCACAGAGCCGCGGCGAGAACTGCCGCCACCAGCACCAGCCGCGCAAGGGCGGCGCCGACTGCGAACAGGTCGCGGGTCATCTGCGGCACGTCGTCGATCTGGTGCCGGCGCGATACGAAGTGATAGCGGGCCATCAATGACACTGTGCGCAACTCGCGGGCCAACTGCGGCCGACCCGTGCGCCCGAAGCTGAGCAGGTCGCGGTGGCGTTGGGGGGAGCACGTGTTCCGCGACCGCTGCCGCAGGTCGACGAGGCGCTTCAACGCCTCGCCGTGCACCTCGACCCGCGGCCACAGCTGTTCGAACTCATCGGCCGTCTCCGCCGACCGGAACCGGTCCAGGGCGCGGTCGAGCTCGGACTGTTCGTCGTCCAACGCCGCCACCAGGTCGACGTCGACCTCGTCGACCGCGACGGTTCCGGGCTCGGCGGCGTCCAGCCGGTCGGCGAGCGCCCGGATGCGCAGGTCGAGGGCCGCGCGTACGGCCTCGATGTCGGCGGCGGTCTCGCCGGCAGGTGCGCTCGACGGGTCGCTCGTCGGCTCGACGACCGGAGCGGCCTCGGTTTCGATGTCGGCGGGGACGGGGCTGACAACCGGTGACGGCACTGCGGCGGCTTCAGGGGTCGGGGCAGCTTCCTCGGCCCCGGGGCCCGCGGCGAATCCAGTCAACACCACGGCGAAGAGCGCGAATCCGGTGAATTGGGTGATGCGGTTCATGGGTGTCGTCTTTCGGACCCGGGATCATACCAGGATTCGGCGGCAACGTGATCCCTCCCCGGCGGGATCGGCGTGTAGACTCTGGCAGGCTCGATAGACCGGAGATCCTGGGAGGTCAGCTGTGGGACGACGACGATTCGACCTGGAGGCAACGGTCGTTGCGGGTACGTTCTTCGCCCTCGGATGTCAGCCGCCGCCCGGCGCCTCAGCGGGCACCGGACAGGACCTGCAGATGATCGTCGATCGCACGGTTGCCGACAACGCGATGGTTTCCGGCGCCGCCTTACACGTGGATTCGCCGGCGCTCGACCTCGACTGGCAGGGCGCCGCAGGGTTCGCAGATCCCTCGACCGCCGCGGTGATGACCCCCCTCCACCCGGTGCGCATCGCCAGCAACACCAAGACCTTTGTCGCCGCAACAGTGCTGCGGCTGGTCGAAGAGGGGAGGCTCGGCATCGACGACCCGATCGCGGACCACCTCCCGGACCATACGGTCGAGATCCTGGTCGGCGGCGGGTACCACCCGGAGAAGATGACCGTGCGCCACCTCCTGACCCACACCAGCGGTCTTTTCGATCACTCGGACTCGCAGAACTACGGCGACGCCATCACCGCCGATCCGCAGCATCGGTGGACGCGAACCGAACAGCTCGAGGCGGCGATGGCGTGGGGGCAACCGTGGGGCGCACCGGGAGAGGTCTACACCTACTGCGATACCGGTTACGTCCTTCTGGGTGGAATCATCGAACAGGCGAGCTCGCAGCCGTTGTCGGCCGCGGTACGCTCCCTCCTGCGGTTCGACGAGCTGGGTCTGCGGTCAACGTGGTGGGAGGAATTCGAGCCGGTGCCCGACGGTGTGCCCGAACGTGCGCACCAGTTGATCGACGAGGTCGATACCGTCGCTTTCGACCCCTCCTTTGACCTTTACGGTGGCGGCGGTCTGGTGTCCACGGTGGGTGACCTTACCGTTTTCTACCGCGCCTTGTTCACCGGCGGAGTCTTCACGGACCCGGCAACTCTCGAGCTGATGCTGACCACCGTCGATGGCGCGCGTCCCCGACCCGGCGCCGACGAGACGGCCCTGCCGCCCGGCACCTATCGCATGGGGATCTGGGTCCTGGAGACCGCCGGCGTCACGGCCTATGCCCACTCCGGCTTCTGGGGGACGGCAGCCGTCTACGTGCCGGAGCTCGACCTCGCCGTGGCCGCCACCGTCAACCAGAACAAGGCCAAGGAGGCGATGTGGGACATGGTCGCTCGATCGATCGAAGTGGTCAGACAGCGTCAGGGCGATCTGTCACCCTGAGGGTCGTGCGTGCCGCACCACCCGAGCGACGACAAGGAGAAACAATGCATCTGAACAGCCGGACCACCGCAGCCGCCCTCCTCTCCGCCTCACTCGTCCTCTCGTGCAGGCCGGCGACCGCACCGCCGGTGGCGACGGTTGCATATGAACTCCAGAACCTCGTGAACTCCGCGATCGCCGGAAGCGAGGAGAGCTTCGGCGCCGCCCTCCACGTGGATGCACCGGCGACGGGTCTCACCTGGGAGGGCGCTGCGGGGGTGGCCGATCCTGATTCCGCCACGCCCATGGCTCCCGACCTGCCGGTCCTGGTGGCGAGCAACACCAAGACCTTCATCTCCGCGAGCATCCTGCGGCTGTGGGAGCAGGGCCGGATCGGCCTCGACGATCCTATTTCTGTCCACCTCCCCGACGAGTATGTCGATCTCCTGCGCGGCGACGGCTACGATCCGGACGTCATCACCATCCGCCACCTCCTGACCCACACCGGGGGGCTCTTCGACTTCGCCGACTCCGACCTCTACACCGAGGCGATCCTCTCCGACCGGCGCCACCGCTGGACCCGGACCGAACAGCTCGAAGCGGCCATGGAATGGGGCGATCCCTACGGGCCGCCGGGCGAGGTCTACCGCTACTGCGACACCGGCTACATCCTGCTCGGCGGGGTCCTCGAGCGGATCACGGGCCGGTCCATGCCCGACGCGGTCCGCGAGTTGGTGGACTACGACCGGCTCGGTCTGCGCTCCACATGGTTCGAAAGCCTCGAGCCCAGACCGGTCGGTGTCCCGGATCTGGCGCACCAGTTCTGGCTCGACGTCGATGTGACGACCATCGATCCTTCCCAGGATCTTTATGGCGGCGGCGGTCTCGCGTCGACGGCGGGCGATCTGGCGAGGTTCTTCCGGGCCCTGTTCACCGGTCACGTTTTCGACTTCCCTGCCACGGTCGACACGATGCTTTCGACCGTCGAGGTGGCGCGGGTCGGCCCGGATTACTTCGGGTCCGAGCTGACGATGGGTGAATACCGGATGGGTGTGACGGTCACTGAGATGGGTGGGTACACGGTCTACCGCCACGGGGGTTTCTTCGGGACGATGGCCGTCTACGTCCCCGAACTCGACCTGGCCCTCGGTGCCACCATCAACCAGGCCGAGTCCGGCGACGAGCTGGATGAGATGGTCGCGGGAGCGATCGAAATACTGGCTAACCACCATCCATGAACGGCCGCGGGTCCACCGGTGTGCCGTTGCGGACAACCTCGTAGTGAACGTGCGGGCCGGAGGAGTTGCCGCTCGACCCCACGGCCCCCACCGTGGTACCCCTCTCGACCCGCTTCACCACGCTCGACCTTGATCTTCTTGAGGTGGGCGTAACGGGTCGTGACGCCGTCGCCGTGATCGATGACCACCGTCCGTCCGTAATCTCCGGACCGTTCGGCGACCACGACCTTGCCGGCGGCGGTCGCGCGCACCGGTGTGCCCCTGGGCGCCGCCAGGTCGATCCCCTGGTGCCACGTCCCTGACTGCCGCGAACCGAAGCCCGACGACACCGACGCCACCCCCGGGTCCACCGGCCAGCCTGTGGGGATGTTGGTCTCGCGGTCGGCCTTCCCGCTCGAGGCGCAGCCGAAGGCTACTCCAAAGGCGACTGCAAGCGGGAGAATACAGAGCCGTCGAACATCTCGAATCACGTGACCATTATCCTCCGGCCTTTCCGCACGCGCTTCCCGGGAGGGGCCAGACACCTCCGCCGCACGCGGCACGTATCCGCACGCGCTTCCCGAGAGGAGCCACCCTTGACATTGTTTGCCCGTGGAGACCTGCCGACAGGGGGCACTCGAGATTCAAACAATGTCAAAAGTAGCACCTCCGCCGCACGCGGTCCCACCCTCCCTGAACGTGAAGGACGATTTTTACCTGTGGGGGTGCGGGTGGAAAATCCGAAATCCGAAATCCGAAATCCGAAATCTCCGCGCCTACTCCTCCCACGCTTCCCACAGCAGCTTCTTGAGGATCCGCGCCACGGCGTCGAGGAGGTAGGCGTCGTCGTCCTTGAGGTTGCGTGCGGAGATGGTCAGTTCGGGCGTGATCATCGCGCGGTGCCAGCTTTCGGTGGTGCCGGTCCGGCGCCGCCGGTCGCCGGTCATCGCCCGCTGCAAACGGGCGAGAAACCATCCCAGCCGTTCGAACTCGATTGCCGGCGGCGCCGGCGCTTCGGCCGGAGCTTCGACCGGCGCTTTGGCCGGAGCTTTGGGCTCGATCTCGGTCGGCGTCGGAGTTTTCAATTTGATTTCGTCTTCGAAGCGGCGGGCCGGGCGGACGTCCTCGTCGTTGCGTGCGGTGGTCCAGGGTCGGGGAACGGGCGCAGCCGGAGCGGTGTTCTCGGCCGGCCGACCCGGCACGATTGTCAAACCCGGTACGGCGGCGGCATTGGCGTCCATGAGGCCGAGCCGCACCTTGCGGTTGAGATCGGACACCGACGGCTTCTCGTCGTCTGACACGTCCATCAAGCCCTCCGAAATCTCTGCAGCCTCCTCGGCCAACGCCGATGGTCTGACGGGATTCTCTGTCTCGGTCGGGGCAGGGTCTGCGGGGGGAGCCGAGGTCCGAAATCGGCTGACCGCCCAGGTCGCTGACCACCTGCAACGGTCGTTCTCCCGCGACCACCCCGGCAATGGTCGCGGCCGACACTTTGGTGAGGATGTCCCGGATGTCGGCCAGGGTGAGGTTGCCGACCTCGCCGAGGTCCTGCTTCTTGCGGATCAGGTTGACGAACTCCAACCGATCCATGAAGAGCTGTGGGTAGCGGGTCTTCGGCCCCCTGCGCCCGACCTTCGGCAACAGTCCCTGCTGCACGTAGTAGGCGATCGTGCGCTTGTCGAATCCCGTCCGCTGCTCAATCTCGTCGAGAGTGAAGGTCCGCTGTTCAGACATTGAACGAGCATAACAGAACAGCAGTTGTCAGTCAAAATTCGGAGGCCGTGCGAACTGTCAATATACGACCGTCTACTGGGAAAAACTGTTGAATCGACCGTATCACCGGACGACGACCCGGCGGGGAGGCTGTGGGCTGAAATTTTTCTCATCATAGAGGAATTTGTCTATGGTATGATTTGAATCGGCTTGAAATTACCAATGGTGAGGTCAAACCTGATCTCTTGAAATCCACCAACTCGTGCTCACACCGCACACAAAACCCAAGGAGGACTGATGTCCATGCGCCTGCCACCTCGTGCACTGATTGCCTTGCTGACCGTGGTCTCGATCCCGATGATCTGCGCATCGGCGCCGGCGTCCGCAAACCAGAGCGCAAGCGCCGTGATGGCGCCGGCCGATGGAGACGGGTATTCGGCCGAGGTGCCGATCCACCTGCCGGGGCGCCGCGAAGCGCCCGCCGCCAAGGACGCGGTTCTGAAAAGCCTCAACCTGCTCCAGGACGCCTCGGGGGCGATCACCATCCTCGTCGAGTCCATCGAGGAGAGCGGCGACACGCCGACGGCGGATGACAACGATTACACCCGGATCGACAACGCCGTGCAGGCTGTCGAGGCGCTCGACGACGGCACCATCGTGAGGCTGGTCGGAACCTTCGACTGGAATGAAGAGAACGCATTTGCCTCGTGGGCGGCCGACGACTACGGCATCCTGGCCCCGAGCGGTGTGGCCGACGTCACGATCACCGCACTGGCCCTTGGTGATGCCGTCATCATCGGGCCCGGTGAACTTGAAGACGTGAACATCTACTACGAGGGTTTCCTCTACATGTGGGGCGGGCTCTACCAGGGGTGGACGGTGGAGAACCTGGATATTCGCGGTTTCGACTGGACGATTGGAATGTTCTACGACACTGGGGGCTCCACCGAGGACTTCAACGGCGTCACCATCCGCAACAACCGGATCGAGATGCCCAACGACCTTCCCGGTAACTACTCGGCGGGCGTCGGCGAGGTCTTCCAGAACATCGCCTTCCACCTGGGTTTCGGCGAAAACCAGACGATCGAGGGCAACGAGATCTTCATCCCAGGCGACACCAACGGCGACGATTTGGACCCCGACGCCGTGCTCAAGGCTTCGTGCGTTGCCCTGCAGTCCAACACCTCGGGCGGCAACGCGTACGATGGGTTGCGGATCGTCGACAACAAGATCCACATCACCGGCGCCCAGGCAGCGGTGCCTGAGATCATCTACGGCATCTGGGAGAACGCCGCCGGCCACACCTCCAACATCGAGGTGAGCGGCAACTCGTTCGTCAACGAAAACGCCGGCAACGATCCCGCCCTCAACTTCCAGCGCGCTTTCCGGGTGACATCGCACTCCTCGGCCACGACGACCGTGAGGTATGCCGACAACCTCGTCGTCGGCGCCAACATCGCGATCCACTGGATCGGCGACAACTACACCAGCAACCCACCGGCGACGGTCTATCCCCGTGGTCGTCGAGGGCAACACCCTGCTCGGCAACGGGACCGGGGTCTGGGTCCACACGGACGACGGCGGTGCTGACCCCAACAAGATGAGCAAGGCGGTGGTCACCGTCGAACCGATTTTTCGGCAACGACACAGGCCTGCGCTCGGACGATGCCGAAGTGACGGCCGAGAACAACTGGTGGGGCTGCAACGAAGGCCCCGACGCGGCGGGCTGTGACGACGTTCTGTACAGCTGGGGCGGCTGGTTTCCTCGATGCCGACCCGTGGCTGGTCCTCGGCGTCGCGACGGACGACGCTGTCGTGGACGTGGGTCTCGACACCGCCGTGGCCGCCTCGGTTCGAATGAACTCCGATGCGGACAGTCTCGGTGAGATCGACTTCCCGGCGACTGACATCGATTTCACCGCCGCCCGCGGGACGGTCCCGAGCCCGAAGACAACATCCGGCGGCGCAGCCACCACCTCGTTCACGGCGACCGAAGCCGGCATCGGTTCGGTCACGGTGTCGCTCGACAACGCGTCGGCGACGACGACCCTGCTGGTCACCGACGACGGCGTTGTCGGCGTCCAGTCGGTAGAGGAAACCGACGATACACCGACCCTGGCCGACAACGACTACACCCGGATCAACAACCTGGTTCAGATGGTCGGCGACGATGTCACGGTCGAGCTCGAAGGCACATTCGACTGGACGGAAGCCTTCGCGAACATCTCCTGGTCGTTGGGCTCCGACGGCATCGCCGACACCGACGACGACTACTCCATCGCGGCGCCGCCGGGGTTCGAGAACGTCACCATCGGCGCCGCCGAACTCGGCGACGCGGTGATCCAGGGGCCCGGCGACGTGCCGACCCTCGACTGGGAGACCTTTCTCGGGCTGTGGGACGGCAGCTACTTCGGCTGGACCGTGGAGAACCTCGAGATCCGCGGCTTTGACTGGTCGATCGCCATGTTCTACACCACCGGCGCCGATTTCAACGGCGTCACCATCCGCAACAACCGCATCCTGATGCCGGCGGATCAACCCGGCAACTACGCCGCCGACATCGGGGAGCCGTGGCAGAACGTCGGCATCCATATGGCCGGCGGTCACGATCAGACCATCGAGGGCAACGAGATCGTCATTCCGGGCAATGCGCTCGCCGATACCAGCGACCCGGAGGCGCCACTGAAGGCGGCGTCCGTGGCGCTCCAGTCCAACACCCACGGTGGCTCGAGCTACGATGGGCTTCAGATCATCGACAACACCATCCGCATCACCGGCGCCCAGGCGGTCGACCCGGAGTGGGTCTACGGCATCTGGGAGAACGGACACGCCCACGCATCGAATATCCAGATCAGCGGCAACTCATTCATCAACGAGAACCCGGGCAACGATCCTGCGCTCAACCTCCAGAGGGCGTTCCGCGTGACCTCGCACTCGTCAGACACGACCACGGTCGTCTATTCCGACAACCTGGTCGAGGGCGCCAACATCGCCATCCACTGGCTGGGTGACAACTACACCAGCAAACCGCCGTCATCCGTCCTGCCGGTGGTTGTCACCGGCAACACCTTGATCGGCAACGGCACGGCGGTGTGGGTCCACACCGACGGCCTCCTGCCGCCCGACAAGGCGGCGACCAAGTTCACCGGCCCGTTGTATATGAGCAAAGCCGTCCTCAGCTTCAATCGAATCGCCGGCAACGCGGTCGGCGTGCGTTCAGATGACGCCGAAGTTGCGGCCGAGGACAACTGGTGGGGTTGCAACGAGGGACCCAACACCGTCGACTGCGACACGGCCGAGTCCAGCGGCAGCTACGGCTTCCTCGACACCGACACCTGGATCGAGCTCGGGCTGTCGGCGGTGCCGGATGTCGTCCAGATTGGCGCCACGTCGGCAGCGACCGCCGTTTTTGCATCGAACGCCGAAGCCAAGAACGGCGTCGAGACGAGCCCGGTCCCTGACGGCACGCCGGTGACTTTCGCTGCGACCGGAGGCGTCATGGAGCCGACGGACATCGGGACCACGTCCGGTACCGCGGCCAGCACCTACACCGCCGGCAGCGTCATCGGCGACTATTCGGTCAGCGCCACCGTCGACTCCGAGACGGTTTCCGCCGCTGTCGAAGTGATCGCGTGGGCCGACCTCGCGGTCTCCATCGACCCGGAGGTCCAGAACCTGGACGACGGCGACACAGCCGATCTGACGATTACCGTGACCAACGACGGACCGGTGGACGCCATGGGTTCCGCGGTCGTCGTCGACTTCCCGATTGAGCTCGCCTCCGCGGGCTGGACCTGCGCCGGCAGCGGCGGCGGCGTGTGCAGCGCGAGCGGGACCGGGGACATCGACGAGACCGTCGACCTTCCGGTTGGCGGGAGTGTGGTCTACACGGCCTCCGGCACGCTGCCGGATCCCTTCACCAGCTCGATCACCGTCACCGCTTCTGCGGCGACGCCCGAGGGCATTACGGATCCCGACCTCGAGAACAACGACGCCCAAGGTGACGTGGTTGCGGTCCACATTTTCAGCGACGGCTTTGAATCAGGCGACACCTCGGCGTGGTCGGCCACGGTCGGTCTCGCCCCCTGACGATCTGCTCTCGAATATCAACAACGGCCGTCGCCCCGGGCGACGGCCGTTTTCGTTGAACCCTGCGCTATCGTTCCGGCCGAATTCCGAATTCCGAATCCGAAATCCGAAATCCGAATTTTCTCTATTCCGGTTCGGTGCCGGAATAGCGCTTGGCGAGATCGCGGACCGCGTGGAGCAGGACCCCGACGTGGACCCACGAGTCGGGTTCGAAGGGGATCGGGGGATAGTTCCGGTTGGAGGCGACGAGCAGCAGGCTCTTTCCGTCGCGCACGAGACGCCGCGCCGTCGGTTCGCCGTCGAGGTATCCGACGACGATCCTTCCCGCCTTGGCATCCAGTTTGGAGTCGATGATGAGCAGATCGCCCGGGTACCAGTCGGGAATCATCATGTCCTCCTCGGCCCGGACCATGATGTAGCGGCCGGCGATGGGCGGCAGGTGGAGAATCTTGACCAGCGGCGACTCGCGGTGGACCCGCAGGTCGGCAGTCGGAGTGTCCATCCCCGACGGGTCTTTGGGCCTGCCGGAAAAATACCGCACGGTGAAAAACCCCTGATCGTCGCCGAGGTGGGCCGCGCACTCGTCGGGGAACAATGCACACGGTGACTGCCCGAGGGCGTCCAGCAGGCGTTCGATCTGCAGCCAACTCGGGCTCACGTCTTCGCGTTCGTACTTTGACAACAGACTCTGGTCCATGCTCGCGGCGTCGGCGAGCTCGGCCTGAGTGATATCGAGGGATTCCCGCAGATCCCTCAATCTGCGCCCGAATCCCAGCTTGCTGGCCTTTCGCATGGCTCGATACCTCCTAGGGCAGATCGTACATGAATTCCGGGGACACGGCCAATGCCACGGGCGATGAAAAAGCTGGCGTGTTGACACCGTGAGTGGTAATATCAAACTAAGTCACAAAGCCTGATTTATATTTTTAACCAGGCATATGTGACCTAGAACACGGAGTTGTCCATGAGCATCTTCACTCGGATGTTCGGCTCGAAAACCGATCACGCCATGAACGTTCGGGCGTCAGGTCTGCTCGAGGACGAGGACGGGTGGTATTACGAGGAATCTCAGGATTACTCGAGCTCCCAGCAAACCATCCGGATCGAACAGGACAGACCGGGCGACTGGTACGTGCGGGACAGCTTCTGCGAGGTCGACGGGCTCAACGACCCCGATCGTGCGGAGGACGTGGCGGAGTTTTTTGCGGGGTCGTACCGATGGCTGCATCTCGAACGCAGACCCAACGGGCGTAACAGTCGGAGCACCGTCGCGGTCATCGGAACCAGCCGCGGCCCCAACGGGAAGGAACGGCGGCACCACCTCGGTTTCCTCGCCCCGGAGCTGGCCGGTGAGCTGGGTCGAGAAAACGTCTCCAAGATCTGGCCGCGAGTCCGGTTCATCAAGTTCCCCGGCCGCGGCCGTCGCCCCAGGTACCTGATCCGGTTCGACCTCATGGTGGAGCTTGCCGAAGACACCTTTGAGTAGGCGGTACCCGTCTCCTCGGATCAGTGCAGTCCAAGACTGATCCCCATCTGACCTTGCCACACTGAAAACATCTCTGAAGGTGGGCCAAGGCCCACCCTACGAACCCGCTCGAAACTCGGGTCCGAAGTAGGGTGGGCCTTGGCCCACCTTCAGGCCCGCCGCACCGCTCTCCCCTCGGCCTGAAACGGGGGAGGGTGGGCGGGAATTCAAAATTCAGAATTCAAAATTCAGAATTGAGCCGCGCAGCGGCTCACAGCACGTTGTGCGTGATCCAGTCCGACGTCTCTTCGATCGACCGGTTGGTGACGTCGACCGTCCGGATGCCGGGGATGCGGCGGTACAGTTCGTCCGCATACTCGAGCTCGGCGAGGATGTTGGAGGGATCGGAATAGCCGGGGATCCGGGTGCTGTGGCGGCTCGCCCGATCCGCACGGAGGCGGACCTGGCGTTCGAACTCCATCTTGAAACCGACTCTGGGAACGTCGAGTTCGGTCACCTTCTCGGGAAGCGGCAGGCCGAGAATGATCGGGATATTGGCGACCTTGAGCTTGCGGCACGACAGAAAGATGCTGGTCGGCGTCTTGCCGGTGCGCGACACGCCGAGGATGATCAGATCCGCCTGACCGAGGGTGCTCAGACCGGCTCCATCGTCGTGGCGGAGAGTGTAGTGGATGGCCTCGGTCACCAGATAGGTCTCTTCGCTCTCACTGCGGAACGCGCCGGGCGTGCGGCTCGGCGCGTGCTCGAGGATGTCGGCGAAGATGTCCATCAGCGGGCTCATGACATCGACCACCGTCAGGTTCTTCTGCCGGCCGCGGCGGACCATGGCATCGGCGAGCTCGCGCGACACGAAAGTGAAGACGATGATGCACGCACCCTCGGGCGCCTCGTCGACGACGTGTTCCACCTGAGCTTCCGTGCGCACGAACGGAAACCGCCGGACGTTCGATTGCGCGCCGCTGAACTGGACCAGCGACGACGTCACCACCGCTTCAGCCGTCGAGCCCGTCGCGTCGGACACGATGAAGATGTTGAGAGCCTCGGCCACGGCCCCACCTTCCCATGGGTTGCGCCAGTTCTGCCACAACTATATGACGGCGGCGCCCGGAAAGGGAGGACCTTCCCCGGCTTCCAGCCGGACTCAGCCCGTCGCTTCGACCAGCGCGAACAGGTGGTGGGGAGTGTCGAAGCCCTGGGCCGTGTGCTCGCCGAGGTCCTTGAACTTGAACTCCTCCCTGGCGAGCTGCTGGGTAAGGGGGCATGCGATGATCGGTCCGGTCGATTTGTCGGCGAACTTCTCGATCCGGTAGGCCAGAACCACGGACTCGCCGACCATCGACAACCCGAGAGCGCCGTCGCTGCCGTATCCCGAGATGGTGACCAACCCGGTGGCCAGCGCGAAGTCCATCGCGAGGGGATGACCGCCGACGTTCCACACCGCCGGATCGGCCGCCAACCTGACGGTCAGTTGCTTGAGGCTCAGAGCGGCGCGGCACGCCTGGCAGGCGTGGCACCCGTTGTCGTTCTTCTCCCAGAACGCGAACAATGCATCGCCCTGGAGCTCCTTGAGCGTGCCGCCGAATTTCTCCACTTCCTGTTCGAGGCGCCTGAAGACACGGTTGACCGAGAGCTGCAGATCAGCGGTGCCGGCCATGCGGACGAGGGTGGTGTAGTTCCGGATGTCGCCGACGAGGACGGTGACCGTCGTCATCTCGCCGATTCCGTAGGTGTCGGCGGAGGGCTCATCGGCGAGCGTCTGGTCGGGCGGGCTGCCGTCGAGCCTGAGCCGAAGCGTGCGGCCGATGGCCAGCTCCTGGCCCACCAGGATTTCGGTCGCCGAGTTCGGGGTGAGCCGGCGCCCGTCGAGCCGGGTGCCGTTGCGACTCATGTCCCTCACGAAACACCGGCCGTCGGGTTCCTGGGTGATGACGCAGTGACGTGACGAGACGGTGGGGTCGTGGACCCGCAGCACCCCCGTCAGCCCGCTCTTCTTTTCGCTGTAACGGCCGATCTCGATCCGGTCGAAGAACAGGAACACCCCGTCAGGCCCGGACGGGCCGTCCGAAACCAACCACTTCGCCGGGTAGTCGATGACCTCGGGCGGCAGGTAGTTCGTCAACAAATTCGGTTCATCGCTCATGCGTCACCATCGAGATCAACAAACACCGACAGGTTCTCGATATTCCACCTCCGATCATCCGCCGTGCCGTCGCGGCTGCCGGAGGTTTTTCTCAATTCCACCCGGGTTCGTTGATAAGCCATTGAGTTCCTTGATGTTTACAGGATTTTTCGGGAATGAGACGGGACCGTTCCGGGTTGTGTGCCGTGGAACATCGTTCACAGTCTGGGAGGCGGTGATTATGCAGGGATTGCGCTCAGGTTTGGTTGATCGCTGGTTCGCCGTACTCACCGCGGCGGGTGCTGCACTCGCAGCCGGATGTTCGGCGCCTGCCGAGACGCCGCCCGCGGTTTCGTTGGTCAACGATTTCGCCGCCGCCGAGATCGACGGGTCGCCGGACATCCGGCTCGAGTTTCCGCGGTTGGAGTGGCGTTTCGACGGTTCGTCCCCGCTGCGTCCCAAGCAGGACGACGTCGCCATGGTGGGCTGGTCGGCCTTCAACGACGTCTCCGGCCTCGAGGTCGCGAACGGTCTCCTGCAGGGGCGGGCCGGGGCGCTGCCGATCCTGACGCTCGCGGTACCGCAGAACGAGTTTCCTGACGACCGCCTCTGGGCGATCGAGGTCAGGCTCCGGATTTCAAGCGGCGCCAAACTCGGCATCGACACCTTCAGGCGGGAGGAAATCGACAGGGAAGAGTTCCTGAAGGACCTGAAGAGCACCGGTCTTTCCTCCTACATGGCCGACCTCCGCCCCGGCGATGAAATGGCCACCTATCTTCTGACCGAGGACAACGCCACCTTGTCCAAGATGGAGGCCATCGGCGATCTCCGCCACCTGTCGTTGACCTTCTTCGAGGCCGACGGGGCAGATTTCGCCGTCGAAAGTCTGCGGGTGATCCCGCGCACCGAACACCTCGCCGAGGTGCCGGCCGGGGTCGGCTGGCAGGGGCTCGGCGGCGTGTTCCGGGAGACCCTGGTGGCGCGCGCGCCCGAGGGGCTGAGGTGGCGGCAGCAGCTGGGCGAGAGGCCCTGGCTCGACCTCGCGGTCGGCACGCCGGACAACCACCCCATAACGTTTAAGGTCACGGCGACGAGCCCGGGTCGCGAGGCGGTGTATCGCGAACGGACCGTCACCACCGGCGACCGGTGGGAGGACTTCGCCGTCAGTCTCGACGAGCTTGCGGGGCAGCAGGTCGAGCTCACCCTGTCGCTCGAATCCGACGAGGACGGCCACATCGGCTTCTGGGGATCACCGGCCATCCGCCACCGCGGCGCGCGCCCGGCCGTCACCGAGCCCGCCGCGGCCCGTGCCGCGCTCGGACCGCCGGGAGCGCCGCGCGGGGTGATCGTGATCGTCGCCGACACGTTGCGGCCCGACCACCTCGACGCCTGGGGCTACGACCGCCCGACCGCACCGACCCTGGCCGCCCTCGCCGCCCGGGGCACCCGGTTCGCCGACAACATCTCGCAGGGAGCGTGGACCAAGGTCGCGGTGCCGTCCATCCTGACCTCGCTGTACGCCTCGTCGCACGGCATCTACGACATCCCGCACAAGATTCCGGCGTCGGTGACGACGCTCACCGAGGCATTCCGCGAGGCGGGCTACGCCACCTTTCACACCTCGTCGGTGATGTTTTCGGGCAAGAACAGCAATCTCCAGCAGGGGGTCGAGGTCCTCCACGAGCGGGAGTCGATCGACGACCTCGGCGACTACCACAGCAAGACCTCGCGCACCTACGTCGACCGTCTGCTGCCGTGGCTCGACGACCACGCGGAGCAGCCGTTCTTCGTCTTTCTCCACGTCTTCGACCCTCACAGCCCCTTCCGTCCCATGCACCCGCACGACGAACGATGGCTGGACGGCGGCTCGATCACCGACCACGAGGAACAACTGGCCAAGGTCGAAGAGGTCGTCAAGGTCTTTCACCACCTTCCCAGCGCTGAACAGCTGGCCCAAGCCGGGGTCGACTCCGAGACCTTCGTGACCGCCGAGAAAGCCTGGTACGACGGTTCGATCCGGGCGATGGACTACGAGGTCGCGCGGCTGCTGGAACGCCTCGACGAACTCGGCCTGCGCGACGACACGCTGATCGCTTTTGTCGCGGACCACGGTGAGGAGTTCCTCGAGCACGGCAACCACTGGCACGGCCACTCGGCCTACGGCGAGCTGGTCAACGTGCCGATGTTCGTGACGTGGCCGGGCGTGGTCCCGGCCGGGCTGGTGGTCGACCGCACCACCCAATCGATCGACCTCATGCCGACTCTCCTCGAGCTGGCTCAGCTCCCGGTGCCCGCCTCCGCGCAGGGCGCGAGCCTGCTCCCGGTGCTGGCTGCGCCTGACGATCCCTCCGCCATGGGGTGGAACCGGCGCGCTGTCTTCACCGAACGCAAGAACCCTCCCGGCGAGGAGACCGAGGGCACGGCCGACTCGTTCGCCGTCATCGCCGACGGTTGGAAGCTGATCTGGAACGTCGTCGTCCGCGACGACCGCCCGGAGTTCGAGCTCTTCGATCACGTCAACGACCCGCTCAACCTGTCCGACGTCGCCGGCAGCCACCCCGATGTGGTGGCGGACCTCCGGCAACAGCTCGAACAGTGGCGCGAGATGACCGAGGCGCAGAAGGTCAAACCCGACGGCGAAGGCGCCGACGTCAGCCCCGAGGAGCTGGCACAACTCAGGGCTCTGGGTTACACCAATTGAGGGTGCGGGTCGGAGGCTTTCGGAAGGGTATTTCCCGAAGCCGCCCCCCAGATCCCTCCGCTCGGTCGCCCTGCTCCCTCGGTCGGGATGACAGTTTTCGGCTGTCGATGTTCCCGTGTGTCATCACGCCTCGACGTGCGGCCGGACGTCTCCGTGCAGTCATCCCGACCGGAGGCCCGCAGGGCGTTCCCTCGTGTCATCCCGACCGGAGGCCCGCAGGGCGTTCCCTCGTGTCATCCCGACCGGAGGCCCGCAGGGCGTTCCCTCGTGTCATCCCGACCGGAGGCCCGCAGGGCGTTCCCTCGTGTCATCCCGACCGGAGGCCCGCAGGCGTCCCTCGTGTCATCCCGACCGGAGGCCCGCAGGGCGTTCCCTCGTGTCATCCCGACCGGAGGCCCGCAGGGCCGGAGCGGAGGGATCTGGGGGTGGCTCGAAGATCGGCGCTGCGGTTGCCCCCGCTGCTGATTCGCCGCGATACTGCAGCAACGAAATCTTCGACCCCGGCGCGGCGTTAACCTGAAGACGTGCTAGGGTGTCGCCCTCGCATCACCTCTTCCAGGTGCGCGAACACTATTGCCAGACCGAGGAAATGGAGAATACCCAATGAAGATCAAGGCCGCATTTTCGATCGTTGCCACGCTGGTCTTCGGCGCTGCCGTCGGCTGCTCGGGCCAGCCGGCCGCCGAAGAGGAGATCGTCGCGGAAACCCCTGAATCGGCTGCTTCCCACGCCGCCAACACCGGCGGGCCGGAAATGGTGACGGGCGCCGTCCTCGAGACCATGAACTCGGGCGGCTACACCTACGTCAAGGTGGACAACGCCGGCGACGAGATCTGGGCCGCCGCCGGCCAGTTCGAGGTCGCTGTCGGCGACCGGGTCGTCTTTCCCCTGGAAACCCCGATGCGCGACTTCCACAGCAACACGCTCAACCGCGACTTTCCGTTGATCTACTTCGCGTCCTTTATCGTGCCGGAAGGTGAGGCGCCGGCCATCGCGCAGCCGTCCGCCACGGACCTGCCGCCCGGTCACCCACCTCTCGACGCCTTTGCGGTCGATCAGCAGAAGGCTGTCGATGTGGGCGCCATCGCACGTCCAGCCGGAGCCATGACGATCGCCGATGTCTGGAGCAAAAGGGTCGATCTCGCCGGGTCGGAGGTCACGCTCAGCGGGCGGGTCGTCAAGTACAACGCCGCCATCCTCGGACGCAACTGGTTTCACATCCAGGACGGCTCGGGTGAAATCGCCGACGGCACGAACGACATCACGGTGACCACCACGGCCGACCTCGCAGTGGGCGACGCGGTCGTTGTCACCGGAAGGGTGGCCGTCGACCAGGACTTCGGCGCCGGTTACACCTACACCGTAATCATCGAGGACGCCACCGTCACCAAGTAGAGTGGCGGGCATCCGGGCCATCAGCCAACAGAGTAGATGCTCGCCTTCAATTTCTTGAGGTCGCGAGCGAAAATCCGAAATCCGAAATGAAAAACCCCTCCGCGAGGAGGGGTTCGGTTTGTTGAGTACTGGTTTACCAGCCGCTGTCGTAGCCGCCGCGACCGCCGCCGTCGCGTCCGCGACCGCCGCCGTCCCGACCCCGACCGCCGCCGCCGCCACCGGTGCGCTGCTTGGCCTGGGCGACATCGACCCGGATGGTCCGTCCGTCGAGTTCCGTGCCGTTGAGGGCGGCCATGGCCCGGTCGGCCGCTTCGTCGTCTTCGAAGGTGACGAAACCGAAACCGCGTGAACGACCGGTGTCGCGATCGCTCACCACGACGGCTTCGCTGACCTCACCGTGGGCGGCAAACGCGGCGCGAAGACCGTCGTCGTTCGTGTTCCAACTCAAACTCCCAACAAACAGTTTCTTCGACATGTCTCTTCTCGTCTCCCTGAGCGCTGCCGTTGCCGGCGCGCCCGTTCAAAAGTTGCGGTGGACAGTGCTTCCACCCGAGCAGAAGCCAGCCACGGCGGCCGGCTACGGAAATCGCAACATAACACGCATGGTTTGCCGGAACAATGGTCCAGGGGGAATTCGTGGGCGCCGGCCGCCCGCATCCGGCTTCGCCCTCCGGGCTTCGCCGGGACTCCTCCGGCATTGGGTGGGGCCGGACAATAAAAAACCCCTCCGCGAGGGAGGGGTTCCATGTGATTGTGAGGTGAGTTTACCAGCCGCCGCCGTAGCCGCCGCCGTCCCGACCGCGACCACCGCCGCCGCCGCCGCCGTAGCCGCCGCGACCACCGCCGCCGCCGCCACCGGTGCGCTGCTTGGCCTGGGCCACGTCAACGCGGATGGTACGACCATCGAGCTCGGTTCCGTTGAGTGCCGCAACGGCCTTGTCAGCCGCCTCGTCATCCTCAAAGGTCACGAAGCCGAAACCGCGCGAACGACCGGTGTCGCGGTCGCTGACCACGACGGCCTCGCTGATTTCGCCATGGGAGCTGAACGCATTGCGCAGGCTCTCATCGTTCGTGTCCCAGCTCAAACTACCAACAAACAGTTTCTTCGACATACTCTCTCTTTTCTCCGTGGGCGCCGCCTTTTGCGGGCGCGCCCGTCTCGAACATCGTGGCGAACACTGCGTCCGCCTATACAGAAGCCGGCCCCGTTGGCCGGCAACAGACACCGCAACATAACAAATAACTCCTCAGATATCAACATTTTCTTCGGAATTCCTGTTTTCCCGACCGGGGAACCCCTCGTTCAGGCGACGTCGTCCGGCTGTCCGGGGCAATTTTCAGACGTTCCGACGGTCAAAAAATTCGGCTCGAACCCGATGACCCCGGCACGATCGAGCCGTTCATCCTCACCGACGCTTCGGAGTGGGGCCCGGGCATTTCCCCCGACGGCCGTTGGTCTGCCTCCACGTCGGATGCATCGGGGTGTTACGAAATCTCGGCCCGCACCCGCGGATCTCGCCCTGAATCGGTTTTCTTCAATATCTTAGAAAAAATTTTTAAAACTTAGAATAAACATGGAATTTTATTCCAGCGCCACCCGTTACCCGGTGTGGATCTCGGAAAAGCCGAACAATCAGCAACGACCGAACACAACGAGAGGGGTGCAACATGTTTGAAGAAATCATCAACCGCAAAGCCAATCTGGGGTTCGTCTGGGTGAAAGCCGTTGACAGCGGTAACACGTATCTCTGCCCCGCGTCCTCCGTCGCCGGTCTGCAGACCGCGACCGACGTCACGCTCAGCGAAATCGGCATGGACGAGTCGCGCAACCCCCACAACGACTGACAGCTCCAAACACGGCGCCGGTTATCCCTCCTTCTGCCGGCCCCGTACCCTCACGAAACCCGCGTGCCAAGCACGCGGGTTTTCTTTTCGCCGTGGCGGGTCCGCTCCATCGGCCGCGTAGGACCTGGTGGAGGCAACATGAAGATCTGCATCATCGGCGTCGGCGGAGTGGGTGGTTACTTCGGAGCGCGGCTCGCCGCGACGGGTCACGAGGTGTTCTTTATCGCCCGGGGCGCAACACTGGAGACCTTGTGCACGCAGGGTCTCCGCGTCGAAAGCCCGCTCGGTGACCTGCACCTCCAAAACGTCGCCGCCACCGACAACCCCGTCGAGGTGGGCGAGGTGGATGTGGTCATTCTCGGTGTCAAGACCTGGCAGGTTCCTTCGGTGGCCGAGGCCGCTCGCCCGCTCGTCGGAGCCGGCACTGCCATCCTGCCGCTGCAAAACGGGATCGAGACCACCGACCAGCTGGCGGCCGTGTTCGGTCCGCGGCCGGTGCTCGGCGGCACCTGCCGGATCTCGGCCGCAATCGTCGAGCCCGGGCGAATCCGCCACATGGGCGTGGCGCCCTGGATCGCCTTGGGGGAGCTCGACGGACGGACGAGCCCGCGGGTGAGACGGCTGGCGGCCGCCCTCGAGGGTGCCGCAATCGCGGTCGAGGTGTCGCCGGACATCCGGGCCGAGATCTGGCGCAAGTTCCTGCTGATCGCGTCGACCAGCGGCGTAGGCGCTGTTGCCCGCCGGCCGCTCGCCGATCTCCGCGCCAACCCGGACACCCTCCAGCTCATGCGGCGGGCGATGGAGGAGGTGGCCGCTCTGGCGGCGGCGCGCGGCGTGACGCTAGCCGACGACGTCGTCGAGAGGACCCTCGACTTCGTGATGGGTCTTCCCGACCACTTCACCACCTCCATGCAACGCGACATCATGGAGGGGCGGGCGTCGGAGCTCGACTCGCTCAGCGGCGCGGTGGTCCGCGTCGGCCGGAGGGCCTCAGTCGCCACCCCGGTTCACGGATTCATCCACGCGGCTCTGGCGCCCCAGGAAGCGGCGGCCCGGTTGACGGCGGCGGACTCATCACAGACCTGGCGGAGCCGAGAGGCCGCCTGATCTCCGGAGCCGGCTTGCAGTGATCCACCCGAACGTGTCATCGTGGGGCACCAACAGGGGGTGCGACATGAACGAGCTGCGTCCGGACCGGGTGGTTCCCTTCGGCGTCTTATTGGCCGCCACAGTTGTTTTCGCGCTGCCGGCATCCGCGCAGACCCAGGATGTCCAGTCGCGGGTGGTGACCCACCAGGCCGCGATCGCGAATCCTGAGGAGGCCCCACTGACCGAATGGGAGACCGGGTACGCCAAGGCCCTCGAAGCGGCCCGCCAGCTGCAGTCGTCCGCACGAACGCGCGAGCTCGGCGACCAGATCGAGCTCGACCTGGTGGCCTACGATGAGGCCCTTCGGGAGTACGTGCGCGTGTCCGAGCGGCTGCGCCACAAGGACCGTGCCATGACCGCGTCGCTCGACGAGCTGAAGAACGCCCAGGGCGCCGAGTCCCGCACCTTCCAGACGATGTCCAACACGATGAAGGCGGGCCACGACACTGTCAAGAACATGATCAACAACATCAGATGAAGCCCGTTTTCGGTCCGCCGCCGCCGCTCCCTGACTGGTTGGCGGACCAGCTCCCTTTCAACCGCCGCGTCATCGCGGACGCCGGCCACACCATCCATTTTATCGATGAGGGCGAGGGCCCACCGATCCTCCTCCTCCACGGCAACCCGACCTGGTGCTACCTGTGGCGCAAGGTCATCCGCATTCTCGCGCGCGAAAACGTCCGCATCATCGCCCCCGACCTCGTCGGTCTCGGCCTCAGCGACAAACCCCGCGATCCTGCGGTCCACACTCTCGACTTCCACGCCGGACGGATCTCGGCCCTGGTCCGGGCCCTCGACCTCCACGACCTCACTCTGGGCGCCCAGGACTGGGGCGGCCCGATCGGCGCCGTCATGGCTGCCCGCAACCCCGACCGCGTCGCGGGCGCCGTCTTCGGCAACACCAGCTTTCGGGTGCCGACCCGCCCGCCGCGGGTCACGCCCTTCCACCGCTTCTCGCACACCCCCGTCCTCAGCGATCTCGCCTTTCGCCACCTCAACCTTCTGGTGCGAAACCTCCACCGAGTCCAGGGGGACCGCCTGAGTATTGGTGCCACCGAGCGCCGCGCCTACCTCTACCCGTTCCCCAAGCTCGACGACCGTGCCGCTCCGCTCGCCCTCGCCCGTCTCGTTCCCACCGATCTCGCAAGCCCGACCTTCCACACAATGCGAGAGGCCGATAACTGGGCCCGCACCTTCAATGGCCCCGTTCGCCTCGTCTGGGGTCTCCGCGATCCCATCCTCGGCCGCACCGTCCACGGCATGAGGAAGCTGTTCCCGGGGGCCGAGGTGACCGAAACCGACGCCGGCCACTTCCTCCAGGAGGAGGTCCCGAACGAGCTAGCCGACGCGATCCTGCAGACGGCGCGGGACGCCGGGCGGGGCTAAACCCGGCGCGACACACGCTTCTGAATAACGTAGGGGAGGGGTTCATCCCCTCCCTGCTCACGTCGGGATGGATTTTCGGCGCCGATACTTAATTTACCCATTGACAAATTATTTTAACTCAGTTAAATTCTTTTCATGGCTTCACCCAAAACAGGCATTGCCCGTACCAAACGAGAGGCCCGGAACGAGCGCCGACGGGACCAGACCCGCGGCGAAATCCTCGACACTGCTCGAGAGGCGGTGCTTCGCAGCGGGTTGGCGAGCTTCACCCTCGCAGCCGTCGCCGACGAACTCGCACTGACGAAACCGGCGCTGTATTACTACTTCGCCAGCAAAGAAGCTCTCTTGTTCGAGCTGCTGCTGCGCGAGTGGTTCGAGTTGGCGACCGAAGTGCAGGCGGCGGTCGAGGCGACCGAGAGTGGAGTCGACGCGGTCGAACAGCTGATGCGCACCGTGTTCAATCGTTATCGCAACCGGCTCGCGCTTTTCATGCTGTTTCACAAGATGGGGCCCGGCGGCGATTTCGAAGGGATCATGGGTCCCGATGAGCTCGAGCGCATCCGGCCGGTCAACGGCATGTTGTACGAAGGCGCCGAGTCCCGTCTTCGTTCCGACCAGCGTACCGGCGCCTTCCCCAAGAAAAGGAATCCGCGCCGGTTCGCCTTCACCGCTCACATGGCGGTGATCGGGCTTCTCAACATGAAGGCGATCGCGGCCTCGGCCAACGATCCTCTGATCCACAGTGACGAAGACCTGATTGATGACCTTTGTACAACGTTTCGAGAAGCAGCGCTCAAAGGAGGCACACGATGACATTCGAGAACCCGGTATTTGTGACCTATGTGTTGGCCGCCACCATCATGATCCTCAAGCTGATGGGGCAGGGGTGGATCACCGTCTATCGGATGATGAAGATCGGCGGCGGATTTCTCAACCCGGAGGACGCCGCGGCGGGTCTAGCGAACCCGAAGCCCCGCCCCGGTCAACTCGACGCGGATGACTACGTCGAGCGATCCCGGCGGATGCACCACAACGACCTCGAGAACATTCCGGCCTTCCTGATCGCGGGACTCCTTTTCGTCTGGACCCAGCCCGCACTGTGGGTCGCCCAGGTGCTCCTCTACGGGTTCGTGGTCACCCGGATGGCGCACTTCTGGGCGTACTCGACCGCGAAGCCGCACGAGGTCCGCGCCACCTTTTTCAGCGTCGGTTCGCTGATCGTCATCGGCATGGCGGTCTACACCTTCATCTACGCAGTTCGATAAGGAGTCGCCATGAAAATCACGAACTCTCAGTCCAACACCAGCATCGCCGAGATCGGTGACGGTATCTACCGAATCAGCACACCGGTGCCGCCCAACCCGGCCCTTCCGACGGGATTCACCTTCAACCAGTTCTTGATCGCCGACGACGAACCGCTCCTTTTCCACACCGGGCTCCGGGGACTGTTCCCCCTGGTTCGGGAGGCGATCGAAAGCGTGATTCCGGTCAGCACGTTGCGCTATCTCGGCATCTCGCACTTCGAGGCCGACGAGGCCGGCGCCTTGAACGAACTCCTGGCCATCGCACCGCATGCGGTGCCGCTCTGCGGCGCGATCGCCAAGATGGTGTCGGTCGACGACGTTGCCGACCGCGCAGCGCGCGGTCTCGGCGACGGCGAGGAACTCTCTCTCGGCAAGCACGTAGTCGGCTGGATCGACACCCCCCACCTGCCGCACGGGTGGGACTGCGGCTACCTCTTCGAGAAGAAGACGTCGACCCTGTTCTGCGGCGATCTGTTCACCCAGCCGGGCGACAAACACGAACCTCTGATCGAGGGAGACATTCTCGGGCCGAGCGAAGCCATGCGCGACGCGATGGACTACTTCGCCCACGCCAGGGACACGGACCGGCTCATCGCCAAGCTCGCCGCCAACAAACCGACCACCCTGGCGTGCATGCACGGATCGTCCTGGAGCGGCGACGGCAGCGGCCTCCTGGGACAGCTGGCTGCGGCCCTGAGCTGATCAGTGCCCGGTTGGTGGCATCGCGGCCGATATATCTGGGTGGGTGGCTTCGGGAGGGTCATTCCTGGAGCCGCCCCCCAGATTCCTCGGCTCCGGCGCGGCGCCTGCGCTCGGAATGACATTCATTGGCGATCATCCCGACCGACGACCCGCGGGGCCCACCCCCCAGATTCCTCGGCTCCGGCGCGGCGCCTGCGCTCGGAATGACATTCATTGGCGATCATCCCGACCGACGACCCGCTCCGTCCCCTGTCGTTCGAGCCGGAGAACCGATTCTGAGGTTTGCGACACGTTGTACCTGAAGCCGCCCACCCAGATTCCTCGGCTCCGGCGCGGCGCCTGCGCTCGGAATGACAGTCAGTGGCGGTCATCCCGCCCGACGACCCGCTCCGTCCCCTGTCATCCCGACCGAGCGAACGGCCACCCCTCTCTGTCATCCCGACCGAGCGAACGCAGTGAGCGAGCGGAGGGATCTGGGCGGGGGCTTTCGGAAGATGCATCCCCGGAGTTGATCCTGATACCCTCGCTCCGCTGTGTCCAACTACTTCGTCTACATCCTGGCGAGTCGTTCGGGCGTCCTCTACACAGGAGTCACGAATGATCTCAACCGGCGAGTCGGCGAGCACAAGGACGGCCAGATCCCGGGGTTCACAAAAAAGTACAAAGTGAACCGTCTCGTCTACTACGAAATGACCACCGATATTCGGGCCGCCATTGCCAGAGAAAAACAGATCAAAGGCTGGAGGCGGGAGAAACGGGTGCGTCTGATCGAAGAACACAACCCGGACTGGCAGGATCTTTCGCGAGAGGTCGCACCTTTCTGAAGGGCCCTGACGTTCCAACCGGAGAACCGGGTCTGAGGTTTGCAGCACGTTGTACCTGAAGCCACCCCCCGGATTCCTCGGCTCCGGCGCGGCGCCTCCGCTCGGAATGACATTCAGTGGCGGTCATCCCGACCGACGGCTCGCACCTTTCTGAAGGGCCCTGTCGTTCCAACCGGAGAACCGGGTCTGAGGTTTGTAACACGTTGTACCTGAAGCCACCCCCCGGATTCCTCGGCTCCGGCGCGGCGCCTGCGCTCGGAATGACATTCAGTGGCGGTCATCCCTACCGGGCGAACGGCCACCCACCACTGTCATCCCGACCGAGCGAACGGAGTGAGCGAGCGGAGGGATCTGGGCGGGGGTTGGCGGAATGAACTCTCCTGAGGCCACACCCGGTGATCCCCGGGTTTGCCGCCTCGGTTACGTTTCCTTGATGGCCCGGATGCGGGCCTCGACGTCAGCGGCTCCCGGCTCGTCACCCATTGCGTGCAACAGCTTCAGATAATCCTCGAGGTTGTCGACGCTCCACGCGTGGTTCGGGCCCCAGCTCTTCTCCTGGATGGCGATGACCTCCTCGAACAGCTGGCGCGACTCGTCGTAGCGCCCCGCGTCGCGATACAGGCAGGCGAGGTTCTGGAGGGTGGCGGCGGTTTCGGTGTGCTCGCGGCCCACGCTCTCCACCTGGGTCGCGAGGACCTCCCGGTAGAGCGCCTCCGACTGCTGCCAACGCTGCTGCCGCTGGCGCAGGTAGCCGAGGGCGTTCTTGGCGTCGAGCGTGATCGGGTTGTCGTCCCCCAGCGCCTTTTCGGCGAGCTCCAACCCGGTAACGGCATAGGGCTCGGCTTCGACGAGCAGGTCGCGCCTGATGAGGTAGAGCGCCGCGCTGGTCTGACCGGAGATCGCCTCCGGGTCGGCGTCGCCCATCGTCCGCAGCTGCGCCGCCGCGGTCTCGACGTAGAGCCGGCCAGCCTCGTCGTCCCGGTCCAATTTGGCGTAGAACCCCGCGAGGCTCATCTGCGATCGCAGGGGCTGGCGGTGCTCGGCGCCGAACGTGCGTTTCTGCCCCTCGATCGTCTCCAGGTACAGGCGCTCGGCGTCCGCGGTTCGGCCCAGCTCCTCGAAGAGGTTGGCGAGCCCGTACATCGTCCGCAGCGTGTCGGGGTCATCCGGCCCGAGCACCCGGCTGCGCCCTTCGAGGGCTTCGCGGTAGAACGGCACGGCCTCGTCGAAGCGGCCCATCCGTTTGGTGATGACGCCGACGAAGTTGGTCGCGTCGAGGGCGTCGGGGTGGTCGGGGCCGACCGTGCGCCGCTGGGCTTCCATGTTCTTGACGGCGAGCGCGAGCGCCTCGTCCAGCCGCCCCAGGAAGTAGTAGCTCTCGGCGAGGTTGCTCATGGTGCGCAGGGTCCCCGGGTGGTCGGCGCCGAGGACGCGGGTCTTGACCTCGAGGAGGTCTCGGTTCAGTTCGGCGGCCTCCTCGTAGCGCCCCATGCCGTTGAAGATCCAGGCCAGGTTGTGGCGGTAGATGAGGGTCTTGGCGTCCTCGGCCCCGTGCTTCCGGGTCGAGATCCCGATCAGCTCGCGCACCAGCTTCTCGGCCTCGACGCCGCGCCCGAGGTTTCGGTAGAGCGCGGACAGCGAGCTCATGGTCGCCATCGTGTCGTCGTCCTCGTCGCCGAGGAGCTCGCGTTGGGCGGACAGGGTCTCCAGGTAGGCCTGCTCGGCCTCCTCCGTGAGCCCCCGCCTCTCCCGCAGCATGGCGAGCAGACGCCGCGAGCGCAGGGTGTTCTCGTCCTTCTCGCCGAGGACCCTGAGCTCGGTCTCGAAGATGGACGAGGCCAGCGACTCGGCCTCGTCGAGCGTACCGAAGAACATCCGCTCCTCCGCGAGCTTCCGTCCCGCCTCCAGGGTCCTCGCGTCCTCCGCGCCGAACACGCGGCCGGCGGCTTCGTAGGCCGTCTCCGCCTGCGCCGTGGCCTGGGCGAGCATGCCCAGCTCACCGTAGGTCCCGACGATTGTCGAGCGCAGCTCGATCCCGATCTCAGGCCGGCTCACGAACTCGGTGTCGATGGTCGCGGCGGCCCGGCCGAGGATCTGCGAGTCGATCACCTTCAACGCGGCGTCGGTGGTGTTGACCCTCCTCGTCAGCTCGTCGAAGGCCGCACGGGCCTCCTCGACCGCAGCGTCAGTGGCGCCGCCGTCGCGGGCGGCGCCGACGACCCGTTCCCGCAGATCGGCGAGCATCGCACGGCCCATCTGCTCCGGGTCGACCGAGGCCAGCATCCGCGACTGGAAGTCGACCACCGCCTCGAGATCGGTGCGCGCGTTCTCCGCCTTCCGGCGCTGCTCGGCCTCGCGCAGCCCGAGGGTGGTCGAAACCGCCACGCCGGCGACCAGTGCGATGAGGGTGGTGACGGCCCCACCCACCAGCGCCCGGTTGCGGGCCGCGAACTTGCGCATCTGGTAGGCAGCGCTGGGCGGCCGCGCCAGGATCGGCTGCGACGCCATGTGGCGTTCGACGTCCTCGCCGAGGGCGGCGGCGCTTCCGTAGCGGCGATCCATGTCCTTGTCGAGGGCCTTGCCGACGATCGTCTCGAGATCGGGGTCGAGCCTCGCCGCGCCGCTCCAGCTCAGTTTGAGCGACCGCGGCGGTTCCTCGCAGATCACCCGCACCGCTTCGGCGAGGGCCGAGCGCGACACGTCGTAGGGGCGTTTGCCGGCGAGCAGCTCGTACAGGATGATGCCGAGGGCATAGACGTCGCAGCGCACGTCGATTGAATCGACCTCGCCCCGCGCCTGCTCGGGGCTCATGTACTGCAGCGTGCCCTTGATCATCCCGATCTCGGAGACCGTGGTTGCCGCGATGTCGGAGTCGGTGATGCGGGCGAGCCCGAAGTCGAGGATCTTGACGGTCGGGCTCGGCGGAGCTGTGAGCGCTGCCTCCCGCGGACATCGCCTCGTCGCTGACCACGATGTTGGAGGGCTTGAGATCGCGGTGGATGACGCCGCGCTGGTGGGCGTAGTGGACCGCATCGCAGATCGTCCGGAAGAGCCGCAGCCGCAGCTTGAGCTCGTCGGAATCGAAAGCCCCCGGCCGGCTCTTGAGCCAGTGGTCGAGGGTCCGGCCCGTCACCAGCTCCATCGCAAAATAATCGGAGCCGTCGTCGGTGTGGCCGGAGGCGTAGATGGCCGCGATGTTGGGGTGCTTGAGCCGCGCCAGCGTCTCCGCCTCGCGCTGGAACATCCGCGCGTGGAGCTCGTCGACCTGGTGGTCGCGGCGCATGACCTTGAGGGCGACCCGGCGCTTCGGGCGTTCCTGCTCGGCCTCCCACACCACTCCCATGCCGCCCCTGCCGAGCTCGCCGATGATCCGGTAGCCGGCGATCGTGACCGGTTGCGAACCGGCGTCTGCACCTACCGGAATTGAAGCCGATCCTGACACCGAGATTGTGGCGCTCGGGAGCACTACCCCGTTCGACGAGATCGTGGCCTCGTCCTCGATCGGTGGAATCTCCGGCCGCCCGTCGCCCTGGTCGTCGTGTCGTGTCATGGTCCCCCTCGATGCAGCGCGGCCGTCGTTGCATCAGAAAGCAAGGTAGGCAGCGGGGGTATTCCTCGCAGGCCGCGAATCCGAAGGCCTCCGACCGACTCAATCTTCGTTAACAGATCTGACCGGCTTGTGGCGCAGGCGTCCCGCCTGCGCGTGCAGCCGGGACGGCTGCACCACAAAACCACGCTCGTGGAGTAGACGTCACGCACGCAATGATGAAGGCCTCAGCGAAGTGACGTTCTTGAATCCGGGTATAACCCGAGTTATACTCACTCCATGAAAACCGCGATCTCGATCCCGGACGATGTCTTTGATGCGGCTGATGAAATGGCCGCGCGACTCGGAGTGAGTCGCAGCCAGCTCTATGCAACCGCGGTCCGCGAATATCTGGAGGCGCATCGCAGCCGCGGCGTGACGGCGCGCCTCGATCAGTTGTACGAAAGGGTTGATTCGCGCCTCGATCTGCGCGTGACGGAGGCTCAGTCCGCCTCGCTTGGCGACGAGGACTGGTGATGCAGCGGGGCGAGATCTGGTGGGCGACCCTTCCCGCGCCCTCGGGTTCGGGGCCAGGCAAGCGCCGGCCGGTCCTGATCGTCCAATCGGACGCTTTCAACGCGAGTCGCATTCAGACTGTAGTTGCCGCCGTCATCACTTCGAATCTGGAGCTCGCCGCAGCACCCGGAAACACCCTGCTCCGGCGCCGCGATGCGAAGCTGTCGAAAGACTCCGTCGTCGACGTCTCGCAGCTGATCACGCTCGACCAGTCATACCTCACCGAGCGGGTGAGCGAGCTTCCAAAGCGGCTCATCGGCGCGCTCGATGAAGGGCTCCGCCTCGTTCTCGGATTGTGATCGCAGAAGCATTGGCGCCACCCGCCCTCGACGGGCTCTGGTCGACTCAGTCTTCCTGAACCGATCTGACAGGCTTGTGGCGTAGGCGTCCCGCCTGCGCGTGCAGCCGGGACGGCTGCACCACAAAACCACGCTTGTGGGGTAGGCGTCCCGGCTGCACCACACAATCGATCGTGAGCTCACCTCGCAGGTCGTTCCCGTTCTGTGAGCTGTGAAGGCTAGAATCATCCGGCCATGGAGCCACCCTTTTCCCACGCCGGTGAGCTGGCCGCGCTGGCGACCGCCTGTTGCTGGACCGTCAGCGCGCTCGCCTTCCAGAACGCCGGGCGCAGGGTCGGGTCGCTGCCGGTAAATTTGATCCGGCTCGTGATGGCGGTGTTTCTCTTTGGAGCGTTCACCCTGGTCACCCGGGGCACCCCGCTACCGACCGATGCCTCTTCCCACACCTGGCTGTGGCTGGGGCTGTCGGGCCTCGTCGGTTTCACGATCGGCGACCTCTGCCTGTTTCGTGCCTTCGTCCTGGTCGGCGCGCGGATCTCCATGCTGTTGATGACCCTGGTGCCGCTCTTCACCACGATCCTCGGTTTCTTGGTCATGCACGAACTCCTGACACCGATGGAGCTGGCAGGCATGGCGCTGACCATCATCGGGGTGTCCTCGCCAAGTACGGCATGGGCTCCTACAGCGCCTTCGCCTCCACCCAGATTCGCGTGCTGGCAGGCCTCGCCGGTTTCGCCGTTCTCTTCACCGCGATCAGCCGATGGCCGCGGGTCCGCGCAGCCCTCGCGGATCGGCCGGCCATGACCAGCACCGGCATCGGCGCCTTCTTCGGCCCCTTCCTCGGCGTCTCGCTCTCCCTCCTCGCGGTCCAGTACACCGAGGCCGGCGTCGCCGCCACCCTGATGGCCCTGGTGCCGGTTCTGATCATCCCGGTGTCCGTGATCTTCTACCGCGAACAGGCGGCGTGGCCGGCCGCCGTCGGCGCCGCGGTCGCGGTCTGCGGCAGCGCGCTGCTTTTTCTTTGAGCCGACCTCTCCGCGGTCGTCACGAGTGCAACGTGGTTGTCCGTTCCCGAGACGTCACTCTCACAGACGGCTTCAATAAATCCAGGAAATGCAGTTGGCTCGGGAAATTCTCCCTGTATTCGAGCCCGACGCGGTTGAGTGCGCACTGGTTGTCGGGGACCCTGGTGGGACCGTCATCTCCACGGATGTGCCCAAAGGAGGCCGGGCAGACGAAACAGCTGTCGAGAAACCGGCAGTCGCGACAGACGCCGTACGACGAGGCCATCGCAATTTTCGACCCGAAAAGCGGCAGCCGCCGGCACGCCTCCGCAAATGCGTCGAGTCGTTCCGGACGAGCTGCATGAGACACCCAGATCGGACCGAGAGCGTCGACGCTGGACTGCAGCAACCCCTCGGGCAGCGACTGGAATGACTGCGCAAGCACGACACACGGGTAGATGCGGCCGTCGGTGTCGACGGCGATCCGGCCTCCGTCAGCGGCACTGCACCGTGACTCGAAGGCGGGCGCGGGCGGCCTCTCGCCCCGATGCCGCCTGAACATCAGCAGAGGGACCTTGCCGGTCGTGTCGCGATGCTTGCGGCAATATCGAAACAGACGCCCAATCTGTTCATCGAGCACCTCGATGAGGCCGGGGCGCCAGCCTCGATCGTGGGTCATCAGCGGGTTCAGGGCGATCGAGGCCACCCCGAGCTCATGGAGGAAGATCACCGAGTCAGCCAAATCCTCGAGGTTGCCGGACCACACCGTCAGTGACACCGTCACGAACTCGTCGACCAGCGACGGGTGGTTTTTTCGAAGATCGGCGACGAGCCTCTCGAGGGTCTGGAACGTCCCCGGGCACCGGGCTTCCTGGGCTCGCTTCACGCCGTCAAAGCTCAGACCGACTCGGACTTTGCGGCGGCAGAGCTCTTCGGCGATCTCGTCGTCGATCAGGGTGCCGTTGGTGACGAGATAGAAGTCCGGCCTGGTGGTTTCCGGGAGGTTCTCTTCGAGATAGCCCAGCCCCCGCGTGATCAGATCGAACTCGAGCAGCGGCTCCCCCCCCTGAAAGCTCACCGCCGGATGCCGGTAACCGCTCCGGATGACCAGGTCGAGCGCGGCGCGGAGCACCTCCCACCGCATCGAGGTGCCGCGCCGGCTCCGTTGGTAGCAGTAGCTGCAGCTCAGGTTGCAGCTATTGGTCAGGACGACCTGCAGTGACTGCAGAGGAGATGGGGCGCTCGAGTCGTTCACTCTCCGTGGCTCATCCGGTCTTCGATGGCGGCGATCAGATCATCGAGCTCAGGTGTGGCGCACAGCAGGCACGGGAAACCGACCTGGGGCAATGGTGGCGGGAGTGGCCCCGGTCCTCCCCAGCTGACGACGTGGCTGCTCGCTGGAAATTCGTCGTCGAGCATCCACCGGACCTGGTTTTCGATCCCAGACTTCTCGCCCTGGGTGATGTCCGGATATCTATAGGCCTTCAGAACCCGTGTCAACCACCCGTTCAGTTGACCGAGAAGGGCCATCATCTCATCCGGGTCACTTGGGAATTCAGGCATTTTCTTCCTCCCTTCGGTTTCGACAGCTCATGGGTCGAAATTTGATGATTGGGCGATACCTAACGACGCTCGAGCATCCAAACGTCTCCCTCAAACACCTCCTCGTAGTAGCCGATGAAACGCCCGTCGGCCGTGACGCTGAACAGGCCGAACGCATCTTCCTCCCCAAACACGACCGGAATCTCGAGGGCCTCGGCCCGACCGTCTTCGACGGAGACCTTTCGAAGTTCGACGCGGCCGTCGCGCCACACCCCGCTCACGAACAGGGATGCCTCGTCGTCGCCCCAAACGAGGTAGCGCACATCGACGTCGTGAGTGATTTGCCGGGGCGGGCTCTCGGGATCCAGCCCGACGACCCAGACGTCGTAGTGGATTTCATTGCCCTCCAGGTACGCCAGAATCCCACCGCCCGGAGACCAGGTCGGAAACATCTCTATCCTGTCGCCAGTGGTAATTTGCCGGGCGTCTCCGGACCTGGCGCCGTCGGTGATCGGCGCGATCCAGATATGGGTCCGACCGCCGCCTCTGTCAGAAGCAAAGGCCAGCCGTCTTCCGTCGGGCGAGAATGCGGGGTGCATGTCGGCGCCTTCATCGTCGGTGAAACGCCTCGGGACGCCGCCGGCTGCGGGAACCACCCAGACGTCCCGCTGTTTGTTGAGTGAACCGAAGAAGGCGATCCACTTCCCATCCGGTGAAAAGGTCGGCGTCGCCACGGTGGCGGGGTGGTCCGTCAGGCGTCGCCGAGGCCCCGGCCCGTCTTCCGAGAGAGCTTGGAACCAGAGGTCGTATCGGTCGCCGCTGTCGATTGCATAGGCGATGCCGCTTCCGTCCGGTGAGATCGCTGGCAGGGATTGAAAGCTCGATCCCGGCATGCGAAGCCGAGATCCGGAGACGAGATCGACCACCATCAGGTCGAGCTCTTCGACGATCGTGGAGTAGGCGAGGCGATTTCCGTCGCGGTTCAGCGACGGCCCCACCTCGGGGCCTGTGCCGGATGTGAATCGGTGCGCCTCGCCGCCCTTGGCCGATATCCACCAGATGGCTCGTGTGCCGCCCTTGGTGGAGGAGAAGTAGATGAACCTCCCGTCGCCCGACCAGGCAGGGTCCCGATCCACATTCTGTTCGCTGGTCAACCGTCGACTCGGGCTTCCCTCCTCGGCCGACACCAACCACAGGTCCCGGAACCCGGAGTAGCAGATGCTCCTCCCGTCGGGAGACCACGCCGGACCCTCGTGATCGAGCATCCCGTCATCGTCCCCGGTGATCACCCTGACGTTGCCGGGGTCGTCGAGTCGGGTGATTGCGATCCTCGAGTTTCCGGAAGAGTTCCTGATCGAAAAGGCGATCGAAGAGCCATCCGGGGAGATTGCGGGGTCGCCACCTTTCGCCACCACAAGCACTGGGTCGCCCCCCAGCACGGGCACCTTCCAGATGGCGTCGGCGCCGCTGCGGTCCGAGGTGAAGGCGATGGCCGAGCCGTCCGGATACCAGGCGGGTTCGCGATCGGATCCCGGATGAATGGTGAGGCGAAGCGGTGTTCCCCCGGCGGCGTCGATCAGCCAGATGTCGGGGTTCCCGGAGGCGTTCGACGCAAATGCGACGAGACCGCCGTCCGGCGACAGCGCGGGTTCGGCGTCCCACCCCGGTGCCCTGGTCAGCTTTTTCGGGATCCACTCGGACGCAGCCACCGGCCTGGCCCGAGAATGCGCGATGATCCAGGTCGTCACGATCGCCACGGCGATGACCGCCGCCGCCAGCCCGATCCGGCGCGCGTTCCGCACCCATTGCGTGAGCCGCCTGATCGGCGAATGGCCGCTCTCCGACGAGATCCACCTCCGGGTCGCCCGGAGGTCCAGAAGCATCTCGTTTGCGCTCTGGTATCTCTGGAACCTCCTCTTGCCCATGGCCTTGCGGATGATTGTCTGAAACTCTTCGGGGATCTCCGAATTGAGGTCCGGGATGGGCGGCGGCTCCCGGTGGAGGAGCGCGTCCAGCCATGCTGACGAATCGCTCCCCGAGAATGCCCGCCGGCCCGTGCACATTTCGTAAAGAACGAGGCCGAATGAAAAGATGTCGCTGCGGGCATCCAGGCTCTTCCCCAACGCCTGTTCCGGTGACATATAGCCGCGGGTGCCGACAAACCGACCGGTGCTACCGGACTCGGTGGTCAGGTTTGAACCGGGGAATTGGGGGTCTGGTTCGACCCAGACTCTCGCGAGTCCGAAATCCGTGAGACGGGCGTGCCCGTCTCCGCCGATCAGGATGTTGGCCGGCTTGATGTCAAGATGGAGGATCCCGGCGTTGTGCGCGACACGGAGCGCATCACACAATTCCTCGGCGTGTCTGAGCACGGTGTCGAACGGGATCGGTACACGATCATCGAGCATCGTGGCGAGGCTCTCGCCGTCGATCAGCTCCATCGCCATCCAGGGCAAACCATCGTGTTCGAAGACCTCGAAGACCGTCGTGATATTCGGATGCATCACCTTGGATGCAGTCCTCGCCTCGGACATGAAACGATCGCGAAAGCCGTGCTTTTCGAGGAGCTTTCGGCGTGGCCGTTTGAGCGCGACCACTCGTCCGAGGCGGAGGTCGTGGGCGCGATACACCACACCCATACCTCCCCTGCCCAGCTCCTCGATGATTTCGAAAAAGCCGACTCGTTGCGGGTCGTCCCCGTGAGATCGGGGCGACCTTTCCCCCGGGCCTTGCTGAGCGATAAGCCCGCCTTCCTTTCGGAATGGCACCGGTCCACCGGACTTTGGTTGAGTGACCTGAGCGCATCATACAACAGCCGATTTCATTCGAGAAGGTCGAGTTCCCCAATTGAGACGCGGTGCGGAAAAACGGGGAGAAGAGTTGAAAGTCAAAGCCGGATTCGAGTCTTCGGCTCGTGGTCGACGACAATGCGCGGAACGTGAGGAGTGGGCGCACTCCGCCGGACGTCCTTCGTCATGCGAGGGTTGATTCCGCCCCAATTCCGTGACATGCGGTCGATCCAAAACATCCGCGCCCGACAGGGAAAATGAAGGATGGGGTCGACGTCCCGTCAACCATCCGCGCCGACACCTTCCCAAGCGGCGACACCGTCCTCTGGGCCATACATGTGTCGTAGCGGCGAGCCGCGGCCGAATTGGTTCGTTGAGGGTTCAAAGGAAGGGCGTGGACGAGTTGCTCTCTCGATCCGGAGACTCAAAAACCGCAGAACCATCAACATTGATGATAAAAACCATGCAAACGGCCGATGGCGGCGGGTCAATTTTCGACGTACCGTGTGTGTCGGGGGCGTTTTCGAATCGGAAAGGGGAGTCGACCGATCACGGGTCAGACCATTCCGCGATTCTCGAACTGGGCGCTGCTGTTGTTGGCGTCCGTAGCATTTGCGAGCGCCGCCGCCGAGGCAGGCACGGCTGCGGGTGGAAAAGGCCACTCGGCGGTTGCCCTCCCCGACGGCAGCGTCTGGGTCTGGGGCGCCATCGGCGACCGTCAGCTCGACGACACTGAGGTCGTTTCGTCGCCGGTTCCCGTCCCGGTGTTCGGGCTGGCGAACGTCGTAGCCCTGGCCTCGGGCGCCGCGCACCTCCTCGCGTTGACCTCCGACGGCGACGTGTGGGCGTGGGGTGCAAATGACTCCGGGCAGGTGGGCGACGGCTCCAATAAGGACTGTCGCTCGCCGGTGCTCGTGTTGCGAAACGCGGTGGGAATCGACGCGAGCGCAGATTTCTCCGTCGCCTGGAAGATCGACGGCAGCTTGTGGGGCTGGGGCGCCATCGTCCCGGACGAGGATGGCAGCGAAAAGGCCGGCCGTTCCAGCACTCCGAAGCTGATCTCCAGGAACTCAGAAGGCTTACGCCCGAGCCTACCGGCGATCGTACTCCCCGATGCCGTCACGGTGGCGGCGGGTGGGGGCCACTCTCTCGCCCGGCTGGTAGACGGGACCGTATGGACCTGGGGTCGCAATGAGTGGGGGCAGCTCGGCGATGGCACTCACATCGGCCGATCGCAACCCGGCCCGCTCGTGCTCGAGCGGATCGTCGAGATCGCCGCCGGCTTCGACCACAGCCTGGCGGTCACCGACGAGGGCGTCGTGTGGACCTGGGGCTGCAACACCGCCGGTCAGCTCGGCGACGGCACCACCGAAAGCTCGGCCGTCCCGATCGCGATCAGCGGTCCGGGATTCAAGTGGAAGGCCGGACGACCGGTGCTCGACCCGCCGGGCGGCACCTACGATACGAAGCAGGACGTCACCATCACCAGCGCCACCGGTGACGCCTCGATTCTCTACTCGACCTCGCCCGAGGGCGTGCCCGCCACGGAAACCTCGTCCGGCGGAACCGCCCGCGTCGACGAGACCTCGACCCTTCTGGCCCGGGCGTTCGCTCCCGACCGCACCCCGTCGGATGTCACGATCGCCGACTATCTCTTCCGGCTGCCGGCAGTGCGCTTCGAACCCGGAGGCGGGGTCTACCGAGATCCCCAGGTCGTGCATCTGGCCGGCCCGGATGGGGCATCCGTTCGGTACACGTCGGACGGCAACACTCCCGACCAAGCATCGACCCTCTACACCGCTCCGATCGTGATCGACGAGACCACGGTACTTCAGGCTCGTGCATTCAGACCGGGTTGGCAACCGTCCCCCGTCTCCGCGGCACGGTACCGCTTCGGCGCCGCGATTGCGGGTTCGAAGCCGACCGCGGAATCGGCGGCAAAGGCGGATGACACCATATTTTCCGACGGCTTCGAGACCGGCGACACCAGTCGCTGGTCGGCGACGGTGAAGCCGCCGGATCCGCCGTTGATCTCTCCGGAAGCCGGTGTGTACCAGAGCAATGTGACCGTCTCGATCGACTGCGCTGGCGGAGGAACGGCCCACTACACCTTCGATGGGACAGACCCGGCCGAGGGGTCTCCGGTCTACGACCAGCCGTTCACGCTCACCGAGCCAACGATCGTCAAGGCGGGCTGTTTCCAGGCACCGGGCGGGATGAGTTCGATCGCGACCTCGGTGTTCACTCTCACGGTTCCGACTCCGTCCCTGAGCCCATCCGGCTGGACCTACAACGTGCCAAAGATCGTCACCGTGACGTGCCCGCTCGCCGGCGCCGAAATCCACTACACGATGAACGGGCTGGAGCCGACCTTGGTCGACCCAATCGTCGCGTCCGGCGGCACGCTCGTCGTTGACTTCAGCACGACCGTCAAGGCCAAGGCGTGGAAGACGAGTTGGGCGGCTAGCGCAACCCGATCCGAGACCTACACCTTGAGGGTCGGTGCGCCCGGGTTGGCACCGGGGAACGGTGTCTACGATGACGCCCAGGAGGTCACCGTGTCGAGCGTGACGCCCGGGGTGAGCTGGAACTACAGGCTCGACGGGACGGCTCCGACCGCGACCGATGCGGTCGTGGAGCCGGACGGCACCATTGTGATCGACAAGACCGCCAGTCTGACGGTCAAGGGCCGCCGCACCGGCTGGTTGGATAGCGCGGTGGCGTCAGCCAGCTACTTCATCACCCCGGACACCGTCGCCACCCCGAGCTTCGACCCCGGGCCAGGCAGCTACGTGGAAGCTCAGACGGTGAGTATCGCCTCGGCGACCCCAGGCGCGGTCATTCGCTACACAACTGACGGATCTCAGCCGGGGCCGGCCTCTGCTCTTTACGTCGGCCCGATCACCCTCGACGCGACGGTCACCCTCAAGGTCAAGGCATTTGCGGAAGGGCTGGTGGCGAGCGACACAGCCGGCGGGTTGTACGAGATCGGCGATCCGAGTCTCGTCGCCACACCGACCTTCGATCCTCCGCCCGGTCGCTTTGCAGCCGGGCCCGAGGTTGCCATCACTACCGCGACACCCGATGCGACTGTTCGATTCACGACCAATGGGGCCGACCCCCTGGCGGACGATCCGGAAATTGTCCCCGGTGAGAAGATCGGCCTCGATCGTGCCGCCGTGCTCAAGGCCAAAGCCTGGAAGACCGGAATGAGCGAGAGTGGTGTCCGCAGTGGTTTCTACGTCGTCACCGGCGATGTCGCAGCCGGGGGCGGATTCGTCATCGGGTTGATGGCCGACGGCACCGTAGTGGCATGGGGTGGGAACTCGAACGGGGAACTTGGCAACGGTTCGACCTCGAACTCCAGCATTCCGGTTGTTGCATCCGGGCTCGACAATGTGGTGGCGATCGACGCGGGTGAAAGCCACAGCGTGGCCTTGCGTTCCGGCGGGACCGTCTTCTGCTGGGGTTTGAACACCGACGGCCAGCTCGGCAACGGCACGACCGACCGAAGCCTGGTTCCACAGCAGGTGCCGGGCTTGAGCGGCGTGGTCGCCATCGCCGCCGGCGACCATCACACCCTCGCGGTGAAGTCTGACGGGACGGTATGGGTGTGGGGCGAAAACGATTACTGGCAGTTGGGTGACGGCACCACGACCACGCGCACCTCGCCGGTCCAGATTACGGTTCCCGCACACGTGGTTGCAGTCGCCGGGGGGCGCTATCACTCGCTGGCCCTCACCTCCGACGGCGAGGTCTGGGGGTGGGGTTGGAACAACAACGGGCAGGTCGGCGACGGGACGACCACAGTGAGGTCGACGCCGGTTCTGGTTGCCGGGCTGACGGGTGTGACGAGGATTGCGGCAGGACAGTGGTTCTCCTTGGCCCTGCAAACCGACGGGCTCGAGGCCGGAACCCTTTGGGGATGGGGCGACAACGGATACGGTCAATTGGCGACGGGGGACACCGGACAGCGAACCCTTCCCGTGCAGATTCTCGACGGCGTAACGGACATGGGCGCCGCTCTGCAGCACGTTCTCGCCATCAGGCAGGACGGCTCGCTCTGGGCCTGGGGTGCGGGCGGCGGCCTTTACGGCCGTCTCGGCGACGGCACTCGGGTCAACCGCTTCGTGCCGGTCCAGATCTGGGGCCTGCGAGACGTGGTGGCAGTGGACGGCGGCGGTTCCTACTCGGTGGCGCTGCGCGCCGACGGCACCGTTTTCACCTGGGGCTACAACATCGGGTCCACCTATTCCGACACGCCGGTTCCCAACCCCGATCTGAATCTGGTCGACAATTCGTGGCTGACCGACGACATCGATGGCGATGGATTGAGCGGCTGGGCCGAATCTCAGTACACCTGCGACCCGCTCGTCTTCGATACCAACGGCGATGGCCTCGGCGATGGCGCCTCGGTGAATGTCGGTCTGAGCTGCTCGAACCCCGACCTCGACGGCGACGGGCTCACCAACACCGACGAGTTGGGATTCGGCACGTCGCCCTGGGACGCTGATTCCGATGATGACGGATCAATAGACGGTGCCGACTGCGCGCCCCTCGATCCGACGCGGTGGGAATGTCCGGTCGATCCAAGCGACACGACACCACCGACAATCACGATTCTGGAGCCGGCTGATGCGACACCACTGCCGTAGGCCGATGCGCCTTCGACCGTTTTTTGCGGAACTCGTGCGCCCGATCCTGTCCGCGGCGATCGTTCTCGCGATGACATCCGCTCCGGGTTTGGCACAGGACTGCCCCACGTGGTCGTTTACCGGATCGTTTTCCGCGGGTGACGGCTCCACCGTTCCGGGCGGTGGCGCCCTGTGGAGCACGTGCTGTCCGGCGCCGGCGGGTTACTACGGGGATTTCCAGCCGAACACCCCGATCGAGATCAGCGGCGGCGGCACCGCGGGTGACGGTGATTGGCGGTGGTACGTGATCACCGGCGGCTACTTCTGGTCGCCGATCGGCGGGTACATGCACTGTGAGCGGGACGAGGCCTCTGGATGTGGTTACTGCACCGGCGACTTCGACCTCAAGGTCTACGCCAGCCAGGGAGCGGTCGAAGGGCGGGTCACCATCATCCCGGAGCCCGAGCAGGGTCTCGCGGGCCACCACGTTCGTCTCTCGAGGAACCCGGATGGAGGCGGCGCGCTGAGATACACCGACGAGACAGGCCACTACGAGTTTCGCGCCGAAGAGGGGCTCGCGCGCTCGAACAACTGGGGCGTTTATGTGGACCCGACCTACGACCCGTGGCCGCACAGCGGAATGGGCCGCGCCACCTACTACGTCGGAACGACGGGCGCTGCCATCCAAACCGTGGAGGTGACCAGCAGCCAATTGGCGAACGCAGACCTCGTCATTCGTCATCCGCGGGTTGAAGATCCGGAAATGCGGTGTGATTCCGGTGGAGGGGCGGGCGGAGGCTGGGGGCCCAACCCACCGTCCGAGTCGGCCGGAGAGCCCGTCAACGTCATCACCGGGAACGTGTACTTCGATCAGACGGACATCGTTGTGCCCGGTGTCCAGGGGTTGGCGTTCGTCCGCAGCTACAACAGCAAGAACGCGTTCAACGAACTGGATTCTGATTTCAGCCGCGGTTGGTCCCACAGCTACAGCCGGGAGCTGACGTTCCCCGACTCCATCTCGATCGATTTTCGCAGCGACGACGGCGTCCCGGCGCTGTACTACCAGGACGTGGACGGCGACGGCATTTTCGATGCGGCGCTTCCCGCCACCGACCGGACCCGGATCGTCCGCGAAGGAGAGTCGTACCGGCGGGAGTTCAAGAGCGGTGCTTATGAGACCTACGACCCCGCGGGCCGACTGACCAGTATTGTCGACACCAGCAACAACGTCACGGTCCTCGAGCGCAACTCGAAAGGGCTGCTTTCGAGGGTCACCGACCCGGGTGGGCGGTTCCTCGCCTTCAGCTACGACGACCGCGACCGGTTGACCCACGTGGAAGCGGGCTCGGTGGTTGTCGCCGCCTACGAGTACGATGCCTCCAACTTCCTCCGCCGGGTGGGGTACCCCGACGGGAGCGGGTACGTCTTCACCTACGAAGGCCACGGCCAGGTGGTGCGCGTCGAGGACGCCTCCGGCCGCGCCATCGAGAGTCACACCTACGGTTCGTACGATCTTGCCAGTTTCGCGCTGACCTCGGAGATTGCCGACGGCCAGGAGAAGCTGACCTTTACCTACGAGCCGTGGCGCACCACCGTCACCGACGCGTTGGGCAACTCCACCGTCTACGACTGGAGGTGGGTCAACGGTCTCCGGCGGGTGGTCAAGATCACGGGCCCGTGCTCTTCGTGCGGCGGGGGGACCGCCGACACCCAGGAGTGGGTTTATGACGATGTTGGGCGGATCGAGGAGTACCGGGAAAACGAGGAGACTCCAACGAGGTACACCTACGACGCCGAGGGTCGGCTGGAGACCGTGACGGATCCTCTGGGCAGGATCACCAGGTACACCTATGACGACGAGGACCGGCTGCTGACAATAGAAACGCCCGGTGGGGGATTAGTGACCACCACCTACGGTGATCACGGACCGTTGACCATCACCGAGAAGGTAACCGAAGCCACCTCGCGAACCACAACCTATACCTACACCACCCGTGGTCAAGTCGAAACGGTGACGGATCCGCGCGGCAAGGTCACGACCTACGGCTACGAAACCGACGGGGATCTGGAGACCGTGACCGATCCGCTGGGGCACGTGACCCGTTTCAGTACGACGACATGGGACGAAGGAACTCGGTGACCGATGCACTGGCTCGAACCACGACGATCACATACGACGAGCGCGGGCGAGTCCTTCGTGAAACCATGCCGGACGGCACATACACCGCCTTTTCCTACGACCTTAGTGGGCGTGTAACCGAAATGACCGATCCTCTCGGTCACGCTGCACGCAACATTTACGATTCTTACGGGCGATTGGTGGAAAAGGTTAACTCCGTAGCTGGAGTGATTCGATCGAAGTACGATGAGTCTGGCAGAGTCACATCAATCACCGATCCAAAGGGCCGATCCACCGGTTTCGAGTATGACCAACGAGGCCAACTAACGAAGACGATCTACCCAGACGGTGAATTCGACGAAGTTCACGCACGACTCGCAGGGACTGCTCGAGACCAAGACCAATCGTAGAGGTGTGGTGACGACATATTCCTACGATGGTTTGGGACGGCTCACTGGGCAGTCATACTCTGACGGCCACTTCGGATGCCAGCTTCACCTACGATGCTGCTGGGCGGCTCGAAACCGCATCGAACGGAAGCGATACGCTGACTTGGACCTACGATCTGGCCGGTCAGATCCTGACCGAAACCAGCAGCCGCAATGGCTCAACTGTGACCTCCGGACTACGATCTCTCTGGCAATCGAACCTGACCGTGATTCTCGACGGAGAGCTCTTCTCGGAGTACGCGTACGACGACGCCGGCCGTCTCACGACCATCACACGAGGCTCGCAGGTCGTCGATTTACATACGACGACGTGAATCGCCGACTCTCGAAGAGCTATCCCAACGGAATCGTAACGGAGTATACGTACGACGATCTCGATCGTCTGACGAACCTCAGCATCACTCTCGGCCCGACTCCGATCTCGGACATCGACTACACCTACGACGATGCAGGCAACCTGACCAGCAAGACCACTGCCGCACCACGTTGAGAGCTACGGATTCGATGGGCTCTCGCGCCTCGTGAAAGTGGAACGGACGGGGTTGGCGGAGTATTGGTACTTCGAGTACGACCAAGTCGGCAATCGGACTGTAATTCAGCGCGAGACCGACGTGCAGACCTCTGCATATGACGAGAACAATCAGCTCGAGTCAGCGACAGGCGGTGGCACCCTCCGGGTAGGCGGTGTGCTCGACGAGCCCGGCACCGCGGCCGTGAACGGAATGCCAGCACGTATGCTCGAGGGCAATGTATTCGAGGCGACGATCGAGACCTCTGTGGGTGTCACGACCTTCACGGTGCAGGCAACCGACCTCTCAGGCAATACAGTGAGCCAGACTTACCAGGTAGTGGTCACGGGCGCCGACGCGAGCTATGGCTACGACGCCAACGGGAACCTCATAGCTAAGACCGAGGGTGGTTCCACATGGGGATACGAGTGGAACGCCAAAAACGAACTCGTTCGGGTGACGCGGGACGGGACTGAGGTCGCGACCTTTTCTTACGACCCTTTGGGAAGGCGGGTCGAAAAAGCTGCAGGTGGCTTGATTCACAACTATCTCTATGACGGTCTCGACATTCTCCGCGGGACGGTAACCGACGGCGATTCGAGCTCGACGTATCTGTATCTCCACGGTCCAGGTGTCGACGAGCCTTTGGCTCGAGAGCACGGGGTCTCAGGAACGTTGGACTTTTACCACGGAGACCGCCTGGGCAGTGTCGTTATGATGACGGACCAGCTGGGGACTGTGGTGCACAGTGCTCGCTACGACGCCTGGGGTAATCTCGAAGTGGGCGCTGACCAGGATGGTTACGCCTTTACCGGGAGGGAGTGGGATCCAGAGATCAAGCTCTATTATTTTCGGGCGCGTTACTACGATCCAAGAACGGGAAGGTTTGTTTCTCAGGACCCCATCGGATTCGAAGGCGGGCTGAACTTTTTTGAGTATGTTTTCAGCAATCCCGCCACCTTGATTGATCCGTTCGGTTTGGACGTGCAGATTTGCCATCGGCCCATGAGGGGCATGCCCAATGTATCCCACGCTTACGTGTACTCGACTCGAGCAAAGGTGGGGTACGGTCTTGGCCCGAGGGGTGTGTGGAAATGGGTGACTCCATGGGTGCCAGTGCCGGGCGTCGTCGAACCTGACTCGCCGGTTGACGAGAATGGAAATCAAAAGCCTGACAACACATGCAACACAGTCGAAACCAGCAAGTGCGTTGAACGGTGTATTCTCCGAACGTTTTACGAAGACTCGAGGAAACCGCCGAAATACAATCTGGGTAAGTATCAGTGCAACGACTACGCAGACGACATTATTCTGAAGTGCCGCCTGGTATGTGGTCCCTGAAGGCAATTCCACGTCGGTGCCACGTTCACAATTGTTGAATTATTGTTGGGTGCCACGTTCACGTTTGTTGAATTGTGATGAGTGCCGCGACCATCACTCGGCCGTGGCCGTCACTATGAGCACGCCTCCTCAGGTCTTCAGGCGAACTTGTCCGCCGGGAAGTTGTACCGCTCGATGAAGCTCCGCCGCTCCTCGTCCGGAAGTGACTTCATGTACGTCCTCCAGCCGGGGCAGAGAGTTGGCGTGGAACCGCCACAGCCGTCCCAATAAAGATTTCGGCCTCTCATCGTACTTCGCGCGCCACTGGCAGTTCGAACATCCGGTTTCTTTCATTGCAGTACCCCATTTCCAGGGTCATGATAACGGGGAATTCCCGGGCCCCCTCCCGGGCCGCTCCGGCGTGACGGCGACCGGCGGTGCGGCGCCTTACTTCAAGCGGCGGCCGTGAAGGATCTCGTGGTACTCGGCGGCGTTGGCGTCGTCCTTCGCGCCGACCGGCATTCCGCACGCGGCGCAGCGGTACTCGTACTTGTTGCCGGTGGGCAGCACGAGAAGGAGGTGGCGACGCACCGGACGCGCCGTCCTGCAGGTGGGGCAGAAGAGCTCGGAGGCCTCGAGGGCGCCGAAGTCGCGATTCTTCGTTCATCATGACCGATTTTCGACAGCGAGCCCTGGTGCGTCAAGACCGTTGTGCTGGACGGCAGTAGACTCGCTCCGTACCGTGGGCGCGGGGCGGAAACGTCGTAGCGGCAAAGCGAACGATAGACGGAGCCGCAGAGCGGGATCGGTCCCCGTCCGATTGTGGTCCTCAGTTCGCTACGCAGCACGGCCTGCAATCATTCGACTGGCCGAGCGAGGTGTAGCCCGCCGGACACGACCCCGTCTGCGAGCAGTAGTTGCCGCCCATCGCCCCGCACGACGGATTTGCCTTACAGCACCGTTTGCAATCGGACGACTGCCCCAGTGACGAGTACCCGCCCGGACAGCTGTTGTCCTGGCTGCAGTAGTCGCCGCCCATGGCGCCGCATGTCGGCGCGCACTGCCCGCAGAATACCGACTTGCCGCAGTTGTCGGTCCGCCAACCGCAGCTACCGGCCGGGCACCCGGTCGACTCGCACGGTTTGCTCTTGCAGCAGGTCGCGCAGTCGAACGAAGCCCCGAGCGAGCTGAAGCCGCTCGGACAGGTGGCGTCTTGGCTGCAGTAATCGCCGCCCATGGACCCGCACGAAGGCAGCGATTGGCAGCACGGCCCGCAGTCGTGCGACGGCCCGAGTGAGGTGTAGCCCGACGGGCAGCTCCCGGTCTGCGAACAGTGGTCGCCGCCCATTTCGCCGCACGACGGTCCACACTCGCCGCAGAAAACGGGTTCGCCGCAGTTGTCGGATTGCCAGCCGCACGAGCCTGACGGACAACCTTCCGAGTGGCATCCGATCGGCACTGTCGAGATACAGCACGGATCACAATCGGACGAAACGCCGAGGAAAGAGTACCCGTCCGGGCAGACTCCGGCCTGGCTGCAGTGATCGCCCCCCAGCGAACCGCATGAAATCAGTGGTGTGGGTGTGTCGGTGGGCGCCCAGCACAGTTGGGGGGTCTGCACATATTGATCATCTGTTTCCTGATAGACCGCGATCGGCCCGCAAACCCGCGATCCGCCCGCCTCGCAGGCGGCCCTCTGATCGGCCTCATACCACCCGTACGCGGTGCAGGGGGGTGGTGCCACCGGCGGGAAGTCTTCTGGGTCGAAACAACACGCCCCGCCCCACTCACAATCCGTGGCCTGCTCCCACTGACCGCACACAGAGCTTGACGTCCCGATCGGGGACACCGAACTGGCCGAGCAGCAGCCGCGACCGCCGTGGCACGTCGAGCCCATAGGAATGCACTCCCAATCTCCGACGAGCCGTCCCTCGCGGACGTTGCAGTCGCCGTTGGGGCACCTGCAAAGCGCCGTCACCGTGCAGTACCGGACCCTGCAGTCCGAGCAGTTATCGGGCCGGTCGCGGCCGCCTCCAAGATTGGGCATGTCAATACCGGTGTAATTACCGTTCGCCTTCACCGCCTTGCGATCACATTGCGTGGGCTCCGCCAGTCCTCCGGCCGCCATGACCGACGTGCCCGCAGTGCAGCTCCGACAGTCATCGAGCCCGAAGGTGTGGCCGATCTCGTGTGAAAGTGGATTCCGCATGGCGCCAGGTTTGGACGAAAAATCGTCCAGGTACATTCGGGCGGAACGCAGATTGAAACTTCCAGAGGAGCGCACGGTGTGGTTGTAAGACCCCGACATGATGCCGATGGAGTTCGGCGGCGGGTCCTGGGCCCGCGTCACATCTGCCACCACTGTGAAGGTGACCCCCGATCCGCCGACAAAATCCCACTTCGAAAAAACGTCCTTGAGGATGTTCTGAAACTCCGAGCTCCCCCAACCGGGAAGCGAGGGGTCCACGTACACCGTAACGCGGGCATCCTCCGACCAGGTCGCGCGGGTGCCCTCGGTCGGTGGTGTCTGACACTCCTGGGCTGCGAGCACATCGGGGAAACCTATCGCAATGATCACCAGCACTGCGGACATCGCGGTCAAACCCGGGCATCTGAACCTGTTCGATCGATTTATTGGTGAAAGGAGAATTGGACCCGACCCGTCTGCCATCTCAACCTCCTTGCGTGCGTCCATCGAACACCCACCTGCAATCGGTTGCCTGAACGGCCGCGCCACGGCGCCGCCGGAAAAGCCTGACTCTTCAGAGGTCCACGTCGGTTCTACGGATCACTGCGGCACAATAACCCCGGAATGTTGGTAGGAATCTCGCACACCGGTCGACTCCCGGCAAGGGAATGACGCGGCCTTTCACAATACGTTGACGATGGGTGCCCGTATACATTTGCTCAGTTGTTAACGCGGCTGTGGTGATCACGATCGTCGTTTTGGGAATTGTGATGGGTGCCACTCTTCGTATTTACGCGGTGATGTGACCCTTGCGTGGACGTCGTTACACGTATAAGATACGTGTCACGAGGTTTGGATATGCAGAAGAAACTCACCATCACCATCGACGAAGAGGTTTACAAAGGCCTGCACGCAGTCGTCGGTCGCGGCCGCATCAGCCGTTTCCTGGAAGACCTCGCACGGCCGCACGTCGTTTCGAGAGATCTCGAAGCGGCCTACCGCGAGATGGCGGGCGACAGCGTCAGGGAGTCCGCGGCCGAAGAGTGGGGGGAAGGCCTGATCGGGGATCTCGACCGATGACAAGGGGTGAAGTGTGGTGGGTCAATTTCGATCCTTCGGTCGGCGGTGAAATTCAGAAGACCCGACCGGCGGTCATCGTCAGCAACGACTCTTCCAACCGGCACCTCAACCGGGTGCAGGTGGTGCCGCTGACCTCGAGAGTGGAGCGGGTGTATCCGAGCGAGGTCCTGATTCGCGTCAAGGGGCAACTGTGCAAGGCAATGGCCGACCAGATCGCAACGGTCAGCAAGCGTCGGTTGGTGAAGCCGGCGGGTGAACTCTCGATCGAAGACATGCGCGGCGTCGAGCACGCCATCGCCACTCAGCTCCAGCTGCCGGACGTTCTCTGAAGCCCGATCTACAATGGTTGGATGGCGCGTTCCGCTCCGCTTCGCGGCCTGGTTCTGGTCCACGCGTACATTCTCCTGGTCGCCACCGGCGCGCCGGCCGACGCGCAGGTGTATCCGCCCATCTCGCTGACCATCTCGAACTTCGAGTCGGCGGGGGAGTGGAACCGAGGCATCTTGACCGCCTCGCCGAGGCAGCAGGGTGAAAACTCTCTGCAGTGGATTCCCGACGATGGCACCCTCACCCTCGACCAGAGCTTCGACTTCTCAGCCTACGACGGGCTCCGTCTGTGGATCCACAGCAACAAGGACACCGGCCACGAACTGCTCTTCTATCTCTCGTCGGAAAACTCCGCGACCGTGGGCGGCGACTACTACAACCTCAAGCTCCAGGTGGATTGGATCGGCTGGAATCTGCTGGAGCTGCCCTTCCTCGACTTCAAGTCCAACCGCGAGCCGCTCGGCTACGACGCCATCGACGCCGTCAGCATCTACGCAAGCGGCTGGGACATGACCCCCGACCCCGAGGTGGTGCTCTACCTCGACGCCCTCGAGGCTTACGGTTTTGCCTATCCGTCGCGCACCACCGACCCTCAGGTCACCGTCTTTGACTGGAGGGTGGGCGCCGTCCGCGCCGGCTTCTGGTCGAATCTGCTCGAGATGGACCTCCCCGGTCAGCAGTATCCCAGCTCCATCGACGTCGTGAGCTCTCCGCTCTACAGCTTTGATTCCAACGTCCTGCGCTACTACGTCAACTCCGGTGAGGATCTTTCTGCCTTTCCCGAGGCCTCCGAACTCACCAACAAGCGGGCCGAGAGCCACTCGAACCGGGGCGTCTACGGCGCCGTTCCCGGCGACACCGTGTGGTGGCGTTTCACATACCGCTGGGAGAGCCTCGACCGCGACCACGAGATGACCATCTTCCAGTGGCGCAACCAGAACCCCGGCGTGCTCGGCGGCCCCGGTGTCGAGCTCCAGTTCAAACCGGTGGGCGGCCAGCTTCAGATCGTCGCCACCGGCTGGGCGGTCGATTACCCGGACCGCGGCGTGCTGGTCGAGGACACGGTCGAGGGCCGCTGGTACGACTTCATCTGCACGATCACCTACAGCGTGAGCGACGGCGCGGCCCGCTGTTGGGTCGACGGCGAGCTCAAGTGGGACTACACCGGCCCGACCATGCAGACCGCCGACTACGACACCCCTCACATCCGCAACGGTCTCTATCGATGGGACGCCGCCTACGACTACCCCGCAAGCGGCTTCGACACCGAGACAGGCGTCATGGTGGCCTACCAGGGCCTCACCGCCTTCGCAGTCAACCCCGACAACGGTCTGCAGAAGATGCTGGATGCCTTTCCGTCGTCGATCTTCGTCGACAACTTTGAAAGCGGCGACGAGGGGCACTGGTCCGCACATACTCCCTGAACCGAGGGGAAGCGACTGGTGTCAGCATTCTCCACACCCTGAGCTGAATTCCTGGGATTTCAGATATCGGCACGAGCTTTGGAAAGTCGCTGAAAGGCCTGTGGTGCAGGCGTCCCGCCCGCGCGTGCAGCCGGGACGGCCGCATCACAAAACTAGGCTTGTGGCGCAGGCGTCCCGCCTGCGCGTGCAGCCGGGACGGCTGCACCACAAGACCACGCTTGTGGAGTAGGCGCCCCGCCTGCGCGTGCAGCCGGGAAGGCCGCACCACAAAACCAGGCTTGTGGCGCGGGCGTCCCGCCCGCGCGTGCAGCCGGGACGGCCGCACCACAAGACCGCCCACAGTGCATCGTGACCCACAGGGGAAGACTCGTGCCCAATGCAGGCTAGAATCATCCGGCCATGGAGCCACCCTTTTCGCACGCCGGTGAGCTGGCCGCGCTGGCGACCGCCTGTTGCTGGACCATCAGCGCCATCGCCTTCCAGAACGCCGGGCGCCGCGTCGGCTCGCTGCCGGTCAACCTGATCCGCCTGGTGATGGCGGTCTTTCTCCTCGGCGCCTTTACATGGGCCACTCGAGGACGTTCCGCTACCGACGGATGCCTCGCCCCACACCTGGCTGTGGCTGGGTTTGTCGGGTCTCGTGGGCTTCACGATCGGCGACCTCTGCCTCTTTCGCGCCTTCGTCCTGGTCGGCGCGCGGATCTCGATGTTGCTGATGACCCTGGTGCCGCTCTTCACCACGATCTTCGGCTTCCTGGTGATGGGTGAGGTTCTTGACACCGATGGAGCTGGCCGGGATGGCGCTGACCATCGCCGGGGTGTCCTCGGTAGTCTCCGAACGACGCCGCGACGCCAACGGCCGGATCGAGCGCCTCCCGCTCGCCGGGATTCTTCTCGGTCTCGGTGGAGCGGTCGGACAGGCGCTCGGGCTGGTCCTGGCCAAGTTCGGGATGGGCTCGTACAACGCCTTCGCCTCGACCCAGATCCGGGTGCTGGTGGGGCTCGTCGGGTTCGCGGTCGTCTTCACCGCGACCGTCGCTGGCCGAGGGTCCGCGCCGCGCTCGAGGACCGCAAGGCCATGACCAGCACCGGCATCGGCGCCTTCTTCGGCCCCTTCCTCGGCGTCTCGCTCTCCCTCCTCGCGGTCCAGTACACCGAGGCCGGCGTCGCCGCCACCCTGATGGCCCTGGTTCCGGTCCTGATCATCCCGGTGTCGATCGTCTTCTATCGCGAGAACGTCGCGTGGCCCGCCGCCGTCGGCGCCGCCGTCGCCGTCTGCGGCAGCGCGTTGCTGTTTCTTTGAGGGACGCCAGGCGGGGTAGGCCCCGCCCCTACATGATCCACGGGGAATCTGAAATCCGTGTCGTGTCGCGAATCAGCGGCCTACCGCGTTGATCACGATCGTCAGCGGGGAGGTCGAGCGGTCGCCGATACTGCGGTCGACGACGAAGGTCTGCCCGTCTCTGGTGTCGTATGGCTGGAAGAACCACCTGTTCTTGAAGTCGCTGGTGAAGAGCCGCTGCGGCTCGCCGAATCGAAGCGTCGACCCGGCGGCGGAGGCGCGGACCGGCGCCGCGAAGACCGCGGAGTTGTCCTTGATGAAGAAGAGCTCGCGACCGTCCGGGCTCCACAAGGGATAGGTGCCGCCGTCGGGCGACACCCGCCAGCGATCGGTCTGGTCGGGAAAGGTCTCAACGTAGATTTCGAAACGGCCGGTCTCATCGGATTCGTAGGCGAGCAATCGCCCGTCTGGGGAGATCACGCCGTGCGCCTCGATGAACGGCGTGGTGAGGTGCGGCGTGAAAGTCTCGTCCGCGACCGAGTAGATGCCGAGATCACGTCGCTCTTCGCCGACGTTGCCGGTGTACGCGACGACGAGGAGGTTGCCCGTCGACCACGACCAGGGAGTGGCCGACGTCGAGGCGTCGCCGAAGAGCACCGTCTCGTCGTTTCCACCGCGCACGGAACGGACGTGGACCGCACCCATTTTCTCGGCCGCCGACGAGAGAAAGGCGATGCGACGCCCGTCGGGCGACCACGACGGGGTGGTTTCGTCCTGCGGTGCGGACGTGAACCGCGTTCCGGAGCGCCGCTCGACATCGTAGAGCCAGATGTCTCCGCGGTTGGTCTCGTCGCTGCGGTCGACGGCGATCGTCGCGCCGTCGGGCGATAGCCGCGGGTGGTAGAAGTTGCCGGGCTCGCCAACTCGCCCGAGGTCGCGCCCGTCGCGGCTGACCAGAGCGAGCTCCTCACCGGCGATGATGCCGCCGCTTCGATAGACAAGCGTGCCGTTCGCCGCGATCGAGAACACGCCGAGCCCGGTCCGGGGGTCGAACTGGACATCCGGCTGCAGCACCCGCGACTCCCCGGTCAGCTCGAGCCGTTTCAAATCGAACGGCTGTGCGCGGAGATGCCCGTCCTGCCACCACACCAGGTCCCCCGACGGGGCGTACACCGCATTCGAGTTGCTGGGCATGACGACCGTGCTCGGCCCGCCGTCGAGCGAACCGACGCGGAGCTCGTGCTTTTCGGCCGTGGAGCTGTAGTTCCGCACCAGGTACACGAAGTGTGTGCCGTCGGGAAGTAAGGACGGCGCGAGGAACTGGAGATCGTCGGTGTCGCTCGATTCGACGACCTCGATCGGTCCGCCCGCGGCGGGGACCAGAATCATCTCGGTGTCGCGGGTGGCAACGATCACGCCGTCCGGACTCCAGACCCCGGTGCCCCGACCCGGAGCGTCGGCGAGCGCCTCGATCACACCGTTGTCGAATGCCATTTTCTTGAGGCTGTCGTCGGCGAAGAAACCGATGGCGCTGCCGTCGGGCGCCCAGAACGGCTGCTTGCCGCCCTCGGTGCCTGCAAGCGGTCGCGTCGAGCCGTCCTCGAGCGACTGCAGCCAGAACTGACCGGCCCCGGCACCATCCTGGGCGCCGAACACGATCTGCGAGCCGTCGGGCGAGATCGCGAAGCCCGTGCCGACGAGAAACTCGACGCCGGGCGGCGGCGTGATTCTGGCGACCAGGCGTTGGTGTTCCTGTTCGGCCTGCCGCGGGCCGATCCACGCCCACAGGGCGAGTGCCGCCGCCACCGCCGCCACGGCCCAGGGAAGCAGTCTCAGCGCCGGGTTCGGAACCGCGGCGGCCGGACCTCCCTCAAACTGCGGGCCGACCTCGACCGGTTCGGCGAGCTCGAGCCGCGCATCCGCCATGTCGTGCAGCCGGTGCTTCGGGTCCTTCTGGAGGCAGCGCCGGAGCAGCCGCCGGATCGACGGAGGCGTCGACTCCGGCAGCGTGTCGAAGTCGGGCTCCTCCTTGAGCACCGACGCCAACGTGTCCGACACCGTGTCGCCGTCGAACAGCGCGCGGCCGGTCAGCATCTGCCACAGCACCACGCCGAACGACCAGATGTCGGCGCGCTTGTCGACTGTCTGTCCGCGCGCCTGCTCGGGCGACATGTAGGCGGCGGTGCCGAGGATCACCCCCTCGATCGTCGCGTGGCGGGTGAGCGTGGGGGACATGGACAGGCTCTGACGGTCGTCCTCCGCGGCCCACGCCTTGGCGAGCCCGAAGTCGAGCACCTTGACCGCGCCGTCGGGCCGGATCTTGATGTTGGCGGGTTTGAGATCGCGGTGGACGATGCCCTGGGCGTGCGCCGCCGCGAGCGCATCGGCGATCTGGACGGCGATAGCGACCGCCTCGTCGATCGCAACCGGCCCGCACTCGATCCGTTCGGAGAGGTCGTCTCCCTCGACCAGCTCCATCACCAAAAAGGTCACGCGACCCGTGGCGGAGGGCTCGGGGTCTGAATCGACGGTTGGCGAAGATTCGGAATCCGCGGCTTGCACGCGGGACGCGTGCGCCACAAGCCGTTCCTCATCCGCCTGGCTGCCTTGCTGGGGCAGCCGTCCCGGCTGCCAGGTGGGTGCTCACCCGCTCGTGCGCCACAACACTTTCCGGAGCCGCCTGGCTGCCTTGTGGGGCAGCCGTCCCGGCTGCCGATTGGGTGCTCACTCTCTCGAGACCGTACAGCGTGGCAATGTTCGGATGGTTCAGGCTCGCCAGCACCTTTGCCTCGCGCTCGAAGCGCGACAGCCGCTCCTGGTTGCCGGCGACCTCGTCGGGCAGGACCTTGAGCGCCACCTCGCGGTCGAGGTTGGTGTCGACCGCGCGCCACACCTCGCCCATCCCGCCCTTGCCGAGCGGACCCGTGACGCGGTACGCGCCGATCGTTGCTCCTGTCTCGATGGCCAATACCCGGAGATTCTATCTCAATTTTCTGTCAAGGCGAACACCGGCCACTGCGGCGAGCGAGGACGTGCACTTTTCGAGGTCGAGTTCGCCGATGAGAGGTCCCGCGCGATGGTATCGACATGCTTCGGCGGCGTTGACAAAACGTACGGCATAACGTACGTTATCAACGGAGCCAAGACATGACGACCATCTCCGCAACCGACGCGCGGTCCAAGCTGTACAAGCTTCTGGACCAGGCGCGCGAAACCAGCGAACCCATCCTGATCACCGGCAAGCGGGGCAACGTCGTGCTGGTGTCAGAGGACGACTGGCGATCCATCCAGGAAACCCTCTACTTGCTTTCGATTCCCGGAATGCGCGAATCGATCCGCGAAGGAATGGCAACGCCGATTGAAGAGACCAGCGAGGAGCCTGGCTGGTGAGTCGGTGGCGGCTCGTCTATACGAAGCAAGCTCAAAAAGACGCGAGAAAGCTCGCCGGCGCCGGACTCAAAGAGAAGGCCCAGATCCTTCTCGACGTCCTCTCCGAAGATCCATACCAATCGCCGCCACCCTTCGAAAAGCTCGTCGGTGATTTGGCAGGCGCCTGCTCGAGACGAATCAACATCCAACATCGCCTGGTCTACCAAATTCTGAAAAAGGAGCGAATCGTCAAGGTCCTTCGTATGTGGACCCACTACGAATAACCCTGCTAACGACGTTGATCGAGGGTACCCATCCCTCTTTCCGAAATCCGAATTCTGCAATCCGAAATAACCTTGCGAGCGACAAACCCGCAACCCGAGATCAGCGACGGTTGTGCGGGCTGATACTCTTGATTGCTGATTCTGAAATCAATTCGGCCCTCCCACTTATCCCTCACGCCGTGCCCTCGTGCTACGCTCGATGCGCTGAAAGGAACATTCTGTCTCCACCATGAACGTCGCTCCCGGACAGACGTTTTCGCACTACCGCATCGTTTCCAAGCTCGGTTCCGGCGGTATGGGAATGGTGTACCTGGCGGAAGACGAGTCCCTCGGGCGCAAGGTGGCGCTGAAGTTCCTGCTTCCCGAAGGTGACACGCAGGCATCCACGCTGCGGAGATTCCTGCAGGAGGCCCGCTCGGCAGCGGCGATCGATCACCCGTTCGCCTGCAAGGTCTACGAGACCGGCGAGGTCGACGGGCGGCCGTTCATCGCGATGGAGTACGTCGACGGCGAGTCGTTGGCCCAGCGCCTCAAACGTGGCCCCCTGCCGATCGGTCACGCACTGCGGCTGGGGCGCGAGATTGCGGAAGCCCTCGCAAAGGCCCATCAACGAGGCATCGTGCACAGAGACCTCAAACCGGGGAACGTGATGCTCGACTCCGAGGGCCACGCCAAGGTCATGGATTTCGGTCTCGCCAAGCAGATGTCGCCTCTGGGTCTCGATGACAGCGGGCTTGATACCGCGACGCTGTTGACCGTGCCCGGAACCGTCCTCGGCACACTCGGCTACATGGCCCCCGAGCAGATCCGCGGTGGAGCCGGGGATCGCCGATCGGATGCATTCTCGTTCGGCATCGTGCTCTTCGAGATGCTCACCGGGGTCCACCCTTTTCGTAAAGACACGCCCGCCGACACGGTCGCGGCCATTCTCGGAGCCGAGCCGGTTCCGCTCGACGCACTTCCCGACACCGCGGCCTCGATCGTCGGAGGCCTGCTGGCGAAGGATCCCGATCAACGGAGCGCGGATCTGGCGGCGACGGCGGATGCACTCGAACTCGCCGCGTCGTCCCCGCCGCGCCGCCACGGGTCCCTTCCCGGGCCGATTCGGGCGGCGCTCCTGGCGATCGCAGCGCTGGTGGTCGCCGTCGTCGTCGTGCTCGGGTGGCGGTTCGTCGCGGGGGATCGCTCGTCACAGTCGCCGGACGTCGCCGCGCTGAAGCGCAGCGAGTACGAATCACGGGCGTCGGCATTGATGCAGAACTTCAGCGACCCCGAAGATCTCCGATCGAGCATCGAGCAATGGCACAAGGTCCTCGATCAGGTGCCGGACTCTGCTCCCGCGCTGGCGGGCTCCGCGACGGCCCGGGCGCTGATCGCGTGGAACTCCACGCCCGACCCGCAGATGCTGGACCTGGCCGAGCGGGAAGCCGAGCGCGCCATCGAACTGGACCCTTCGCAGCCCGAGTCATACGTCGCGCTCACCATCATCTACCAGTTGCGTGGACTCGTCGACACAGCCGAGAAAATGTCTGAACGGGCGATCGAACTGGCGCCCCGCAACCCGTGGACCCTCCAGGTTCGGTCGCGATTCCTGATGGACCGCTTCGGTCGATTCGCTGAGGCCGAGGAACTCGCCCGGCGCGCGGTCGAGATCGACCCCGATTTCTTCCCGGCGTGGTTCCAGCTCGGTTGGGCCAGATTCGAGCTCGAGCGTCTCGACGAAGCTGAGTCGGATTTCCGTCGCGCCATCACGCTGCGGCCGGACTTCGCTGCCGGGTACTTCGGTCTCGGCGTGGTGTACAACGCGGCTGGGGACTATGAAGGCGCGTTGGCCGCCTTGGACGAAGCGCTCACAATCGACCCGGGTTCTGTTCAGGCGCTGCTCTACCGCGGCGTCAGCCTGCACTACCTCAACCGGCCTGAAGAAGCCCGCGAGAGTTTCGCGGCGCTGGTTGCGGGGAATCCCGACCACTTGCTGGCGCCGTTTGCCATGGTCTATGAGGCCGTCGAGTGCGATCGGCTGAGGCTGGTCGCCGAGCGGGATGCGAGAATCCACGAGGCAGAATCCGTCTTCAAGAGCAACCCGGATCTCTGGCCCTTCCTGTTCGGCCTGGCCGACATCGCTGCGCTTCGCGGGGATCGCGACGAGGCACTCGACTGGCTCGAACAGGCGATCCGCAACGGCATGCGGTCCGTGCAGCTCGTTGCCCAGGACCCTGCTCTTCAGTCGCTCCGTGACGATCCCCGACTGCAGAGCATTCTCGACCGGCTCCGCAGTCCCTGACACACTGCACTGGCGATGGTCAAATCGCCGCCTTCCAAAAGCCTACGGCGACAACTTCGTCGAGATGGAAACAGGGAGGGTGCTGACCTTCGCGGCGGCGGACTGACCGCCTGGGGTTCCTCTGCGAGCCGAAAATCCGAAATCCGAAATTCGAAATCAGAGAGGGCGCCCGAGCGGAGGAATCTCCGGGCGGCTCCCGGCAATCCTTTCATGCCATGCGAGAATTTCCAAACGAACGTCGACCGGCTGTGAGTGATTCGCTCGCCGGGAGCACGTCGGCGCCGTGGTGGAGCACGCGGAAAAGGGGGCAGCGATGAAGACAACGAAGTCACCCGATATTGTCGTCTTCATGGCGCGCAGCGCACCGCGGTGTGACTTCTGCAACCAAGAACTCGGGCGGGGCGCGTGGATCCGGGTGGTCGACGACAAGGCCCAATGCCTGGAGTGCGCCGACCTCGATCACCTCGTCTTCCTTCCCCGCGGCGACTCGGCCCTGACCCGCCGTGCCGGCAAACACTCGCGCCTCCGGGCGGTGGTCGTGCAGTGGGCCCGGGGGCCGAAGCGTTACGAACGGCAGGGGACCCTTGTCGAGGAAGAGGCGCTCGAGCGCGCCGAGGCGGAGTGCGAAGCGGACGCCGAACAGCGGAAACAGCGACGAGCCGCGGCTGCGATCCGGCGGGCCGAGCTCGATGATGTCTACGTCGCGGAATTCGGCCGCCGCATCGCCGATCGCTACCCGGGATGCCCCGCCGGCGAAGCACGACGGATCGCCGAACACGCCTGCCGCAAATACTCGGGGAGGGTCGGCCGCACCGAAATGGCGAAGCAATTCGATCCCGAGGCCATCGACCTCGCCGTCATCGCCCGCGTCCGCCACGCCCACACCCGATACGACGACCTGCTGTCACGCGGCTGGTTCCGCGACGACGCGCGAGGGGAGGTGCGGGACGACATCGACGCGGTCCTCTGGCGATGGCGGCAACCCGCCGGCGACTCACCGACCTGATCAGGAGTCCATGCGATTCCAGTTCAACGGCGGTCCGAATTCTTTGCCGAGGACGGCCCATTGACGCTGCGTATTTCATGTAATACATTTGTTACGGAGGTTCACCATGGTGACGCAGACCGTTCGGCTCCCCGACGAGCTCGCCGCGCGCCTCGAACAGCTCGCCAAAGCGACCAAACGTTCGAAGAGCGCCTACATCGTCGAGGCCCTCGAGCGCCACCTCGCCGAGAGCGAGGATCTCGAGCTCGCCCTGAGCCGTTTCCGCGATCCGGACGCAGAGTGGATCGAACACGACGATGTGCGCAGAGAACTCGGGCTCGACTGACGTCCGGATCCGTTGGGAGCGGCGTGCCGTCACGGAAGTCGCCGCCCTCCCGAAATCTGACCACCGCCGGATCATCGAAGCGGTTGAAGGCCTCCGCGAGGACCCGCTCCGGGGAGCCGTCATGAGGGCCGACTGGAAAGGCTTTCGCCGCCTTCGTGTCGGGCCGTATCGTGTGATCTACGCGTACGACGGGCAGGACCTTCTCGTCTCCGTCGTGCGTGTGGGCCATCGGGGCGAGGTTTACCGCTCGCGCGGGTAAGTCGTGCAAAAAACAGAATCAGAGCCACGTAACGAAATGTCGAACGTCGGAAACGCACCGGGTGTCCAGAACATCCCAATCTGGAAGTAAATCTCTCCAGTTTGAGATCAAATCGGCCACATTCGCTACCGGATTGAGTCGACAATGCTGGTTATCATCACGGCCATCTGCTCGAGAACCTGGTGTCCACCGCCCTGAGCCGGCACGCCGGAAATTCACTGCGACAAGACCACCCACGTTTCTCAGAGCTCAGACCATTGCGAAACTCAGCCGTTTGCATCATATTCTTACTCGTAAGAACAGGAGATGAGAGAATGGAAGCAAACGCCACCACGAAGATGTCATCGAAAGGTCAGGTCGTGATCCCTGAAGAGGTTCGCAAGGCCCTCGGGTTGAAGGCCGGATCGAAATTCGTCGTCGTGGGTGAAGGCGACGTGATCATATTGAAAAGAATCACACCGCCATCGATGTCGGAGTTCGACGACATCATTGACGAAGCCAGACGCCAGGCACGACACGCCGGCATGAAGCGGTCGGATGTGGCGGCCGCAATCAGGGCGGTGCGCGGGGACCGATGAAGGTCATCGTCGACACGAACGTTCTCATATCCGGGGTCTTCTTCGGTGGAGCCCCTGCGCGCGTCCTCGAGGCCTGGCGAGACCGAAAGATAGAACTCGTCGTGTCTCCTGAGATCCTCGAAGAGTACCGGCGAGTTGGGGAAAAGCTCGACCGGCAATTCGATGGCATTTCCCTCGGACCGTTCCTCGCCCTTGTCGTCACCCACGCGAAGATCGTCGAGCCGTCCCCTCTGAAAAGGCAGATTTCTCGGGACCTGGACGATGACACGTTCATCGCTTGTGCAGTGCTGGGGGGGTGCCGGTACATCATTAGCGGCGATAAAGACCTTCTGGACCTCGGGACTTTCAGGAAGATCAGGATTGTCGCTCCACGCGAATTCATCGATAAAGTCCTCTGACGGATGGGAGCGCCAAAATTCGTACTCGCGCAGAGTCAATCGAGCGGCAATGGAGCCTTTTGTAAGATTGTCGATTCTGCTGTTCTTCGGTGGTGATTCAGGGAGGCCAGGCTCGCCACCAGACCGACGATCATCCCCGCAGTGACCCGCATACCGCGAATGCACGCGCGCCCGCCCATGACCGCCGGGTCAAACGTAATCCTGTCCAGCTCGACCATCGGGGCACCTCGCTCAGAGAGTATCACCGGCGACTGGTCATCGGCTCCATCGGGGCCTGCCCTCCACCCGGCCCGGCAGCCGGGACGGCTGCCCCACAAACCAACCATGCTGTTCGCCTGACCGCTCCGCCCCGTACTGTCATCCCGACCGCCCGGCCCCGCCCCTTACTGTCATCCCGACCGGAGGCCCGGAGGGCCGTAGCGGAGGGATCTGAATTCGGTACGTGGCACCAAGAAGCACCCATGCGGTCCCCCATGCCGGTGACTTCGGCACGGCCCCGAGGTTTGTGGCCTACGCCTCTTCACCAAGCAGGTCGAGGTAGGCCGCGTAGCTGAATAGCCGATCGCGACGACGACCGGTGGTCTCGACCAGGACGCCGGCATCGACAAGCGCACTGATCGCCTTGGCGGCGGTCGGTTTGGTCGCGCCCAACATCGTGGTTGCTCCGGCGACCGTGACGATCGGATGCCGTGGAAGCTCCTCGAACAGACGTGCCGCCGCGACGGTCGTCGCGGAATGGGCGAGCACCGCCGCGCGGTCGCCGTTGACACGTGCGAAGAGATCCCGCACGGTGGCTGTTGTTTCGTCCGCGGTCACCCGCACGCCCTCGAGGAAGAACGTGACCCAACCTTCCCAGTCGCCATCCGTCCGAATGGCACTGAGCAGGCGGTAATACTCTTCCCGGTGGCGTTTGAAGAACAGGCTCAGGTACAACAGCGGCTCGGTGAGCAGGCCCCAGTGCTCGAGCAGGAGGGTGATCAGCAACCGGCCGACGCGCCCGTTGCCGTCGAGGTACGGGTGGATGGTTTCGAATTGAGCGTGCAACAACGCGGACCTCACGATCGGGTCCATCCGTTGATTCGCGTGAATCGAACGCTCGAATGCGCCAAGCGCCTCTGCCAGAGCCTGCGGTGGCGGTGGCACGAAGACGGCGTTGCCCGGGCGGGTACCACCGACCCAGTTCTGGCTGCGTCGCACCTCGCCGGGCCGCACACCCGCACCGGGCCGCCCCGCCATCAGCCGACGGTGGGTTTGATTGAGGAGGCGAACGCTCAGCGGCAATCCCTTTGGCGCTTGCAGCTCCGATCGGGCATAAGACAACGCGGCCAGGTAGTTGCACACCTCGTCCACATCGGACCCCTCGGGCGCCTCGGCGGGGCTCATCGCCTCGAGGGTGAAGAGATCGACCAGGGTCGCCTGAGTCCCCTCGATCTGCGACGAAAGAACCGCCTCTTTGCGCACGAATGCATATACCAACCAGCTGACCGAGGGCACCATCTCTCCGGCGAGCGCCAGCCGCGCGAGGCTCGCCGTCGCCGCACCCAACGCCTCCGCCATAGGCCCGTCGACCTGCAACGCCGGATTCTTCGGCGGCAGCGGGTGGGGGATAAACGCCCTGACCTCCTCGCCCGCAACCGTCGTCGTCACATACGTGCCGGTGGTCCTCGTCACGTCCGCCTCCGCTAAGAAGCGATTCTTTCCTACTTTCAGATAAAAGTAAAGATTTCTTTCTTTTCGTTACCGCCAGGATGCGCAACAGCGCGAATGCGTGTCTGGATGCGACCCTCGGGAATCGTCGTGAGCATTGAGCCGGTCGTGAGGTTGTGATCGGTGGCACCCCCGGGTGGGTGTTGGTTCTGCGTGATACCCTGAAGCTATGGCTGCTGACACGTTGAATTCCGGGCCTACCGCGAAGGTCACACTGTCGACGGACCTTTCCGATGCACAGGCCGTGCCCTATTTCCTGTGGGACGAGCCGATGACGGTTTCAGAGCTGCGCGAAAAGCTCCGGTCGGCGTCTGAGCCCGAGCGGATGCGCCTTCTCGGGAAAATCCTCCGCGAGGCGCGAGACACGGAGGTCTGGTTGTTCACGACGCCAGACGACGTGATCAGGAACTGGCAGTCGCTTTCACGGTCCCTTGGTCGCCGTCGTCCTTTCTGGGAATTCCTGTTGGAGAAATGGTCGGAGCAGGGACGGTTCAGCAGTGTGTGGTCTCGATAGCTTTCAGCGGGACGTGCTCGAGGCATTTTTCGCCCGTGAACAGGGGTTCTTCCTGACCGGCGGCGCGGCGCTCGTAGGATTCCATCTTCAACACAGGAACACACTCGATCTCGATCTGTTCACGACCGAGGATCGGCTGGACGAAGGTGAGGCGGTACTCCTGAGCGTAGCCCGTGAACTCGGTGCCGGTGTGGAACGGCTGCGGACCTCTTCGGATTTCCGCAGGTTTTTGCTCCGCAGAGAAGATGAGACGTTGGTCGTCGATTTGGCTCGGGACTTGGCTCCACAGCTTGACCCGGTGAAATCTGTCGTCGATGGTATTCGTATCGACGGCCCGGCCGAGATTCTGGCGAACAAGCTGTGTACGCTCCTTTCACGTGGAGAGCTGCGCGATCTGGTGGATGTCAAGGCGCTGGAAGCTGCGGGGTTCTCAGTCGAAGATCATCTCAGTTTGGCAATGAAGAAGGACGCCGGTCTGACGGCGGGACAACTCGCCTGGGTTCTCTGCCAGATTGAGATCGGCGACGACGCAAGTCCGCCGGGCGGAGTCACCGCAGCTGATCTCAGGTCCTACCTCGAAACCCTGATTCAACGCCTCACCGCTGTGGCATTTCCGAAGTAGGGTGGGCCTCGGCCCACCATCAGACTTCCTACTTCAAGCGGCGGCCGGATCGGTGCCACTCTTCGCATGAGCTCATTGTCATCCGTCACGATCGTGAGTTTCGAAAAAGCATCGAATCGACAACTAGGTCTCGGCCACTCCACCCGACAAAGCGTCAACGCAAAGTGTGGCGCCCTAGATAACCCCCCCCCACACACCCCGTGCTACGCTCGAACCAGACTCCGGAAATCCCCAATCCTTGATCCGTGTGTGTGAGGGGGTCGGATGGTGCAGTGGAACCGGAAGACCGTGTTCGCGTGGTGCGCAGCGTGGCTGCTGGTGTCCGTCCCGGCGGCGGCGGGTTCAGGGGACGAGTGGTGGGATGAGGCCTGGCCCTACCGGATCCCGGTGACGGTGTCCGGCAGCGGCGTCGCCCAGGTGTCGATCAACTTCACGGCGGCGTTTGCCGCGCTCGGTCTGAACGGCGGGTTGCTCGACCTGCGGTCGATCCGGGTGGTGCCCTCCGTGGGAGGAAGCCCGCAGTCGCCGGTGCCCCACGACGAGACCCTGAGCATCGTGCTCACCGACGCCGACAGCCCGCAGATCGGCTGGCACGCGTCGGGGGTGTACTGGACCGTGAACGACGGCGCCGCGGTCGCCGATGGCACCCGCTTCAGCGAGGGCACCGGCTCGCTCAAGGCGACGGTCAACAACCTGCCCGGCGGCTACGGCTACCCGGGCGTCGAGCTCCACATCGCCGGCGGCGATCCCTTGACCGACTGGCGCGACTACGAGGTCCTGCTCTACGACGTCTGGCCGCAGGTCAACGCCAGCGCCCTCGACCAGGCGCCCGACCTCTACTCCT
>CAWGLE010000006.1:0-109131 GCA_963823345.1 Candidatus Sulfomarinibacteraceae bacterium
CTGGCCGCCGACCTCGTAGAGTGCGTTACTGATCTGCCCCAGAGAGCAATACCTGACGGTGGTCAACAGCTCCTTGAAGATATTTCCGCCGTCGCGGGCGACTTTCTGCAATTCGGCGAGCGCCGCTAGGCGCTCGCTGCGATTGCCGCTTCTGGAAGTCGGCCGAGGTGGGCGAGCCTCGCATCCTTCTCCTCCGCCGTAGCCCGAGTCAGCTCCGGCTCCGGAGCCTCCTCGCCGTTTTCGGCGATGAAGGTGTTCACGCCCACCAGCGGATACTCCCCGGTGTGCTTCATCCGCTCGTAGTGGAGGCTCTCCTCCTGGATCTTGCCGCGCTGGTACATGGCCTCCATCGCGCCGAGGACGTCGCCGCGTTCGGAGAGGCGCTCGAACTCCTCGAGGACGGCCTCCTCGACGGTGTCGGTCAGCCACTCGACGATGTGCGAGCCCTGGAGGGGGTTCTCGTTCTTGAGCAGGCCGAACTCCATGGCGTTGATCAGCTGGATGGCGACGGCGCGGCGGACGCTCTCCTGGGTGGGGGTGGTGATGGCCTCGTCGTAGGAGTTGGTGTGGAGGGAGTTGCAGTTGTCGGCCATGGCGAGGAGGCCCTGGAGGGTGGTGCGGATGTCGTTGAAGTCGATCTCCTGGGCGTGCAGCGAACGGCCCGAGGTCTGGATGTGGTACTTGAGCTTCTGCGAGCGCTCGTTGCCGCCGTAGCGGTTGCGGATGGCGATCGACCAGATGCGCCGCGCCACCCGGCCGATGACGGTGTACTCGGGGTCCATGCCGTTGGAGAAGAAGAAGCTCAGGTTGTGGGCGAAGTCGTCGATGTGCATGCCGCGGGCGAGGTAGGTTTCGACGTAGGTGAAGCCGTTGGACAGGGTGAAGGCGAGCTGTGAGATGGGGTTCGCCCCGGCCTCGGCGATGTGGTAGCCGGAGATCGACACCGAGTAGAAGTTGCGGACGTCGTGGTCGCAGAAGAACTGCTGGATGTCGGCCATCATCCTGAGCGCGAACTCGGTGGAGAAGATGCAGGTGTTCTGGGCCTGGTCTTCTTTCAGGATGTCGGCCTGGACGGTGCCGCGGATGACCTTCATGGTGGCGTTGAGGATCTCGTCCCACTCGCCGGGTTTGAGCAGGGGCTCGAGGGCCTCCCAGTCCTTGCCGTCGACCAGCGGTTGGAAGGCGGCCTCGGGCGGGGCCTTGAGCCGGCCCGACTCGATCAAGCCGCTTGCGCGCCTGCTGGCGGGCGGCGGCGTTGAAGAAGAAGGCCAGCAGCATCGGCGCCGGGCCGTTGATGGTCATCGAGACCGAGGTCTTGGGGTCGCAGAGGTCGAAGCCCGCGTACAGCCGCTCGGCGTCCTCGACGGTGCAGATCGAGACGCCCGACTCGCCGACCTTGCCCCAGATGTCGGGGCGGGTGTCGGGGTCCTCGCCGTAGAGGGTGACCGAGTCGAAGGCGGTGGAGAGGCGGCTGACGGGCTGGCCGTCGGAGAGGAGGTGGAAGCGCTGGTTGGTGCGCTCGGGGCCGCCCTCGCCCGCGAACATCCGGGTCGGCAGCTCGGCGGTGCGCTTGAGGGGGAAGACGCCGGCGGTGTAGGGGAAGGCGCCGGGGACGTTCTCCAGGAAGAGGTAGCGGAGGATGCCGGGCCAGGTCTGCCACTCGGGGAGCTGGACCTTGGGCACCTCGGTGCCGGCCAGCGAGGTGGTGGTGAGCGGGACGTGGATCTCGCGGCCGCGCACGGTGTAGGTGAACTCGCGGCCGGCGAACTCCTCGCGGATCCTCGGCCAGGCGCCGATCAGCTCGCGCGAGTCGTACTCGAGCTCCTGCGAGAGGCGGCGGATCTCGGCGTCGAGGTCGCCGAGCTTCGGCTCGCGGGAGATCTCGGTGGCGGTGATCTCCTCGAACAGGTTCCACAGGTCCTCGGGGGTGCCGTCGCCCTCGCGGTGCGAGAGGATGGCGCGGGCGCCGGTCAGCTGGTAGAGCTTGGCCGCCACCTTGATCTGGTCGGTGGCCCACTCCTTGTAGTCGCGCACGGTGTGGGAGATCTCGCGCAGGTAGCCGGCGCGGTCGCCGGGGATCACCGGGTGGCGCTGCGGCTCGCCGGCGGGGACGGCGGCGGTGCCCTCCAGCGACCAGGCGTCGCCGTACTTGGCGGCCAGGCCGCGCACCAGCCCCTGGTAGAGGGCGTTGACGCCGTGGTCGTGGAACTGGCTGGCGATGGTGGCGTAGACCGGCAGCTCGGAGTCCTCGGGTCCGTCGAAGAGGGTGTGGGCGCGGCGGTACTGCTTGCGCACGTCGCGCAGGGCGTCGAGCGCCATCGGCCGGTCGAACTTGTTGATGGCCACGAAGTCGGCGTAGTCGAGCATGTCGATCTTCTCGAGCTGCATGGCGGCGCCGTACTCGGGGGTCATGACGTAGAGCGAGAGATCGGAGATGTCGACGATCTCGCTGTCGGCCTGGCCGATGCCGGAGCTCTCGACGATGATCAGGTCGAAGCCCGCCGCCTGGCAGACCGCGATCGAGTCCTCGATGTTCTTGGTGCAGGGCGCGGTGGGCCTGGCGGGTGGCGAGCGAGCGCATGAAGACGCGGTCGGAGCCGAGGACGTTCAGGCGAATCCGGTCGCCGAGGAGGGCGCCGCCGGTCTTTCTCTTGGTGGGGTCGATCGAGAGGATGGCGACGGTGCGGTCGGCATCGTCGGCGAGGAAGCGGAGGACCAGCTCGTCGGTCAGCGAGGACTTGCCGGCGCCGCCGGTGCCGGTGATGCCGAGGACCGGGGCGGGTGTGTCGCGCTTCGGGGTCTCGACCTCCATGTCCTCTTCCACCCGGGTGATGGCGCGCGCCACGGCGAGCCAGCGGTCGGCGGTGGCGCCGAGGGGGCCGGTGGAGTCCATCTTCGCGGGGTCGAAGTCGGCGCCCTCCATCATCACGTCGATCATCCCGTCGAGACCGAGTGAGCGGCCGTCGTCGGGGGAGAAGATCTTGGCCACGCCGTAGGCTTCCAGCTCCTTGATCTCGCGCGGCACGATCACCCCGCCGCCGCCGCCGTAGACCTTGATGTGGGAGGCGCCGCGTTCCTTCAACAGGTCGATCATGTACGTGAAGAACTCGATGTGGCCGCCCTGGTAGGAGGAGACCGCGATGCCCTGCGCGTCCTCCTGGACGGCGGCGTCGACGATTTCCTTGACCGAGCGGTTGTGGCCGAGGTGAATCACCTCCGCGCCGTGCGCCTGCAGGATGCGGCGCATGATGTTGATCGCCGCGTCGTGGCCGTCGAACAGCGACGCCGCGGTCACGAAACGGACCTTGTTGTGGGCCTGGTAGCGGTCGGGTTTGGTCAAGCGGCCTCCCGCGTTGGGTTCACGAAGATGATAGCAGGGCGGCGCGCCGCGTTGCGGCGCGGCCGCCCTGCGAGTTTTGAGTTCTTGGTTTTGAGTTTTGAGTTCCCGCCCACCCGCCCCCATGATCGAGAGGTTGGGGTGCGAGGAGCCTGTCATCCCGAGCGAGCGCGTTTCTTATTCTGTCATCCCGAGCGAGCGAAGCGAGCCGAGGGATCTGGGTGGGGGCTGTCGGCAACGGCGTTCCTGAAGCCCCCGCCCAGATCCCTCCGCTCCGGCCCTGCGGGCCTCCGGTCGGGATGACAGTAAAGGGCACCAGCTTCGGTCGGGAGGGCGGGGTAGGACGGCTGCCCGACAAACGCTGCAGGGGATCTTGTGGGGCACGCGTCCCGCGTGCCGGGTGGGTGGTGCAGGATGGAAGGTGCCTGAAGCCCCCGCCAGTCCTGTAGGCGGGTCGACGGATACAGTAAAATACGCTTGGTCAAGGGCGGTGGACGGCTATGAATGCTGAGGATTTGCAGGTCCCTCCGCTACGGCCCGCCGGGCCTCCGGTCGGGATGACAGTAAAAAATCACTGGCTTTGGTCGGGATGGCAGGGTGGGACGGCTGTGCCACAAATACTGCAGGGTGTTTTGTGGTGCAGGCGTCTCGCCTGCACTTGGGGTGATGGGAGCACGTGGGGTAGATCCGATGTGAGGGCGGGACGCCCGCACCACAAGGCTGCCCACGTGCACGGGGATGCGCCCTTTCTCCCTGCTGCACCTGCTCATCAGAGTTTGCGCGGGCACCGGCTCGGAGACGGGCACGGGGACGGCCTGCCCAGAGGCTCAGCAGGTTTGTGCAGGCGCCTGCACAGGGATGAGGGCACGTGGGGTAGATCGCGATGTGCGGGCGGGACGCCCGCACCGCAAGGCAGCCCACGTGCACGGGGATGCGCCCTTTCTCCCTTCTTCACCTGCTCATCAGAGTTTGCGCGGGCACGGGCACGGAGACGGGCACGGAGACGGTTGGTGCACGGTTTACAATGAACGACTGGGAGACCGCATGAGCATCGACCTGAAACGCGGGGGATCGTGGCTGCCGCCCGAGGGATGGCGGCGGGTCACAACGATCGACGCGCACGCGGCGGGGGAGCCGTTGCGGGTGATCCTGTCGGGCTACCCGGAGCTCCGAGGCGACACGATCCTCGAGAAGCGCCACGACGCGCGTGACAACCACGAGGCCTTGCGCACCGCGCTGATGTGGGAGCCGCGGGGGCACGCCGATATGTACGGCTGCCTGATCGTGCCGCCGGTGACCGAGGGGGCCGACTTCGGGGTGCTGTTCATGCACAACGAGGGCTACTCGACGATGTGCGGCCACGGCATCATCGCGGTGGTGACGGTGGTGGTGGAGACCGGGATGCTGGCGGCCGACGGCCCGGAGAAGGTGGTCCGCATCGACACCCCGGCGGGTCTGGTGACGGCCACGGCGCGGGTGGCGAACGGCCGGGTCACCAGCGTGGCCTTCCGCAACGTGCCGTCGTTCGTGCTCCACCGCAACCAGATCGTCCAGGTGCCGGGGATCGGCGCCGTGCCCTACGACGTGGCCTTCGGAGGCGCCTTCTACGCCTTCGTGACGGCCGAGCAGGTGGGGGTCACCCTCGGCCCGGAGTCCTTCCGGCAGCTGATCGACAAGGGGATGGCCATCAAGCGGGCGGTGGCGGAGACCGTGGCGGTCCGCCACCCCTTCGAGAAGGACCTGAGCTTCCTCTACGGAACGATCTTCACCGGGCCGCCGTTGTCGGAGGGCGCCGACTCGCGCAACGTGTGCATCTTCGCCGAGGGCGAGGTCGACCGCTCGCCGACCGGCACCGGGGTCAGCGCCCGTGCGGCCCTCGAGCTGGGGGTGGGGGAGAGCATGGTGGTCGAGAGCATCATCGGCAGCCGGTTCAAGGTCACGGCGGTCGAGCGGACGGTGTTCGGCAGCCACGATGCGGTGGTGCCGGAGGTCGAGGGCTCGGCGTGCATCACCGGCCGCCATGAGTTCCTGATCGACCCGGACGATGCACTGGCGAAAGGGTTTGTCCTGCGATGAGTGGAACACTTCGGTTCCTGTCGGCCGCGGACGTGGCCCGGGCCCTGCCCATGAGGGCCGCGGTCGACGCGGTGCGCGACGCCTTCGTGCAGCTGTCGAATCGCGAGGCGGTGGTGCCTCTGCGCACGACCATGGAGCTGGCCGGCGATGGGCGGCGCGCTGGTGATGCCGGTGCACCTGCCCGCTCAACGCCGGCTCGGGCTCAAGGTGATCACGGTGGTGCCCGACAACCCGAGCCGTGGACTGCCCACGACGCAGGCGCTGGTGGTGGTGTTCGACGCCACCACCGGCAGTGCCGAGGCGGTGATGGACGGCGAGGTGCTGACGGCGGTGCGCACGGGGGCGGCGTCGGGGGTGGCCACCGACGCCCTGGCACGGGAGAACTCGGCGGTGGCGGCGGTGATCGGCGCCGGCGCCCAGGGGCGGCGCCAGCTGGAAGGTGTGTGCGCGGTTCGCGCCATCCGCGAGGCGCTGATCTTCGACGCCGACCAGGTGAGCGCGCTGCGATTCGCCGACGAGATGGGCGAGCACCTCGGCATCCCGGTGCGGGTGTTGCACGACGTCGCCGGTGTGCACGAAGCCGACATCCTGTGCACCGCCACCTCGAGCAGCGAGCCGGTGGTCCGAGACCGCGATATCGCGCCGGGGACCCACATCAACGCGATCGGAACCTACCGTCCGGACACGCGCGAGATCCCGGGGCCGACTGTCGCGCGGTCGCGGCTGGTGGTCGACTCGCGCAAGGCGTGTCTCGCCGAAGCCGGCGATCTGGTGCTGGCGGTGCAGGAGGGGCTGCTCGACGCCCACAACCCGCCGGATGAGATCGGCGAGGTGGTGGCCGGGAAGGCGCCCGGGCGCAGCAATGCCCAGCAGGTGACCCTCTTCAAATCGGTGGGCAACGCGGTGCAGGACCTGGCGGTGGCCATTGTCGTGCTCGAGGAGGCGAAGCGCCTCAAGCTCGGCACCGAGGTGAGGCTGTGAAGCCGACGCTGGTCATTCTCGCCGCCGGGGTGGGGTCGCGCTACGGCGGGCTCAAACAGCTCGACCCGGTGGGGCCCGGCGGCGCGGCGCTGATGGACTACACGATGTACGACGCCCTGCAGTCGGGCTTCGGCCGCGTGGTGCTGGTGATCCGGCGCGAGACCGAGACCGAGATCCGCGCCCATATCGAGGCCGGGGCGGCGCGGCGCATGAACGTCGATTTCGCGTTCCAGGAGCTTGCCGAGCTTCCCGAGGGCTTTGTCCCGCCGGCGGAGCGCGTCAAACCCTGGGGTACGGGCCACGCGGTGTTGGTGGCCGCGCCGTATCTGGATGGTCCGTTCGTCGCGGCCAACGCGGATGACTTCTACGGCCGCCGTTCGATGGCGGCCCTCGTCCGGTACCTCGGCGATACCGTCGGCGCCGAGCCGCCGCACTGGGCCATGGTGGGTTACCGGCTCGGCGACACGCTCCCAGCGTCGGGGCCGGTGTCGCGCGCCCTGTGCGTCCAGGATGAGGACGGCTGGCTGCTCGAGCTGCAGGAGATCCTGGCCATCGAGCGGGCCGGCGATTCAGCTCGCTGGCAGGCGGAACGCGGTGCGACGCGGATCGAGCCCCTCGACACCCTGGTGTCGATGAACCTCTGGGGCTTTACCCGAGGCCTGGTGGATCATCTGGAGCGCGGTTTCCGCGGCTTTCTCGAGGCCGGGCCGGGGCTCAAGGACGAGTACTACCTGCCGGTGGCGGTGAGGGCGGCGGTGGCGGATCGGCGCGCCCGGGTCAAGGTCCTCGACGAGGGCGGCCGTTGGTGCGGCATGACCTCGCCCGAGGATCGCGCGACCACCGCGGCGGTGCTGCGGGAGCTGGTCGCCGAAGGGGAGTACCCCGAAAGGCTGTGGGGCTGACTTGGAATTTCGGAATGTTCGGATTTCGAATTTCGAATTTCCACCCGCCCGCCCCCACGGCAGCCGCGGCAGCCGGGACGGCTGCCCCACAAAACGTTTCTGACAGATTGTGGGGCACGCGTCCCGCGTGCCGGGTGGTTGGGCGGAACGTTTGAACGTTGAAACGTTGAAACGTGCAACGACGCTGTTACCCGGCTGCGGCGAGGCGCCGGCTGACCTCCCAGCTCGCGCCCTCGGCGAGGTGGACGACGCGGGTGCGGAGGCCGGCGTCTCGCAGGCGGCGTTCGAACCCCTTCGGCGTTTGCCGGGTCCGAAACAGCGGCGACCGCGGCTGAACCGCGAGGTGGATCGGGATGATCGTCGCCGCGGCGAGATCCCGGGTCGCCCTCACGGCCGTCCGCTCGCCCATCGTCATCGGGATGCGGTAGGTCGTGACCGGCATCAGGGCAACGTCAATCGGGAAGCGGCGGCCGATCTCCGCCATGAACGGGCGGTGGAAGGTGTCGCCGGCGAAGTAGACGCAGGCGTCCTCGACCTGCACCACCCAACCGACGGTGCGGGCGAAGTGTGCGGCCGGCACTGCGGTGACCACCGCGTCCGCTATCTTCACGCTCTGCCACGGGCGCACGGGCGCGGGCGATTTCACGCCGTTGAGCCGCATCAGCAGCGACGTCCGCGACGGAACCAGGACCGTGACATCGGGCGCGAGCCCTCTGAAGAACCGCCGGTCGGTGTGGTCCCAGTGGGCGTGCGACACCAGCACGCCGTCGAGGCGGCCGATCTCGTCCCTGGTCACCGACGGCGGGTGGATGCGGGCATACGCGAGGTGGCCGAAGGTACCGAAGTAGGGGTCGGTGAGCAGCCGGGTTTGCCCGGCTTCGATGAGGACCGTGCTGTGTCCGATCATGGTCAGGCGCATGGTCACCTTCCGTCGCAGTTCCGCCGCTCGCGCTGGAGGACGAGACCGCGGAGGTTGAGCACGATGGAGAGACCGATGAACACCCCCGAGAGGCCGGCGACGAAACCCTGCCAGAAGTCGCCCGGCGGGTGGAGAAAGCGTTGGGCGAACAGACCCGCGACCAGGCAGGTCAGACCGGCCCTGATCATCGTGTCGGGCTCGCGGAAGCGGTTTCTGAAGATCATGGTGTTCTCCTCGTTCAATCCGTGAACCGGTACCACGCCATGGCCGCCACCTTGACTCCCACGATGGTGAGGCCGACCGCGAACAGGTCCCAGCTCCAGACGTGGTCGATGTAGTAGCGCCAGGACCAGAGACCGATGGCGACCACGCCGCCCACGACCCCGGCGAGGCTGGTGGACCTGAGGCGGTGCATGAGAAATCGTTCGTCGATCTTCTTGCCGATCATCGGGATGGTCATTCGTGGTTCTCCAGATGGAAGATCTCGTCGGTCGGGCAGCCGAACACGCGTGCGAAATCGAGGGCCAGCGGCAGGCTCGGGATGTAGCGGTTGCGCTCGATGGAGTTGATGCTCTGGCGCGAGACGCCCACCGCCTCGGCCAGCTCCTGCTGGGTCCAGCCCCGCTCGCTGCGGAGCTCTTTGACGCGGTTGGTGACGGTTGGCGGCATGTCAAGTTCGCTTTCCATGAACAATGTAGGGCGTGAGAGGTGGAATGTCAAGTAGGCTTGTCATTGGTGGTGGCGTAGCCCGCCTTTTCTCACGGCATTCCCGAGAGGAGCCACCCTCAACATTGTTGGCCCGCATCATCCTGCCTACGTGGATGTTCGGGTTTCCAACAATGTTGAAAATGGCACCTCCGCCGCACGCGGCTCGTTTCCGAACGCGTTTCTAGAAGGGGAGGGATGGCACCTCCGCCGCACGCGATGTGCGGGCGGGACGCCCGCACCACAAGGCGGCTCACGGATCATTGTGGTGCAGGCGTCCCGCCTGCACAGGATCGTGGACCACCAGCACGACAACTCGCCTCGCGGTCGTTTGCGATGCATCCAGCATCCAGCATCCAGCATCGAACGGAAAAGGCCTGAAGTACACTTTCCGTGAACCGATCCGACGGAGGCTTCATGTTCGAATGGATCACCGACCCTCAGGCGTGGATCGCGCTGGCGACCTTGACCGCGCTCGAGATCGTGCTCGGCATCGACAACATCATCTTCATCTCGATTCTGTCGGGACGGTTGCCGCCGGAGCAGCGGCCGCGGGCGAGGAGGTTGGGGCTCGCGGGCGCCATGTTGATGCGGATCGCTCTGCTGCTGTCCCTGGCCTGGGTGGCCCGGCTGACCGTCCAGCTCTTCATGCTCTTCGGCGATCCGTTCACGGCTCGCGACGTGGTCCTGGTGGCCGGGGGCCTTTTCCTCCTCGCCAAGTCGACCTTCGAAATCCACCACAATCTCGAGGGCCAGGAGGAGGGGCGCGGACGCGGTCCCGCCGCATCCTTCGCCGGAGTCATCGCGCAGATCATGGTGCTCGACATCGTCTTCTCGCTGGACTCGGTGATCACCGCCATCGGAATGGCCGAGCACGTCCCGGTGATGGTGGCGGCCGTCGTCCTCGCGGTCCTCGTCATGATGATCGCCGCGGGTCCGATTTCCGATTTCGTCGAGGACCACCCGACGATCAAGATCCTGGCCCTGAGCTTTCTTCTGCTGATCGGGATGTCCCTGGTCGCCGAAGGCCTCGGCCAGCACATCCCCAAGGGTTATATCTACTTCGCGATGGGTTTCTCGGTCTTCGTCGAGATGCTCAACCTGCGGATGCGGAAGGCCGCCGGGGATGCCAGGCCGGTCCAGTTGCGGCATCGGATCGCACCCAGCCGCCGCTCGCCGCTGCCGCCGAAGATGCGTATGATCGACGGCTGATGGCCGTCCTGTATCCACTCTCCCGCTCGCTGCTCTTCCGGCTCGACCCGGAGGCGGCGCACGGGCTGTCGCTGAAGGCCGTCGCGCGGGTCGGCAGAGTGCCGGGTCTGCGGTCGGCCGTGGCATCGATGTTCAGTGTTCCCGATGCGGAGCCGGTGGAGGTCTTCGGTCTGACCTTCCCCAACCGGGTGGGTCTGGCTGCCGGGTACGACAAGGACGGTGAAGGGTGGCGCGGGCTCGCCTGTCTCGGCTTCGGCCACATCGAGATCGGCACGGTGACCCCCGAGCCGCAGCCGGGCAACCCGAAGCCGCGGGTCTTCCGTCTGGTCGACGAGCGGTCGGTCATCAACCGCATGGGCTTTCCCGGCAAGGGTGCGGCCTTCGTTGCCGAACGGCTTCGGGGCCGCAAACCGGGCGGGCCGGTCATCGGCGTCAACATCGGCAAGCAGAAGACGACCTCACTCGAGGACGCGGCGCAGGACTACGAAGAGCTGGTCGACGTCTTCGCACCGCTGGCCGACTACCTGGCGGTGAACATCTCGTCGCCCAACACGCCCGGTCTGCGCAAGCTCCAGGAGCGCGGCTTTCTCGGCGCCCTGCTCGGTCGTGTGGCGGCGCGCCGCGACGAGGTCGCCGTGCGAACCGGAACGAGGGTGCCGGTGCTGGTCAAGCTCGCGCCCGACCTCACCGATGACCAGCTCGTGACGGCGGTGGACGTGATCGCGGAGTCCGGTCTCGACGGCATCATCGCCACCAACACGACCATCAGCCGCGACACTGTGGAGAGCCCGCTGGCGAAGGAAGAGGGCGGGCTTTCGGGCGCCGCGCTCACCGACCTGAGCACCCGCATCATCGCCCGCATCCACGAGCACACCGGCGGCACCATTCCGATCGTCGGGGTGGGCGGCATCATGGGGCTGGAGGATGCGAAGGCCAAGCTCGACGCCGGCGCCTCTCTGGTCCAGGTCTACACCGGTCTGGTCTACGAAGGCCCGGGGCTGGTCAAACGAATACTCGAGGGTCTGGCTGAGGCTGGGCGGGGATAAACCCCGCCCCTACGGTTTTCAAAGGCGCCCGACACGGCGTTTCTCATCATCGTAGGGGCGGGGTTTATCCCCGCCCAGCCCGATCGCCGGGGTTGGCTACTGCCCTGGTTTACCGACGTTCTCGTCGGTCCACTCGAGAAACGCCGGCGGTCGCTTGCGCCAGGGGCGGTCGCTGGTGGCGATCTCCCGCCCCAGCTCGAACAGGCGCCGCATTTCGGCCGGGTCGAATGAACTGGCGTCGGCCTCGGGGTGGTCCGCGGGGATGCCGATGTAGTTGAAATCGACCCCGTCGCGCTCGCACAACGACCACAGGCGGAAGAGGTCGCCCATGGAAACGGCTTTGAGCAGGGTGTTCATCGACCGGGTCGCGATCGGCACCAGGTCCCGCGGCACCTGCGTGGGCTCGGGGTCGATCTGGCTGTTGCGGACGATGTAGATCGCGGTGCGGCGCCGCGCCTTCGACTGCAGGGCGTCGACGGTTTCGGACACGTCGATCGTCGCACCCCACAGAAAGAACTCGGCGATCACGCCTCCGTCCACGTGCATCTCGTCGTACGGCAGGCCGTCGACCTCGACCTCGATGTAGACCGGCGGGAAGGCGACCGGAATCGAAGCCGAGGCCAGCAGGACCGTGCGGAAGAGCTCGGCCGCGCCCGGGTGGCCGGAGGCGGCGATGGCGCCCATGTTCCACACCACGAGCCGCTGCGCGTCGAGGTTGGTGGTGCCGACAAACAGCCGCCGGCCGCGGCGGTGCTCGGCGGCGATGGCGGCGAGGAGGGTGTCGTCGACCGCGATCTCGATCAGGCTCTTCAGCGGATCCGTGAACGCGAGCGAGTCCCGCTTCAACATCATGAACGGGCTGCGCAGCCGGTAGATGTCTTTGGATTTGATCTGGGTGTACATGGCCTCGAGCTGGCGGTCGTAGTCGGGTCCCAGAAAGGCGAAAGGGGCGATCAGCGCTCCGGTGGACACGCCGGTGACCAGCTTGAAGGTGGGGCGGGTCCCGGTTTCGCTCCAGCCCACCAGGTAGCCGGCGCCGAAGGCGCCGTTCGAGCCGCCGCCGGAGAGCACCAGCGCCGCCACCTCGGAGGGTATCGGTTCGCCGGGCGCGCGGGTCGCCACCTCCTCGCGGACCGACTGCACCAGATCGCGCTGGAACTCCCGGCTCGGCTCGTCGCCCCAGTCGCGGATCCCCGGCATCCCGGCGACCACGGCCCGGCTCATGTCTGCGACCGGCACCGGGTTGCGCGGCAGGGAGGAGCAGCCTGTCAACAGGACCAAGACGGCCGCGAGGTGAATGAGGCGGGAAGAGATGGGCAATCGCATGGGGGTGTGGATACGATAGCGCATTTCGGATTTCGGATTGATCGGATTTCCGCCCCTCCGCCCGGCAGCCGGGACGGCTGCCCCACAAGGCGGCTGGGTTGTTTGTAGTTCGCGCATGCAGGTGAGATCGAGGGCCCGACCGACTCTCACCATGTCATTTCGACCGAGCGAACGGAGTGAGCGAGCGGAGAAATCTCGGTGGGTGGCGGCTTTTCTCAATCCGGAGCATTCGGGCGGGCAGAGATCCCTCCGCTACGGTCCTTCGGACCTCCGGTCGGGATGACAGGATGGGAAGGGTCGCTCCGGCCCCACGGTCGGGATGACAGGATGGGAAGGGTCGCTCCGGCCCCACGGTCGGGATGACAGTTGACGGGAGTGTGAGGCCGGCAATTCAAAATTCAAAATTCAAAATTGAGAATTTTCGTTTCGACTATCCTGTCCGCAGCCATGACCGTTCCTGCAGTTTCAGTGCTGCTTCCCGTACGTGACGCCAGACCTCATCTGGGGGACTGCATCGCCAGCCTTTCGCGCCAGACGCTGAGCGATTTCGAGGTGGTGGCAGTGGACGACGGTTCGCTCGATGGATCGGCGGGCCTCCTCGATGCCTGGGCCGGCCGCGATCCGCGGGTCCGCGTCCTTCACCTGCCGCCGTCGGGTCTGGTGGCGGCCCTCAACGCCGGCCTCGGGGAATGTCGTGCGCCGCTGGTGGCCCGCATGGATGGCGATGACATCAGCCACCCGCGCCGCCTCGAGTTGCAGGCTCGCGAGCTCGAAGGGCGGCCCGGGATCGGGGTGGTGTCGTGTCTGGTTCGCCATTTTCCCCGGCGCAGGGTTGCGGAGGGCTTCCGGATCTACGAGGGATGGCTGAATTCGATGACCACGCCCGCCGCCATCGCCCGGGAACGCTTTGTGGAGTCGCCGGTCGCCCACCCGTCGGTGATGGTGCGGCGGGAGCTGCTCGATCGCGCCGGCGGCTACCGGGATTTCGACGGGCCCGAGGACTACGATCTGTGGTTGCGGCTGATGGAACGTGGGGTGGAGATCGCCAAGGTCGAGCGCACTCTCTATTTCTGGCGCGAGCACGGCGAGCGCCTGACCCGCGTCGACGGCAGGTATTCGGCGGACAACTTTCTGCGCTGCAAGGCGCGGTACCTGCTGTCGGGTCCGCTGGCCGGTTCGCGACGGGTTGTGATGTGGGGTGCCGGCCGGACCGGGCGGAGGCTTTCCAGACATCTGCTCCGGGAGGGTGCTCCGTTGGCCTGTTTCATCGACATCGATCCCGAGAAGATCGGGCGAACCCTGCGTGGGCTGCCGATTATCGGGGTCGAGGATCTGCCGGCGATGCTGGGTGCGGGGACAGTGGTGCTGGCGGCGGTCGCGTCACGCGGCGCGCGGGAGTTGATCCGGAAACAACTCGATGCGATGGGGCTTGTCGAAGGCGCCGGTTACTGGTGTGTGGCGTGAGAACTTGAACACCCCTCAAAGCCGTAGGGGAGGGGTTCATCCCCTCCCTGCGCACGCCCCCTGATGGCGCGTCTGGATGTCATGATGCCGGGCGGGGATAAACCCCGCCCCTACGATGTTTCGAGACGCCTGAGCGGGCGGCAATTCCGAATTCCGAATTCCGAATTCCGGACTACGTGGGTTACTGGTGTGTGGCGTGAGTGAAGGTGGGCCAAGGCCCACCCTACCTCGGATCCACAGACCAGGCGGAACGCTGCGATGGAAAATTCGAAATCCGAAATCCGAAATCCGAAATCCAACTTCACCCGTTGTTACCGACCTTGACCGGCTCGAGTCCCCAGATCATCTCGGCGTACTCTTTGATCGCCCGGTCGGACGAGAAATAGCCCATGCCGGCGATGTTGCGGATCGCCGCCGCGGCCCACGCCCGACGGTTCTGGTACAGCAGCGTCGCGCGCTCCTGCGCCTCGACGTAGGAACGAAAGTCCGCCAACACCATGTAGCGGTCGCCGTGCTTCATCAGCGAGGACCAGATCTCTCGCAGCGGCCCCGCGTCGGACCCCGCGAACGTCCCGTCGTGAAGGTCGCCCATCACCGCAGCGAGCTCGGGGTCGCTTTCGATGACGTGCCAGGGGTTGTAGACGCCGGAGGTGAGTTTCTCCGCAACCTGTTCGGCGGTGAGACCGAAGATGAAGATGTTGTCGTCGCCGACCCGATCGAGGATCTCGATGTTGGCGCCGTCGAGGGTGCCGATCGTCAGCGCGCCGTTGAGCGCCAGCTTCATGTTGCCGGTGCCCGAGGCCTCCATTCCGGCGGTCGAGATCTGTTCGGAGAGGTCGGCCGCGGGGATGATCTTCTCGGCCAGGGTGACCCGGTAGTCGGGGACGAACACCACGCGGAGCCGGCCGTCCACCTCGAGGTCGCTGTTGACGACGTCGGCGACGCCGTTGACGAGACGGATGACGAGCTTCGCCATCTGGTACGAGGGCGCGGCCTTCGCTCCGAAGATGAAGCTCCGCGGCGCCACCTCAGCGGTGGGGTCGGCCTTGAGTCTGCGGTAGAGCAGGATCACGTGCAGGATGTTGAGCAGCTGGCGCTTGTACTCGTGGAGCCGCTTGATCTGGACGTCGAAGAGAGAGTCCGGCGACAGCGTCACTCCGGTGAGGTCCTTGACGGTCACGGCCAGCGCCTGTTTGTTGGCCTGCTTGATGGCCATGACCTCGTCCTGGAACTCGTGGTCGTCGGCCAGCTTCGCGAGGTCGTGGAGTCGGTCGAGGTCGCGCGGCCAGCCGTCGCCGATGCGGCGGCTGATGGCTGCCGCCAGCCGGGGGTTGCAGGCGAGCAGCCACCTTCTGGGCGTCACGCCGTTGGTGATGGGCACGAACTTCTCCGGCCACAGCTCGGCGAAGTCCTTGACCACCCGGGTCTTGAGGAGCTCGGTGTGGAGCTTGGCGACGCCGTTGACCTTGTGGCTGCCGACGATCGCGAGGTTGGCCATGCGGAGCCTCTTCTCGCCGTCTTCCTGAACGATCGAGACCCGGCTCAACCCGTCGGGGTTGCCGGCGAAGCGCGGTTTGACCGAGGTCATGAATCGCCGGTTGATCTCGTAGATGATCTGGAGGTGGCGCGGGATCAGCGGCTCCATGAGCGACACCGGCCAGGTTTCCAGCGCCTCGGGCAGCAGGGTGTGGTTGGTGTAGGCGCAGGTGGAGCGGGTGAGCTCCCATGCCAGGGTCCACCGCAGCCCGGCCTCGTCGAGCAGGTACCGCATGAGCTCGGCCACGGTCAATGCGGGGTGGGTGTCGTTGAGCTGGAGAGCGACCTTGTCGGGCAGCAGCTCCCAGGCTTCGCCGTGACGCTGGCGGAAGCGTTGCATCACGTCGCGCACCGAGCACGCGACGAGGAAGTACTCCTGGGTCAGACGCAGACGGCGGCCCGCCTCGACGTCGTCGGCCGGGTAGAGGACCCGGTTCACGGCCTCCACCCGTTCGCGCTCCTCGACGGCCTTGACGAAGCCGCCGCGCGAGAAGATCTGGAAGTCGAACTCCGAGGCCGCCCGCGCATCCCACAACCGCAACACGCCGACGGTGTTGGTGCCGTAGCCGGCGATCAGAATGTCGTGAGGAAGTCCGAAGACCTCGCGCCACCCGGTCCAGACCGGACGGTGGCGACCCGGCTCCTGTCCCTCCGTCCACTCGACGGTGCCGCCGAAGCGGACCGCCACCTTGCGGTCGTTCCGGACGACCTCCCAGGGGAAACCGTCTTCGAGCCAGGTGTCGGCCTGCTCGACCTGCCAGCCGTGTTCGATGCCCTGGCGGAACATGCCGTAGTCGTAGCGCAGGCCGTAACCGTAGGCCGGGTAGTCGAGGGTCGCCAGCGAGTCGAGAAAGCAGGCCGCGAGACGGCCGAGACCGCCGTTGCCGAGACCGGGGTCGGACTCCCCGTCGACGATGGTGTCGAGGTTGAGGCCCAGCAGCTGCATGGCCTCGCGGGCGGTGTCCAGAAGTCCGGTGGCGATCAGGTTGTTGGTCAGCAGGCGGCCGAGCAGGTATTCCATGGAGATGTAGTGAACGATCTTGGGCCCGGCCTCGTCGTACGTCCGCCGCGTGAGGATCTCGCGGTCGATGATGGATTCGCGGACGGCCCGGCCGAGAGCCAGGAGATGGTCGACCGGACGGGCGTGGCGAAGCTCCAGACCGCAGGTGTAGCGCAGATAATATACAAAGCGGTCCCGGAACTCCTCGGGGGTCGGTTGTTTGATGTGAACTGCAGGCAGCATGATCCTCCGGAGCGCTTGCCATGGATGCGGTGCGCAATGAAAACGGTAGCACAGTGGCCCCATCGCGCGTTCCCTGCTGTAACATCATCATTAATGAAACGACATCGAACCGCAGGGGTGATCCTCCACCCCACATGTCTCCCGTCACGTTTCGGGATCGGCGACTTCGGTCCCACCGCCGCCGCCTATGTGGAATGGCTGGCGGGCGCAGGAGTCGCCTGGTGGCAGGTGCTGCCGCTGCACCCGCCCGGCCCGGGCAACTCGCCGTACTCGGCGATCTCCACTTTTGCCGGCAATGAACTGTTGATCAGCCCCGAGCTGTTGGTGGAGGACGGCGTTTTGACGGAAGCGGAGGTGGCGGAGGCGCCCGATTTTCCCAGGGAGTGGGTCGCCTTCGATCAGGTTTCGGCGTTCAAGACCGGGCTGCTGCGGCGCGCCTACCAGAACTTTCGCGAAAAAAGCCCTGTCGGCCTGATGCGGCAACTGGCCGAGTTCAGGAAGCGGAACATCCACTGGTTGTCGGACTACGCCCTGTTCCGGGCGCTTCGCGACTCGCGCGGCGGCCAGGCGTGGTACGAGTGGCCCCGCGAGCTTGCGGTGCACGATCCGCAGGCCCTTCTCGACTGGATGCAGGCCCACCCCGAAGCGGTCGATTTCGTGGAGTTCTGCCAGTTCCTGTTCTTCCGCCAGTGGACCACGCTGCGCGACTGGGCGCACGAGATGGGGGTCCAGATTTTCGGCGACGTACCCATCTTCGTTGCCGGCGATTCGGTGGATGTGTGGTCGAACCCCGGCCTCTTCCTGCTCGACGAAGAACGGCGGCCGACGGTGGTGGCCGGTGTGCCGCCGGACTACTTCTCGGCGACCGGCCAGCTGTGGGGCAACCCGATCTACGACTGGCAGGCGATGGCTGACGACGGTTTCGGGTGGTGGATCTCCCGTCTGCGTCAGGCGCTGGAGATGGTGGACCTCGTCCGCCTGGATCACTTTCGCGGCTTTGCCGAGTACTGGGAGGTTCCGGCGGGGGCGACCACTGCGGTCAACGGCCATTGGCGTTCGGGCCCGGGGCGGGCGCTGTTCGACGCCGTCAAAGTGGCGCTGGGAGACCTGCCGCTGGTCGCCGAGGACCTCGGCGAGATCACCCCCGACGTGGTGGCGCTGCGCAAGGACCTCGGCCTGCCCGGAATGGCGATTCTCCAGTTCGCCTTTTCGCCGGAACCGAGGTCGACGTTCATCCCGTACGCCCTCGAACGCGACCTCGTGGTCTACACCGGGACCCACGACAACAACACCTCGGTCGGCTGGTACCTCGAGGACGCGACCGAGGACGAGCGCGACATGGTGCGCCGTTACACGGCCTGCTCCGGCAGAGAAATCAACTGGGACCTGATCCGCCTCGCCCTCGCCTCGGTCGGTGACATGGCCGTCGTGCCCCACCAGGACCTCGCCGGGCTGGGCAGCGATTGCCGGTTCAACATGCCGTCGGTGGGCGATGGGAACTGGCAATTCCGAATCACCCCACCCATGCTCGCAGAGGGGATTCAGGCCCGGTTGTACGACCTGATCGAGGTGTACGGCAGACTGCCCGGCTCGGGGCCCGCTGCCGTCTGAGGATTTCCGGAATCTCCGGGGCCGGTCGTTCGGTTAACTGTTTGTAAAAGGACCGTCCAGGGTGATGGTTCTCACGAAACCGGAGTTGCGGCTCACGAAAGATGGATGAATACTTGACCCCATGAGATTCCGTCTCCTGACTTCCACTCTTGTCGTCGCGACTGTGCTTGCGGCAACCGTCGCAGGCGCCACGACCATCATTCCAGCAGCTGACCCCGGTGAGCTGGCGGTGGAGAGCCAGGGCGTGTTTCTGGCGCGGGCCGGCGCCAGCCGGGTCGTGACCAGGTCGGCCTATCTGTCCACCGTGACCGGGTTCGAAGTTCTGTCGGTCGTCAAGGGCAGGCTGAAACCCGGCGACCGGGTCGAGGTTATCGTCCCCGGGGGAGTGAAGGACGGCGTCGGGTGGGCAGTGCCGGGTTCGCCGGGATTTGCCGCCGGCCGCGTCTACCTGGTCTTTGTCGATCTCGTCAGGGGCGGCTACTGGCAGCCCCGGCTCCTTGCCGACAGCGTGCTACAGCGTTCGGCAGCCGACAACGGCACGGCGATTCTCGAGCCCGTTCCCGAGGCCATGCAGCTCGAGCGGGTTCAGGGTTTCGGCCCCGCGACGGCGTTGGTGCCGGCAGCGGTCGAAGAAAAGCGGTTTCTCGACGCGCTCGAGGAATCCCTCGCCGGAAGACCCGGGTGGGAGTGGGGCCGGGTCCTGGCCTCCAGCTGGAACGAAAGCGAGAGCGTGAAATCAGCCCCGTCGGGCTGCTCGTTCATGACGTGGGACGACGGCAACGGGATTCGCTGGAAGACCTTCGATTCCGGGGGCTCGCTGACCATGCGGGCCGAGAGCGGCACATCGACGGAGGACCAGGACAAGATCGGCCGCGCACTCGATCGCTGGAACGGCATCTCTGCGACGAGCCTCGACCTCAGGTACGGGGGCGCAACCGCCGCGCCGCCGTCCTCCTGCAACCCGAGCACCACCGACTTCACCGCCAACGCCATCGTTTTCGACGACCCGTGCGACGAGATGCCGAATCTCAGCAACTGCTCGGGCACGCTGGCCATCGGCGGCCCGTCATTTTACGAGTCGACCTACACTTTTGACGGCCAGTCATGGCACCAGGCGGTGGCTTGGTTCGTGGTCGTCAATACAGGCGCCGCAGGCTGCCTGTCCGCACTCGACTACGAGCGGATGTTCTCCCACGAAATGGGCCACGGGCTCGGTTTCGGACACGTCGCCGACGCGAGCGCGATGATGAATGCCACCTGCTGCAACGACCACAACGCCCTCGACGAGAGTTGCGCCCAGTACCTGTACCCCTCAGCGGTACCGACCGCGACTCCCACCCCGACGGCGACGCCGAGCGGGCCGACGCCGACCCGCACCCCGACCCGGACGCCGACCGCGACCAGAACACCGACCTCGACGGGCCCGACGGCGACCCCGACCAGGACACCCACCCGAACCGCCACGCCCTCGACCCCCAGCCCGACGCCGACGGCGAACGGCGGCCAGTCGTCAATGGTGACGGTGCCGGTGGTGGTGCACGACGACGGTGAGGGCGGTACCGCGTGGCGCTCGGATGTGATCGTGACCAACCGGAACGCGAAGCTCCAGCAGCTGCGTTTCACCTACCTGACGAGCGACAAGGCCAGCTATAAGGTCACGCGAACGCTGCCGAGCTTTGCGACCCTGCTGCTCGAGGATCTGGTGGTGTCACTGTTCGGGGCGGGCGACGGCAAGGGCCCGCTCTCGATCGAAGTCTTGACGCAGGGGACCGTGTCGCCGGTGGTTGTGTCCCGCGCGTACTCCGAAAACTCGTTCGGCAATCTCGGATCCGGCCTGCCCGCCGACGTTCGACCGTCGACAGCAGTGGTCGCCATGCCGGGACTCTTCCACGACGGGGACTTCCGATCCAACATCGCGGTGACCGCCGGTGATAGCGACGTCTGGGCGACATTCGATCTCTATCGCGGGACGGACGGCAAGGTGGCGGGCGGCGTGACGCGAAAGATCTCAGCCGGTGCTCAGAACCAGTGGTCGGTCGGCCAGCTGTTCCGCGACTGGGTTCTCGACGGGGTGCCCATGACCCTTCGAGTCTCGTTGTCCCAGCCCGGTATCGCCTTTGCCTCGCTCGTCGACAACGCCTCGACCGATTCGGCGGTCTTTCTCGGCAACCAGCCTTCGTCGACCTGGGTGGTGCCGGTGGTGGCCCACCTTCCGGGCGAAGAGGGGACCTTCTGGAGCTCGTCGGTGGCAATCTGGAACGCCAAGGGAACGACCACGATCGTGGATCTGGAATACCTGCCTGAGAAGATCGACAACTCGGGTGGTGGGCGTCACGCTGGTCTGATCTACCTCGGCCCCTACGCCACCAGGAACTTCGACGACGTGCTGTACAACGAGTTCGGAATAGATGACGGCAAAGGCGTTCTGGTGGTTGACAGCAACCAGCAGATCACGGTGACCTCGAGGGTCTTCACCGACGGTCCCAATGGAGGTACCTCTGGCAACGGCGTGCGCACGGTTCCGGTTTCGGCGATGAAGAGCGGGACCGCAGTGCTGCCGGGCGTGCGGATGGTCGACGGATTCCGCACCAATGTCGGCTTTGTGACCGGCGACCACGGTGCGAACTTCACCTGTACCCTCTACGACGGCGACGGGACGCAGCGTGCGACGAGCTTCGTGACGGTGCCGGCGCGGTCCCTCAAACAGCGGTCGGTGGAGCAGATCTTCGTGGGTGCACCGTTCCCGGACCCGGTCGGCATGATCACGGTCGAAAGCGATGTTCCATTCCTGGCGTATCTGACGGTCATCGACGGCACCTCGCAGGACCCGGTCTTCGTCATGCCTCAATAATTCGCCGGCCTCGGAGGCCGACGAATTATGGCGTCCCTCGCGGACTCGGGACGATTCAAGGCAGCCGGCGCGAAAAGCCCGAAGCACGAGATCGTTGGTGAAGGTGGGCTGAAGCCCACCCTACGTTTCCGCCCTTGAGACGGCCCGAAGTAGGGTGGGCCTTGGCCCACCTTCAGAGTCGATCGGCCCTCTTGTGGGGCAGCCGTCCCGGCTGCCGTCGGCACAAGATCCCTCGGGTGGGCGGGCGGAAATTCCAATAATTCCTAATTCCTAATTCCCAATTCCCAATTCCTAATTCGACCTGATCGCGTCGAGTTGCTCGGTAACCAGCCCTTTGACGAGCGGCACCTTGTAGCCGTTTTCCGACAGCGGCTCGGCGCCGGCGACGGCGGCTTCGGCCGCGGCGGTGATGGTCGCCGCGTCGAGCGTCGTGCCGGTGATGGCGGCTTCGACCCCTGCGGCGCGCCACGGCACCGGCGCCACGCCCGACAGGAAGACGTCCGCCGAGGTCACGGTGTCGCCGTCGAAAACCAGGGCGAGCGCCACCCCGGCAATGGCGAAGTCCCAGGCCTGGCGGGTTCGGACCTTGCGGTAGGAGGAACGCGTACCGGCCGCAGGTTGTGGGATCACGATCTCGGTGACGACCTCGCCGACCTCGAGCACGGTCTCACGCCGCGGGTCTTCGGAGGGCGGCACGTGGAATCCCTCCACGGCCACCGAGCGGTCGGTTCGCCCGCCGGAGATCCGGCACACCGCCCCGAGCGCGGCCAGCATCGGCGCGGTGTCCGACGGGTGGACGATGTAGCAGAGATCGCCGCCGAAGATGCAGTGGTACTGGTTTTCTCCCGCGTAGGCGAAGCACACCTCGCCGCCTTTTCGCAGACAGTCGAAGTCGCCGCGGTAATACCAGCAACGCGGCTTTTGACAGAGATTTCCGGCGATCGTGCCCTGGTTTCTGAGCTGCGGGCTGGCGACCGAGGCCGCGGCCTGGGCGAGGCCCGGGTAGCGTGCAGCGACGGTCGGGTCCGACGCCACTTCCGAAATCGTGGTCAGCGCGCCGATCCGGAGGCTGCCGTCGGAACCGGTGCGGATGCCGCGCAGTTCGTCGATGGCGGACAGCGACACGACGGTGTCGGCGATCAGGATCCGGTCGCGCAGACACCCGAGGAGATCGGTGCCGCCGGCGTGCACGAGAGCGGGGCGGTCGTCGAGGACGGCGAGCGCCGCTTCGAGCGAGGACGGACGTGCGTAGGTGAACTTCGGAAGCATCTCAGGCCTCCTTTTTCTCGTCGGCCAGCAGCCGCGCCAGCTGCGTGGGGTTGATCGGGGTGTCGGTGACCCGGATGCCGATCGCGTGGCTGACCGCGTTGGCGATCGCCGCCGCGGTCGGAATGGTCGCCGGCTCACCGAGGCCCTTGGTGCCGGTCGAGTTGAACTGGTTGTCCGGGTGGTCGATCGGCGTCGAGCGGTGTTCGAGCGCGACATCCATCATGGTCGGGATCTTGTAATCGTGGAAGTTGGCGTTGACCATCTTCCCGGTCTGGCGGTCGAGCACCCGTTCCTCGGTCATCCCGAACCCGACCCCCATGGCGATGCCGCCGAAGACCTGGTTGTCGTAGGTCAGCGGGTTGAGGACGCGCCCCGAGTCGTGGGCGCCGAGGAAGCGCAGCAGCCGGGTCTCGCCGGTGCGGGTGTTGACCTCGACCTCGCAGAACTGAGCCGCAAACGGCCAGGTGACCTTGTCCTCGGGATTGGGCTCACGGTAGCCGGTGCCGACGACGACGCCCTGGCGTTCGAGGCGCTCGAGGCCGGTGACGGCCACGGATTTCTCCGCGTCCGCCCGGCTGACGATGGTCGGGCCGCGCAGCTCGAGGTCGGTGGCGCTGGTCTCGAGCTGTTCTGCGGCCATGTGCAACAGCTGTTTCTTGACTTCGAAGGCGGCCGCGCGCACGGCGGGCGAGTCCGAGGGCACGGTCTTGCTGCCCCCGGACGAGGTGGCGTACTGGGTGGTGGCGGTGTCGGCGTGCTCGATCTGGATACGGTCGACGGCCAGGCCGAGCTCCTCGGCCACGATCATCGCGGCCCACGTCTTGGTGCCGGTACCGATGTCCGACGCCCCCATGTTGAGGTTGACGCTGCCGTCGGCGTAGAGCTTGACGATGACCGTCGACGGCGGCCCCCCGCCGTAGCCCCAGAAGCAGGCGGCCACGCCGACTCCCCGGCGCAGCACACCCTGATCGGCCGCGCGGGCGCGGGCTTCCTTCCAACCGAAGGCGTCGGCGCCCAGCTCGAGACAGGCGGCGAGCTGGTTGGAGGTGAACGGCACTCCGCCCTCGGTCTGAACGTCATCGGCGATGTTCTTCAGGCGGAATTCGACCGGATCGATGCCGAGCTTTTCCGCCAGCTCGTCCATCGCCTGTTCGAGGGCCCACGCGCACTGCGGGAACCCCGGCGCGCGCATCGGCCGCGCCCTGCCGGCGTTGATCAAGACCGTGGTGTCCTCGGTGCGGAGGTTGGGGCAGCGGTAGAGGTAGGCGGCCATGGTGCTGGTGGACGCGCCGGAGGGATAGGCTCCGCCGGATCCGAGGCTGGTGTAGTCGATGGCGGTCAGCGTACCGTCCTTGCGGGCGCCCATCTTGAGGGTGATGGTGTTGGCCGGGCGGTTGCCGGTGATTCGGAAGCAGTCCTCCCGCGGCAGGAAGATCTTGACCGGGCGTCCGGTCATTCGCGACAGGAGGGCAGCCATGACGGTGTACTTTCCGAGCTCGAGCTTGGCGCCGAAGCCGCCGCCCATGTAGTGGCCGATGACGCGGACGTTGGCCATGGGCAGCCCGAGAGCCTTTGCCAGCTCTTCCTGGATCGTGTAGACGCCCTGGGTGCTGTCCCACACGGTGAGCCGGTTGCCGTCCCACTTCGCCACCGAGCCGTGCGGTTCCATCGGGGCCTGGATCTCACACGGCGTCCGGTACGTGCGCTCGATCACGACATCGGCCTCGGCGAACCCGGCTGCGACGTCGCCGCGCTCGCGCACCGACGGCTCGCCCACGAGGTTGCCGCTTTCGATCACCCGGGGAGCCGTCGGTTCGAGCGCCGCCGCGTCGTCGATCACAAAGGGCAGCACCTCGTACTCGACCTGAATCGCGCGGATGGCGTCGGCGGCCTGCAACGGGGTCTCCGCCGCGACTGCCGCCACCTCGTCGCCTTCGCACCTGCAGTGGGCGTCGAAGAGCCGCGAGAAGTAGGTGCCGCGGCGGTCGTACCACGGGATGTCGGTACCCGGGGATTTCGCCGTCAGCACCGCGCGCACGCCGGGCATCTTTTCTGCCTTGCCGGTGTCGATGCTCTTGATGCTGGCGTTGGCGTGCGGACAGCGGAGGATCGCACCGTGCAGCATGTCCGGCAGCATCACGTCGTGGGGATAGGTGGCTGACCCGCTGACCCGTTCATAGCCGTCGACCCTGGGGACTCGCGTACCGACGACCGTGGTCGTGGTCCAGGGCGCCATTTCGTCGCTCGGAGCCGGGGTTTCGGGCTCCTTGCCGCTGAGCCAGTAGGGAGATTCGTGCTTCATGACCGTCCCCCTTTCTTGAGGTCCGCGGCCCCGGCGACCGCGTTCACGATGTGGGCGTAGGCGCCGCACCGGCAGAGATTGCCGCTCATGCCGCGCCGGATCTCGTCGGTGGTGGGGGAGGGATTGGCCCGCAGCAGGCTCTCGGCCGCCACGATCTGGCCGGAGGTGCAGTAGCCGCACTGGAAAGCGTCGTGGGTGACGAAGGCTTGTTGGACCGGGCCCAGCTCTTCACCTGTCATCAGTCCCTCGACCGTCGTGATCTCGGTACCTTCGGCCTCCATCGCGAGCGTCATGCACGCGTAGCGCGCCTGGCCGTCGATGAGGACGGTGCAGCTGCCGCACTCCCCGCGCTCGCACCCGGCCTTGGTGCCGTTGATGCCGAGCCGCTCGCGCAGGACGAAGAGCAGGGTCCATCGCGGCTCGACCAGCAGCCGGTGGAGACGCCCGTTGATCGAGAGCGCCACCTGCATCATCTCGTCGGGGTCGGTGATCTCCGGAATCGCCTCCGCCCGGCGGGCGACGCCGGTGGCGACGGCTGCGGCGCCTGCTCCGACCGAGCCGAGGAAGCCCCGGCGGGTGACGCCTCCGGTTGGTTTCTGTTTGGGATCACGGTCGCTGGCCATAGGTCCCTCCACGCGGTGAGTCGCTAGAGAATATTGAGACTAAATTGCTTTGATGCAGGCACATGGTTACTATACGTGATTCTCCTCGGTCGTGGGTACCGGGTGGTAGAGTGCCCGCCATGAACAGCAAAAACCCCGTGTCCAACCCGGTGATCGAGTCGATTCTCAAGGCGGTTGACCAGGTCCCTTCCGCGGCGACCCTGGATGTCCGGATCGGACCGTTCTGGACGGTCGTCAACACCACGGCGGGCGCAGGGATGGCGTCGACCCTGCGGTCGCAGACCCATGTTCACGGCACGGTGGCGATCGCCGGTGCCGGGTCGCTCCTCGAGCGCACCCCCGTTGAACTGGCGGCCCTCTTGCGGTCGGCTTCGGCGCCCGAGGCTGCGGTCGGCCTGGCCGCGGTCAACGCCCTGATCAACCCCTCCGCTCCGAACCTCTCCGGGGACAAGGCCCTGGCGGTGCTCGAAGGACGGGCCGCCGGCCGGAGGGCGGCGATGATCGGGCGGTTCCCTTTTGCCGACAAGCTGCGCGATCGGTGCGCGCAGCTCTGGGTCTTCGAACGCGGGCTCGACCGGCGCCAGGAGGACTTCGGCGAAGAAGCGATGGAGCAGCTGCTGCCTCAGGCCGACGTGGTTGCGGTCACCGCCACCACCCTGCTCAACCGGACCCTGCCCGGGGTGCTCGCGTGCGTGCGTCCCGACGCCTTTCTGATGATGCTCGGCCCCTCGACGCCCCTGGCGCCGTCCTTGTTCGAATTCGGTTTCGACATCCTCTGCGGCACCGTCGTCGAAGATCCCGCGACCGTCCTGCGAGCGGTAGGAGAGGGAGCCGTGACCAGCCAGATAGAGGGAGTGAGACGGGTAAGTCTGTGGCGAACGTCGTGATCTGGGCGAAGAAACGTTGGAACGTTCAACGTTTGAACCGTTGATAGGTGGACTCATCCGGAAAAAGGTGGGGCGGGTGGTTCAGATAGTGACCAACCCGCCGGCAGAACCCAAGAAATGTCATCCCGACCGAGGACCCAGAGGGTCCGAGCGGAGGGACCTGGGTGGGGGGTAGTGGTGACGTTCTTCCTGAAGCCACCCCCCAGATTCCTCGGCTCGACCTTCGGTCTCGCTCGGAATGACATTCATGAATATCTCTCTTCTCTCCACCCCACCGAATGCCGGAGGAATCGAAGGTTGTAAAGTGACGTCGATGAGGCAACGAGACCTCCTCGGCCTGGCCGGTCTGATCCTCGCGGGGGGAGAAGGGCGGCGCTTCGGAGTACCGAAGGCGTGGGCGGGGCTGCCGGACGGGCGGACGTTTCTCGAAGCTTGTATTGCCTGCCTCAGCGATGCCGGTGCGGTGCGTGTGGCAGCGACATTGCTCCCGGAGTCGCCGAACCCGGGAATTCCAGGTCTGCTCGCGTTGCCGTTGCCGGCGCCCGGTCTCGACATGTTCGGGTCGCTGAAGATCGGCCTGAACCACCTCATCCAGAGTGAGGACTGGGAGCGGCTCGCGGTGCTGCCGGTGGACCACCCTCTGGTCCGGCCGAATACGGTTCGGGCATTGGCTGCTGCGGTGGGGCGGGCGGTCATCCCGTCGTATCGAGGCAAGCACGGCCACCCGATCTGCATCGAACGCGAGGTCGCGGCGGCGATCGTGTGTGGTGACCTCGAAGGACCGACGATGAGGGAGATCCTCCGGGCGGTGAGCGCCATCGACCTCGAGGTCGACGACCCCGGCGTCACCGCCAACTGCAACACCCCCGCAGCTTTGAGCGATGCGCTCAAAGCTGCGAGTTTTGAGTTTTGAGTTCTGAGGTTTGAGTTCCCGCCCCTCCGCCCTTTTTCTCCGGATGGCCCGTGAAAAACTCAAAACTGATAACTCAAAACTAAAGACGATATTGGGGTTCGCATCGTGACGAACTCCTCGGCGGCAGTGGGGTGGATGCCGATGGTGCGGTCGAAGGTCGTCTTGGTGGCGCCGGCCTTGAGGGCGATGGCGATGCCCTGGATGATCTCTCCGGCATCGGAGCCGACCATGTGAACGCCGAGGACGCGGTCGGTCGGGCGATCGACCACCAGCTTCATCATGGTGCGTTCGTTGCGGCCCGACATGGTGTGGAGCATCGGACGAAAGCTGGAGCGGTAGACCACCACGTCGAAGCCCCCGGTCCGCGCCTCGGCCTCGGTGAGACCGACGGTGCCCACCGACGGCTGGCTGAAGACGGCCGAAGGCACGTTGGTGTAGTCGACGATGGTGGGGTTGTTCTTGAACGCGGTCTCGACGAAGGCCATGCCCTCGGCCAGGGCGACCGGGGTGAGGGCTATGCGGTCGATGACATCGCCGAGGGCGTAGACCCCGGGGACGCTCGATTCGAGGTGGTCGTCGACGATGATCGCGCCCCGCGCATCGAGTTCGACGCCGATCTCCTCGAGACCGAGACCGGCGGTATTCGGCGTCCGACCGGTAGCGCACAGCGCCAGGTCGGCCTCCACTGTCTCGCCGGTGCTCAGGTCCGCGACCACCTTGCCGTTCTTCCTTTCGATCTTTTCGACAACGGTGTCGAAGCGGAGATCGATGCCGCGTTTTCGCATCTCAGCGGCGAGCGTGGTGCGGACGTCGTCGTCAAACCCGCGCAGGAAGAGCGGGCCGCGGTAATTCAGAACGACCTCGCTCCCGAGACCGTTGAAGATGCCGGCGAACTCGACGGCGATGTAGCCGCCGCCGGTCACCAGGACCTTTTCCGGTTGCCGTTCGAGGTGGAAGACCTCGTCCGAGGTGATGCCGAACTCCGCACCGGGGATCGGCGCCTTGAACGGCCGCCCGCCGGTGGCGACGAGGACCTTGTCAGCAGTGAAGGTCCGGCCGGCGACCTCGAGGGTGTGGCGGTCGGAAAAGACCGCCCGGCCTTCGATGATCTCTGCCCCGGCGCCTTCCAGGAGGTTGCGATAGATCCCGTTGAGGCGTGCGATCTCGCGGTCCTTGTTGGCGATCAGGGTGGCCCAGTCGAATTGCGGCGAGGGCACCGTCCACCCGAATCCTGCCGCGTCTGCGGCAGCAGAGGAAAAGGCCGAGGCGTACACCATGAGCTTCTTGGGGACGCACCCGAGGTTGACGCAGGTCCCGCCGAGCCTGGAAGCCTCCGCAACGGCCACTCTGGCGCCGGTCGCAGCCGCCATCCTCGCGGCCCGCACTCCACCCGAACCCGCACCGATCACGAAAAGGTCGAAGTCGAACGTGCTCATCGGGACATCCTAACGCTGATTGTCGGTCAGGCGGCGAATCCTTCGTGTATGCGGAGAGGATGCCAGGCACGCCGGCATGATGTTGAGGACAACATCATGCCGGGATGCCAGGCACCTCCGCCGCACGCGGCCCCACCCACCCTGAGCACTCGAACCTTCATAGTCGGTGGGGGGATGGGCGGGAATTCAAAACTCAAAACTCAAAACTAAGAATTGTCTTCCGAGTCTTGCTTGACGACTTCGAGGTTGATCGTGACCTCGACATCGTCGCCGAGCACGACGCCGCCCTGGTCGAGGACCCGGTTCCACGACACGCCGAAATCCTGACGGTTGATGGTCGTTGAAATCTCGTAACCGGCCCGGGTTCCACCCATCGCCTGCATTTCGCCGAGGTGGTCGACGTTGAGGATCACGGGTTGAGCAACCCCGCGCATGTTCAGAATCCCGGCCACGACGTAGGTGTCGTCGTCCTTTTTCGTGATCTTGCTGCTCTTGAAGGTGATCTCGGGGTGGTTCTCGACGTCGAAGAAATCGCCCGACCGCAGGTGGCCGTCCCGTTTTTCATTGCCGGTGTCGATGCTGGCGGTCTTGATGACGAACTCCACGCTGCTGGCGTCGAGGTTCTGAAAATCGGCCGTGATCGTTCCGTCGAACTCGGTGAAACTGCCCGACACCCTGGCGACCAGGTGGCGGATCTTGAATCCGACGTTCGAGTGTGCCGTATCTATCGAGTAGGTGCCCTGGGCGGCCGCGGGCACCGCGCCGAGCAGGATCACGAGAGCGATGAGAGACAGTGTTTTGCGCATGGAAATCCTCCGAAAGGGTGTACCAACTGATGAATGAAGCTGGCGAGGGGGTAACAGGCTCTTTTCCGCCTACATTCCAGAATATTTATGGGGGTGGGCGATGGCATTTCCAGCCCAGGGTGGCTACTATCTGCCATTGCGGCACCGAAGAGCGGGTGGCGCGGCAGGTCTGAATACTCCTGAAAAGATCCCAAGAGGGGAATTCGAGCTTTCGCGGCTGCTGTTCGCCGTTGTGGGCAGCTTCATGGCAGCGAACTTGCTAGGGTAGGAGCGTGCGTCGGGAATCGAACTTTTTTCGCCGAGCGCTGGAGATCTCCATTCTCCTGCACCTGCTGTTGGTCTTTTTGATCGTACCGCGGGTGCAGCAGCTGTGGCCGGTGTCCGACGCCGCTGCGGTGGAGTTGGCGCAGGTGCCTCCGGACCAGCGCGAGCCCCTCGATTTCGAGTTCGTCGATCTGATCGAGGAAAAGGAGGAGACGCCGGTATCAGACCGGGTGCCGCTGTCGGACCTCGACCGGCAGGCTCACGGCGGCGAGGGCGAGGCTGCAAACCGGCCGGCGACGGCGGGCAACACCCCGCAACTGGTGCAAGCGGACGGGGGTCAGACCTTCGGCGCCGGCATTCCCCCACAGCCGCAGGGGCAGCAGGTGCCCCGGGTCCCGCCCCCCGAACGACCTCAGGAGCAACCCCAGGAGAAACCGCGCGAACAACAGCGGTCAGAGCAGCGAGAAGAAGGCGCAGGGGAGAAGGTCCCCGAACAGAAGGAGCAGCCGGCCATTCAGCTACCGCCCGCAGGAGCCTGGGCGTTGCCGCCGGATCAAGGGGGCCTGCCGGAATTCCCGGACCTCGATGACGGCGGACAGGTTGATACCGGAGGGCTGTCCTTCGACACCCAGTGGTACGACTGGGGTCCCTACGCCAAGGCCATGCTCGCCAAGATCCGCCGCCACTGGCGCATTCCCGACATCGCCATGATGGGCGTCTCGGGCGTGGTCAAGATCAGGTTCTTCATCGAACGCGACGGCACCGTCACGGGTCTGCAGATCATCGACGAGTCGGGGAAACCGCCGATGGACTTCGCCGCCCGCGACGCGATCGGCAACTCATCACCCTTCGAGCCCCTGCCGATCGACCTCGGCGGCAGCGGCCGCGAGGGCGTCACCATCACCTTCCTTTACAATACGAGCCGCCCGGGCGGCGGGCGTTGAGAACAAACATGAACAGGAGTACTGAGTGGTCGACATACTGATTTCCGGCGGTCCGGTCATGATTCCCCTCGGCCTCTTGTCGATGGTGGCCCTGGCGATCATCATCGAACGACTGTGGATACTGCGGCGCGGGAACTACCTCCAGGCGGCCACTGTTCAGGCGTTGTCCGGGTTGCTCGCAGGCGGCAAGTTCCGCAGTGCGGTGGACTTCTGCCGCCGCCACCCGGGACCCTTCACCGGTCTCGTGATCGCGTTGGTTGAAAACCGGAACGCCCCATACGAAGAGCTCAAGGAGATCCTCGAGGACACCGGCCGGCTCCAGCTCATGAGCCTCCAACGCGGTCTCCCGGCCCTCGCGACGATCGTCGCCGGGGCGCCCCTGCTCGGTCTGCTCGGCACCGTCATCGGCATGATCAAGATCTTTTCGGTCGTGGCGACCTCGGGTTCGGGAATTACCGAGCAGCTCTCTTCCGGCATTTCCCAGGCGCTGATCACGACTGCGACAGGCCTTGTGATCGCCATTCCCGCGCTGTTCACACAATCCTATCTCGAGTCGCGGGCGGTCGCGATCCTGGCGGACATCGAGGCGCAGATCCTCGATTTTCTGCACCTCGTTCGCCAACGTGAGACGGACCAGGGGGAGACCGACTGATGCGCCTCGTACCGCTTCGCAGCAGCCGCAAACCCGAGGTCCAGATGGCGCCGTTGATCGACATCATCTTCCTGCTGCTTCTTTTCTACGCCGTGACCACTCAGTTCGTGGCCGACGAGCGCCTCAAGCTCAAGCTGCCCGAGGCGAAGACCGCCGAGGACGCCGGGATCAACCGCGACGAGCGGCCGCCTCTCGTGACCATCGCAGCTGACGGTTCGATCTGGATCGACGACAAGATCGTGCCCGAGAGCGAGCTCGAGAACCGAATCAAACAGCTGGTCGATCGTGCCCCCGAGGACGGCATCATCCTCAAAGGCGACGAGGGCGCCGACTATGGGGTTGTCGTGCGGGTGTTAGATCTTGCCCGCGCTGCCGGCGCCAAGGGCATCCAGATGTCGGCCGATCGTCCCGCCGAACCGCAGTAGAGGGAGGCGCCGTTTCCGGAGAGCGCCCGCCCGCCGCGGGCCCGGGGCCCACGGCTTCGGTCGCTCGTGCCAGGTCCTCGGAATGCGAGCATTCCTCGAACCTGACATGAGCGCCCGGGCGCGACGGGGTCGCGCCGGGCGGGCTTTACCTGCGTGGGCGGTGCGCTCGGTAAGTGGCCCGCCCCCGCCCCCCTCCCTCCCACCCTCTGAAATCCGCGCGCTTCGCGCTGGCGGATTTCAGAGGGGCGGGGATTTTGACCTGGGCATTGCCGAATTCTGGGTTTGGCACCTCGCGGAGATCGTCCGGAGTTTTTGTGGGGCAGGCGTCCCGCCTGCCGGAATTCAGCATCCGGCGTCACCCCCAGGATCCGCTCACCCGCAGCGGCTCTGAAAGTGGGCCAAGGCGCACCTAACGCCGGACCCACATATCGAGCGGAATCGTAGGGTGGGCCTCGGCCCACCTTCAGAGATGTCGATACAAGTCTTGTGGGCCGTGCTGATCCAGCATCCGCGTCAATCTGCGTGGTCTGCGGGCAGACTCCGTCCGGCGTACACGTCGTACAGATCCCTGAGGCAAGAGCGGATGTTGCCGCGGTGGCGGTTGAAAAGGCCTTCGATGGTGGGGTCGAGGGTGGCGGATTCGTTTGGTGCGAGTTCGCGGACGAGTTTCCGCAGAAGATCGGGATCGGTGGTGCATTCGATAAGGGTCGGGAGGCGACCGGGTCGGTGGAAGGTGGCGACGAGGCGCCGTGCGCGGCGGGTCCTGGTCAGGAGGTGGCGCCAGGCCAGAGGACCGAGCTGTTCGGCGCTGTCGATCAGGATCGTGTGATCTGAGGTCACCGGATCGGGCAGTTGCCGGATCGCGGTTCGGTGCGGCCGCGGATCGCTGCCCGGCAAATGCACCACGACGGCAGGTTGCTGCAGGTGGTGAGCGAACGCTTCGAGCAGCGTGGTCTTGCCGCTGCCCTTCGGGCCGACAATTGCGGTTCTTCCGCCAAGAGCGTCGATGCGGTGTTCGAGGTCGTGCCACGAAATCGCAGGGCCGCGGTAGGGGAGGGCATCGACCCGGTGGCTCGCGAAGGGGTTGTCGGCGGGCCGGAACGATGCGGTGCGGCTCGAGCTCACGAGATGTCGACCTCCACCGGTTGCGGTCCGATGATCAGGTCGAGGCGTTCGGTTTCGCCGCCCGGCTGGACGACCAGTTCGATGGCCCATGCCAGGGTGATGAGCTTGCCCGAGAAGGAGTAGGGCCCGCGGGGGACGTTGAACTCGAACGATCGGGTTCCGGTGGGTTCGGGGCGGGCCATGTGTCGTGTTGTCACGATCTCGACGTCCCGGGCGCCGGCGCCCTGCGTGAACCAGAACAGGCGGACCTCGATGGCCTCGATCACTCCATCGAGGTGCCAGGACACCGTGCCCTCGATGGTCTCCCCCGGTTTGAACCAGGTCCCGCCGTCACGAGTCTGGATCGTCAGCATTTCAGACGTCCTCGAGGCGCAGGGGATGGAGGGTGATCGGGAAGTTCTGATCAACGTCCGGCCATCGTCGGATCTCACCCGCGACCTTGATCTCCCATATGATCTTGTTGCTCGAACCCGTCAAGGTGTGCATGGTGTCATCCGGGATGGACGCGGCCGCCGTGCCGCGGGGGATTTCCCAGTCGTTTGCAGTCTCGGTGAGGGTGATGGTGGCGAAGACCTCACGCTCCGTCACGGTATCGGTACCGCGCCGGTAGGTCGCCTCCTCCCGTCCTTCGAGAAAAATCCGCAGGTGGGTCAGCCGCGACGATCGTCCGGTGAACATCCATTCGACGCGAAGTTCGTCGCCGAGGCACGGTTCACCTCCAAGCAGGGTGACCCGCGGCCGGGGGTTTGCGAGCGCGAGGGTGAAGTAGGCGACAAAGCCGAAGGAGGCGAGACCGACCAGCACGAAGGGAACCATGAAGATGGTGAGGAACCAGTCGGGGTCGCCTGACTGCCAACTCTTCCAGGCCTGCCAGACGAAGATCGACACGATGCCGTTCCAGAAAAGCGCGAAGAAGAGCGTGCCGGCCACCTTGCCGATCGGGCTCAACTGGGGCTCGAGGGTGAGGGGGGCTGCGACCGGGGTTGCCGGCGTGGGCGTTTCGTCGCCGGTCGCGCCGGGGGCAGCGTGGGGCTGCCTCCACCCGAACCGCATCAACGCGGCGCCGGCAAACAGAAACAGCAGCGGCAGGAGGCCGAGCAGGTAGAGGGGGCGGAATTCCCGCTCGAGCACCGACCGGGTCGGGTCCGCGGGGTCGACCCGGGCGGTGGATCGGGCGCCCGTCGGGTACCGGTCGCAAATCGCTCTGGCCTCAGTCCTTCCGGTGGAGAGGGCGGAAAAGAAGGTGACGCGGTTCGAGCGCCAGTCGCGGCCGTGTGCCGAGTACTCGTAGAGCACGTCGGCCCGGTAGGAGGTACCGTCGTCGGTGGACCACGAACGGACGGTCGAGCGCACGATCGTGCAGGGTCGCGCCTCCCAGTTCGAAGACGCGACGGTTCGCGCCATCGGCACTGCGAACAGGAACGTGAAAACCGCTCCTCCCACCACCGCGAACAGCAGACCGAGGCCGACCATGAATCGGTGTCCGCGCCCCCTGGGCGCGGTCCCCGAGATCGACACGATCTCGCCCTCCGGCGGCGATGACGATCCTCGCCACACCGCCCGCAGCCCGATCGCGCCGATGGCGACGAAGATCAACGGGAAGAAAACGACCAGGAAGATCCACGGCACGGTCCGCTCGAGAACCGCGAGGCCCGGATGGTCGGGATCCACCCAACAGGTTGCCGCGGCCCCGGCCCGATAGTGGGCGGAGCGGTCACGGGCGCGATCGTAACTGGCGGTTACGCCGCTGCCGCGGGAAAGCTGGCTGCTCTCGTAGCTGCGGCCGTCGACCTCATAGCCGTAGCGAACGAGAGGGCGGTAGGGATCCTCTTCGTCGTCCGTTTCGGCGACGGTGCTCGAAATAATGGTGCACGGGGTCTCGACCCACCGCCAGGGCGCGATCTGTCTGAAGCCTTCGCCCAGGATGAGCACCACGAACACCATGCCCATCAGGAAGAACAGGCCGAAAAAAAACGTCCCGCAGCCCCTGGCCCCGACCCGGCCTCCCTTCGGAGTGCCGCTGATGTTCGTGGAATTGAGCCGAAACTTCATCCCGGTAGGACCCACTCAATTCTACCGGTAGATCGATGGGAGGAGCGTGCAGCAGCTGGGTCGTTCACGGCCCGCCGGAAGGAGGCTTCAAGAAACGTCTGTGGTGGAAGGCACGAGGTTGTGGGGCCACGTGCGGCGGAGGTGCCTGGCATCCCGACATGATGTTGTCTTCAACATCATGTCGGCGTGCCTGGCATCCTCTCGGGGAGGGCGCGCGGAACGTCACCCCTCGTTCGCGTGCTCCACCCCGGTCCCCATCAGGGTGGCGACGTGGGCGTCGGCGAGGCTGTAGAAAACCATGCGGCCGTCGCGGCGTGCGTTCACCAGATCGCGGTCCCGCAGGAGACGCAGTTGGTGGCTGACGGCCGATACCGACAGCTCGGCGAGGGCCGCGAGGTCGCACACGCAGAGCTCGTCGGTCACGGTCAGCGCGTGCAGGATCTTGAGGCGGGTGGGGTCGGAGAGAGCGGAAAACAGTCGGCTCACCCGTTCGATGGTGTTGTCCGGCAGGGCCTTTTTCTGGACCCGCGCCACTTTCTCGGGATCGATCTCATTGATGGTGCAAAGGTTCGACGTGAAATCAGTTTCATTCATGTACTCATTCTCGCTGGAACCGGCGGCGACGTCAAGCTGCGGCAAACGGCACGCGGGAACCCGGGGCCGGAACGCCCTGTGTCCCGGATTGGCGCTTATAATGCGAACCGGCCGAAACCAGATCCAAGGAGCACCCGAATGCAACTCCGCCGCACGTTTTCAATTGGGTGGTGTGCCGCTGTCGCGACGGTCTGTGTGAGTGCGGTGGTCGCTGACGAACCTGGCCGCCAGTTCACGGCCACTGCCGTCGTCACCAACTCGATGGGCACGCGCAGCATGCCGATGACCCTGGTCGCGAACAGGTTCACTTCGGTCGAACAGGCGCAGCATCTCGCGCAGGTGCTGGAACAGGGCGGACAGGGCGCTCTCCTGGCGGCCCTCACCGGGCGGTCGGACGGCCAGATCATGATGGGTGCGCTGCAGATGCCGGTCGCACTCGTCGTGGCCGAGGAGACCGACGACGGGTATCGCTATGTGTTTCTCACCCCGCGCAGGATCCGGGTGGAGGAAACCACCCTCGGCGAGGACTCCCTCGACTACCCGTTCGGGGTCGCCGTGTTCGAGGTCGACGACTTCGGGGACGGGGACGGACGGCTGCACGTCGCGGCTGCCCTCAGCATCGATGCCGACGGCCATGTCGAGATCGACGATTACGACGGCGCGGACGGCCGGCTCGAGGATGTCAGGGCGCAGGAGTGAAGCCTGGCAGGCAATCGATCCCCGTGTACTATTGGACCGGGAGGCACCATGTCACAGCTGAAAGAGGGTGAGAGGACGATCAAACGCCGCGATGTCCTGAAGCTCGGGACGGCGGCAGCGGCGGGTTTTGTGGCGAAGACCGTGATGGGCGAAACGCCGCAGAAAATGCCCGGGTTGCCCAACAACCCGAAGACCCCGGACGCGATGCCGACCCGCAATCTCGGCACGACCGGCTACCAGGTCGGAATCTTCAGCCTCGGCGGGCAGGCGGCGATCGAACAGGCGAACAACTACGACGTCGCGGTGCCGCTGATCGAAAGGGCCCTCGACCTCGGCGTCAACTACGCCGACACGTCGGCTCGCTACGGCGGGGAGGAGGAGCGTTGGAGCGAACGGTACTTCGGCGAGGTCATGAAGAGGAGGCGTTCGGAGGTCTACCTCGCCACCAAGACCCACGATCGCACCCGCGACGGCTCCATGAAGCTGCTCGAGCGCTCGCTCGAACTGCTCAAGACCGACCACATCGACCTCTGGCAGATGCACAACCTCGCCCGCATGGACCAGGTCGATGAGGTCTTCGCGCCGGGCGGCGCCATCGAGGCCCTGATCGAGGCGCGCGAGCAGGGGATCGTCCGCAACCTCGGCATCTCGGGCCACGCCGACCCCGACGTGCTGATCGCCGCGATCGGGAGGTTCGACTTCGACACCGTATTGATGGCCCTCAACGCCGCCGACCGGCACTACCTGAGCTTCAAGAACGAGCTCCTGCCGTTGGCGGTCGAGCAGGAGATGGGAATCATCGGGATGAAGATCCCGGCCAGGGGCCTCATTCTCTCGTCGTGGAAGGCCCCCGACGATCCGAAATCGCGATACGCCAATACCGTGCCCGGCGCACTCACCATGCGGGAGGCGATGCGGTACGTGTTGTCGTTGCCGGTGAGCACCGTCATCGTCGGGTGCGACTCCATCGGGCAGCTCGAGGAAAACGTCGAGATCGCTCGTTCCTTCAACCCACTCAACGAGACCCAGATGGCGGAGTTGGAGCAACGCACCGAACCGGTTCACAAACAGGCGCTGTTCTTCCGTCGCAGCTGACCGCCATGTTCCGTATCCTTCGTTTTGCGTTGTGCGTGGTGTTCGGCATGTCGGCTGCGGTCGTTGCGGCCGGAAATGAGCCGGTGATGGACGCGGCGACCGTTGACCGGTTCGCGGCGCTGGCTCTGGAGTGCATCCACCAGGAATACCCCAACAAGATTTCTCACGTCCTCCAGTCCGACAAGGACGTCGCCCCGCCGCGCGAGCTGACGCCTGCGTTCTACGGCTGCTTCGACTGGCACAGCTCGGTCCACGGCCACTGGATGCTGGCGCGGCTCAGCAAGCTCAACCCCAATGCGGAATTCGCACCGGCCGCCCGTGCCGGTCTCGCGGCGAGCCTGACCCGGGAAAAACTCGCAGCCGACGCCGTCTATCTGGCGGGGACGGGCAGGGCTTCCTTCGAACGTCCGTACGGTCTGGCCTGGCTCTTGTGCCTCGCCGAAGAGGTGCGTCTCTGGGACGACGACCTCGCCCGGCAGTGGTCGGAGAACCTGGCGCCGCTCGAGGGCGAGGCGGCCGCCCGGCTTCGCACCTGGCTGCCCAACCTGTATTACCCGATCCGCACCGGCGAACACAGCCAGACCGCCTTCGCCTTCGGTCTGGTCCTGGACTGGGCGCGAGCGGTCGGGGATGAGGAGATGGCCGACCTCGTCAAGGGCAAGGCCCTGGGTTTCTACCTCGAGGACGATGACTGTCCGCTCGATTACGAGCCCTCGGGTCAGGATTTTCTGTCGCCGTGCATCGCCGAGGCCGATCTCATGCGGCGCATCCTGCCGCCGGGGCAGTTCGCCGCGTGGCTGGGAGATTTCCTTCCGGACATCCCGACCGACGGCAGCGCCGGGTGGCTGCAGGTAGGTGTCGTCACCGACCGCTCCGACGGCAAGCTGGCCCACCTCGACGGGCTCAACCTGAGCCGGGCGTGGATGCTCGAGGGGATCATCGCAGGCTTGCCTGCGGACGACCCGCGCGTACCGTCCCTGCGGGCCGCTGCCGACACCCACCGTGTAGTAGGGCTGGCGGCGGTGACGGGTGAGCACTACGAGGGCGGCCACTGGCTCGGGTCGTTCGCGACCTACCTCGTGACAGGGAAGGGCGGAGGGGCGTCGTTTGAACGTTAGAACGTTTGAACGTTCGAACGTTCCCGCCCAACCCCCCGGCACGCGGGGCGCGTGCCCCACAAAAGAACCACCGCCCGGTGTCGTGGGGCAGCCGGCCTGGCCGCCGGGTGGGTGGGAACGTTTAACGTGCAACGTTCGAACGTGGAACGACTCTCTCGGACCTCATCGGTACAGCGCCAAAGTCCCCGGATCACGATGAAAACCCGTCGCCCGTGGAAGATCTGGATCGACACCGGCGGCACGTTCACGGACTGCGTTGCGGTCGATCCGCGCGGGACTCTCCATCGCTGCAAGGTGCTGTCGAGCGGTTCGTTGCGCGCCCGGGTCGCGAGCATCGCTGAGGATGGGACGGTCCGGTTGCGGGATGTGGCTGCTCTCCCGCCGGGCTTTCTGACTGGCTTCAGGCTCTCGATCCTGGGCGGAGACCGGACGGCGGAGGTGGGCAACCAGGACGCCGCTACCGGTGCGATCCGGCTGGCCGGAGAGGCGTTGCCGGGTCTCGCGCCCGGTGTGGCGGTCGAGTTGTTCTCGGGTGAGGAGGCGCCGCTGCTGGCGGCCCGCCTGATCACCGGCACGAAAATCGGCAGACCGCTTCCGCCCATCGCCATGCGGCTCGCCACGACCAGGGGCACCAACGCGCTGCTCGAACGCCGGGGCGCGCGGACCGTCCACTTCACGACCGAGGGTTTCGAGGACCTGTTGCGGATCGGCGACCAGCACCGGCCGGATCTGTTCGCGCTTTACATCGAGCGGCCCGCCCCGTTGTCCGAGGAAGTGGTGGGTGTCCGCGAGCGTCTCGCGTGCGACGGCCGTGTGCTGACCGCCCTCGATCGGGAAGGCGTTCAGTTACGGATTGAAGACCTGAAAACACGTGGCTTCCGCTGCGCGAGCATCACCTTGCTTCACGGCCACCGCAACCCGGCGCACGAGCTGGAGCTCGAGGAGATGCTGGTGGCGGCCGGTTTCGACTACGTGGCGAGGTCGAGCGCCCTGAGCCCGTTTCAGGGGCTCCTCCGGCGTTCGCAGACCTCGACTGCGGATGCCTACCTCGGACCTGTGGTCTCCGACTACCTGCAGGCGGTGGACCGCGGTTTGGGCGCAGGGCGAGAGAGCCTCCACGTCATGACCAGCGCCGGCGGGCTGGTCACCCCGGGAAGCTTCCGCCCGATGGACAGCCTCCTCAGCGGGCCGGCGGGCGGTGTCGTCGGCGCCGCCCTCACCGGCCGTCAGTTCGGGGTCGACAAGGTCATCGCCTTCGACATGGGCGGGACGAGCACCGATGTGTCGAGGTTCGACGGCGATTTCGAGTACGTCTTCTCGCACCAGGTGGGACCGGTGACGCTGGCGACACCCGCTCTCGCGATCGAGACGGTGGCCGCCGGCGGCGGCTCGATCTGCCGGGTCGAGCAGGGGCGGCTGGCGGTCGGGCCGCAGAGCGCCGGGGCCAGCCCGGGCCCGGCGTCGTACGGCGCGGGCGGCCCGCTGTCACTCACCGATGTGAACCTGCTGCTGGGACGGCTGGTGGCCGAGAGGTTTCCCATCCCGATCGATGTCGAGGCTGCGCGCACGAGGCTCCGGGAATTGCAGTGCGAGCTCGGAGACGGCGACACGGGAAGAGACGAGGACATCCTCGAGGGCCTTCTGCGGATCGCCGACGAGAGGATGGCGGAGGCGATCCGTCACATCTCGGTCCGCAGGGGGATCGACCCGGCCGGTTACAGCCTGGTGGCATTCGGTGGCGCCGGCGGGCAGCACGCGTGCCGCGTCGCCGATCTGCTCGGAATTCCGGAGGTCCTGCTTCCCGCCGATGCGGGGCTGCTGAGCGCGGTGGGTCTGGGGCACGCGGTTGTCGAACGATTCGCGCAGCGGGAGGTGTTGCGGCCCCTCGACGACGTCGAAGGCGCGCTCGCAAGCTGGCTCGCGGAGTTGGAAGGCGACGCCGTCGAGGCAATGGCGGTCGACGGAATCGACGCGGGGAAGGCGGAGGCTGCGCGCCGGATCGTCGAACTGCGCTACCAGGGCCAGGACGCGGCGCTGGAGATCGAATGGGAGGACGGCGCCAATCTGCGTCGGACGTTCGAAGAGGCGTACTTCACGCTTTTCTCCTACCGTCCGAGCGAGCGCGGGATCGAGGTCGTGTCGCTGAGGGTGGTAGTCCGCAGCCGCCGCCGCGAGGTCCAGCCGCCGCCGCATGGAGACCAAAATTCTCACCCGGCGAAGGGCGCCGGGTCGCAGCGGTGTTTTCTCGGCGGGGAGTGGCGGGAGGTACCGCGTTTCGAGATCGGCGAGCTCGAGGCGGGCGCCCGGGTGGAGGGCCCGGCGCTGATCCAGCAGGAGCACAGCGCGCTGGTCGTCCCGCCTCGCTGGCACGCCCGGAAGGAGGCGAACGGCGGCGTCCGCGTCCGCGCCGAGGTATCTTCGCAACCGACCCTGCAGGTGCGACGCGAGCGGCCGCGGGCGGTCGAGCTCGAGCTGATGAGCCACCGTTTTGCGGGCATCGCGCGCGAAATGGGCGAGATGCTGCAACGAACGGCCGTCTCCACCAACATCAAGGAACGCGAGGATTTCTCGTGCACCCTGCTCGACGCCGCGGGCCGTCTCGTGGTCAACGCCCCCCACATCCCGGTCCACCTCGGCGCGATGGGTCTGTGCGTCCGCGAGCTGGCCGCCCACCGTGCGATGGCGCCCGGCGATGTCGTTGTTACCAATCACCCGGCCTTCGGCGGTTCCCACCTGCCCGACGTGACGCTGGTCGCTCCGGTCCACCTGGGCGGGGATCTGCTCGGCTACGTCGCCTGCCGCGCCCACCACGCCGAGATCGGCGGCATCCGGCCGGGCTCGGTACCGCCCGACGCCCGCGCTTTGTCCGAAGAGGGCGTGGTGATTCCTCCGACGCTGTTGCTGGAGGGCGGCGAACCGCGGTGGGAGCAACTGGAAGCACTGCTGACCGGCGGCCCCTGGCCGACCCGCACCCCCGCCGACAACCTGGCCGATCTCCGCGCGATGCTGGCGGCGATTCTCCGCGGCCGCGAAGCCCTCGGGAAGCTCGCCCTGTCCCTCGGGCGCAACCACGTTGTCGAACACATGGACGCGCTGCGGGAGACGGCTGCTCGCGAGGTGGCGGCCGCTTTGGGACGATTGCCGGACGGCGTCCACCGCGGCCGCCAGGTGCTCGACGACGGGTCGCTGCTGTTCGCCGAATTCACCATCGACGGCAAACGGGCGGTTCTGGATTTCGAGGGCAGCGCCGGGGTCCACCCCGGCAACCTCAACGCGACGCCGGCCATCGTCCACAGCGTCGTCATGTACGTCATGCGTCTGCTCGTGAACGTCGATCTCCCGCTCAACGAAGGTCTGTTGGAACCCCTGGAGATCAGGATCCCGGAAGGCCTCCTCAACCCGCCGTACGTCGCCGATCCGGCGCTCTGTCCGGCGGTTGTCGGCGGCAACGTCGAGACTTCGCAGCGGCTGGTGGACACGTTGATCGAGGCACTGCATCTCGCGGGTTGCGGCCAGGGCACCATGAACAACATCTCCTTCGGCGACGGGGCCTTCGGCTACTACGAGACCGTCGGCGGCGGCAGCGGGGCGGTGCGCGGACACGACGGCGAGAGCGGCGTCCACACCCACATGACCAACACCCGCATCACCGATCCCGAGGTCCTCGAGCACCGGTACCCGGTCCGGCTGCACCGTTTCGCGCTCAGGCGGGGTTCCGGCGGATCCGGCCGGTGGCGGGGCGGTGACGGGCTCATCCGAGAGTATGAGTTTCTGGCCCCGCTCGAACTTTCGATCCTCAGTCAACACAGGGTCAGCGCCCCGTTCGGGGCGGCCGGGGGTGGTGACGGCGCCGTGGGGCGCCAGGTGATTCTCCGCGCCGACGGCGTCCGGCACGAACTGGCCGGGATCGACGGCTGTGACGTCGCACCCGGCGATCGCCTTCTCCTCGAGACCCCCGGCGGGGGAGGCTACGGAAAAACGAATGATGCGTGAATCCTGCATGGACTCTCATCCCGTCTCCAGGGCGAAACGTTTCAACGTTTCAACGTTTGAACGTTTCAACGTTGCTGCCTTCCAGACCTGTGGGTTGACCGGGACACGGCAGACCAGATGAAACGCATTCTGAATGTCTTGTTCTGGTCGGTGATCGCGGCCGCATTCATCGGTCCGGGAACGGTGACAACCGCGGCACGGGCGGGCAGCGACTTCGGACTCACGCTTTCCTGGGCCCTGCTCTTTTCGGTGGTCGCCTGTCTCGTTCTTCAGGAGGCCGCCGGCCGCATCACCGTGCTGACCGGCAAAGAACTCGGCGAGGCGATCCGCACGCGGTTCGGCGGTTGGGTGCCCGCCCTGGTCGCCGGCGGGATCGTGCTCGGGTGCGCCGCGTATGAAGCGGGAAACCTGCTCGGGGGCGTCGCCGGGCTGCGTCTCGTCCTCGACATCTCTCCCGGCGTGCTCACTCCGGTCACCGGGGTGGCGGCGGCTTTGTTGCTGGCCACCGGCAACACCCGTTGGATCGCCCGCATCCTCGGCGCCCTGGTGGCCTTCATGGGCATCGCATTCGTCGTCACCGCCGTTCGCCTCGGCCCGGACCTGTTCCAGCTGGTCGATGGTTTGCTCGTCCCGCGCATCCCGGCAGGATCGACGGTTCTGGTGTTGGGTCTGGTGGGGACCACGGTCGTGCCCTACAACCTCTTTCTCGGTTCGGCGCTGGCCCGCGACAGCGATCTCGGAGAGATGAGGTGGGGGCTGGCCGTGGCCGTGGTCGGTGGCGGAATCATCTCTCTCGGGATCCTGGTGGTCGGCAGCGCCCTCGGCGGTGGCCTCGAGTACGCGCGATTGGCGGAAATTCTGGATCAACGCCTGGGATCGGGCGCGGGAGGGGCCGTCGCCCTGGGTCTGTTCGGGGCAGGCTTCACCTCGGCCATCACGGCGCCCCTGGCCGCCGCACTGGCGGCGAGATCGCTCGTGGCCGGTACCGATGACCCGCGGTGGGGCACGCGGTCTTTCCGCTTCACCGCGGTGTGGGCGGGGGTCCTGGCGGTCGGGATGGCGTTCGGAATCACCGACGTCCGACCGGTGCCGGTGATCATTCTGGCCCAGGCCTTCAATGGACTCCTGTTGCCGTTGGTGGCGGTCTTTCTGTGGATGACCATGAACGACCGGCAGTTGTTGGGGGAGGCGGCGTCAACTCGGTCGCGAAGAATACGGTGATGGGTGCGGTTGTTCTGGCGTGCGTCGCTCTCGGGCTTCGAGGTCTGATCGCGGCCGTGAACGGTGCGATGAACTGGATGGGTGGAGGATGACATGAAGAATCTCGTACGGGTGGGTGTCCTGATCGGGTGTCTGGTTTCGGTCGTCGCGGCCGCTGGAGAGATGGCTGACGAGCGGGCGGCGGTCGACGACGTCTTGACCAGTCTGCACCGGTGCCGCCGCGCAGGCCGACGGAGACTTCTACTTCAGTTTGTTCGCGGACGATGCCGTCTTCATGGGGACCGACGCCACCGAACGGTGGTCGGTCGACGATTTCAAGGCGTTCGCCGAACCCTATTTCTCGCAGGGTCGCGGGTGGACCTACCACATGGAGGACCGGAACATTTTCGTGGCGTCGGACGGACGGACCGCGTGGTTCGACGAAGCTCTGCGGCATGACATCTATGGGACCTGTCGGGGAACCGGTGTGCTCGTCCTCACCGATGGGGCGTGGCGGATCGTCCAGTACAACCTGACGTTTCCGATCCCCAACGATCTCGCAAAGGAGTTCGCGGAGAGGATCCGGGAGTATGAGAGCCGGGAACCTGCCACCGAATGACGCCGGTGCCTTTCGGCACCGGCGTTCGATCCTTGCTCAGTTCAGCCCGGCCGGCGCCTGCAACCTGTAGAGCGTGTTGAACAACAGCTTGAAAGTCCGCAGAGGCTGGGCGCGGTGCTGGGCGTGGAAGCCGATCAGGATCACCTTGCCCCGGCCGACCTCGAACTCGACCGCGGCCGCCTTTTTTTCCAGCAGCTCGCCGCCCTCGAGGTAGCCGCTGACGAGGATGTCCTTGTCATCGGCGGGGTAGCGGGCGATGACGGTGCGATCGAATCGGGCATCCGGCACCCGGGTCTGATACGCGGGGGATTCGCCGAAATAGATCGCCTCTTCGGGGAGCATCCCGAAAGTCAGCGGACTGTCGGTGTTCATGAAGACTCTCAGGGTCGAACCCGGGCAATTGAACGCCTCCCGCGAGACCTTGGCGAGCACGTTGCTGACCGGGAGTTTGAAGAGGTCGATGAAGTACTCGCCCGAAGAACCGAGGGCGACGACGGTACCTCCGTTTCTGACCCACTCTTCGATTCTCGCGCCGCCCTTGACCTTCCTGGGCGCCTTGGATCTCGTGTCATCGTCCTCGGTCGTCCACTCGTCGATACCGCCGCTGTAGAGCGGCGGCAGGGGAGACCAGAAACGGCTGGAGGGACTGTTGCTGTCGGGTTTGCCGGTCGCGATGATCGCCGGGTCGACATCCGGGAAGAGGAGGACGTCGACTTCACCGGCAAACTCCCCCGAGCGGATGTGCTCGTTGGCGATGCTGGTCAGCGGGAACTCGTACTGCTCGAGCACGAAACGGGTCCAGCCCTCGTCCATGCTGGCGACCCACGGTTTGAAGAGGCCGACCCGCGCGCTGCCGATCGCCCACATGGGGGCTGCCGGTGCGTCGGCCACCGGGACGACCGGCACTTGCAGTTCGCCGGCGATCGCGCCGAGCGCCGAGAGATCCACGTTTCGGCTCGCGAGGTAGATGTCTCCGCGTTTTCCGAATGCGGTGTCTGCAACGAGGCGGTTGACGGTCGCACCCTTGGCGAGCAGCCGGTTGATCGCGGGGTAGGCGCTGTCGGCGCCGGCCGGGATCAGATGGCCCGCCGCGGCGCTGTTGATTTCAGGCTTCGGCCAGGTGGCGGCGGTCAAAGGTGTGGTCGATCCCACGAGCGGATGCATGACCTCGACGACCGCGACGCCCATCGAGAGCGGGAGAGACCACGAAGCCACGTCGTAGGGCTCGAGAATGCCGGCGTCCTCTGCATTCCTGACCTCCGGGTAGCGCTGAGGCTGCAGCATGGTCAGGAGGAATGGTCGGTACGGCTGCGCCGCGGGGATCACCGTCGTCCCTTCCGGGTAGACGGCGTAACCGACGTGCAGTGGCTCGCGGGCCTCGGCGATCTCGATGCCGTGCCGGAGCAGGAGGTCCACGAGCTTCGCCGCCGCCACGGGATCGTGCTGGTCGGGTGGAACGATCCACGCGTACGGCGGCTCGGTCATGCCGTTGGCGATCGACCATCGCGCCATGCGGTTGGTGTTGGCGAGAATCGAAGCGCGGTTTTCGGCGTTGGCCTCGAGGAACGCCCAGGTGGCGACCAGCTCGTACTCGACGATGTCGCGTAGCCGCCACCAACCGCCCTTCCACGGCGACGGGAAGTTGGAACGCCGGCCATACTCCGGCAGCCCCTTGCCGTCGCCGCGGAGCTCTCCCGGGTCGACATAGATGGGCGTGGCGATGTTGGCGCTCGCGACTTCGGTCAGCAGCCCGGTGACGTTTTTCCACCACGCCGTGTTGCGGGTGCCTCCGGGCCAGTAGCTGTCGAAGATCATGTTGTGGCCGACCCCGGTCTTGTCGGCCTCCTCGAGGCGAAAGCTCATGTTGGTGCCGAGAACGTCGGCCTGCCGGAAGACCAGCGAGTGCACCTCCTCGTTGAGGGGGTCGGTCTGCGGGGGCACGAACATCCGCGGCCCGGTCGAGCCCATCTGGTGTTCGTCGAGGAAGGTCTGGGGAAACCAGCGGTGGTAGAGCACGTTGTTGACGACCCGTGTCTCCTTCTGAGTCAGCATGTAGAAGTCGCGGTTGTTGTCGTGCCCGACGTAGTGGTGGTAGAGCCACGGCATGCGACCGCCCTCATACTCGGTCCCGAGCCACTCGTTGTACCAGTCGACCACCATGAGTTGGCCGTCGGGGTTGATCGAAGGCATGATCAGGAGGACCGCCTCGTCCATCCACGCGAGCTTTTCAGGGTCCTCGGTGGTCGCGAAATCGTAGACGAACTCGTTGACCATCTGAGTGCTGCCGACCTCGGTGGAGTGGATCGAGCAGGTGACGAGGGCGATGACCTTGCCTTCGTCGACGAGCGCCGCGGATTGTTCGGGTGAGAGGTCTCCGGGCCTTGCCAGGAGCCTGGCGATTTCGCGGAGCCGGTCGAGGTTGGCCTGGTTTGCGGGTGAGGTCAAGATCACGATCTTCATCGGGTTGTCGAGAGTCGAACGGCCGGCGACCTCGATCGACACCCGGTCGGATGATGCCGCGATCATCTCCAGATACTCGAGAACGTCCGGGTAGGGGATGAGCTTGCGATCGGCCCCGACCTTGTGCCCGAAGTGTTTTTCCGGTGTCGGAATCGTGGTCTCGGCCGAGGCCAGACTGCTCACGACGACCATCACTGCAGCGACAAGTGCCTTCACGTGAACCCCCTGAAGCAAACGTGCCCTCCGCGTCGACGGGCATTGTACGGCAACCCGGATGACATCGAAGCGGTAGTAGACTGGGGCGACCCGCTCGATGCCGGAGCGTCGTCGGGGTCACCAGAATGGTTTCATGGAGGGCTCATGGCTCACAGCGACATGAGGGGCGGCAACTACGCGGCCGAGGTCCAGGCTCGAGAGGTCTACCGCGAGCGGCGACAGAGGCTCGCGGAGAAGGTCGATGGCGGGACCATCGTTCTCTGGGGCGCCGGCGACGACCGCGGATACGGCGATGTCGGGACCTTCCGGCAGGGCTCGGATTTCTTCTACCTGACAGGGGTCGAACTGCCCAACGCGATCCTGGTCCTGCGGCCGGGCGACGGCGGCGACCTGCTCTTCCTGCCGCCGAGGGACCCGAACGTCGAGCGGTGGACGGGGCCCAAATGGGGCCCCGGAGAGGAGGCCGCGGACGCTTTCGGTTTCGACCAGGTCCTTTCTTCCTCACCGTCCGAGATCGTGCTCGACGCGCGCCGTCGGCCGGTTCCCGGTTTCGAGGGCCGCCTCCAGGGCTGGCTGTCGGAGCCCGGCGCGGTGCTGTGGACCGACTTCCCGACGGTCTCGAGCGGGTCGCGGCTCCCCGCGACCCATCGTTTCGTGTCGAGCTTGCGCGAGCGGCTGCCGTCCTTTGCGGTCAAGGACGTCAGCGGCGAGATCCACTCGATGCGGGTCGTGAAGGACGCCGGTGAGATCGCCCTCATGCGCAAGGCGGTGGCGGCCACCGTCGAGGGTCACCGCAGGGCCGCCACAGCGATCCGCCCGGGGGTCGGCGAGGGCGTCGTCGACGGCGCGGTCTACGCCGCCTTCCGCACGGCGGGGGCCGAGGGCATGGCATTCCCGACCATCGTCGGGTCGGGCTACAACGCGACCACCCTCCACTACGACCAGAACGTGGGGACGTGCCGCGACGGCGAACTCGTCGTCGTCGATATCGGCGCCCGCTACGGCTACTACTGCGGCGATCTCACCCGGACCTACCCGGTCAACGGGAAGTTCAGCGACCGTCAGAGGGAGATCTACGACCTGGTTCTGGAGGCGCACGACCGGGTGGCGGATGCGATGCGCCCGGGCATCTCGGTGTTCGATCTGCGCAAGATCGCTTTCGGAATATTCGAAAACTCGCCGGTCCGCGACACGAACGGTGGGCCGCTCGGGCAGTACTTCATTCACGGGCTCGGCCACCAGCTCGGACTCGACGCCCACGACCCCGGCGCGGCCGACGAGGCTCTGCTCCGGCCGGGCATGGTGATCACCAACGAACCCGGCGTCTACATGCCGCAGGAGTCCCTCGGCGTGCGGATCGAAAACGACTTCCTGATCACCGACAAGGGAGCCGAAAACCTGTCTCCCGAGCTGCCGACCGCGGCGGACGACATCGAGGAAATGATGCGGGCGACCTGACGGTCGAATCGGGAATTCGGAATGAGGAATTAGGAATTAGGAATGAGGAATTCCGCCCGACCCCCCACCGACGGGAAACGTCCGAGTGCCCCGGGGCGGGTGGGACCGCGTGCGGCGGAGGTGTCCGCGGCGGAGGTGCCATCTTTGACATTGTTTGATTCCACAGCGTTCAAGCTGTCTGTGATCGTCACGGGCAGACAATGCGAAGGGTGGCTCCTCGCGGGAAGGTCGTCCTGAAAGACGTGCCTGCTCCGATCTTCGAGGTCTCTCCGCTCACGATATACTGCCGGAAATGGGTAACATCCTCTCGGACACACAGTCCACAAAATCCTGGCTGCTCGCTCTCGCGGCGGTGGCGGTGTGCGGACCGTGGCCCGTCTGGAGTCCGTCGCCGTTGGCGGTCGCCGGTCTGTGCGGCGGGATGCTGGTTCTCGCGCGGCCGCGCGCGCGGGGTTGGCTGCCGTGGGCTGCGGTGGCGGTGGCTGCCGTCACCGCGCTGTGGCCGGCGGGGGGAGGGCTCGACGTTCAGCGCCTCACCGGCGAGCTCGATCGTCACTGCGGCGAGATGTTGGCGACGGGCGAAGAACTCGCGACCGACGAGGAGTTGAATCGTCTGTTGAGCGCGGCCGGTGAAGCGGTCGAGCCCGCGCTGCCCTTCGATCTGCTGGGGCAGAAGGCCGGCCGCGCGGCCGGGAGGACGCTCTACCTGATCGACGATCGCGGGCGGGTCATTGCCTGGGGAGGCGGCAACAACGTTTTCCCGTTCGGAGTTCGTTCGCTCGGCCAGCGCCAGTGGGGTGTTTCGTGGTCGGTGGCCGGCGCCGATCTCTGGCTGCGCGAACCGCTGTTCATCGAGGGCAAGCTGGTGGGCGCGATCGTGGTTGCCGACCGCACCGCGCTTCAGGCCGGTGAAATCTGGGGGATGCGCGCGCCAAGGGGGCAGGCCCTGTCGATCGGAGGTCCCCCCTCGGATACGAGGACGATCCGGGTGCCCAGGAGGCCGGGAGTGGAGGTGCCGGTGTCGCTGACCGTCGACCGACCCATCCAGGGATCGGGTTGGCGGTGGCTCGGGTGGTTCGTTCTCGCGGTTCTCGCGCTTCTGCTGCGCCCCCGGATGGCCTGGTTCGTGGTGGCGTTGGGAGTCGGCTCGTTGGTGGTCGCGGAGGGCCGGATACCGGGCGGCGTGTTTGCGGTGACGTTGCTCGTGACGGGGGCGGCGCTGGGCCGGCTCGGGAGGTGTCTGCGTCCGGTGTGGTCCAGGCTGCTGGTTTTGACGGCGTTGGCTTCGGCGGCGGTTGCTGCCGTTTTCTGTAACCCTGTCGGAAGATTCAGCTGGCTGCCGGACCATCTGCAGCGTCCCGGGATCGGTGGCGTCTGGATGGTGGCGCTCGCCTTCGTGATCGTCGGTTGGCCCGGGACCCCGCGAACCGGGTACTCGCTGGTACGCCGCCTCATCGGGACTTCCTTGGTGGCCATCATCGGTCTGATCGCGTTCGCCGTCCGCATCCCGGTCCAGCTGGACCGTTTCGAGGGGATGGACCTGGGGGTGGTTCTGCCGCGGGCGGGGCTGGTGATGGACGAGGTGCTCCCGGCCCCGGCCGACCAGATCCGCCTGACGGATCTCGCGCCGGTCCTTGCCGAGAGGTGGCATCTCGATGGCTGGAGGACTCCCTCTGAGCTCAGGTTCGTTGACGACCGGGGATTCGTCGTGTCGCAGTGGGGCGATCTGTCGCCTGCTTCTTCCGCGACGAGGTTGGTCCGGCGGTGGCCCATCGAACGTCCCGTGGGAGGTGCGGTCGAGCTGGTGGTGGCGACCGAACCGTGGAGCCTGCTCAGGGACTGGCGTTCGGATCAGTCGTTGGAGGTTTCAGGAGAAAACCCGATCTGGTACGCAGTGCTGACGCGATCGGGCGAGGTGGCCGCCAGCCTCCATCCGCAGATCGGGAGCCTCGACACCATCCGCGCGGGAGAGCTGTTTCATGCGGACGGCGGATGGACGTGGATCACCGTCGGTGCAGATCAACGCCTCGCCCGAGTACGACGCATCGGCTCGTGGCTGGTGGTTGCGGTCAGTCACCACCCATCGGTGTCCGATTGGGTCGTTCGCACGGCGATCGCCATGCTGTGGGCGCTCCTCGGTACGGCCGTCGCCTTGCCGCCGAGGGTTCGCCGTCATGACCTCGCGACCTTCGGCGGGCGATTGCGCCTCCTGGTGGCGGGGGGCGTCGTATTGCCGCTGTTCGTGTTGACCCTGTTCCTCCATCAGAGAATCAACGACCAGGAAAGGCGTCTCGAGCGGCTTCGCGGATTGGAGGCGCTCCGCGCGGCTCGCTACACGGCCGTCCATCTCGGCGGCGGTTTTGACGTCGACGACGAGCTGGCAAAGTGGTTGGCCGGCGGCTGGGGCGGCGAGGTGTGCCTGTGGGATGGCGCCGACCTCGTGGCCGTGTCGCGGCCTGACCTCATCAGCAACGGACAACTGCCCTGGTTGCCCCTCACCGAGTCGTTTCCACCCTACCTCCTCGGTCGCTACGATCCGGTGGTCGCGAGGTGGAACGAGCAGCTGGTCGCGGCGGGACCTGTGGTGCTGCAGGACCGGCGGCTCCTGCTGCACCTGTTCCTGCCTCTTGCCTCCGGTACCGGGTCGGACCTGGGAGCGGTCGACTGGCTGTTGACGGGCGCCTGTTTGTCGGCCCTGCTCGCTCTGGTGCTCACGACCCGGATCGAACAACGCCTCAGCAGCTCCCTGCGGGGGCTGGTTGCGCTGGCGCGGAATCTGCTCGACGGCAAACCGCTGGGCGCGATTCAACGACCGCGCGAGACCGATCTGGCGGAGGTTCTCGACGCGGTCGCCTCGATGAACGAGGAGGTCCGGCGGCGCGAGCTCAGCCTGCGCCATCAGGAAGAGCTGCTGCGAATCACGTTGAAGACTCTCGAGCCGGCGGTCGTCGTCCTGCAGCCCGACGGCACCGAGAAGTTCGCCAACCCGGCCGCCCTCCGGTTGAAGGAGGAACATGGCAGCCTTTTTCTCGATCAGCTGCATTCGACGGTCGAGGAGGCCAGCGTCGGCGGCTCGGCGGCGAAGACCGTGCAGCCGATCCCGGGCCGCGACCTGACCTGGCGCATCGGGGTTGCCGGCGTGCCCTTTCCAGACGGTTCGTTGGGTCTCGTCGCGGTGGTCGACGACGTGACGGACCTGGTGCGCGCCGACCGCGCACTGCAACTCAATCAGATGGCCCGCATCGTCGCGCACGAGGTCAAGAACCCCTTGACACCGGTGCGCCTGTGGGTGCAGGAGCTCCAAGCCGCCATCGGTCGCGACGATCCCGACCTGCGCCGTCTCCTGGACGAAGCGTGTCGCGAAATCGCGGAACAGGTGGCTCGACTCCAGGAGACCGCGAATTCGTTTTCCAACCTCGTCGCCCTCGAACATTGGGAGCCCGCCCCGGTGAACCTGGAGTCGATTCTCGAGAGTGTCTCGGCGCAGTCGGCGGTATTCACCCGGCGCGGCATCAGGTTCGAGCGTGACGTCCCGTCACCGCCCCCGCCGCCGATCAGAGGTGATCGCCACTGGCTGCAACGGGCGGTGGCAAATCTGGTTCAGAACAGCATCGATGCTCTCGGTAACGACCCGGGCACGATCGTCCTGCGCCTCCTCAACCAACCCGAGCGGGTCATCCTCGAAGTCGAGGACACAGCCGGCGGAGTTCCCGACCAGCGTTTGCCGGATCTTTTTTCGCCTCATTTTTCGACCACCACGTCGGGCAGCGGGCTCGGACTGGCCCTGGTTCACCAGGTGGTGACGAGGTGCCACGGGCGCGTGGAGGCTGCGAATGGACCGCGCGGCCTGATCGTGCGGCTCGAGTTTCCGCCGCTCTCCGTCGTTTCCGAAACGGTGGATGCGGTCCGAGGGCTTGAGGGAGGCGGCATCAGTGGCTAGGATACAGCGGTGATGAAACGGCTGGCTCTCTCGCTCGCGCTCTTCGCCGCCGCCTCGTGCGGCGGACACGCTCCGGTTCCGCGGGACGTCGCGCCGACGCCCCGCCGGCTGGTCGTCTGGCTCGATGATACCGGCCTCGACGAGGCCACGGCGGATCGCCTGCAAGGTGTCGGGGTGGACGAGGTGGTCATGCGGCGAGGGAGCGTCGACCTCAGCGGACAGGCGCCGGTTCTGCGGATCGATTCCTCCGGACCGGTCGAAGGTTCGATCCCTATGGGCATCTCCATCGAGGTCACGGGCGTTCGCCCCGACCTCGGTGAGGCGGCTGCAACTGCGGTCTGGCGTGCCCTCGAAGCCGATCTCGGCAACGCTCTTCCGGCCGAGGTGATCCTCGACCTGCCGGACCTCGAACAGGGCCTCGACGAATTCGTGGTGGCATTCCGCGAGCTTTCGGGTCTTTCAGTCGTACCCGTTCTGTCATTCACCCAGTTGGAATCCGAACTCGGGAGGAGGGTCGCGGAGGCGGCTGGCAGCTGTGTCGTCCCGGCCTTTGGAACCGATGGCGGCGTCCTTCGAGGTATCGGCGAACGCGATCCGCTGCCGTTGCGGGAAAAGCTCGAGCCGCTCGAGAATTCCGGGGTCAGGGTCAGGATCGGTATCGTCCTCCAGGCGAGAACCGAGCCCGGCCTCCAGGGCCCGGGCGAGGATCTCGACCGGCTCACCGAAAACGGCGTCTCCACCGTGTCGACGAATTCCACCCTCGATCGGACATTCGTTTTCGAAAAGAGCCTGTCGTGGAGCGGCAGCCGGTGGTCGCCCGGTGACGCCGTCGCCGTTCGCTGGATGGATGCCTCCCGACTCCACGCGGCGATCGACGAAAGCGAGAAGCTGCTCCTGCCGGAGCTCGGCGGTTGGGATCTTCTGATGCTCCCGCCTGCGGAGTGGGAATTGGGGTTGAGCCGGGACACGCTGATCCGGTATCTCGGAGGTGAGGGGCCGGCGCCGGTTGTCGACCTCGACGTTCAGCGGAGCGGTCGAAACCTCCGGGTGGGTCTGGCGACCACCGGTCCGTTTGCGACCGCGGTGACCAATCATGGCAACTGGCTCGAGGTTTCGGTGGACGAAGGTTGGTTGACGGTCGACGGGCGCGGGTCGTTCGAGCGCCTCACGCGGGGCACCGTCAACGGAGGGCTGTGGGAACAGGGCGATTTCGAGAGAGTCAACGCTGCTCGGTTCTTCGAAGTCTACGTGGCGCCTGGAGAGAAGATGACCAGCGGCACGATGCAGTTCCCCTCCAACCAATCGCGGGTGAGAGTGCGCTACAACCTCACGCTTTCCGACGGCACCGCTGTCACCGGCGAAGTCATCCGCTGAACGGCGGCGTCAAGCTGATCGATCGAGTCGCCGAACGGCGAATGAATGGATCACGCGGCCGTCGGCGATGTACTTCAGTTCGAATCCCGTCACCGGAAGCCCGGCGAACGCCGACTCCGGGTCGACGCACTCGAACCCGGGGGCATTCGCCAATACCTCCCCGATCACCTCCGCATAGCCCTCGTGATCCGATTTGACGAGCAGTGAGCCGCCGGGCGCCAGGGCCCGACCGATCGCCGCCACCACCTCGGGTTTGATGAATCGGCGTTTGTGATGGCGTTTTTTCGGCCAGGGGTCGGGAAAGAGCACGTAAAACGTCTGGACCGATCCGGCTGCAAGCAGCCGGAAGAGGAGGTCCTCGCCGGTGGTCCGGACCAGGCGCACGTTGTCGAGGCCGCGACGGGCGGCCCGTTCGCAGCACAGCCGCTGGTACTTCGGTGAGCGTTCGACAGCGAGCAGGTTTCGTTCCGGGAGCAATGCAGCGGTCTCGTTGAGAAACTTGCCCTTGCCGGATCCGATCTCGATGTCGGTCGGCGCTTCACGCCCGAAGACTTCGGACCAGACGAGTGGGATTGTGATCGTGTCGAGGTCGAGGTCGATCATGGTCCGGCTGGCTGGTCTTCGAGCCCGAGATGCACCAGTTCCACCCCGATCTGCCCGGCGAACTCGAGGACCCTCTCGTCGCGGTAGAACTCTCCGAAAATGATCGATCGAATCCCCGCGTTGACGATCAGCTTGAAGCAGTTGAAGCACGGCGAAGCGGTGACGTAGATCTGGGCCCCTTCGAGGCGGGTCCCGTGACAGGCCGCCTGGACCAGGGCGTTGGCTTCGGCGTGGACGGTGCGGATGCAGTGGCCGTTGTCCATCAGACAACCGACATCGGTGCAGTGCGGCGCGCCCCGGATCGATCCGTTGTAACCGGTCGAGAGGATGGCCTTGTCGCGGACGATGACCGCGCCGACGTGCTTGCGCGGACACGTCGACCGCGTCGCCGCCTGCACGGCGAGGTTCATGAAATAGCGTTCCCAGGAGACCCGATTCATGGGCCGGGAGTATAACGTAAATGACCGCGTCCCTGTGCCCGAAAGAACGTTCGCCTACGGAACGCGCACTCTCCGAGAGGCGGCATCCCGGCGTGAGCATCCCGATCTTCACGGCGTTGTTGCCCGTGAGTGTCCCCTTTGACAATGATGGGCCCTTGGCGCGGGCTCGCAATCGGCTTCTGAGCTCCCAACATTGTCAAAGACGACACGTCCGGTGTACACGGTCTGTACGGCTGCCACCGGCGCTGTCCCTGAAACTCAAAACTCAAAACTCAAAACTCAAAACTGAGAACTCTCTCCGAACTGTCCTTCCCAAGCTCGCCGGTACGGTCCGTCTCGTTCGAGGAGATCGCGATGGCTGCCGGACTCGACGATGCGGCCCTCCTCGATGACGTGAATCCGGTCGGTGTGCATGGCGGTGGTGAGTCGGTGGGTGATCAACACCACGGTGCGACCGGCGGCCATCTCGCGGAGCCGCGCAGGCCATTGCGCCTCTGCCCACGAGTCGAGGGTTGCCGTCGGTTCGTCGAGGAGGAGGACAGGGGCGGCCCGTACCAAAGCCCGAGCGAGGGCGAGCCTTTGCCACTCTCCCACGGAGAGCTCCGCGCCACCGGAGAACCAGGTTCCGAGCATGGTGTTGATCCCCTGCGGCAGCTTCGAAATCAGCGGACCTGCGCCGGCGGCCCGGATCGCTCCCGCGATCCCCTCAGTGTTCGCGGTGAGACTGTGGTCGGCGATGGAAATGTTGTCGCCGGCGGTCTCGCTGTAGTGGACAGGTTCCTGGAACAGCGCGGTGACCAGACGCCTGAGGTCGGCCAGTTCGAGGTTCCGGATATCGACACCGCCGATCTCGACGGCGCCCTGATCCGGGTCGTAAAAACGGCAGGCGAGCTTGATGAGCGTGCTCTTGCCCGCACCGTTGACCCCGAGCAGGGCCGCCGTCGTGCCGGCGGCGATTTCGAGATCGAAGTCCCGGAACACCGGTCGGCCGGCGCCCGGATAGGTGAATGTGATCGAACGAAAACGGATCGCAGGCGGGCTGACAACCGGCCTCCGGTCACCTTGGGCGGGGTCGACCACCTTCGGTTCGACGTCGAGAAAGCTGAACAGATTGTCGAGGAAGAGGATGTTCGACCAGATCTGGCCGACCGTCTCGAGAAGCGACCGCAGCAGGGACTGGCCCTGGGCAAACGCCTGCAGGAACATGGCGAGTGCACCCAGGCTCACGTCACCTCCGACGGTCCGCGTGATCATCCAGACCACGAGGGAGGCGGTGACAACGAGGGCAAACCCTCCGGCGGCGACTTCGGCCAGCGCTTCGGCCCGCGTGAGGTGAAGACGCTCTCGTCGCAACCGACTGCGGATGGTCTGGAACAAGGTCGAGAATCGAGGTCCGAGATCAAAAAGTCGGACCTCCGCGGCGGTCTCGCGGGTCGACAGCAGCCAGTCGTAATACCAGGAGCGTCTCGTTTCGGGTGTTGTTCGCATGTCCCAACGGTGGTGTGCCAGCGCGTACCTGGCGACCACGACCAGAGCCGGCAGCGTGCTCGCAACCAGGGCGAGCGGAACCCACCAGCCGAAGGAAACAAGGACGACAGCCATCGCCCCCAGCGTGATCGTGAACTGGACCAGTGAACCCAGGCTCTGGACCAGGGCGGTGGGTCCCCCGTGGCTGTCGTGACGTGCGCGATGAAGCCGGTCGTGAAACTCTGGTGATTCGAACTGGGCGAGATCGGCCCGCACCGTCTGTCGATGGATCAGCCCGCTGACGTGATCGCGAACAAGGTCCGCCTGTGCGGTGCGCACCAACCTGGTTGCCGCCCGCAGGACCTCCGAGACCAGATACAGGGCGGCGAGAACTATGACGGGTGCGATGACGTCGGCCAGAGAACCCGGGGTCAGGCCGGCCTCGCCTGAACCGGCGATTCGATCGACGACGGTGCGCGTGAGGTAGACCATCGCCACCGGGAGAACGCCCTGGACCACGAGGAGAAAGGACCATGCCATGGTCCAACGCGGGGCGGCACTCCACACCAGACCGAGGGCGCGGGGGAGGTGTGGCAGCTGACTTCGAAACGTCGCTACCATTTCCGTGGTTGTCGTCACGGCTGGAGCGTAGCAGAATCGTTTACAGAGAGAGGCGGGTCGGGAGGTTGATCGCGTGAACCTGGGTCGGCTGAATGTGATCGACATCGCGTTGTTCGCGAGAGTCCTGCCGTTGGTGGCACGAGCCCAGCGGGTACGGACCGTGCCGATCCATGACGTGGTGGTTGATCTCGGGCGGCGCGGGCGAGCCATGACCGGTTACCCGGTGGACCGGTTGTCGCTGGCCGCGGATCGGGCGGCCCGTCGCTGGAACGGGTGGTTCGGCGGATTGAACACGTGCCTGATCAGGTCGCTCGTTCTCGGCGCATTGCTTGCCGATCGCGAGGATGTCGTTCTCAATGTCGGATTTCGAGCGGGCGCCGATCCGGAGCCCCGTCTCGCCGGTCACGCGTGGGTCACCGTGAAGGGCCAGCCGGTCGGCAGCGACGGAGATCAGGCCGGGATCAGCTTTACTCGGGTGCTTGAAGTGCCGTATGGTGCAACGGTTCAGGGAGAACTGTGATCGGGGGCACCAGGGGGGATCTGCTGATTATCGGTGGGTTCCTGACGGCGGCAGAACGGGGATGGGCGACGAGATGACAACGCCGCAAATATCGGACAACCCGGGAATGGAACCTCAGCGGTCCGCGAACCCGCACCCGCCGGAAAGGGCGTCGTGGTTCGGCCTTCTGACGGCGACAGGGGTCTGTCTGGTTGTCGTTCTGATGGTTCTGGCGCCGTTTTTTTCGATCATTCTTCTGGCCCTGGTGGCAGCCGGTCTGATTAATCCTTCCTACCGGCGTCTGGTCACCGCGCTGAACGGCCGCCGCCGCACAGCAGGAGTCGTTATCTGCCTGGTGTTACTGGTCGTTCTCCTGGTACCGCTGTTTATCATCGCCCAGGAGGTGTCCCAGGAGGCCCTGGGGATCTACGAATTCAGCACCACCCAACTTACCGAAGGGCATCTGCGGGGAATCCTGGAAGAACGGCAGGACCAGATCGCGGAAGCCAACCGGTGGTTGAAACCCTTCGGTTTCGAAGTCACGACCGACCGGGTCTACGACCTCGTCGCGACCAGCGGCGTCCGGATCGGCGGGTTTTTCTACAAACAGGGGGTGTCGCTGGCGAAGCACTTGATCCGCTTCGTTTTCGGGTTCGTTTTCTGGGTCCTGATTCTCTACTACCTCCTGGTGGACAGCCGCAGGATCAGGGACTGGTTCGAGGGCAGTCTTCCGCTCCCCGCCGACGAACAGCAGTTGGTCGCCCACCGGTTCATGGAGATGGCATCGTCGCTGGTGATCGGCAACGGCGTGGCGGCAGTGATTCAGGGGGTCGCCGGCGGTCTCATGTTTTCGATCCTCGGCCTGCACGGTGCGGTGTTGTGGGGCGTGGTCATGGCGATCCTGGCCTTTATCCCTGTTGTCGGCATTTCGCTCGTCTTCGTGCCGTTCTCGCTGATTCTCTTGTTGGCCGGCGAGAGCACTCGCGCGCTCTCACTCTTCGTCCCGCTGATGGTGATCGCGACCGTGGTCGAGTACTGGATGAAGCCGCTGCTGGTGGGCCGCCGGGCGCAGATGCACACCCTTCTGGTGTTTTTGTCGCTCATCGGCGGGGCCATGGTGTTCGGAGCGGTGGGGTTGCTGCTCGGACCGCTCACGATGACTGCGTTCTTGACGTTGGCGGGCATCTACCGCGAACGGTACAGCCGATTTGCCGGGGTGGGGCCTGGGCCGGTTGGTGAACCGAACGGGCTTGCCGGCACTGATTCAAAACGGGACGACGCCGTTCCAGAACGGACAGGCTGATGGGACAGTCGTCGATCGGTTCTTGAGGCTCGCAAACCTCAAGGACGACTCGGTTTGACGGCGTCCTTCCGAGCGCTCGATGTCGCGAGTTCCCCTCGCGGCTCCGGCGATCGCATGTTGACCTTGCCCCGGAATGTCGCACCGTCCTTGATCAGAATGCGCGGCGCGGTCATATCGCCGTCGACCTGTGCCGTGGGTTCGAGTTCGATCTTCTCGTCGGCGGTGATATTTCCGGTGACCCGACCGGCGACCGTCACGACGCGGGCGTGAACTGTCGCGTCGATCCTGCCCCGAGGCGCGACCACGACCACATCCTTGCCTTCGATGGAACCTCGAACTCTTCCATCCACGAGGATTTGCCCCGAACCGGACAGCGCGCCTTCCACCAGGATGGTGTCCGAAATTACAGTGCGTTCCGCAGCGTGGTTGGAGGGTGGGGTCGTGCCCGGGCGGGATTGCTGGCTGGCCGCAGGCTGTGGGGTGGTCGGCGGTCGTTCGTCGCGTCCGAAAAGGCCCATGTGACCATCCTTGGGTATTCGTGGGTGGAGCGGGCAACGGGATTCGAACCCGCGACGTCCAGCTTGGGAAGCTGACACTCTACCAGCTGAGTTATGCCCGCTCACCGGGGAGAGGACTCTACCACACGAATTCCCCGGCGCTCAAGAGATTCCCGGTTCGGGACATCCGGGCGCGCCGATCTTGGCATGCGGATTGCTAGAAATCCCCGACATGAATACTCATCACCACACATCGTCCCGCGGGTTCTCCCTCATTGAATTGCTGATCGTCGCTGCAATCATCGGGCTGATCGTCGCGATCGCGATTCCGAATCTGCTCAACGCGATCCAGCGTTCGCGGCAGACGCGGACGGTCTCCGACCTTCGGACAATCTCCAATGGGTTGGGGATCTATCAGCAGGACTATGCCAAGTTTCCGCCGGCTGCAAGTCTCGCTGATTTTACAGAGGTTTCCGACGATCTTGTGCCGTTTATCGGGCAGGTCCCGACACTCGACGGTTGGAGAAAGACCTATCAGTACAAGAGCGACGGCGACACGTACACGCTGGCGTCGTATGCAGCCAACGGCCTCGCTGATCAGCCGTGGACCAACGGGGTCACGAGCTTTTTTGACGATGACATCGTCATGATGGATGGCTCGTTCTTCCAGATCCCCGAAGGCAGCCAGAACTGACCCACCGCCGCGTGCGGCCTTGGTTGGCCATTTCGGTGCGTGAGCCGACTGCAAGTGAGTTTCACGGCTGCGTTACGGTGTTTCACGATACTCCCGGAGTGACGCTGGACGTCAACGATTTTTCGTTTGATTGACGTCAGAGGTCACTCAATGTGATTGCGGTCACACCACCCCCAGGGCGTCGCCGCCGCCGATTCCTCCCAAATTGGATCGGTGGATCCTGCCGGATGCACAGTCTCAGCCGATGTGCACAAACGACCGCACGACCTCGGTCAGCAGGGCGAGACGGCGCGGCAGTTCGTCGATGACAATGCACTCGTCGATCTGGTGAGCGCCCTCGCCGACCGGGCCGAAACCGTCGATGGTCGGTGCTCCGACCGCAGCCGCGATATTGGCATCGGAAGAGCCGCCCCACTTGACCCATTCGAGCTCCAGTCCGAGACCGCGGCCGAGGACCCGCGCTCCCTCGAAGATCTCCATTGAAGTGTCGCTGACCTCCATCGGCGGCCGGTTCCAGCCGCCGAACACGTGAATCCGGCTGTCGTTGAGGACGGGCCTGAGGTTCCTCATGGCGGTCTCCAGCCGGCGGGATTCGTCGTCCGTCCACGCTCGCACGTCGACCCGGATCTCCGCGCGATCCGGCACCATGTTGCTGACCCGCCCACCCTGGATCACGTTCGGGCCGACGGTGGTTCCCTTGGCGAGGTCCTCGAGCTCGAGCAACCTGAGGACCTGGTGCGCCGCTTCGACCACGGCGTTGACTCCGAGCTCGGGTTCGACGCCCTGGTGAGAAGATCGCCCGTGGATCGTTACGACATACTCGCCCGAACCCTTTCGCGCCAGCTTGAGGTTGCCCGCGAGGTTGGTCGGTTCGAGCACGAGCACCACGTCGGCGCGGCGCGCGGCCTCTTCGATGAAGGGCCGGGTGCCGGGTGAGCCGATCTCCTCGTCGGGGTTCAGGATGGCCTCGATGTGGGGGTGGGGCTGACCGTGGTGCTCCAGAAAACGGAGAAGCCAGATGATGAAGAGCAGGCCACCCTTCATGTCGTACACCCCCGGACCGTAGGCGCGCCCCTGGTCGGTTTTCCAGAGGGTCGGCCACGACCCCACCGGCCACACTGTGTCGAAGTGTCCGAGGAGCAGCACCCGGACGCCGGCCCCGCCGCGCACGATCCGCAGCATCGGTCCGTGATCGGGCATGCCCGTGCGTTCGACGTCTCCGAGGGAAGCCACCCGCTCCATCAGGAAGTCGGCCGCACGATTCAGTTGCGGAAGATCACCGGTGGGTGTTTCGATCGCGGTGAGCAACCGGAGTTCGTCAAGATAGCCGTCGAGGTGTTTCGAATAGAAGTCAAAGCTGTTCATCACGCCAGATCACACACCATCCAGGTCGGGGAATCAAGTCGCTTCCTTGCCGCGAAAATGTCCCGGAGGTGGACCGGAGGTCACGACTGTTCGGTCATTGCGGGGATCGCGATGGAGAACGAGCTGCCGTCGCCGAAAATGCTCGACACTTCGACGTGGCCGCCGATGGCCTCGATCTGCCGCCGCGCGAGGCTCAGACCCAGCCCCGCGCCGCCGGGCGGTTCTCCGTTGCTTCGGGAAAGCCGGACGAACGGGTCAAACACCTCCTCGAGCCGGTCGCCGGGGATTCCCGGACCTGTATCCCGGACGTTGATGACCACGCAGTCGTCGCTCCGCGACACTGTGACGTGGATCTTTCCGCCGCGAGGTGTCAAGCGAACCGCGTTCGACACCACGGCGTCGACCGCGTTGCGCAGACGCAGGGGGTCCGCCTGCACCCGGGGCAGCTCGGGAGCGATCGACACCGCGAAATCGATCCCGCCGTTCACCGCCGCCTGACGGTAGCTTGCGCACAGATCGCTCACAACCTCACCCACCCGCACGGCGTCCTTTTCGAGCTCTACTGCGTCCAGTTCGAAGGCTGCCAATTCGACCAGGTCGTCGATCAGGCGGTGCATCCTCAAAGCGGCCGCGTGTGCGGTTTCCACGAAGCCGGCCTGCTGGTCGGAGAGGCCGCCCCGGAGATCCGAGTGGATGATCTCGAGATAGGTCTGAATGATCGTGAGGGGATTCATGACGGCGTGGGACGCGGCGCGAAGAAACGAGGTCCCCCGGGCCTCGATGTCCGAGAGCTTCTGACGAAGTTCCGCGACCTCGAGAGTCCTCGCCCGGAGGAGTTCCCGGAGCTCGTCCGCGGTGGCGACGGCGTCGGTTTCTCCTCGGTTGTCGCGTGTTACCATCGGCCCACCTCGCGGGTCTCTCCGAGTATACGGTGCGCCCGCCGGAACACGTACTGGAGTCGGCGATTCACAGACTGATCCTGGCAGTTCACACGCGGTGGGCCGGTCGGCGATGAGCCCCGGGCACAGGCGTTTCGCCCGGGGAGGTCAGCTGAAGGCCTTCGGACAGCTGTCGGTCGTGGCCGCGGTGTTGCTGGTGCCCCTGTTGGCGTGGGTTCAGGAACCGGGGCCCCGGCGCATCGACATCGTTTTTCCCCCCCACGGCACGATCCGGTGGGAACGCGGCGGGCATCCGGTTCTTGTCGTGAACCCGATGCGTGGCGATGGCTGGATCACCCTCGCGCGGCGGTACACCGGCACGACGGACACCGCCGGGTCACTGCGCAGGGCCAACCCGGGCATGCAGTCACCGATGCAAGATCGGGCCGTTCACGTGCCGGTGGAGCTGCTGCGTCCGGAGACCCGCCTCGAGGCCATCCGGAAGGTGTTTCCAGCGGACGTACGGACGGTCGAGGGCTGGCGACACTCGGTCCTCGATCCCTTTGGCGGCGGTGAGGAGAGTTGGAGCTGGCTGGCTGCCTTGTTTACGGGGTCGACCGATCGCGGCCCGGAGCTCGCTCGCGCGAATCCGGAGGCGCCGCAGTCGGGACCGATACGGGGTCGGCCGGTGACGGTGCCTGAGAAGTGGCTGTTGCCCGAGTTCAGGGCAATCGTCCCGGTAGCGACGCCGACGCCCGGACCGCCGTCGACGACGCCGGTTTCGAAGACCGCGATCTCGGAGTCGGCGGGCACATCGGGCCCGACCTCAGGACCGCTGTCGTACGGCGCCGACGAACGTGGCGAGTTCGCCGTCTACCGGCTGCAACGCGGCGAAGCGTTGTACTCCGCGGTCGTGGTGCGATTCACCGGTCAACTGTTGGCAGTGCAGGTCAACGAGACGGCGATGGAGATCGCTGCGCGCTCGGGAATCGCCGACGTGACGGACATTTCGGTCGGCTACCCGGTGAAGATCCCCCTCGATCTGTTGCTGCCGGAGTACCTCCCCGCCGACAATCCTCGCCGGCAGGCCTGGGCGGAGGAGCGTCGGGAGCTGGGCCGGTTCCTCGAGATTGTCGATGCGGCCGAGCTGTCGGGAGTGCAGATCATCCTCGATGCCGGCCATGGTGGCAAGGATACCGGCGCGGTTTCGGCCGGAGTCTGGGAAGCGACCTATGCGTACGACATCATGTGCCGGATCAAGGCCAATCTCGAACGCCACAGTCGTGCCAAGGTGTGGACGACCATCGAGAACGGGAAGGTGGGATTCACGGTCCCACCATCGGACCGGCTGGAGCAGCGGCGGGACGCCTTCCTGCTGACCCGCCCGAGGTACCACCTCGAAGACGCCGTGCTCGGCGTCCACCTCCGCTGGTATTTGACGAACGACATCGTCCTCAACCGCCTCGGTTCGAATTTCCCGCGGTCAAAGACCGTTTTTCTTTCCATTCACGCCGATTCCCTCCACCCGAGCGTGCGGGGTGCGATGGCCTACGTACCCTCCCGGTATCTGCGCCCTGATGAACCGTATACGGTTCGACGGCGCGACATCGAGGTCTACGCCGAATACCGGAACCACCCGACCGTTCGCCTCGGGACGGATTTCAAGGCCCGGGTGGAAGCCTCGTCACGCCACCTCGCCCAGGAGATCCTGACGAGTCTGGACAAGAACGACATCAGGATTCACCCGTACGAGCCCATCCGAGACAGGGTATTGCGGGGCAGGCGGAGCTGGGTGCCGGCAGTGTTGCGGTACACCGCGGCCCAAAATGCCGTGCTGCTCGAGGTTTGCAACATGGCCAACGCGGAGGACCGGGAGCTCATGCTGCAGAGCCGCTGGCGAGAGGAATTCGCCCGCGCCGTTGTCGAAGGAATGGCCGCCGCCTTCGCCCAGTGACCCGGGTCCTTGACGTCGGTCCCTCCTCGAACCACATTGGTACAGAGACATCCGCCCGAACCGCGGACGAGGGAGGTGCCATGAGGTCATTTCTCGTATTGACCGAAAACGGGCCCCTCCTCGTGATGACCTCGAATTCGTGCATCACAGAGGAGGCGCTCCTCGGGTCTCTGCGCCGCCAGGGAATCGACAAGTTCATCGCGTACGAGGTCCCGGTGGATCGATTGCACGAATTCTACGGGCTCCCGTTCGAGGTGATTGCCGCCGATATCGAACGCGGCGCGAACCTGAGGGTGCTCGATTTCGACGGCCCGCACATCTTCGACCGGGTGCCGTTTTCAGAATTGGGTGAGGCGATCCACTGCGAAAACTGACCGCCCGACATTCCCGCGGTTGACTGGGGGGACGGCGCAACGGGCGGCGAGAAAGGAGAGCCCGGGTGCGAGCCTATGTCATTTTCTCCGGAACCGGGCCCATCCTGTTGTTGACCACGTTCCCGGACCTGACCGACGAGCGTCTCGTCCGCAAGCTCGCGCAGAAGGGCATCACGAAATTTATCGGCTACGAGGTGTCCCTGGACCGTGCACGATCGGTTTACGGTGTCCCGTTCGAGGTGATCTCGGCCGACCTCGAGTCGTTGGAGGATTGCCGGGTGCTCGACTTCAACGGCCACCACATCTTCAGCAGCTTCTCGTTCGCAGACTTCGGCAAACCCATCACCTGCGGCGAGTGAGGGTCTTCAGCCGCACCGGGGCTGCAGCCGGCTCCAGATGTCGATCCCCCGGGCCGCGAACAGCTCGGGAAGGCGATGGATCGGCAATCCGACGACGGTGTGCGGGGATCCCCGCATCTCGGCCACGAGCAGACCGCCGATTCCCTGGATGGCGTAGGCTCCGGCTTTGTCCGTGGGCTCGCCGGTGTTCACGTACCACGAGATGATCGTGTCCTCGAGGTCGAAAAAACGCACCGTGGCGGTGTCCACGAGACCGCGGGCCTCGCCGTCCACAACCAATGAAACCGCTGTGTGCACCAGGTGCTCGCGGCCCGCCAGAGACCGCAGCATCGCGCGGGCGTCGGCGGCGTCCTCCGGTTTGCCGAGGATGCGGCCGTCGATTTCGACCACCGTATCAGCGCCGAGGACCCAACAGCCGGGACGGCGAGTGGCGACATCGAGGGCCTTCTCGCGGGCCGCCCGTCGCGCGAACTCCGCCGGGGCCTCGTCCGTTTCCGGCCGTTCGTCGACGCCAGATGGAACCACGTCGCAGTCGATTCCGATCAGCTCGAGCAACTGCTTGCGGCGCGGCGATCCGCTTGCCAGTACGATCGGCGGCCGGCTCACCGGCCGGGCCCGGCAGGGCGGGAGTGGACCTTCGGCGGGGCCGCGATCATGTGCTGGCGACGCGCGGCACGACCACTACCACGGACTCGCTGCGGTCGAGGATGTCCACGATCGTGCCCACCGGAATGGGCTCCTCAACCGCCGACCTCGCGGCCAGCTTGAGCTGCGCGCCTTCCATCATGACCTCGACCTGTCCATAGCCGTTGCCCGGGATTTCTCGAACCACGCGGACCTCTTGAACTCCCGCCCGCAGCTTTTCACAGGGGTCGCATACCCGGCGCAGCCAGGACCGCAGGGCGACGATGCCGACCAACCCGGCGGCGCCGCCGATTGCGAGCTCATTCTTCGGCGCCAGCGAGGTCGTGCCGTGGACGACGATGGCCGTCAGTCCGAAGAGGGTGAGAAACGAAGCCAGGACGTCGGCGGCCGGAAAACGCATACCCCACAGGTGCTCGTGGGAAGGGACGACGACGTGGTCGCAGAGTTGGGTGGGGTGCAGCAGGCGTCGGCCGAACCCGGTGACCAGGGCGAGAGTGAAGCCGCCGAGAAATATGAGCAAATAAGCAAATCCCCAGGTCACCGGGGCATTATATGTCGCCCCATTGGAAAATTTCGGATTTCAAATGTCGGATTTCGGATTTTTCGCCTTCCCCCTCACCGGCGTTGGTTGTACTGGAGTTCGGGGTCAGGGGCGTATCGGGTCGAGGAGATCGTCAATCAGATAGGCGGCGATGTCATCGGGCGGCGGGCAGACGATATGCTGCCTTTCGCGTGACCCGGGGTGGGGGAAGGTGAGTGCGGCCGCGTGCAGGAGCGGCCGTTGCGCCTCGTCCGCCCGCGCCGACCCGTAGAGGCGGTCGCCGAGGACAGGGTGGCCGACCGCTGCGAGGTGGACCCGCACCTGGTGGGTTCGACCCGTGACGAGCCGGCACTGGACCACCGCGAGACCATCCTCTCGGCGCGCCACCACCCGAACCTCCGTCATCGCTTCGCGGCCCCCGGAGTCGGTCGTGAAGCGCCACGCATGGAACCGGTCGCGGGCGATCGGGCGGTCGATTTCGAAACGATCGTGCTCCGGAAGGCCTTCGACGATCGCTTGGTACAGGCGTTCCACCAGACCCTCGCGCCAGGCCGAGGTCAAAGGGGGGAGAGCCTCGGGGCAGCACGCAAAGAGGATCGCTCCGCTGGTGACCCGATCCAGGCGGTGGACCAGACGCTGGAACGGCCGCGTGCCATCGGCGAGGGCCCTGGCCACGAGAACCTGTTGATCGAATGCCAGCTCCCCTTGCTGCATGTTTTCTGCAGAGGCGGACAGCACGCCGGCGGGTTTGGACGCCACCAACAGCCAGCGATCCTGGTGGAGTATCGTCGGGGTGGCGATGCTCGGCAGGGACCCGGCTCCAACTTCGGCCGGGGGCCGCAGGATATCCACGACATCCCCGGCGGTGACCGGGCGCGACTGCACCCGGATCGGCCGGCCGTTGTGGCGGATCGTGCCGTCTGTCAGGAGGCGCCGGACGGCCCGCCGGCTGAGGGGCGTGACGGCGGCGAGAAAGACGTCGACGCGGGCGCCCTCGTACTGCCTGGTCACGACGCAGCGGGCGCAAGCCCCAGCCGGCTGCGAGACGTTCACATTTCGGGCTTTATGGTGCGGGTCGCGGGCAGGGCCCGGGTGCGCGCCCAGGAACGGATCGCCTTGAGCTGTTCTTCCATCGTGCGGGACAGCGGGATGATCTTGCCGAAGGAGGCCAGGAGATCGTTCTGTGAGACCTCGACGCCGCGAGCATGTCCGGTGATGCGGGCGGATGCGACCGCCTGTTCGATCTCCGCTCCGTTCCAGCCGCGGGTCGCGGAAGCAAGCAGGATGAGGTCGTACCGGGAGGTTTCGAGGTTGTTGCGGTCGAGGTGGATCGCCATGATCTCCTTGCGTTCTGTTTCATTCGGCAGGTCGACAAAGAAGACCTGATCGAATCGACCCTTGCGGAGGATCTCCGCGGGCAGAAGGTGGATCCGGTTGGCTGTCGCGGCGACGAACACGTCGCCCCGGTGCTCCTGCATCCAGGTCAGAAAGCTCGAGAATATCCGGGTGTTGGCGCCGGTCTCGCCTTCGTTGTAGCCGGCGATCCCCATTTCGATCTCGTCGATCCACAGGATGGCGGGGGCGACCGACTCGACGGCCTCCAGGGCCCGGTGAAAGATCCACTCGGCCGACCCGTGGACTCCGGCAAAGACGAGGTTCATGTCGAGCCGGAACAGCGGCAACTTCCACTCGTGCGCGATGACCTTCACCGCGAGGCTCTTTCCGCAACCGGAAATACCCATCAGCAGGACGCCGCGGGGCCGGGGCAGGTCCTGCGCCCGAGCCTCAGGAAGAAACAGCGAGCTGCGCTCGGCGACCCACTCCTTGAGCTGATCGAGGCCCCCGAGTTGGCCGAGTCTGGCGTCGGGCGGCACGAACTCGAGGATGCCTTCCTTGCGGGTGATCTGTTCTTTTTCGCCGAGAACCTCCCGGAAAAACCCCTCGTCGAGGTCGCTGTGGCGATCCAGCAGACGCCTCAGCAAGTGCTCGGCCTCCGTCAACGACATTCCCTTGAGAGACGCCACCAGCCGATCCACGACGCTCGGATCCTCAGCCCGCTGTCCGAGGAGACCGGTCACCAGCGACCTGATCTCGCCATCATCCGGAAACAGCGAAACAACGATGTAGGACAGGGGTTTGAGGGCGTCCGGAAGCTCGGCATTCTGCTGCAGGAGAAACAGGAACCGACCGCTGTTGCGGATCTTCATCGCGGTATCGCGAAGCCGCCGGCGCAGCAGGCGATCTTCGAGCATCCCGTCGAAGTCCTTGAGCAGGTAGAGTCCCCGAGGCGCCTCCGAAGCGATCCAGGCGAGCGCCTGCATGGGGTCGCGGTGATTCTCGGTGCCTTGGCCGAGGAACCCGTCGACGCAGTTCCACACCACCACCGGCAGTGGGTTCGGTTTGGCAGAGGCCCCGAATCGTTTGAGCAGCTGTTCCTGGCGGTCCTCCTCCGGGCTCACGAGAATCGTGATCGGATACGCGGAGGCGAGGGCTGTACGAATCTGGTCAAAGGTACTGCGCATGACAGCCTTATTGTATCCCCGTATCGGAGTGTCGATTCAAAAAGTCAGGAGCGGTCGCGCCCCAGGTTGTCCGGATGTCCGGGGCCGCAGAAGGGGTCGTTCCTCGGTCGCGATTGCGTCCGCGGTTCGACCTTCCCGTGATCGCCACACCATGACCGCCGAAATCGCGAGAACCAGGGCCACGGCCAACCAGGTCCCGATCAGCTTGCCGGCGTCGGCCGAGGCGCTGAGCCGCCGCAGGTCGCCGGCAAACCACCAACCGAGACCCGACCAGACCGCGAGGTGGACCACCAGCGCTGCCAGGTCGACTGCAGCAAATCGCGGCCACGGCACCCTGACCACGCCGCAGGCCGCCAGCCACGCTCCGCGGCCCACCGGCAGGACCCGGGCCGGGACCAGACCCAACAGGGCGGCGGGAGAGTTCGCGAGACGATCGGTGACCGACCGCAGCCGACCTTCGAAGCGGGGAAACCGACCGAGGCGTGGGCGCAGCCACCGGCCCGCAAGGTAGACCACCTGATCGGATCCGAAATGGCTGATCACCACGGCGCCGAGGATCCCCGCGGCGGCGCCCGGTGATGCGGCGCGAGCGGCCAGCACGCCCATGGCAACCATGAAGAGCTCTTCGGGAATCCAGTGCCCGACGATGCGGATCACCGGAGGCAGCGCGAGGGCGAGCAGGAGTGCGTGCGGTTCGAGCCAGGCGATGAGATCGGTGAGGTGACCCAACACGCAACCGAGTATACCGGAGTGGGGGAGGGGAAGGTGATTTCGGATTTCGGATTTCGGATTTCGGATTTCCCACCCGACCCCCCTACCGAAAATCAGCACTCGAGTGCCCGGGGCGGGTGGGACCGCGTGCAGCGGAGGTGCCTGGCTCCCGGCCCGTCCTACGGGCCGGCGTGCCTGGCATCCTCACGGGAAGCGCGTGATGAAAGTCCGCGTGCGGCAAAGGAGCCTCCCGGCATTGCCGCTGCCCCCTAACGGTTGAGACTGAGCGAGGCGTCGAGAAGGGCCCGGGTGACGGGTTGCTCGGGGCGCGCGAGCACGTCCTCGGTCATCCCGCTTTCGACGATTGAACCGCCATCCATGACGGCAACCCGTTCGCAGAGTTCAAGCACCACCGCCAGATCGTGCGAGATCAGGATCAGGGCAAGACCGAGATCCTGTTGAAGGCCGAGCACCAGATCGATGATCTCGGTCTGCACCGAGGCGTCGAGCGACGATACCGGCTCGTCCAACACCAGCAGCTTCGGTCCCGGTGCGAGTGCGCGCGCGATCGCGATGCGCTGCCGTTCACCACCCGAAAACGCGTCCGGAAACGCGTGCTCGGCGCCCGCTCGAAGACCGACCCGGTCGAGGACCTCGCGCACCCGCCGCCGGCGTCCCTCGCTGTCGCCGACGCGGTGGGCCGTCAGCGGCTCGGCGACGATGGTTCCGACCCGGAGGCAGGGGTCGAGCGACGACCCGGGATCCTGAAACACGGCCTGAAAATGCCGCCTGAGGGGGCGAATCCGCCGTTCGGGCAGATCGCTGACGACCTGACCTTCGAATCGAACTTCGCCCTGGTCGGGCCGCTCGATGGCGAGCAGCAGCCGAGCCAGCGTGGATTTCCCGGACCCGGAGCGGCCGACAATCGCCAGTGCCTCGCCGTGGCCGAGGCTCAGGCTGACGTTGCATACGGCATCGATCCCGGTGTTCGATCCGCCGCCTTCATAGCGGCGGCAGAGGCCCGTCGCGACCATCAAAGGTTCAGTTTTCGACACGGTCGCCCTCCCGGCCTGCGACCGCTACCGGGCACCGCAGCCGCCGGTCGGGCCCGAGGTCGACCAACCCGGGCCGGGTCCGGCGGCACGCGGGCTGGACCGCGGCACACCTCTCGGCAAACCGACAACCTTCCACCATCGACGCACCGCCACCCGCTACCGGGTGGAGTGTCCGGCGGCTTCGGCGTTCACGGGAGGCGGCCGTAGATTCCAGCAGCAATTGCGTGTACGGGTGGAGCGGTTCGTCATACAGGCTGTCGGTCGCCGCCTCCTCTACGATTTCACCCGCATACATCACCACCACCCGGTCCACAGCACGCCGGACGACCTCCAGGTCATGGCTGATGAGCAGCAGGGACAGACCGCTCTCCCGAACGAGCCCGTCGAGCAGCCGAAGGACCTCAGTTCTGGTGATGGCATCGAGCGCCGAGGTGGGTTCGTCGGCAATCAGGAGTTTCGGCTCACCGGCGAGGGCGAGAGCGAGCATTACCCGCTGGGCCTGGCCCCCCGAAAGTTGATGCGGGTATGCGCCGAGAATCCGGTCGGCGGACTCCACCGCCACCAGATCGAGCAATTCGCGGGCCGCAACACCACCCCGGAGACGATCGACCTGCCGGTGTGCCCGGACGGCTTCCTCGAGTTGAAACCCAACGGTGTAGACGGGATTGAGCGCGCTCGACGCCTCCTGGAAGGAGATGCCGACGGTCCGTCCACGCCACCTTCTCACCTCGGCGGCGGGTGCGGTGCCGAGGTCCCGGCCCTCGGCGAGCACCGCACCGTCGAGGATTCGGCCCGGTTCGGGAACCAGCCCGAGGCAGGCGAGGGCGGTCAGGCTCTTGCCGCTGCCGGATTCACCGACGATGCCGACCCGTTCTCCGCGTGCCACGGACAGCGAGAGATCCCGCACGGCGATCGCGAAACCACCCGGGTGGCGTGGAAAACCGATGGTGAGCCGCCGCAGTTCGATCACGGCACGTGCACCTCAAGGGCTCATGCGTCGGTGTTCGAACCTGGTGCCGTCCACGCCGCCGGCGGCGAAGAGCGTCGTCCGCTCCGGGGGCCGGCCCCAGGCGTGGAGAACGCCATCGGACGGATCGAGCACGCCATCGCCGTTGTCGGAGAGGCAAACGAACCAGTGATCGCCGTCTGCGAGAAGATCGCCGGGGAAGATGTCATCCCCCCACAAAAGGGGCCGGCGGCCGGACCTGATGCGGCCGTTGTCGATCGTGATCTCGCCGAGGTTGTCGAGGACCGAGGGGTCGAGGTCGGCGCGACCGCTCGCGGCCGATGCCGCCAGGGTCCACGACGAAACCGCGATGCGGTCGGCGACAAGCCCGGCAAACGACTTTCCGAATGCGTCAATCGTGACGGCGTCTCGCGCGTCGGGCGTCGCACCCTGCGGCTCGAAACCCGGCAGCCTGAAGAGCTCTGAAGCCGAAGGGTCGATCCTCTCTCCGAAGTCCGCCGCCACCAGCAGGGTGGGAAATCCGGGATCGAGGAACTGCTCGACCCCGATCGTCGCGACACTTTGCAGCGAACCGACCGCGTCGGCCTCTTCGACCACTTCAACCCTGGCGTACAGCCTGATGGTCCCGACACCTCCGGGGGGGCCGATTCCGGTCTGGCCGATGTGGTCGTCGTTGTGGGTTTCGGGAAGAGCCTGAGCGTGGAGCAGACGGCCCATCTCAGGCGCCAGGAAGGTCCGGTAGCGGAGACGCTCCGCTGCGGTTTCCGCCGTGAGGGCGCCGCCGAGGTTCGAACATTCGACGGAGAACCAGAAGACCCGCAGCGATCGATCGTGATCGGGCCACTGTGCAGTCTGGAGGTGAGGGACCTCGGTGCCGTCGAGCTCGAGACGCGCAGCCGGCGACAGCCATTCATCAGCACCGCCGGTGCGTTGGATGCGAAGAGCGAGCGCGACATCAACCCGGTCGCCGGGCGCCACCCGCCGGCGGCCCTCGCGGTAGACCGGGTCCGAGCTCGTTGCGGTGACGATGCGCGCCTCTGCGAGGACCGGCCGCCGGCGCTCGCGGATGCCGTTGATGACAAACGGGATGGCGATGACCGCCACGATTGCGGTGAATATGACGATGGGAAGCCTGGATTCAGAAACCACGCGGAGATTGTACCCCGGCACCGATGGTCTATCATCCGGCTCGAGGCGTAACGGATGATCTCGAAAGTGCTGCGCAACGCGATCTGGCTGGGAGTCGGTGAGGCCGGGGTCAAGAGCGGCCTGCTGGCGGTGGCCGTGGTGATCGCCCGCGGCAGCGGACCGGCGGCGGTCGGCACGTTCTCGATCGCCTTTGCGGCGGCGCTCATTGGCGTCATGGTGCTCGCCTTCGGTCAACAGGAGGTTTTGATCCGGGAAGTGGCACGAGCGCCGGATCGTGCGCGAACTCTGCTCGGCCTGTCGAGCACGTTGCAGAGGCGGTTGGCGGTGTGGCTGGTGCCGACAGCCGGCGCTGCGGCGTTCCTGATCTCGGAACGGGACCTCCGTCTTTCGTTTCTCGCCTTTGTGCCGTACGTCGTGCTGCGAACTGCGACCGTCACCCGGGGTGCGGCGTTCAAGGGTCTGGATCGGATGGATGTCGAGGTGCGCGCCCGTGGTCTCGAGGTTGCGGCGGCGGCAGTCGGGGTCGTCATCAGCGTGACTCTGGCGTGGCCGGTCTGGACCACCGGCGTCGCGTTTTCGCTGGGAGCCGGCTTGGGTCTTGCGTGGATCGCGCGCAGGACCCGCACGCTCGGGATCGCTTCGACACCCGGGTCGGACGCCTCGCCGCTCCGCGAAGGGCTGCCGTTCATGGTGCTGGCGGTGCTCGGCCAGTTGCTGGTCAACACGGATCGTTTCCTGCTGGCGTTCTTCGGCGTCGCCCGCACCGAAATCGGGTACTGGGCCGCTGCGGCGACGGTCGTGTGGGCGCTGGTTGCGATTCCGCAACTGATCGCGGTGGCTGTCTACCCGACCGTTTCGCGGATCGCCCAAAGCGGAGAGACCTGGCGGCGCGCCGGTCTGGTTGCGGTGGCCGCGGGTGGTGCGGCCGGCGTCCTGTGCGCGCTGGCACTGCGAGAGGCCGCCGGGCCGCTGGTTCAGCTCCTCTTCGGTCCTGATTTCGCATCGGCGGCTTCCCTGATGAGGCGACTCGCCCTGGTCTTGCCGGGAGCGTTCGCGATGATGGTCGTCGGCACCGTGTTTGCGGCCTGGCGGCGCCAGCTCGCGGCGATGTGGGTTCTCGCCGGGGCGTTCGGCGTGTCGCTGACTCTCAACCTCGCCAGGATCCCGGGCTCCGGTCCCATCGCGTGTGCCGACGCCGCCGTCGTTGCCTACACGGCAGCCACGGCAGCGATGGCGCTCTCGCTGATCGTGGTTGGCGAACCCCGGCGGGCGACCTCGTGAACACGCCTCTCGCCGGCGTTGTCATCGTCCACTTCGGTGAGGTCGATCCAACCATCCGGTGCACGGCGTCGGTGTGTGGCGACCCATCCCGCCTCGGGCGGCGGGTAATCGTCGTGGACAACTCGGGGAACCTGGAGGAGGACGCCCTGGTTGGCGGCGTCGAGGTCATTCGCCAATCGGACAACCCGGGATTCGGCGCCGCCATCAACGTGGGTGTGGCTGCGCTCGAGGGGGATGAGGGCATTTCCTTTTTCGTCGTGCTCAACAATGATGCGGTGCTCGGCCCCGGCTATCTCGACGCTGCCGCCGACGCCCTCGAGGTGGGGGTGGGGGCGGCCGGTGGTCCGATCCGCGACGGGCTGGACGACTCCAAGCTGTGGTACGCGGGGGGCGGCATCAATTTCCTGACCGGAACGGTCCGCCAGCAGCGCTTTGCCGACGCCTCCGGACGGAGGCGCGACGTCGGTTACATCCCGGCGACGGCGATGGCGGTGGCGAGGACGGCCTGGCGCGACGTCCGGGGGTTCGACGAGCGATTCTTTCTCTACAACGAGGATCTGGATCTGTGCCTGAGGCTGCGGCGCAGAGGTTGGCGGCTCCGCTTCGAGCCGGGGATGGAGAGTTTCCACCGTCTCGGCGGCTCGACGGGATCGGCGGAACGTTCGCCGCTGTATCTCGAGAACCTCACTGCGACGAGGTTTCTGCCCTTTCAGTCCAAGCTCTACCGGGGCTATCTCGGTGTCGTGCACTCGATGTACAACTCGCTGCGGATCCTCGGGCTCTGCGCGCAGCACACCACCCGGTGCGCCCCGTACGTCGCAGCGGTCGCCCGCGGTCATATCAGGGCGTTGAGTTCGGTCCTCGGCTGAAGGTCAGTTCTCGAGGGCTGATCGGCCGGCGCGCGCGACCGCCTCCCGGTAAACGACCTCCAATTGTTCGGCGGCGTGTTGAGGCAGGAAATGGGCAGCCAGCGTTCCTTGGCCGGCATCGATCATCTCCTGGGCGAGCTGCGGGCTCAGGCGAAGCCGTGCGACGGCCGTCCCGAACTCAGCGCCGGTCGACGCGACCATGAAACCACGCTTCCCGACGTCTTCGAGACCGCGCACGGCCTTCGGTGTCGCGACCACCGGTACCCTCCTGGCCCACGACTCCAGGATCTTCATGCGGATGCCCGAGGCGATGCGGAGGGGGACCGCGAGCACCGTGCCGGGGCTGAAGAGCCGGGAGCTGTCGGCAGGCGCCGGGTGCCAGCTGACAGACGACGCGGCGGTTTCCCGGTCGCCGCCGAAGATGTGGGCGTGGGCGCCGGGGTTGGCGCCAAGGATGCCGGGCCAGATTTCCTCGAGAAACCACGTCAGTGAATCGCGATTGGGCAGCCACCCACCGGTCAGCACCACGACGGGAGGGTCGCCTTCGAGAGGCTCGTCGGACCGCGGCAAGGCCGTGGGGAACGGCGGGCGGACGACTGTGATGCGACGGGCAGCGGCTCCAGCTCCGCCTCCCAGAGTTTCCGCGTCAGGATGGGTGAGGACTACGGTGGCCGCAGCGGTGCGGATCGCGCGGGCCTCGAAGACGGCCATTTTTCTGGCCTCGTCCCGGGCGATCCAGGCCAGACGGGGCTTGCGGAGCGCGACCAGACGCCACAGCTCGCTTTCGACGTTCTGTGCCCGCAACACGACCGGAGGGCGGCCGTCCATCGGTGGGAGGTTGAAATAGGCTTGAATCTGCTCCGCGTGGATCACGTCAAAGGACTGTTCGCGGAGAAGTCCAGAGAGAACCGTCCGCACGGCGCGGTGTGTATGTCGGAGCACAGACATCGGCTTTCTCGAGGCGACGGCGGCGGCAGCCGACCAGAGGATTCCCGATGGTCGCGCGGGTACGAGGTGGACGGCCTCGCACACTGATTCCAGGGAGTCCCGCGCGATCGACGTCTCCTCGCCGAGATCGGGCGCGACGTAGGTTATCAGGTGATTCCTGGAGGCGAGCTCGGTGAGCGTGTTCCAGATCAGAAGCCGCCCGCCGTCCCGCGGTGGATATGCAGGTTTGGTGGCGACATACAGGATGCGCAGGCGGTCGGTCGGTGGTGATGAATTTTCGAGCGTCATGATTCCTTAATGGTGACCGAGCCGCCGAGACGAGGCTGAGAAGTGAGTCACGGAGTGCGGCCTCCAACGTGATTGTCGCATTTCTCCCGAAGGGTGGACGATGTCAGGCGACGGGTCCGCGCTCCGACCGGTCGTGATCAACCAGAGATCGAAGAGCCTTGGCATATGAGGACGTCGCGTCGCCCCAGCCGTCGCGTTCACGATCTCCAACCAGAGGGGAGGCGATACTCCGGCCGAAAACCCGGAGCGCGGCGCCCATCCGCAGCGCACGAATCGAGCTGCGGGCGCGGCTCGGTCCCCAATATTTGTTGGCGAACCGCGAAAGGTCGGTCCACATGAGCTCGGGATGCTGGCCTCCGATGGAACCGGACTCCTCCGAAATGGTGGCGCCGTGCAGGTGGAAAATCTTGAATTCCGGAAGGATCTCGACCCGCCAACCCGCCGCTGCCGCCGCCCGGCAGAGATCGAGGTCCTGGCAGTAGAAACGGTACCCGGTGTCGAACGGGCCCACGTCGCGCCAGACTTCGCGACGAACGACCATCGCGGTTCCCGCGACCCAGTCGACTTCCCCGCCGCCGGAGCCCGAGGGTGGCCGTAACCTGCGCCACGTATGCCACCTCCCCAGCAGGGCCGGGAGGCCGGAGGCCATCGCGAAACACCACAGCGCCGTCGGCGTCCGTCCGCCGCTCCACTGCGGCGAGCCGTCAGGGTCGCACAACGACGCGCCTGCGATCCCGAGGTCCGAGTGGGTTGCAAAGGCTGCGTAGACCGGCGCAAGGGCACTCGGCGCGGGTTCCGTGTCGCTGTTAAGGATCAGCACCAGATCGCCCGAAGCCCGGGCCACACCGTGATTGACCGCGGCTGCGAACCCCTCGCTCTCGGGCAAATGCACCACAACGTGCCTGGGGTACTTTCGAATGACGGAATGGACCGTGTTATCGGTGCTCCCGTCGTCCACCACGATTACCTCGTCCGGCTGCGGGTTGCACAACCACAGAGCTGCGAGACAGTTCAGCGTCAGCTTGCGGGTGTTGTGGGTGGGAATGACCACCGACAGCTTCAGGCGTTCACCCATATTCCTCCGCCTCGGTTCGAGATGACCTACTTCGACATCGTGTTCGCGGCCGGACGCGGATCGGCGGATGCGGTTCATACAGTCGACGCAGCAAATAACGTGCCGATCAGAGCGGCCGGTTCGCGAAATTTCGATCTCCATGATACGCAGCCGCTTAGCCGAATAACGTGCTCCAGATCACTGGAATCGGCGGTGGCTCACCGCCAACCTCCTTTGCGGGTTGCTGACTTGCTGAGCACCGCCGTCGACACGTGCGCCCCGCCATTCGGCCCATTACCCTGCGTGGTAGTATTTTGGGGTGCCGATCTCAGAAACCCCGGTTCTCGTCAACTCCGCCGACTCGAAGTTCAGCACCCTCAGCGAGATCCGGGACCTCATGGCGAACTCGAACCTTTTGCTCAACCTCGTTCGGCGGGACCTCACCGTTCGCTACAAACGGTCCGTCATCGGGTTCTTCTGGACGATGCTGAACCCGCTGTTGCTCATGATCATCCTGACGATCGTTTTTTCGACGATCTTGACTGTTGCTCATGATTATCTTGACGATCGTTTTTTCGACGATCTTCCGCTTCGAGGGCATCGATCATTACGAGATGTACTTTCTTCTCGGAGTACCTCGTTTTCGGTTTCTTTGCCCAGACCACGGTGACCGTCGATGACGAGCTTGTCGTGGAACGGCGCGTTGATGAAGCGGGTGCGGGTTCCGAAGTCCATATTCGCGATTTCGACCACAATTTCCGGGTTGATCAACCTGTGTCTCGCATACATCCCGCTGTTCATCATCATGATCGTTCGCGGTGCGCCGATCCGGCCATCAGTTCTCTTTCTCCCGGTGAGCTTCCTGGTCATCGGCATGTTCACCCTCGGGGTCTCGCTGCTGTTGTCGGCCCTGGCTGTCTATTTCGAGGATGTGCCGCAGATGTACCAGGTCGCGACGATCGCTCTCATGTACCTGACTCCGATCATCTACCCGATCAGCATCGTTCCCGACAGGTGGCTGTGGGTCATTCGTGTCAACCCGCTGACGCAACTCTTCAAGTTGGCCAGAGACCCGGTGTATCACGGTGTGCTTCCGTCGGTTCACGTCGTGGGCGCCTCACTTGCAGTCTCAGCCGTCGCGTTGGTTGCGGGCTGGGTAGTGTTCAACCGTTTGTCGCGAGGCTTTTACCTCCATGTCTGAGGACGAAAGCACCGTGTTTGACCCATCAATCGAATTCCAGGACGTCTCCCTTCGATTCAGAATCCTCTCTGAGCGGGGGATCGTTTCGTTCAAGGAGTGGGCCATCAGATGGCTCGACTTCGAAGATCTCCTATCGAGATCTTGTGGCGCTGTCGCATGTGAGTTTCTCTCTGCAGCCGGCACGTGCGTTGGGGATCATCGGCCACAACGGGGCCGGCAAGTCGACTCTCCTTCGCGTGGCCGCTGGAATTTTGGCGCCGACTCAAGGGGCGGCGATCATGCGGGGCCGGATGGCGCCCGTCATCGAACTTGGGCTCGGATTCGAAGCCGAGCTCTCTGGGCGCGAGAATGTCTTCTTTAACGGTGCATTGTTGGGTCGGTCTCGAGACGAAATGGAAGAACGACTGAGTGAGATCGTTGATTTCGCAGAACTCGACGAATTCATCGATCAGCCGATCCGAACCTACTCGACCGGGATGGTGGCGCGCTTGGCGTTCTCCATCGCAACTACGGTTGATGCGCAGATTTTGCTGTTGGACGAGGTTCTGTCGGTGGGGGACGAGAGTTTCCGCCGGAAATGCAACGAGCGGCTCGAGAGCTTCCGGATGGGTGGCGTGTCTATTCTCCTGGTTTCGCACGACCTCGATGCCGTGCAAAACATCTGCGACGAGGCCCTTTGGCTCGAGCACGGGGTGGTCCGGGGTCACGGACCGGCAAGCGACGTCGTGGCCGCTTACCGGGCATCGGTCAGCCGCGACTCTACCGTTGGAGGCACGATCGAGACTGCCTCGGTAGCGCCGTCCTGAGATGTCAACACCGGCGATTTCGGTCGTCATTCCGACTTGGAACCGGAGCGATGTTCTTCACTTGACTCTCCGTGCTCTGGAAAAACAGGAGCGACTGAATAGGCGGTTCGAGGTCGTTGTCGTCGACGACGGATCGAGCGACTCCACGTTCGAGATGCTTCGAAGGGCGGACCCGTCCGGATTCGAAATGAAGATTGTCTCGCTCGGGCACGGGGGTCCGGCTCGGGCGCGAAATCGTGGCATCGCGCAAGCCGCCGCTGATCGTGTGCTGCTTCTCGGTGACGACATCATTCCCGCGTCCGGGACCTTGGCTTGTCACCTCGATTCAGCTGGCGTCTCGGACATCGGGGTCCAGGGGATGATCGGGTGGGATCCCGAGGTGGGGATCACCGACGTGATGCGGTTCCTGGCGCCTGAGGGCCCACAGTTCTGGTTCAAGGGTCTGACTTCCGGCGCGACGGTACCTTGGCCGTCGGTGGCCAGTTCGAACCTGTCAGCACCACGGACGTGGTTTCTCCAAGAGCCGTTCGACGAGCGGTTCACGGAGGCGTCCATGGAGGACACCGAGCTTGCATGGCGCTGGACGCGGCGCGGGTGGAGGGTGATCTTCGATGCCGACGCGCGCTGCGCGCACCATCATCGCTACGATGACATTCGGAGGGTGCTGGCTCGTCAACGAAACGCTGGTCGGTGGGCGAGAAGCGCTGTCCGGCTTCACGTTGGACTCTTGTTTCCGGTCGTCGTTCGACCTCTGCTCCTTGCGCCTCTTATCGCCGTCCGCGGCGGGGCGAAAATGTTGCTCGGTAGCGATCAACGTGCGTGGTGGTGGGACCTGCGCTGCCGGCTCGCTTTCACTATCGGGTTTGTCACCGGGCGGGTGTCGCGGTAGCGGAGAACGTGTCGTGTTCGACGCATCGACCTACCCACTGTTCGGCTTCGATTCGGCCCGAGACGGCGAGCCGGCCGATCGTAAGATGAAACCCGTCCTTGAATTCCAGGTCGCGGCCCATGGGTCCCATGGTGACTCGAATCTCCGGAGGGCGCAGCGCCCTCGATTCGATTCCGGGGAAGCTCAGGTCCTGCCGGTGAAAAGCCGGGCTCTGGGGTCCGTGGCTCGAGACGCGGAATCGGTCTGGCAACTCGTGGGCCAGGCAGCGAACGAAACGCAGTTCTTCGGGTCGTAGCTCAGCCGACCTCGACCTTTCGCCCGAGATCATCCCAACCAGGTCCAGCCTCGAACCGAAGGAGTAGTCCGCCGCGAATCGCAGGACACACAGCTGAAGGGACCACGAGGCGGCGACGAGTACCAGCGGCAGGGCGAGACCGGGTCCGAAACGTGCTGGCACCGAGGTTTGAGAGTGCCGAGACCTGTCTGCGCCACCGGCCCAAACGACGGCAACCATCGCCCCGAAAACGCAGGCGAGGAGCGTTGCGACGCGTGGTGGCCAAAACAGGTTGCCGAAACCATACGGAGCCGACGAGACGACCAGGACTACGACGACGGGTGCGGCCCCGACAATCACGACGAGGAGATACGCGAGACAGCGCCTTCCCAAGAGGATTCCGAACGAAAAAGCGACAAACGCGTAGTCGAACATCCCCTTCCGGAGTCTCTCACCCCACTCCGGGTTTCCCGTGCCTTCTACCGTCGCTCTCGCTATTTCCAGAGCTTCGCCGACACGGACCGTGCTCAAGAGTTGGGTGTCGTGGCTCGGGACCAGATAACGGACGGCGTGCAGGGCAGCGAGACCGGCGATGAAGACGGCGATGCAGGTGGCGAGACCGACTGCGAGCTGTCGCAGCATGGCCCGGCGGTTCGCCGGGTCGTATCGCCCCAGAAGGATGCGGGCTGAGAAGGTCGAAATGAGGATCGACGCGCAGACGACGGCACCATCCTCTTTGACCAGGCAGGTCGCTGCCGCGGCTGCGATGACCGTACCGCGCCGTCCCTCGATGAGTGCCACGGTGAATAGTACGCCGAAATAAGGGTACAGGAGTTCGGGGTGAAACCCCCACTGTGGGTGGTCGAGCACCCAGAACCCTAAAGGCGACAAGATGGCCGCTTCCATGGCGAACCGATCGACGGTTGAAACTGACCTCATACGCGCCACCGACACGACGGCGATGCCGGCGACCAGAAAAAGCCCCATGAAGAGTCCGTAGGCACCGAACGGTAGGGTGAACGGGAAGAAGGCGATCAGAATGTAGAAGCCGTGGATTGCGGCGTGATACCCGTACACGTTGTCGTAGAGTGGAACGCCGTCATGAAACCAGCTCCATGTCATCCTGAGAAACGAGTACATGTCGCTGCCGTAGTACTCGAGGTTCCAAAACAGAACGACTTTGTAGACGAAGATCAGGATCAGGACGAGGAGTGATCCGAGGCAGAGGGGTGACGGGTTACCCGGCAAAGTGACTCGGCTGGACGGGCGACGGAGCGGCGCGCGGGTTGGCTCGACTCCATCGCCTGGATCCGACCGCGTGTTTTCGGACTGCCCATGCATGCGCGGCAGACTGTATCAGAGCGCGAGGCCACAGCGCCCCTCAGGAACCCCCGACAGCCGCGCTCCAGGCGTCCGTGTCGCCGCTCTGGAACCCATCCGCGAAAATCGCGTCGCCGGGAAGCTCGTCGACCCAGACCGTCGCGCTTTCCACGACCCCGCCCTCTTCGGTGATGACGAACAGCCTATAGGTGGTGGTGAACGGCGGCGACACTGAATGCGATCCGGAGGCGGCAGTGCCCGAGGCCACCCCACGATCCACAGCTGCGTCGAGGAAGCTCCCGCTCGAGGTCGCCCAGCTGAGCGTCGAAGACGACCCGCCGGTGATGACTGTCCGGATTTGCCGATAGGCTCGCGGCCGGTAAGGGAGCGGCGCTGATCGAGGCTACTGCCTGCACGCCGCCGACGTCGAGCGTGAAGGTGTCGATATCGTCCGAGCGCCACCCCCAGTCCGCGACACCGGCCCCGTCGAGGGTCGGTGAGGCTCCGTGGGAGGCCCAGGCGAGATACGCCTCTGGCGCACCGGGGGCGTCGCCGGTGGCCCCCTGAGCGAGGCGCGCGGGTGGTGCGGCCTTCAACGCCGCCACCTTCGGCGCCGAACTCGGCCCTGAGTTTCCGGATCCTTTGTCCGTCGACGCGCCGCCGCTTCGGCTCACCACGAGGGAGTTGAGCTGGGTCGCGGTCGCGGTGCCGGCGATGGCGTTCTGGTATACCGAACTCCCCGAGGACTGATCGAAGAGTACGTTGTCCACGTAGTGAAGGTCGTTGATCGGGCTCGGTTGGCGGTCGTCGTCGTAGATCAGCCGCCCGGAGCTGCTCTCGTTGCTGATAACGGAGTTCGAGATCGTACCTGTGATGTCGACGTTCGATCCGTACAGGTTTTCCACCGGAGCGGTGAAAAGTGCGGTTCCCAGGGTCGTGGTCGAGAGGCTGCTATCTATGATCTCGCTCGAAGTGATGTCGATGGCGGTACCCTGGGCGTAGAGACCGCCGCCGAAATAGCCCGCCGTGTTTCCAGCGATGGTGGTGTCGGTGATATCCGCGTCGCAATAAACCACCCGGACACCCCCCGCCGTCGTGCCAGCGCCGACAGCATCGGAACCGACAATCAGGCTATTTGCCATCGTGAAGGTCGAGTGGAAGACATTGACGGCACCGCCGGCGCCCGTCGACCCGCCGTCGGCCTCGGGGTCTTCGAGGACGTCGCAGTCGGCGAAAACAGTTTCCTCGACCGTCACGGTTGCTCGGGTGTCGACCGCGCTCGCAGTCGGGGAGACGCCGCCTTCACCCCAATGCCTGTTCACGTCCCCACTTGCGAACAGGCCACCTCCGAGCTGTCCCACGGTCGTGACTGCGCCATAGCGGCCCTGGATGAAGCTGCGACGAACCGTCAACTTCGCGGACGGGCGGTTGGAGGAACCATCTGCTTCCGTGTCGCTCGAGATCGCTGCCAGCGCTCCTCCCCAGCCTGTTCCCGAGCCGGTGTTCGTTGCGCGGTTTCCCTTGAAAACGCTGTCCTCGACGGTAACGTCGGCGCGGTACAGATTCACCGCACCACCGTTCTCGGCGCTGTTGGTCAAGAACCGTGAATGAAATATTCGAATGCGGGTTTGGTCTTCTCCGTGCACCGCGCCGCCTTCGGTGGGAACCGTCAGACTCACCGACGGGTCCGGTGCGGCGACGTTGTCGACAAAGGTGCAGTTGGCGATGACGGCGTCCGACCGCGGCACCGTGTACGGGATGGCCCAGATCCCGAGGGCGTAGAATCGCCCCCCCCACGTAGCCCGCCCGGTTGCCCTCGAATCGGGTGTTGGCTACCCGTATGGCTGCATTCGTGATGTGGATGCCCCCTCCGGCTGCGGTCGAGCGATGGTTGGGCAGGTCGACACGGTTGTGATGGAAACGGCAACCGACCAGGTAGGCGAGAGATGCGTCCACGCGGAGCCCACCACCTTCGTTGCGGGCCCAGTTATCGGTGAAGACGCAGTTGCCAAAAAATGCTGTCTCGCCTCCGTAGACATAGACTCCGCCGCCACCAGTGATCGACGCGTCAGACCCGTTTTGGTCGAACGTGCAACCGATAAACGAGACGTTGGCGCGGGCTACGGTGACGCCGCCGGCCACGCCGTTGAGCGTCGAAAGGCCGTCGAAGAACGTAATGTTCTCGAACACGATTGGCTTACCAAGAGGCGCGCTCGAGTTGATGACCCTGAGAACCGGGGTGCTGCCACCGCCGTCAAGCACAACCGTCGCGCTCGATGCTGCGCGCACCGTGAATGCTTTGCCTAGGTTGTTGAGGAGGAATCCACCGCCCGGCGCGGCGTAGGTACCGCCTGCCATCTCGATGACGCCGCCGTCGTCAACAGCGGCAACCGCGGCAGTCAAGGTGGCGGCGTCAGTGGGGACGTGAACGACCCCGGCGCCGGACGCAGTTCCGACGCCCGCGGCGATCATCAAGAGCGAGAGTAGTGGACAGTTTCGTCGTAAAGTCATATTTGACCTTTTTTGATTATTCATATGTACTTACACTCCAAGACCAGTATAGCGCGCATGGTGGCCGGGCGATCCGTGACGACGGGCACTGCGACAGGTAGGATGGATGCGAGGGGCACCGGAGACGATGGAGATCACATAACCTTGGAGTCGAACGCGTGACTACGACTGGTCGATTGCCGGCCATCTCGGTCGTGATGCCGACGTTTAACCGAAGCGCGATCCTGGGGAAAGTGCTGGCGGCGTGGGAGCGCCAGGTCCCTGTCGACCTCCCTTTCGAGGTAGTGGTGGTCGATGACGGGTCGTCCGACGGCACCTCGGAGGTGATCGACGCCTTCGAGACGACGCGCTTCTCGCTGGTCAGTTTGCGGCAGGAGAACGCCGGCCCGGCCACGGCTCGCAACTACGGTCTCGCGGCCGCCGCGGGCGAGAAGGTTCTGTTTACCGGCGACGACATCGAACCGTCGCCTGATCTTCTACAGACCCACCTCGACGCCCACTCTCGGACCAACGGCCGCTGGGCCGTGCTGGGCAACGTTTCGTGGTCGCGGGACCTCGAGATCACCTCCACAATGCGCCACGTGGATGGAGTTGGAGCGCAGCAGTTCGGCTTTTTCTACATGACGGACGGCGAGGAGTACGATTTTCGCCACTTCTACACATCGAACGTCTCAGTGGACCGTGCCATGCTGCTCCGTGAACCCTCGGGGTTCTCGACCGACTTTTCGGCTTGCCGCGTTCGAGGACGCGGAGTTCGCCTACCGACTGCGGCGCCACGGCATGCGAATCGTCTACCGGGAGGCGGCGCTGGCGTGGCACCACCACCCCTACACCGTGAGTCGTTCTTTCAACGGCAGGTCGCCTGCGGAAGAATGGCCGCTGTTCTCATCCGCAAGTGGCCGGAGATCGGACGCGACATCGGCGCCCAGCAGGTGCTCAGGTCGAGAATTCGCGAGCGTCTCACCTTCGGGGCCCAACGGCGCCGGATCGACGGGCTTCGGGGCAGGCTCGACGATCTCGAAAAAGCCGCGGTGATCTCGCCGCGCGCTTTGATCGACCGGCCACCGACGCAGTCGATCCGCTGCTAGAATCGCTCTTTCGATATGGGTATCTCAAGGGCCTGGCGTTCGGCTTCATGCGCGACGACGTGGCGCAGCGGTTGTGCGCCTTCTGGTTCAACAACCTGGTCTTGATGGGTGTCGATGCGTTTCGCCGGGAGCTCGAAAGCCGCGGCCGCCAGCATGACGACTCGACGCTGCGGGCAGTGCTCGACTGAGCCTCAATCCGCCTCGGCCAACACTGCGACCGCGGAGCGGCGAAATGGATGGCCTTCGTCGAGCACGGCATCGAAGGCCGGCGGCGGGGTTTCGGCACTGCCCTCAGGACCAACAGCCGATCGAGAACGCCGTCGCAGCCGAAAGTGGGCATCGAGTTCCACGCCCGAGACACGAGGGTGTCGCTGCTGACGTGGCCTCTGCCTGAGTGCTTGAGGATACGACTGGCGTGGCGGGCGACCACCCACTGGATTTCGAAGCGCATCTGCCCCGTACCGCTGTCCGAGCCCTCCTTGATCGTGTTGGAGGCATGGACTCGATATTCGACCAGAGGTTCAGGGATCAGACGGATCTTCCCAACGTGACATGCCGAGAGAATGAACTCCCAGTCGTGGGCGTAGCGCAGATTTCTGAACCGCAAGCCGTGATCGCAGATCAGCGAGCGCCGAAAGGCCATATTGGAAGTGGTCGCGATGTAATTGGTCTCGAGCATTGCGAGGACCGGATCCCGAAATCGGAGAGGAATGGACCTGCAGTCGGAGCGGGCCACGGCGGCAGGTTGGTCCAACCCTTTTTGACCCCGATCTCGTTGCCGTTGTCGTCGATGATCCTCAGCCACGAACCCGCCAGGGCGGCCTCCGGATGCTCCTGAAGCTCGGCCGCGAGCCGCTCGATCCGCTGTGGTGGGAAAGCGTCGTCCGAGTTGAGGATGAAGACCAGGTCACCGCTGGCGTTCTCGAGGCATCGGTTGAGGGCGGCATGGGCGCCGCGGTTTTCCTGTTCGAAGACCCGGACCCGGCGGTCCCGGGCAAGTCCGCGGACGACCTCAAGCGACCCGTCGGTCGACCCATCGTCGACGATGATGACTTCGAGACGAACGTCAGAGGCGAGAGCGCTGGCGACGGCGCTCTCCACGAACCTCTCATGGTTGTAGGAGGGCACGAGCACGCTGACGTCGATCAGACTCATGGCTCGGGAAAGATAGCAGCTTCGGTGTCGCGGACGAATCGGTCGACGGCAAAACGGGAACGCACCCGCTTGCCTTCCCCGGTGGCCCTCCGACTGGCGAACTTCGGGATCCATGAAGGACCGGATCGCGGCCACCAGACCGTCGATGTCACCGGGCCGCTCGACGACGGCGCCGCCGCCGTGCTCTAGGAGCAGGGGGATGTCTCCAACACCCGTTGCAACGCAGGGCAGCGACCTGGCGAGGCCGTCGAGAAGAAGACCGGGAGGCCCTCGAATTCGGAAGTCATCAGACAGAGGTCGAGCGCGTCGTAGAGCGGAATGATCTCGTCCTGCAGCCGCAGCCGGGTGATGTTCGGAAGGTTGCGACGGCTGATCTCCTGATCGATTGCCAGATCCAGGGCACCTCCTCCAACCAAAAGGAAATGGACTGCCTCCCCGGTCATCCGAGCTGCGATCTCGATGATGTCGAGGGGCCGCTTTTGCGGATGCAACCGGATAAAGGACCCGACCACGAGGGCATTCTGCGGCAACCCGAGCCGGTCTCGGCGCTCGGCTCGGGATCGCCGGGCGGTCTCGGCATCGGGTTCGTCGGGAATGTCGACGCCGTGGAAGACCGTGCTGATCGCGGTTCGTGGAACACCCCGTTCGTTCTCGAGTGCGCGGGCGATAGATGTATTGACGGCAATATGTCGATCGACCGTACGGACAAGGGTTGGGCAATAGTGCTCGATCCACCCGCCGCGATGGTTGTAGATCTGGTTGATGATTCTCAGATCCGGAAAACGGCTCTTGAACCGGTCGGCGTGGTCGTAGAACTCCACCGTCCCGTTCCAGGACACGAGGGCTTCGGCGCGCCACCTGCGGAGGAGGTGGCGGATCGCCGACGGCACCGCTTCTCGTGGAAGCCAATCTCCGACGGTGTAGACGTGAGGGGTCAGCTTGCGAAATCGGTCGACCGTCTGCCCGAGATCGTGGAGGTGCGGATCGGTGGTAGCGATGATCGACCGGTAGCGGTCACCGAAACCGCGCAGGAGATCCATGAGCAGCCGCTCGGCACCGCCGACCGCCAGGTAGGGAAGGAGGAACAACGCCGTTCGGGGGCCGTCGATCAGTGGAAGGTCGGCCAGAACGGCATCGATCTCGTACACGTCCGAGCGAACGATGGCCTTGTGGCGCATCTCATACCGGAGGCGATGGGCCCCCGATACACATGACATGCCGAACTCCGGTTCCGGTGAGGCCGGAAGGTGAGCCTCTGCGCAGATGTGGGGCACCACGCGTCCGGTCACGGCGCGGCGGTGGCGGCGCCCGGGTTTGGGAGTTCGAACCAATTGTGTGCCGACGCCGCCGCTCGGGGGCGCCACGAGGCCGGAGGGCCCATTCCGTCCCGGCGCCGGCGGAGCCCATCCACCAACCACCCAATCCAGATCCTCGGCGCAGGCAGCCATGAGGAGGGATTCGAGATAGGTCGCGGGCAAGGAAGAGATTTCGGGGTCGGCGTGGAATACAAACTCGCGGGTGTTGCCTTCTAGCGGGCTCCACGCCACCGACGTTTCGGTTTGCTGTCCATCGAGAGATGGCAGCGTCGCGTCGGCGGCACCCGATACCGGCACGATGGAGATAGCCGGGTGATCGATGGGTGTGCCGGCGTGTCGTTGGAGCGTGGTCACGACCCGGGTCGGGAGGGGGCCCGCGAATCGGGCCCTCACCCGGTGAATCGCGATGGACAGGTCGCGTTTGATCCGCCGTGCGACGGTGCGAAGCGGCCGGTTGTGCTCCCAGAAAAGGCCCTGTGCTCGGCGGACCGCGTTCCAGACGGGCATCAGGTCGTCCCGGTAAATGCCGCCGCATACGCGGCGGCGCAACGGACGACCGAGAACTCGGGCGCGGCACTGAGGGCCAGCTCGGCGAGCTCGCTGCGGTATGAATGGTCCGACAGCCGGCGAACCGCCGCCTCGAGCTCGTCGAGATCGCCGGGGTGGTCCACAACGATACCGGCCCCGGTATCGTCGAGCACCCGGCCGAGATCGCCGACCCGCGTTCCGAGGAAGGGTTTTCCCAGCTGGAGGCATTCGAGCATGAAAACCGGCAACCCCTCGAAGTCGGAGACCAGGCAACCAACGTCGGACGCCACGATCAGCCCGGGAATATCGGTGCGGAAGGGAAGGCGCCGGATCTTGAGCCCGGGTCGGGCCGCAATCGCACGATCCATTTCGCCTTCGAGCTCGCCGCCTCCCACCACCACGAAGTGGGTGGCGGGGAGGTCGCGAACGCGTTCGGCGAGAAGCACCAGGTCCAGAGGTCGTTTCTGCGGGTGCATGCGAGCGGCGGTCAAAAAAACAACGTCGTCGGCGCCGAGCTCGAGCTGTTCGCGAAACGATTGCCGAATCAGCTCCCGGTCCCCGGGCTGCGGAAGATCGGATTCAGGGCGACCGCACGGCCAGATCACGGGAACGCGGGCCTTCGGCCAGCCGCGCCCCTCGACGAGCTCTCGAGCGATCACGTGGTTCTCGGCGACGCACGAATCGACTGCAATTTTGAGACCCTCGTCGTAGCGCTCGATGTAGCCCACCTCGTGGTCGTAGAGGTGATCGATGATCCGGAGCTCCGGATGGCTCTGCTTGAGACGGGGCGCGAAGTCGTAGAAGAGGGTGGTGCCGTTGGCGTTGTAGAGGATTTCGGCCCCGGTGGAGTTCAGGATCGATTGGAGAACGCCCACCATGACGTCGGGGTGGACGAGGTCTCCGAGGGGATAGATACGCTCGGTGACCGCTCGAAAGTCCCCCCTTCGGTCGCCGAGCTCCTTGCGGTGCGGCGCCAAGGTTGCGATGGTGAAATCGAACCGATCGGTCAGGTGTTGGAGGGTGGCCAGAAGCGTCTGCTCGGCGCCGCCCCGGGCGAGAAATGGGGCTGTCACCAGGACTGCGGGGAGCCCGGCTTCGGTTTTGCGACGGGCAACCCGCGAGGCGTCGCGAACCGGAACCACGAGGCGCTCCCCGAGATCCACCGAACTGAGGTACGGACCGCGGCGGCGGCGGTTTAACGTGTCCGCGGTGTGCTCGCTGGAGGCACCGCGCGCAATATCGATGACCTTGATCAGTCGGTCGGCGCGCCGCGGCACGATCCGGTCGTTTTGTGGCGCCCAGGAATACGCATCCGATCTGTAGAGCGCGAGCTGCCGCCACGGTGTAGCACATTCGGCACCGGTCGCGTCGAGCGTCTCACAATCGGGTCCAGATGGAGAGTCGATCAAGATCACGGCGTCCAAATCCTCGGCCGCGGCAACCGTGAAGCAGCACTCGAGGTGCGTGGGCGAGGTCTCAGACAGGCCGCCCGGAGCAGCAAACCAAAACGATTTTTCCTCGATTGCCCCGGCGCCCGCCGACGAGCACCTCCACATTTCGTGACCGGTACCGTCGAAAGCGATCGCGGAGATCTCATCCAGGGTCTGCATCTCGAGCCAGGCTGCCGTCTGTTCACGATCGGGGTATCCGGGAAGGTCGCCCCGAATCAGAACGGACACCGGAAGCCGGCCGACGGGTCCCTCGGATGTGAATCGATAGGAGAATGAGCCCACCGGCGCGGAGGAGGACGAGAACGTGTCATGGAGATTTCTGAGGGCCCGATAGACCCGCCGGGCCATACTGCGAACCGTGTCGTGGGTCGTCACGATGCTCCTTTTCCTCACGTCAGACGTGCCGTGTCCCAACGATACACCAGGACCCGGACCTCCGACATTGGCCCACGTCGAAATCGCGGGAGCCGACGGCTGTAAAATACGAAACGTCATGGTGAGCTCTTCTCCGGCCGCCTCGGTCATCGTCTGTACCCGCAACCGGTCGACCCTCCTCGACGCCGCCTGCCGCGCGGTGCTCGAGCAGCGTCTTCCCGGGCGGCCGTGGGAGCTCCTGCTGATCGATAACCAATCCACTGATGACACATGGGACGTCGCGCAGCGAATTGCCGCCGAGTTTCCGACCAGGGTCAAAACCCACCAGGAGCAGGAGCTCGGACTGTCGGCGGCGAGGAACGCAGGCCTGCGGCGGGCGAGGGGCGACGTCATCGTCTTCCTCGATGACGATGCGTTTCCGGAGCCAGGGTGGCTGCTGGCGATCGTAGAGACATTGGGGGAATCGGGAATCGACTGCGTCGGCGGGCCGGTGGAGCCTGTCTTTCAGGGCGAACTGCCGGACTGGTTCCTCGGCCGCTACCTGCCCTATCTGTCGGCGTGGGATCTGGGCGATCGCCGGCGCAAGCTCGTCTACGATGAGTATCCACGCGGCGCCAACCTGGCCTTCCGCCGCCAGACTCTCGATCGCGCCGGAGAATTCTGTACCGCCCTCGGCCGCAAAGGCGACAACCTCCTGTCGTGCGAGGAAATCGAGCTGTGCCTGCGCATCGAACGCCTGGGCGGCACGATAGTCTATGAACCCGCAGTGAGGGTGCGTCACCACGTTAACATCGAGCGGCTCTCCGAGTCGTGGATGATGCGGAGATTCGAGGCCCAGGGGAGATCGGAAGCGATCATCAACTGGCGCCATGGCGGTCTGTTGGCGTTGCTTCGGGGCATCGGGACCATGCGGAACCGGGTGCGCTCGGCGGCCAGCCAGGCCGCGACGTCCGACGATCTGATCGTGCGCTGCAGCCGCAGCTGCCTCACGGGTTATCTCAGATCGTGCTTTTCCGCAGTCCTCGTCGTTGCCAGATGTCAATGGCCCGCGGGGCTGCAGCCGGTTCCCTGGTCGCCCCACGTATGAGCGTCACCGCAATCTCAGTGGAGGACTTTTCGTGAAAACCGGTTGCCCCACCAGAGTGCGGTCGGCCGGAGGATCACGAAAAGGACTTCGGAAACGGTGGTGGCGGCACGCTGCTGAAGGCCGTAACGGAGCTCTCGCCAAACGTGGGGCGTGAAGATGTCGCTGACGGCTTCACGAAGCCGGTACCTTTCGCCGAGGTTCTTCCAACCGTGTCCTTCGCTCGCGCAGCGTCGCACGAGGGACCGGAGATCATAGTGGTGGGAGTGGAAGATCCGGACGTGAGGCCTGTCGACGATCTCGTAGCCCGCATCGAAGATGAGCCGCTGCCACTTCTTGTCTTCGAGGATGGTGGCCCAACCGAAACGGTAGCGCTCCCAGATTTCCCGGCGAATGGCGCAGTTGGTGGTCGAGAAACCGATGCCGCCGTAGCGCCCGATCCACCGCTCGGACTCGCTGGTGAAGTAGAACCGATCTCCCGATGTGCCCCAGAAGAAGCGCCGCTCGGGATCGATCACCTCTCGGCTTCCACCCTGGACGGCGGCGATCCTCCCTGAGGGGTCGGTGCGCAAGGGTTCGGTCAGCCGATCGAGCCAGTCACTGCGGATCGGCACCGAGTCCTGACTGAGATAAACGAGGATCTCTCCCGCTGCCAGCGAAGCTCCGTAGTCCCGTGTCAACCCGTGGTTGAATTCCTGGTGATTGATGGAGACCACGAGGGCCCCGTGATCGTGCATAACCTGGAGGTCGGCGGCCTCCGAGCCCGAGTCGACACAGATTATTTCGAACTCGAGGTCGGTTTCCTGCTTTCGGAGGGCGTTCAGACAGAGCCGGAGACTGTCCCCACCCCGAAACGTCGGGATCACCACCGAAACCGCCGGGGCCGTGTGCGGTTGAGGTCGGCGGTGAGCGGCCAAGGCGTCCTCTTTTGCCGCCCGCTGACGGAGGATCTCCGGACGGCGGGCCGCCGGTATCAAATCGAGGTAGCCGCGGTGCATCTCCCGGGCCACGAACCGCCAGTCATATCGATCCCTCACGAGTTCGAGGGCGGCGTTCGAGATCGCGGCATGCAGACGGTCGTCGGTCAGCAGCCTTTCGATCGCGTTGGCGAAATCCATCGCCCGATCCGCGAGGATGATGTGCGTACCATCCTCGGCGTCGATGCCTTCGACTCCGAGGGTGGTGGACACGACCGGTATGCCGGATGCGAATGATTCGAGGATCTTGAGCCGGGTCCCCGAACCCGCTCGGATCGGCGCCGCCATGACGCGGTGGCTGTGGTACGAGGCTCGCGGATCCGGTACCTCGCCGACCAGATCCACCCCCGGCCTGTCGGCGAGCCGTTGGACTCGGTCGGATGGGTTCGCCCCGACCACGGTGAGGCGGACCTCGGGGATCTTGAGGCGGAGCAGTGGCCAGATGTCGGTCACCAGGAAGTCCAGGGCATCGACGTTCGGAAGGTGGTCGAAGTTCCCCAGAAACAGCACCCCGTCGCGAGGCGCTCCGGGGTTCGGGTCGGCGAAGTTGTCCGCATTGGCACCATTGGGAACTACTCGCAGGCGTGCCTGACCGTCCGTGAGATATCCCGCCAGATACCGGGCGTCGGTCTCGGACATGGTGTGTACCTGGTCCACCCGCTGGCAGTTCTGGATCTCGTAGCGAAACAGACGGAGCAAGTCGCTGGTGGTGGTGTGGAGAATCTGTGTCTCGATGAAACGATTGTGGAAGCCCAGCTTGCGGCGCCGGCGGTGGGTGCGGAATGTGATGTCGATCTCGCTGAGAACGACCGGTACGCCTTTTGGGACCGCCCGTTGGTACTGACCGAGCTCGGCGTGTTCGAGTTGGACGATGTCGATATCGTGGGCGCGGACGATATCGCGGATCATTTCGGCCACCCGGTCGGATCGAAAGACTTCGGCGACCGCAGGGCGGAGTCCGAATGGATCCGGTCGCAGGTGGGGCAGCCAGCGGTGGAAGTCGACGCGACTGCAGATCGCTTCCAGCGCCTTGCGCTCTTCGGGATTCTCACCGGTTGCCGAAAAGATGAGCAGATAGACGTCACAGGTTGGGGCGAGCTCGCGAACGAGGTTGATCAATCGCACTCCCGAACCGTGGTTCGGGGGGTGGAGGTGGTAGGGAGACACGATAAGGACCCGGGGCCGGAACGAGCAATCGACATCCGGGCGTTCCGGCGAACCGGGCCGCTCGAACCCCCGCCCGGCGTCGCGCAACCTCGCGCGGGTCGAGGCCATCGCGGACCAGATCCCGGTATACAGGATTCCGGGGAACTTCGCGATCCTCTTCTGAAGCGCCACGATCGCGTGGATTGGCGCCAGTATCGCAGGAATCACCAGACGACGCACGGTCTTGAGGAGATAGATCAGAAAGCCGATGCGCGCCTTGAAGTTACGATACGGGTCCCACCGGGCCCACAGTTCCGAACTCCGGATGATCTCGAGGCGGTTTTTGGCGTGGCGCCATTCGCCCCAGTAGCCGTCGCGTTCGAACGTGACGCGCTTCAGATATGTGCTGCGACCAGACAGCGGAATCTTCGGTCGTTGCTTGGCGAGGCCGAGCGCCTCGAGATTCGGCACCCTTTCGTAGGCCTTCCCCTCGGGCGGGGTGGCCTCTATGGCTTCCTCCAGGCGCTCGTTCCACCACTCTGGTTCGTCGAGTCGAAAGAAGCGGCCGATGAAAAGGATGAGCTTCGACGTGCGCCACATGAGTGACCAGCGAACCTCGCGAATCTGATTCTGGGCGTGCTTCCACTCCGCGTAGTATCCGTCCCGCTCGCCGCTGATGCGCTCGATCTCCTCCAGCTGAGGGTCGTCGGAGGGGGTGGGCTGGCGCCCACGCTTCGATTTTTTCTGGCCTTTCAGCCGTCCGTTTCGGCGGTCGCGCGCGTCACTCTCCGGAGCCACAGTCGAATACCTTTGCCGCTCGGCCGAGTGCGATGGCCTCGTCCATGAAATGAGGATTCTCGATCACACGGGTTTCCTCACCGTTCTCAGGAGCTCGGCCCACGAGCATGGAGAAACAGTCGGTGAGGTGCGGGCAACCCCAATTGACGATCTCCTGTGCGACGCAAAAAATCCCGGCATCGAGAGCGTACCTCCTGAGCAGCGCGGCGCTCATGCTTTCGCCCCGCCAATGTTTGTTTTCGATTGAGAGAATTCCGGTTGCGGAATCCGAAAAATCCCTCAAGTTGGAGTGGTGAAGGAAGGCCGTCCCCCCCGGCCGGAGCACGCGAGCGATTTCCTTGGTGTAGGCGTTCAATACCTCGGCTTCAGCGTGGACAAGAGAATCGTAGGAAAACACGAAATCGACGGAATGATCTGGGACGGCTGTGAGGGTCATGCCGTCGCCTTCTCTGAATTCTCCATGCTCGATATCGTTGAATCGGCTGCGGCAGGCTTCGACGCAGGTGGTCGCTACGTCCACACCGACGTAGTTTTCGCAGTGATCGAGCGAGAACGCGGTGATCCTGCCGAAGACCAGGCGCGATTTCGACCAGCGTCGTTGTGGGCAGATTCGAGCGGATCCTCGGCCACAGGGACCCGTGCCACAGGACATCCGTCCCGCTCCATAGCGACGACCACTCGTCGCCTGCACGCGACCAATCGTATTGATTCCAATAACTTTTGTTTTCCGAAATTGTCCCCATGGCAGGCTGCTCCCCTTGCATTCCGTTCGGCGCACCCATGATAATCCGTCCGGCGTCTGCACGATACGACGTCAGTGACCGCGAACAGGGGGACCATGCGCAAACCAGACGCACCGAGCTGCTTTCCTTCGGATCTCTCGATTTCGAGATTCGTGTCCTACGAGGACTTCGTGCGCTACCGGCGATTCCGCATCCGGAAGATGCTGCCGCAGGGCACACGTTCGAGCTCGCGGTGCCACACGCCGAATTTCCGTGTCCCGGGGCAGGATCCCGGTGTGATCACGACGTCGAGTTCGGTGGACTCGGGCGTCGGTGCGTCGAGGTGAGGGTCAGCTTCACCCCGAACTGGCGGGAGCAGCTCTTCGATTTGTCCAAGCTGCGAGCTGAACAGGCGTGTCCGCGCGACCGTTTTTTGTCGCGCGCTCGTCGGGTCTTCCGAGATGCTCCAGTTTGTACATGACCAGCGGCTCGACACCGCTTTTTGCCGTGGATCAAGGATCTGATGCCGGGACAGTTCGGAGCGAGTCGCTCGGCGAGGTTGCGAAGCGGGCGGTGCGATGAACAAGGACTCAGAACGAGGTATCCGCCGATTGTCGTCGATGACAAGGTTTTTGATTCGGTCATATGCCTCGACGTGCTTGAACACGTGCCGGAGTCGACAACGACCTTGCAGAGCTCTGCAGAGTTTCTCCGGTTCGGCGGGTCGCTGACGTTGTCGGTTCCCCTGCTGCTTGATCGGCGCCACAACCTGGTCCGGGCGCAGGTCGATCCAGATCGGACGACCACCATGAGCCCCGGAGTATCACGGGAACCCCTTGAGCGAGGAAGGCTGTCTCGCGTACTATCACTTCGGCTGGGCCTTGATGGACGACCTCCGGGATGCTGGATTCTCGCGGTGCGAGATGATCCACTACTGGTCTCCGTGGTACGGCTTTCTTGGAGCGGATCGAGTTGGTCTTGATGGCTCGGCGGGCCGAACACCAAGCCGACAGTTGAGTTCTTTCTCTTGATGTAGCCCAATCGGCGAAGGGCTTCGATCTGCTCCTCGGAGAGTGTTTCGTGTTGCTCGTCGACCCCGAGATGGTAGCACAAGAGCGTGTCGTTGTGGAGTGTGAAGGCGTCGATCGCGCGTTGGTGTTCGGTCACGGGCGGGGTGCGTGAGAGATCGTGTAGCTCGTGTGGGTCGTTCTGGAGATCGAAGAGGAGGGTGACGTTCCCCTGGAGAATTTTCCATCGATTCGAGATTTTGGCGAGATTTCGGGGATCGCCGGGGGCCGGGTCTGCGCTGAACAGCTTCTCCGAAACGGTTCGATCGGCACCGAGTTCGGAATCTTCGTCAAAAAGAGCAGGTACCCTGGAAAGTATTCGGCAATTGGATCTCAAGAAGAGAGAGCACGGTGGGGGCTATGTCGACCAAGCTGACCGGGTTTAGCGACCCTGGATCCTTGTTCGTCCGGGTGTTTTAATAATCAGTGGAACTCGCAGGCATTCCTCATACAGTTGATCGTCGAAATTTCCGTGTTGGAAAAATTCTTCGCCGTGATCCGAGGTAATCACGACGATTGTGTTGGGATAGAGCACGGAGCGCCCTATCCCACCAACTCCATTACGAAAAGATCTGCTCGTTGATCTCTCCGTCGTAGAGGGCGATGACGTGCTGAATATCTTCGGTTCTTCGGGGTCGACCTGTTTCCGGTACTTCGTCCCGTGCGGCCACGAACCCCCGGTCGGAGACGAAGATCAAAAACTTCACACGATCGCTCATCATAGTGCCCTCGTGGTCCGAGGATGGTGGAGATCAGGTGGAAGGGGGGGGCGGGGGTGTACGGGTCATGCACGTGATACATGTAAAAGAGGAAGAACGGCTCTGTCGGGCCGTTGATTGCAGTTTGATTGATCCATAAGACGTCTGCGTGTGCATGTAGGTATCGAATCCTCGACCAAAGCCGTACTGAGGCGAAATGTTGCCGCCGCCGTGAAAACCGACGGTTGTGTATACGACGACCTGTAGAATTCTCCGTGGCCATAGGAATATAAAGGGATCCGCTCCGGACGGCGAGATTCGGGTCGTTGAGGTTTCGGATCCGGTTTCCGAGGGATAGACCGACGTGAACAAGGACATGTGTGAGTCGGCGGTGTGGTAAGAGGCACCATAGGCCCGTTCAAACACGACGGGCTCTTTCGGCAAACTTGTCTATTTTTGGCGACGTGTCTCTGGGGTAGCCATAAATTCCAAGATGATCGGCACGGAGAGTGTCGATCGAGATGAGAACCACGTTCGTGGGATATTCACGGTCTACGAGACGGTTCGGTTCGGACATGGGAGGCCGGCACCCTATCGAGCTCCGCTGCGAGGTACAGCGCCGCCGCGAGGGCAAATCTGGAGTATCTGCGACGTTTCATAAATCGAGAGTATGACAAAACCAGAGCGCGACAGCATCGGCGATCCGGCAAAAAAACGGCCGGCCACAACGTGGCGCCGCCTGCGAGTTCAGGATGACGGGTATCAGCGGGTGAAGACGAACTCGTCGAGGTGTACGTCGCCGACTGTCCCGTTTTTGTGGCTGTTGGTGTTCAACATGCCGACGAAAACGTGGTTGATGCCGGCACTGCTCATGCCCGGTGTCGGCCTGCTGAACATCTGGATCTTGCCGGACGCGTCGGGCACGCCGTTGACGTAAAGGGTGCGATACAGGGTCAAGGTTCCGGGTCGCTGGCGGTCCATTCGAAATCGATCTTGTTCTCATCGAAAACGGCGTTGCCGTAGAGGGCGAAAAAGCCACCGCCCGTGTACACGTAGTGCCCGACGTTTTCGTTGTAGTGCCAGACTGTGATGAACCAGTTGCCATTGGCCGCCTCACGGTGGAGGAAGAAGATCAGCTTGACACCACTGGCATCGCTGAAATGCTCGTAAAACATCATGATCTGAAAGTGGTTCTGCCCGAGGGTTTGGCTCATCGTTACGGTTGCTGTCGGTTGATGAAAAAGGAGCCGTTGAGGGTGGACTACTCGTCGTTGGAAGCCTTATCCGCGGCCGGCCATCAGATAGGCTTGTGTCCTCGCCGTCGAAGCCGGATCATCGAGATGCAGGTTGAGGCCATACGTTCCCTGCATCGCGGCGTCGGTGGTCACAGTTACCGAGTTGGCCGCATCGGCCAACACGGGCAGTCATGCGAAGCCTACGACCAGGATCGAGAGTGCTGCGAGTTTCTTCATTTGGGGTCCTCCTATGAGCACTGATAATAGCGTTTGAGCATTACGATCTCGTTTCATTCCGGTAGTAAGACGCGATAGAACGAACCAGGTAACGGACAGATTTTGGTGTTTCTGCCATAGAGTCCATCTAGTTGTGAGCAATTCCACGTCACGCGGCATTCGAAATACATAGGAAGAAATGGAGCTGCCCCAACTGACTTCGGATCGGGACGCCACTAACGAAGATAGGAGAGCGGGTTGTCAATTTCGAGGTGCAGGTGAAAGCTGCCTGGAGACGTGATGCGAACGCGGTTTTCCGTTTACGTAGCGAGTGGAACCCGTCGGATGCCAAGCGATAGAGCCTCAACCTTCATCGTCGGAGAATCGGCGAAGCGGATTGTGAATTTGAGGGCATGGGCCATCGAATCAACGAGGTAAAAAACGGATCGAGCTCCGGCGTTGCAGAGGAGGCGGCCATCAGCGACTCATCAACACAGTGGTAGGATGTCGGCCGCAGATTTCTTTGGCGCAGTCGAGGTTCTTCTTTCGAGCCTGAGCCGTGATCTGCAGACGCACAGGATTGCCCGGACTCCGAATGAGGGTTCCTCGGCCTGACTCCGGGGGTTGAGGGTTTGATCGAACGAGGATCAGATCTACCTTGGCAGAACTTGGATCTTGGAACAAAGGTGACGATATTGGCGATGGGCAGACACATCAGTAAATCCATACCGTGCCCAAGGATTGGCGGTTCGACCTGGCGCTCTCGACAGTCGTTCCGTCAGAAATGCCGGGGTCCAACATGATTGCCGCCATTTTTCGTCATATTCGCCATGTTGTCTACTCTCGGGTCGCAGTAGAGATTATGTGTCTGGCTCGCTACGCCGACAGGATGTGGTATTGGTCGGCAAGCGATGACGACGTTCTCAGTGAGGGCCTGCAGTGCGGAGATAGGCGGGCTTATTTGTGCCGTCAACGAAGTGGAAAAGCACGCCGACATGCCAGGTTCCCGGGACCTGGTCGTATTGAACGGGGTCTTGAATTCCTCGATCGACATTCAGGAGATTTTCCTCGCCCTCGGCACGAGATTAACGCGAGGTGATCGACTTGCGGCTGTTTTGTACAATCCATATCTTCGGTGGGTTTTCAACCTTGCCGATCGCTGTGGGTTGCGAAGTGCGGAGCCGATATCGACGTTTGTGACTCGTGTCGACCTCCAGAACCTGGCCAGAATTTCTAGTTTTGAAATTGTTCGGCTGCGGCCTGTATCACCGTTCCCATGGCGCCTGTTTGGGTTAGGTACTCTGGTCGACGGGGTCATGAGGTCCCTCCCTCTGTTGCGGCAGCTCGCTCCTGTGCAGGTGGCGATACTGCGGCCGTTATTGAACTCTGCAGATCGCCCGTCGCTCACCATCGTCGTACCCGCGCGCAACGAGCGAGGAAATATCCGCTCGGTGCTCGAGCGGTTGCCGGAGATTCCGGGTGCGGAGATTGAGGTCATTTTTGTCGAAGGCCACTCGAGCGATGGCACCTGGGAAGAAATCCAGAACACTGTTTCGGAGCACACCGGGCATTTTGGCGTGCGGGCCTTGCAGCAAACCGGTATTGGCAAGGTCGACGCCGTCCGCCTCGGTTTCTCGAAAGCACAAGGCCAATTGGTGACGATACTCGATGCGGATCTCACGATGCCGCCTGAGCTTCTGCCACGATTCTATGAAGCCTATTGCGCCGGTTACGGCGATTTCATCAACGGCAGCCGTCTGGTGTACCCGATGGAAGGTCGAGCGATGCGGCCTCTCAACCGGATGGGCAATATTTTTCTTTGCCAAAACCGTCAGTTGGGCCCTCGAACTCCGCCTCGGTGACACGTTATGCGGCACCAAACTTTTGACGCTGAGAGATTATCGACGGATCGAGGCCTGGCGGAAAGACTTCGGCGACTTTGATCCGTTTGGCGATTTCGAATTGCTGTTCCCTGCCGCTTCGTTGGCCCTGGGAGTCGTCGACGTCCCAATCCGGTATCGAGACCGCGTGTACGGGAGCACGAACATCTCCCGATTCCGCCACGGGTTTGAGCTTGCCCGGATGGTGCTCATCGGGATGTTTCGGATCCGAATGGGACTCGGAACGAGACGCGAGTCGCCTCGGGCGGTGGGGAACTGACGAGTCAGCGATGGGAATTCTCGATTGGTTGGCGCAGCCGGAGACTCGCGAGATTGAAGATCTCGATGACGCCTCAACAGCGTCGATCCACGCTCGGATCATCCGATCAAAAGGTTTCCTGCGAAGGCTGTACACCGATTTTTACCAGCACATGCGAGACGAGGGAAGGTATGAGGATTCTCAGGTCTTTGTCGAGGTGGGCAGTGGCGGAGGTTTCGTAAAGGAGGTCATGCCTGGTGTCTTTACCAGCGATGTCGTACCGCAGGAGGGTGTCGATTGGGTGTTTTCTGCCGAGCTGATGCCATTCCGAGCGGATAGCGTCAGTGGAATTTTCATGTTCAATAGTTTTCATCATTTCAAAGACCCGGCAGCAGCTCTCGGTGAATTTCAGCGTGTCTTGAAAATCGGTGGAACCATTGTCATGATCGAGCCCGCCAACACCCCATTCGCACGATTGGTATACAACCACCTGCACCACGAGCCATTCGATCCAGCCGCCGGTTGGTCGGTTCACTCGTCAGGTCGCCTCTCCGACGCGAACGGGGCCCTGCCATGGATCGTTTTTTCCAGGGATTACGAATTATTCGTCAGACGTTTCCCGGATCTCAGGCTTGTGTCGCTGACTTACCATACGCCGTTTTCATACCTCGTCAGCGGCGGGCTCAGCTGGCGTCAGCTGGTGCCCACGTGGTCGTTCCTTTCCTTTCGCTTTGTTGAGAAGTTGCTCGCGCCTGTCGCCAGGTGGTTGGGTATGTTTATGACGCTCGAAGTGATCAAAGTCCACGTTGACAGGTGAAGCCGGCGTAGCACTCCCTGATTCGGCCTATTCGCAGGTCGGAAACTCGCTGACGGCAAAAACCAGACGTCTCACATGCAGAGCAGACAGACCATCTGAGGTCGAGGTGGAATCGGAAAGACGATACAATCGGTCTGACTGACGAATTCGGCGGCAGGCGAGGAACGGACGGCTATTGCCCGGAGAATCATCCTTCTGCGTGATCATCACCTCGTACGGGGTCGGATGCCGTATCGAACGTGCGGCGAACAGCGTCCTCGAACAGACATTGGATGACGTGGAGTTGGTGATTGTCGACGACGGGTCAGAGGACGAGGAAACGCTGAATTCGCTCGACAGACTCGCAAACAACGTCAGGATCGAGAGGCTGAGCGGTCGGAGAGGCGCCGGTGCGGCTCGAAACCTGGGGTTGTCGGTAACCTCGAGACCTTATGTGCTCTGCCTCGACGGCGATGACTGGGTGGAGCCGCGGTATCTAGAACTGGCCGGGGAAATATTCGAGTCCTACCCGGAGATTGGGATCGTCGCCGCGTGGGTCCGGTTCGAAGGGCAACGCCAGGGAGATTGGAGGCCCGCGGAGTTCAAGCTCGAGGATCTCCTCGTACGGAATCGAATCTCGTCGGCGTCGGCGTTCCGGCGAGAAGCATCGAAAGCAGTTGGATTTTATGCTGAGGACCTTGGAGGGTACGAGGATTGGGAACACTGGATCTCAATCACCGCAGAGGGATGGATGACCTGCATCCTGCCCGAGATGCTGGTTCACTACGACTGGCGCCCGGAGGGTCTCGGGCAAACATCGAATGTTCACGCGCGACGGCTCGTAGAGAAGATCGTGTCAAAACACCGAGTTCTTTTTCAAGAAAGGGTTGGGACGCTCCTGGCCGTGAAACACGAGCAGGCTGTCGAGCTCGAGTCGGAGGCGCGCGAGGCCTGGAGGCGGGCAGAGAATTCTGAAGCCGAGGTTCAGCGGCTGTGGAGACTGGTTGGCGAGTTGGGTACGAAACTCGAGGCACAGGGTCGAAGTTTCAACGAGCTATTGAGTGAACTCGAGTGGGCGCGACGTCGAATCAGAGAAGTCGAGAGAGTACTGGCGTCCGCAGGGGTTGGCGAGATGGAGACTCACCGATTTCCATCGGAATGACTGACTCTCAACCCTGAATCCCTCGGGTGCTTCGGGGGTGAAATTCCGTTCATGGATCCGGTTCATCGGACGGCGCTACCGGTCCTGGTGTTTCCAGTCGCCGACGAAGGCCGGTTCCTCCTCACTACAGTAGGTCACGGGAATCAAACGAGTCCTCTGTAGCGGTACGTCCCTTCTGGGCCTTCATCCGATCCCACACGGCCGCCCCGATGAAGTACACCCCGAGCAGGAAGACCGGGATGGGCCACCACTCGGCGATCCAGTCCATGTCGAAGAGGTCGTAGCGGTCGAGGAGGACGACGGCGGCGACGACGGCGAGAAAGACGCCGAACATCAGCCGGCCCTGGCCGTCGGGTCGTGGTTTGGGCGTTTCCTGTTCCGCCGCGCGGAGGTTGAAGAACTGAGCCTCACGAAAAGCGTCGAAGATCGAGAAGAAGTAGACGAAGGCGATCAGGAATGAAAACCCCCAGAGACCCTGGACGATCAGGAGGACGCACACGGCGATGGTCGCCCAGATCATGAAGGCGCGTTCGTAGGCCCAGGTGTAGAGGTGACCGAGGCCCTGGATGAGGACGGCCAGAAATGCGGCCAGCGGCGGCGACTTCGGCGGCGCCGGCCCGGGGGTCGTAGGCGGGCAGCGGGGCGCGTCGCGCGGGCGGGGCCGGAGGCGGCGCTTCTCCTCGCGGTGGGGGGAGCGGGGGCATCGGTTTCTTCGGACTTTCGGTTGCCGAGCAATACGACGAGTCGAAGCAGACATAACACGGCCACGTATTGCCGTGGATTTTCTCAGACGATCCTTCCCCTGCTTGCCTCCGGCACGTTCCCAAACCCGTCCCCGGCGAAAAAGGGCCTTCCAGGCGGCAGGGTCTTCCATGGCCTCGAACAGGTACGCACTCATCATGGCGATGGCGGACCCTTTCCCGCGGATTCGATCCGGCATCTTGCCGTAATCGAACACGGAATAGTCGTCCGTGAACTCGAATGCATACCGTCCCGGGCTCCTCTTCTTCGGTTCCTGGATCATCCGGATGTTCTTCACGGATCCCTTGTATACGAGCGGGTAAGCCTTGTCAGTCATGCTCCTTCCTCTTCGAGTGCTGTGTGATGGAAGATTCTGTCAGAACGCAAAAGGCGCGTCTGCGGAGAAATCAGGAACCCCCACATGGGCTGCGGCCGGTTCCTGGTACCAGAGCCTCGTAAAGCCCAATGCCTGGGCGAAATCCAATACCTCTTCGTACTCCCTTTCTTCCAGCGTGCGGTCCAGGGGCGGGCACTGCGTCGCCTTGTGCAACGGCACGTACTGTGCCATCAGACTCACGCACAAATCGGTCGAGAACTCGCGTTTCAGGTGAAGCAACGAGGCCTTGGCTCCCTCGATCCTCTCGGGCAGGATGAGAATGCGCACCATGAGGCCCCGGGTCGCCAGCCCCGTTTCAGGGTCCTCCTGCAGATGGCCCACCTGGGAGAACATGATCCGGAGCGCCTCGTGGTTGACTCTGCTGTATTCCGGGATGCCCGAGAATCGTTCCGCATGGGCGTCGTTTGCGTACTTCACATCCGCCAGATAGATATCCACCTTGCCCGCCATCCAGGACAGGGCCTCCGGTGTGTCGTAGCCGTGCGTGTTGTACACGACAGGGATTCCCAATCCTTGCCTCTTCGCGTCTTCGACGGCGAGGGCGATCTGGGGGGCGTAATGGGTCGGCGAGACCAGGTTGATGTTGTGACATCCGATCGCCTGGAGGTCGAACATGATCTCCGCGAGCCTCGCGACCGGGATTTCCTCTCCCTCTCCGAGCTGGCTGACCGCAAAGTTCTGACAGAAGAGGCATCGCATCGAGCAGCCGGTGAAGAACACGGTGCCGGAGCCCTGTGTCCCGATCAGAGGAGGCTCTTCGCCCATGTGCGAAAGCCAACGGGCCACCTTCGGGAGCCTGCCTGCCCCGCAGGCGCCTCGCTCCCCTGCGGCACGGTCGGCACCGCACCTGCGCCCGCACAGGGCACATCGTTGAAGGGTGGACATCCATCTTTTCGGTTTCGTTCTTCTTCCATGAGCATACTTACAATACCCGACCTCACATTTTCAACCCGCCGACAGCGGAGTCCTTCCCCGGGGTCCGGCCCATCTCCGCCAGACCATCGAGCAGGTGGGCGAGGAAGAGATGGTTCAAGGCCTGTGTGGCCTTCCGGCTGCGCCGGAGCAATCTCAACAACTCCACGAGCTTGTGCGGGTGAAGAGCCACGTAGGGAAGCAACTTCCCGAATTGTTTCTTCCGATACCAGCGAAAGACCTGCAGGATGTCCGGCAGGGAGAAGGAGGCTTCGTCCAGCACGACCCGCACCACGACGAACGGAACAGAGGCCTGCTCGGCAAGCTCGGCGATCACCGTACTCTCCATCTCCACGCTGTCTGCTTCGTATTCGAGCCCCAATGCTTGTTTCTCCGCACTGGAGACGACAACGTGGTCCGTGGTGATCATGCGGCCCGTGTGAACCTGCCAGGGGCCCTCGCCGAATCCGCTGGAGAACCTCCTCCCGGAGAGCCGGGTCCGGCCGAAGGCGCACTTCAGGCAACGGGGGAACCGACTGGACCTCGTCCGGCACGAGGATATCCCCGAGCTTGCATTTCTCTCGCAGGCCTCCGGCGTACCCGGTGGACACGATTCCTCGATAGGGGTGTCCCGAAAGAAAGGGGGCAAGTCCTTCCCTCGCCCTTTTCGGCCCCACGTCGGTCCGGACGAGAAGAAGGGGCTCCCCTCTCCAATCGCCCGTCCAGGCGTTGTTGTTCGGGTCCGACCGCAGTCCGCCGGGCCTGCACGCCGGCCCGGATTCCCGCGATCTCCTGTTCCACCGCGGCGGCGATCAGCCACCCGGGATTTTCCGACCTCATCGTTCGTTTGTCTTTGCTCTCGGGTGCTGTGCAATCCTGTCGAGTATGCCGTTCAGGAAGCGCTTCGTTTCCCGCGTTCCGTACAACTTGCCGAGTTCGATCGCCTCGTTGATGCTGACCTTCAGCGGGATATCGTCACAGAAGAGGAGTTCATAGACGGCAATGCGAAGGATATTCCGGTCGATCAGGTTCATCCTGGAGACGCTCCAATGATCCGCGTGACCCCCAATGGCTTCGTCGATCGGTTCCTTACGCTCCAGGACGCCCGTAAGGATCGCTGTGCGCATGGCTTGCGCTCGACGGCCACCGGTCCTTCTCGTAGAGGCGTTCGGAGACCTCCCCGTCCCATTGGCCCGTCAGGTCCATGGCATACAATGCCTGCAAGGCCATTTCTCTTGCTTTTCTTCGAACACATCCAGTCCGGGCGCTACTTGATCGCCTTGAGCAGGTTCACGAGCTCGATAGCAGACTCCGCCGCTTCCCATCCCTTGTTGCCCATCTTCGTGCCCGCCCGTTCGATGGCCTGCTCCAGGGTGTCGGTCGTAATCACCCCGAAGGTAATCGGGACGCCGGTCTCGAGGCCGGCCTGTGCCACGCCCTTCGTCACCTCGGCACTGAGAACATCGAAGTGAATCGTGCCTCCCCGGATCAGGGCGCCCAGACAGATCACCGCATCGAAACGGCCGGAGGAAGCCATCTGCTTCGCCAGGAGAGGAATCTCGAAAGATCCCGGTACCCGGACGATCTCGAGGTTTTCGTCTTTTCCGCCATGCCGCATCAGGGCGTCCAGGGCGCCTTCCAGCAAGCGTTCGGTAATGAAATTGTTGAACCGACTCACAACGAGCCCAAACCGGAATCCTTTCGCATTCAAGACGCCTTCCTGGATCTTTGGCATGATGGTTCTCCCGCATTCTGTTTGTGCTTCGCTTCCCGGATCCCCTTCTTCCGACCTACCCCTTCGAAGGGGACACAAAACCATATTTCGCGAGAAGCTCCTTGCTCACCCCTTCCGAGGGACCTGTCGAGGGGTCCTCGAGGGAGAGGAACTTCTCCACATACTTCCCGATGATGTCGGCCTCGAGGTTGACCGGGTCCCCGGGCCGCAAGAACTGGAGTGTCGTTTGGCTGAGCGTGTGAGGAATGAGATAGACCGAGAATGTGTCCTTCTCGCACGCGCCGAGTGTGAGGGAAACACCGTCCACACAGATGGACCCTTTTTCGACGAGATAGCGGGCAACCGGCGGGTCGGCCCGAAACCTCAATTCAACGTTCTGCCCCTCCTGTTTCTTCGCGAGCATCCGGCCGATCCCATCCACGTGGCCCGTGACCAGGTGTCCCCCAAGACGGTCGGAGAGGCGCAGGGCCCTCTCCACGTTGACCGGGCGACCCGGTGCGTAGGAGCCGAGCGTGGTCCGCTCGAGCGTTTCCTGGGAGACCTCCACCTGAAGCGTTCCGCTGGAGAAGCCGATGGCTGTCAGGCAGGCCCCCTGGACGCAGAAGCTGTCCCCGATCTTCGAATCGGTGAGATCGAGGGGCACTGCGAGCGAGATTTCGACAAGCCCGCCCTTTCGCTGTGCAGCTCGGATTTCCGCGATACATTCCACGAGACCGGTAAACATCTCAAGCCTCTCAAGTCCTGTTGCCCATCTAGCGGGTCTGTCCCGATGCACGGGTTCCCGGGCCGGAGCAGTAGGCCTCCAGCATGAGATCCCGGTCGGATCGCCTCCATCGCAAGTCCCGAACCGGGAGGCCCTTTTTCGGGCTCGGGAAACCGATCCCATCAAAAAGACTGGGGGCTTCCTTGCCACCGAGCAGGAGGGGCGCCACGAAGAGGAGAAGCTTGTCCACCTCGCCGGCCTTCAAGGCCGTGGTATAGAGGCCCGACCCTCCTTCCAGGAGCACGTGCTGCATCCCTCTCTTGCCCAGACGGCGGAGGAGCCGGCCCAGGGGCACCCTTCCCGACCGATCCGGCCGGAACACTTCCACCCGGATCCCCTTGCTCTCCAACTGGCGGATCTTCTTCTTCGGCGCCCTGTCCGTGGTGGCCAGCAGGGTCTCTGCCTCCGGTTCGAGGACACGGGCGGTCATCGGGATCCGCAGCCGGGAATCCATCACCACCCTGCACGGGTTTGCCGCGCCCCGGATTCCCCGGACCGTGAGCTGGGGATCGTCCTGGAGGACGGTCTCGACGCCCACGAGGATGGCATCCACGATGCTTCTCAGCTTGTGGACCTTCTGTCGTGAAGCGGGACAGGAGATCCACTGGGACTGCCCGCTGGAGGAAGCAATCTTCCCATCCAGGGTCAGGGCGGCCTTCAGGGTGACAAAGGGCTTGTTCGTTTCCACGTGTTTGAAGAACGTCTCGTTGAGCCTGCGGCACTTCTCTTCCAGGACACCGCACGTGACTTCCACGCCCTTCCGCCGGAGGGCGGCGATGCTCCTTCCGTTGACGAGGGGATTCGTATCCTTCGTCCCGATGACCACGCGACGGATCTTTTTCGCGAGAATCAGGTCGACACAGGGGGGCGTCCTTCCGTGGTGTGCACAAGGCTCGAGGTTTACGTAGAGGGTTGCGCCCGCCAGGTCTTCCTTCGCACGCTCGATGGCGACGACCTCTGCGTGAGGGGCGCCGGGCCTCCTGTGATAGCCTGTGCTGAAGGCCTTGCCACGCCTGACGAGGACCGCACCGACCATGGGATTGGGCTTCGTGTGGCCCCTTCCACGGACGGCCAGCCTGCAGGCCAGGTCCATGAAGGCTTCGTCTCTTTCGGCCAGGGCCTCCTTATTCATTGTCTTTCGAATCCCGCTTGAGTATCTTGCCGACCTCTTTCATGAAGTCGGTGACATCCTTGAATTGCCGATAAACGGAGGCGAAGCGGACATAGGCGACTTCATCGATTTCGTGAAGTTCGCTCACCACTCTCTCGCCCACCCCGGAGCTCTCGATCTCCTTCTCCCCTTTGTCCTGGAATCCCTGTTCGATTCTGTCCACCGCCCGTTCGATCGTGTTGATGCTTATCGGGCGTTTCTCACACGCCTTCTTCATGCCCGTGAAGATCTTCGAACGGTCGAAAGGTTCCCTTCGTCCGTCTTTCTTGATCACAAGGGGAAGGATCTCTTCGATGCGCTCGTAGGTGGTGAATCGCTTGCTGCAGCCCAGGCACTCCCTGCGCCTGCGGATCACGTTGTGATCTTTGCTCAGCCGGGAATCGATCACCTTGTTCTGAAGATCGGAGCAGAAAGGGCACTTCACAGGTCGTCCTCCATTTCGATCCGATGCAACTCCATCCCGGCCTCATTCAACATCGTCTCCGACAGAGAATCCGGGTAGCCTTCCAGGTAGAAGATTTGCCTGATTCCGGCATTGATGAGCATCTTGCTGCAGATCACGCACGGGAAATTCGTGCAGAAGAGAACGGAACCCTGGATGCTCACGCCGTGGTAAGCGGCTTGCAGGATGGCGTTCTGCTCGGCATGAAGCCCTCGGCAAAGCTCGTGCCTCTGCCCGGACGGGATTTGTTCCTCGTCCCGCAGGCAACCGACATCCGCGCAGTGAGAAATGCCGGAAGGGACCCCGTTGTAGCCCGTGGCGAGGATCTTCTTCTCTTTGACGAGCACCGCTCCGACGTGTCTCCGAATACACGTAGACCGCGTGGAGGCAAGTTGCGCGATCTTGAGAAAATAGACCTCCCAGTCAGGCCGTTGCCGGTTCAATGCGTGAGACACGGCGTTCTCTCTTCTTCTTCCGATTATTTCTCCACGTCCCGGATCTTGTCGAGCCGCCTCTGATGTCTTCCCCCTTCAAACTCGGTACGCAGCCATACCTTCAGGATTTCCTCCGCTTCCGGCCTGCCCATCTTCCAGCCCGGCAATACCAGGACATTCGCATCGTTGTGCTTCCGTGACATCTCCGCGGTCTTTGCGTCGGACACGAGCGCCGCCCGGATGCCCGGGAACTTGTTGGCCACGATGCTCATGCCTATGCCTGAGCCGCAGACGAGTACGCCTCGGTCTGCCTTGCCCGCTACGATGGAGGCAATGGCCGGCTTTGCGTAGTCAGGATAATCCACGGAGGCATCGGAGTCCGTGCCGAAATCCTCGATCGGGATTCCGATTTCGTTCAGGATCTCTTTTGCGATTTCCTTCAGACGGAACCCTGCATGGTCAGAGGCCAAGGCGACCACAGTCCTCTTCATTTCCCCGATCTCCTCGGAACAACGTTATGAGAGGAAGGTCACGCAGCATCTTGAAGCCTGGCCACGACGTAGTCGATGGCCTGCTGAACCGTCTGGATCTTCTCGGCCTCCTCGTCGGAGATCTCCGTGTCGAACTCCTCCTCCAGGGTCATGATCATTTCGACGATGTCCAGCGAGTCCGCCCCCAGATCGCCCAGGAAGGAGGCCTTTTCCTTGATCTCCTCTTCAGGCTTTCCCAACTGTTCGGCGATGATCTTCTTGACCTTCTGCGATACTTCTTCCACGGGTACGCTCATGGTCTTCCGCTCCTTTCTGCCCCAATCATTTCTCGGTC
>CAWGLE010000007.1:0-114277 GCA_963823345.1 Candidatus Sulfomarinibacteraceae bacterium
GGCTCCTCCACACCATCCTGATCACGGCCTACGGCGTTCTCGTCCTGATCTATTTGCCGACGAGGATCATCCTCTACATCCTCTACCGGCCGTTTCCCGACCGGGCTATCGCCCGTCCGTCACGGTGGTGATTCCGGCCTACAACGAGGGCCCGTTCGTCCTCAAGACCCTGGCAGCGGTGGTCGGCGCCGACTACCCGGAGTCGAAGAAGCAGATCGTGGTCATCGACGACGGTTCGACGGACGACACCGCCGCGTCGGTGCGGGGGTTCATGGAGAGCAACCCGGGCGCCGTCGAGTTCGTCCGGTTCGAACGCAACCAGGGCAAGCGGGAAGCCATGGCCGAGGGCGTCGAGCGGGCGACCGGAGAGGTCATCGTCTTCATCGATTCCGACACCGTGGTGGAAGCCGATGCGCTGAAATACATCGTGGCGCCGTTCGTCCATCCGAGGATCGGGGCGCGACCGGCAAGGTCCAGGTGGAGAACCGGTTCACGAACTTCCTCACCCGGATGCTCGGGGTGCGCTACATCATGTCGTTCGACTTCTACCGCTGCACGGCCTCGACCTACGGTGGTGTGAACTGCCTCAGCGGCGTGATCTCGGCCTATCGTCGCGAGCTCCTCCAGCGGATCATCCCGCGATGGCGGGAGCAGACGTTTCTCGGCACCACGTGCACCTACGGCGACGACCGTTCGCTGACCAACTGCGTCTTGCGGGAGGGCTTCAACACCGTGTACTGCCGGGACGCCGTGGCCAACACCCTGGCGCCGGTCACGGTCCCGAGGCTGGTCAGGTAGGACGCCGGCGCGGTGGAACAGGTCCTTCGTGCGGGAGTCGATCATCTCCTGAAGTACCTCTTCGACCGGCAGGTCATCAAGCAGCGGAAGCTCCTGTTCTTCGACTCGGTGCTCACGTGTCTGCTGCCGTTCTTCATGCTGTCGGTGGTGGTCACGATGTACGTGAAAGTGATCCAGCAACCCCTCTACGGCTTTACGGTGGTCGCCTCGGTCATCGTGATGGCCCTCTTCTTACATGATGTTCTACGTCAGGTCCGAGAAGGACTGGCAGTTCGTCTACGGCGTCGCCTACGCGTTCTTCTACATTTCGGTTCTCATCTGGATTCTCCCGTTCGCGACGCTGACATTGAAACGGACCCACTGGGGCACTCGGTAGCAGCCGGCGCGCAGGTTTCAAGGGTTTTCAAAGACGTTCCCGACGACCTGCATCGAGGCCGGGTCGTCACCGCGGGGCGGGTACCTCTTTCTCCGGAGGAGTGAGGTGCGAGCGAGGATCGGGATGTCCGCTTGACAATATGCCATGTGGCATTTATTTTTATGCCAAAGGGCAGGAGGCGAAAGTCGATGTCGACTATCTCGAAATCGAAAGATGCCAGGGTTGCGGAGAGCGTGCTCGATTACGGAGCCGGGACGCCGGCCGGAGGGTCCGGGCAGCACGCGTATCTGGCGCTGCTCGGCCTTCGCTCGTTCGACACCGCGGGTCTGGTCAAGCGGCTGGAGGAAGGGGTTTCGTTTGCAGCATTCGAACGGCTCAAGCTGAAACTCAAGGTTTCGTCTCACGATCTCGCGGAGGCGACGCAGATCACGCCGCGCACGCTCGCTCGAAGGAAGAAGGCGGGCCGTCTGCAGCCGGATGAGTCGGATCGCCTGGTGCGGCTCGCGCGGGTCTTTTCGGGCGCGATCGGGTTGTTCGAGGGGGACGCCGACGCGGCGCAGGAGTGGATGATGCGCCCCAGCCGCGGCCTCGGTGGCGCGAGCCCGTTCGAAATGGTCAGGACCGAGGTCGGCGCACGGGAGGTCGAGAGACTGATCGGACGGATCGAGCACGGGGTGGTCAGTTGACGAGGATCGCCTGGCGGGTGGTCAAGCATCAATTCGCGGACAACGCGTTCGACGGTCAAGGGGCTCGCCACTTCGGCGGACGGTGGCACAGCGTCGGCCGCGCAGCGGTCTACACATCGGCGACGACCTCACTGGCGCTGCTCGAAACGCTGGTCCACGCCGACTTCCGTCTGCTCCCTTGGATCACCATCCCGGTGACCTTCGAGGCCGATCTGGTCGAGCGGGTGGATCCCTGGCCGCTCCTCGAACTGGCGATCCTACCCGGCGCCTTACGAGCTGCAGCGGATCGGCGACGACTGGGTTGAGTTGCAGCGATCGTGCGTCCTCGAGGTCCCGAGCGTCATCGTGCCGCACGAGTCGAACTTCATCCTGAACCCGAACCACCCCGCGATGAACTCGCTCGAGATCGGCAGCCCGATCAGGCTCGATGCCGATCCGCGGTTGGGGTGACGAGCCCGCGAAGGATGGCACCTTCAGTTCCATTTCGTCAAGCTCGGGCGGTGACGGCACTCCTCGTCTACGCCGGTGTCGCCCTCGGGGTCTCGTTCTTCTGCTCTTTGGCGGAAGCGGCCCTGCTCAGCATGACTCCGTTCTACGTCCAATCGATGGTGCGCAAGGGCGGCCGCTCGGCGAGGTTTCTGATCTACCTCGAGAACAACGTGGACCACGCCCTCGCCGCCATCCTCAGCCTCAACACCATCGCCCACACCGTGGGCGCGGTCGGCGTCGGGGCGGCGGCCGCCGAGACCTTCGGCAGCGTGTGGGTCGGGGTTGCGTCGGCGGTGATGACGGTCCTCATTCTGGTGGTTTCGGAGATCATCCCCAAGACCCTCGGCGCCGCCTCGTGGCGGACGCTTGCGCCGGCCATCGCCCCGACGGTGTGGGTGCTGATCAAGCTTCTGGATCCTTGGCTCTACCTCTCCGAAAAGCTGACCGCGCTGTTTGCGCACGGGCGGCCGCTCGGCAGCTATCTGCGCGAGGAGCTCGCCGCCATGGCCGAGCTCGGGGTGAAGGAAGGCGTGCTGGCGCCGAAAGAGCTTCGGGTGGTCAAGAACCTGGTGCGTTTTCACGTTTTGAAGGTCGAGAGCATCATGACCCCGAGGACCGTCGTGTTCGCGCTCGACGAGTCGTTGACGGTGGGGGAGGCCATGGATCAGTTCCCCGACATCGCCTACTCCCGGATCCCCCTGCTCGCGACCGGCATCGACGATGTCACGGGCCTCCTGCTCAAGGCCGACCTCTATCTAGCGAGCGCCCGCGACCGGCACGACACGAGGCTGGCGGAGCTGCGGCGCCCAATCCAGGCCGTGGCCCCGTCGATGTCGCTGATGACGCTCTTCGAGCTGCTGCTCGACGGCCAGTACCACATGGCACTGGTGGTGGACGAGTACGGGGGAACCGCGGGTGTCGTAACGCTCGAGGACGTCATCGAGACGCTGCTGGGCCTCGAGATCGTCGACGAGGCGGACACAGCGGCCGACCTCCAGGAGCTCGCGCGGGAGCTCTGGCGGCAGCGTGCGGCGGAGCTCGGGGTCGAGATTTCGAGCGGGACCGACGCCACCTAGTGGGTGTCCTTCATTAAAGGTACCTGTTCGAGGATCGGTCATCGGTGCCATCGGTGCCCATCATCGGTGCCAGGAGAAACAAAGTTAACAATGTTGTGATAGCGTTCCGTCGGAGGCGGTGGGGTGCCACGTCGGCGGCGGGTGCTTGTTGAAGGCGGTTTGTACCATGTGTACAACCGGTTTGCGCGTGGCGAGGGCGTGTTTGCCGACCCGGAGGAAGCTGTCGAATTTGCGGAGCTGATCCGGGAGGTGAAGGCGCGCGACGGTTTAACGGTCTTTGCCTGGGCGTTGCTTTCAAACCACTTTCACCTGGCCGTGCGGACATCGGCGATTCCTCTTTCGCGGACGATGAAGTTCCTCCAGGGCACCTTCAGCCGAAGGTTCAACCGCCGGTGGAAGAGAACGGGCCCTCTTTGGCAAAGCCGCTACCAGGCGCGACTGATTGACGATCAGGACTACTTCGACCAGGTGATGGTGTATGTCCACCTCAACCCGGTTCGAGCGGGTCTGGTGGATGATCCTGCGGATTATGTCTTCAGCGGGCATCGCGAGATCCTGGGCAAGGTCAGGAATCCGTTGGTGGATGTTGACCACGCCCTGATCGGTTTTGGCGACACACTGAGGAAAGCACGCCGGCACTATGTGAATCGAGTGCGGGCCGGGCTCGAGGAGGACCCGGTTGGCGAGCCGCCATGGGGTTCGAGTTTGATCTCTCCACCGGATCGCGATCTGGAAGCCGACGTGGTTGTGTACGTCGACGAACTTGGACGAAGTACCGGACTCGAGCGCCCGGCCCTGGACGCGGACCAGTACCTGCATGCGGCGTGTGCAATTCTCGGTGTTGAAATCGAACGGTTGGCGAGCCATCGACGTGACAGCGAAACAGCGGCCATGCGTCAGTTGGTCGCAGCGGTTGGCATTGAGCGATGGGGGCAACGCGCCGGCCGTATCGCGACGTTGCTGGAGAAACATCCGGTTGCGGTCAGCAGATGGGTCGCCGAGGCGGCCCGCGCAAGGCAGGTTGACCCGGGATTGAAAAGAAGATGACGAGACTCGACGAGGAGCTCAGCACATGGGCGTTGGCTGCCCAGGTCAAGCGGAGCACTTGCACCGCGGGAACTCGGCAAATGACCGATATGAGCACTTTGTTTACTTTGTTTCTCCTGGCACCGATGTGGGCACCGGTGTGGGGCACCTGTGGGCACCGGTGGGCACCAGTGAATGGGCTTCGTCGAAGACATCGTTTCGCCGCATCCTTTTAAGAGGCAGGAAGCTCTGATAGGATCCTGCCTGTCAACACCAATCTCAGGTTGGCCCTGGACGTTTGAACTGGACACTCCCCGGAGGGCGGAAGATGACCAGAAGCGCAACGGCCTGTTTTTTTGTGGTCTTTCGCTGTTGCCTCGTCGGTAGCGTTGTCGCTGGGGTTGCCGGTTCAGCCGCCGGCGTCGAGCCCATCGAACCGCCCGAACGCTCGTTTTGCAATGTTCCCGACGATGGGACCCTGGACTACTACATGCCACCTCTGGGGTGTTCCTACATCGCGACCAGCGGTGTCTTCCAGGTCGTGGATGGGCTGCCACCGGGGTCGACCATCGACGCCGATCCGGAGTTTTTCGGGTTCGAGTGTGTGTCGGAAGAGTGCGTGGTCGATACGGGTTGGCCCATCGTGCTTGCTTGGTTCTCCGGCACCCTTCGGCTGCACATGTCCGGCACCGGCGGCCTGGCGGGGTTCTCGAGAATCGTCGAGGTGCCGGTCGAAGCCCAGATCCAGGTCCCCGCTTCGTACATAGTGTTCAGCTGGGGGATCACGTACTCGGCTTCCTTCTACGATCTCACTGGATCACTCGTCGGCGACCCGGACTTCGCTTCCCTCGAGGTACTGGGCGGCACGACACGCGGCTTTTCGAGCCCGGGATCGGTGACCGCGCTCAAGCGACCGGGAGGAGCGGCCTCGGTCGACAGCTTCTTCGACCTTGGCTACCAGATCGACTTTGTGGGCGCGCCGGGGGGAGCGCTCGAAGGTCTTTCGGGATCGACCCAGGGAACTGTGCGGCTGGAGGTGGAGCGGCCGCCCAAACCGGTCGGCGTTTGTGAGGGCGGGGACGTCGGAACCGGCACTGCAGACCTCCCGCCGGCCGACTGCACCTACTTGAACCCCGACGAGCCGATGCAGATCATCGAGGGCCTGCCGCCGGGGACCACGATCGAAATCGGTTTCGCGCAGTCGGGCTTTGCGTGCGATTTCATGCCCTGTGGCCAGGCGGGCGGCGACCTCGGTGGCGATGCGGAGAGCTTTGACTCGCAGGTCCTTCTCGAACTTCGGGGCACCGGATTGCTGGACGGCTACCGGCGAACGCTGACGATGACGGGCGATCAGGTGAATCACTCCGCTGCGCGAATGCCGGGTGACCCGGTCCAGCACTTCCAGACCCAGGTGTCGACGCTGATAGCAAGCATCGCGGGCGACCCTGATTTTGCTTCCCTGACAATCGTTGCCGGTACCGCAGAAGGTCTTCCAGGCCCCGGCATGACCACTCTGGAGGAGATACCGGGCGGTGGGTTCGTGGTCGACAGTTTCTTTGATTTGGACTATCGGGTCGATTTCGTCGGCGCCCCCGGCGGTGTCCTCGATGGTCTTTCGGGCACGACCTACGGCACGGTCGGGATCATTGCAGGCGTCCCGTTGATTTTCGAAGACGACTTCGAGTCGGGCGACATGATGGCCTGGACGATGCACCTTCCGTAGCCCTGGTGCGCCGATTTTGGCGTGGTGCCTCGTCATGCCAGTAGAAACAAAGTTAACAATGTTGTGATGGCGTTCCGCCGGAGACGGTGGGGTGCCACGTCGGCGGCGGGTCCTTGTTGAAGGCGGTCTGTACCATGTGTACAAACGGTTTGTGCGTGGCGGGGACGTGTTTGCCTACCCCGAGGGTTGCTTGAGAAACATCCGGTTGCGGTGAGCCGATGGGTTGCCGAGGCGGCCCGCGCAAGACAGGTTGACCCGGGATTAAAAAAGAAGATGACGAGACTCGACGAGACGCTCAGCGCGTGGGCGTTGGCTGCCCAGTCAAGCGGAGCTCTTGCACCGCGGGAAATCGGAAAATGACCAATATGAGCACTTTGTTAACTTTGTTTCTCCTGGCACCGGTGGTCACGCGAATGGGTTTTCGACCTTCACGACCGTCGAAGTCCTGTCCGGTCTGAAGGTCCTCGCTGAGCACGGTTGCGCAGCCCGCTGCGCGAGCGGCCTCGATGATGAGCGCGTCCCAGACGGCGATGTTGAAGCGGCGGCTGGTTTGGATGGCCTGCTTGACCAGCTGTGGATCGGTTGCAACGACGGGGAGCTCGCTCAACTCATCGATGATTTGAGAGGCCCGGGGTTCTTCGAGGGGCTCGGCGAGCCGGCGGGTGAGCACCCACCAGGTCTCGAGCAGGACCTGGGTGCTGAGCACGAGGCGGTCGTCCGACTCCAGCAGTTCGATGGCGATTCGCTGCTTGGTTGGATCCGCGCGGTCGAAGGCGTAGACCACGACGTTGGTGTCGACGAACGAGCTCATTCTGATTCGTGCACCGACAGGTCTCGATCGAGTCGGTCGGCATAGACCTGGTTTCGGGTCCACGTCCTGCCGCCGGGGCCGCTCGTGGCAGTCGATTCGCGGGCCATTGCCGCCAATCGACGGCGGGCCTCTCTCTCGACGTCCGACCCCGCGTAGCTCTCGAGGAACTCGCGCAGCAGCGCGTTGACCGAGGTTCCTTGCTGGAGGGCACGAATCCGCGCCCGCCGCAGGGTCTCGTCATCCACCGTGATGGTCAGGTTCATGACCCGTGCTCCACGGAATCAGTGTAGCACGGGTCTACGTTCTTCGATGCTGGCGCACCCGGCGCCCTCACCCCTTCGGCATCGCGGCCCTGACCCGCTCGGCGGTCATCGGCATGCGCAGGACGCGGGCGCCGACGGCGTCGAAGACGGCGTTGGCGACGGCCGCGCCGACGACGATGATGGCCGGCTCGCCGCCGCCCTGCGGCGGGTCGTTGGCGGCGTCGAGGATCACGGTGTCGATCTCGGGCAGCCACGAGAACCTGGGGATCGAGTAGGTGTCGAAGTTGGTGTCGAGGACCTTGCCGCCCTCGAAGCGCACCTCCTCGGTGAGGGCGTAGCCGAGACCCATGGTCAGGCAGCCCTCCATCTGGATGACGGCGCCCTCGGGGTTGATGGCGAGGCCCATGTCCTGGGCGCACACCATGCGGGTCACCCGCACCTCGCCGGTCGAGCGGTCGACCGCGACCTCGACGGCGAGGCCGACGAAGGTGCCGGCGTCGATGCCGAGCGCGATGCCCTGCCCGCGGCCGCTGGTCGCCGGCGCGGTCTGCCAGCCGAAGCGCTCGGCAGTGGCGTCGAGGACGCGCCGCATCTTGGCGTCTGCAAGGTTGCGCCGGCGGAACTCGACCGGGTCGATGCCGGCCGCCGCCGCGAGGACGTCGATGTGCGACTCGCGGGCGAAGGTGTTGGTGTTGTTGCCGGGCGCCCGCCAGGCGCCGGTGGCGAAGGGGTGGGTGCCGGGTCCGCCTCGCCAGCTGCTGGGTGAGGCCACCGTCCGGTGGTTGGGGATGTCGTAGAACTGCTCGGCGCCGCGCGCGCCCGCGAAGTAGGTGGTGTAGTCCCAGTCGGTGATGCGGCCGCCCTCTCCGATGCCGGCGTCGATCTTCACCACCGCGGCCGGGCGGAAGGTGTCGAAGAAGAACTCCTCGGCGCGCGACCACGCGACCTGCACCGGGCGGCCGAGCTTCCTGGCCAGACGGGCCGCCTCGACCGCCTGCTGGTTGAAGGTCTTGCCGCCGAAGCCGCCGCCCACGAAGGGCGGGATCACGCGCACCGCATCCTCGGCCAGGCCGAGGGCCTCCGCGGCCTGCGACTTGAGCGGGAAGGGGGTCTGGGTCGAGGCCCAGATCGTGCAGCGGCCGTCTGCGAACTCGGCGACCGCGGTGTGGGTCTCCATCGCTGCGTGCGCCACGTAGCCGTCGAGGTAGGTGTGGGCGACGCGTGCCGTCGACGCCGCGCGGCCGGCCTCGAGATCACCGCCGCTTTCGAGGACGTCGCCCGCCGGCGCCACGCGCACAAGGTGCTCGAAGATCGAGTCCTGGTCGAGGTCGGACTCCGGGGTCTGCCAGCTCGCCTTCAGCTGCTGGAGACCCCGCTCCGCGCCGTCGGGGGTCGCGTGCACGACCGCGATCAGATCGCCGTCGCGGACCAGGGCCGCGCCGGGCACGGCGTCGAGCCCGGAGGCGTCCACCTCGAGCAGCTTCGAGTCGTGGGCGGGCGGCCGCAGCAGCCGCGCGTAGACCATGCCCTCGCGGCGAATGTCGCCGGCGTACTCGGCGCGGCCGGTGACCTTGGCCACCGCGTCGTGGCGGGTCTCGGAACGGCCGACGATCGTGAAGTCCTTGACCGCCTCGAGCGCGGCCTCGCGGTCGAGCCGGCGCGCGATGCGCTGCCCTTTGGCAAGCTCGGCGTAGGTCACCGAGCGTTGCGGCTGACCGGCGACGCTGACGACGCCGTCTGAGACCGCGAGCTGGTCGCGCGGCACCTCGAGCTTCTCCGAAGCCAGCTCGAGGAGGATCTCGCGCGCCTCTGCGGCGGCGGCGCGCAGCGGCGGCCCGAAGAAACGCGTCGTCATCGAACCGAAGGTGCCCATGTCATACGGGCAGAGGTCGGTGTCGCCCATGACCATGTCGACCGCGTCGAGCGGCACCTCGAGCTCGTCGGCCAGCATCTGCGCGAGCGAGGTGTGGACGCCCTGGCCCATCTCGATCTTGCCGGTGAAGCAGGTGACGCGGCCGTCCTCGCCGATGCGCAGGAAGGCGTTGAAGTCGTCGGGCAGCCCGCGTCCGAAGCGGCTCGGCGCCGCGGTCTCCTGGGCGGCGAGGTCGCAGCCGGCGACGGCGATGAAGATGCCGCCCCCGAAGAGCTCGAGGAAGCGGCGGCGGCTGACGGCGGACGGTGGGTCGATGCCGAGGTAGTCGAGGATCTCCCGTGCGGTCGGGCTCATGACTTCGCCCCCTTCGCCATCGTCTTCGCCGCGCTCTCGATGGCGGCGACGATGCGCTTGTGGGCGCCGCAGCGGCAGAGGTTGTCCTCCATGGCCTGGTTGATCCGCGACCGCGACGGCGCCTTTTCGTCCTTCAGGAGCCCGTAGGCGTTCATGATCATGCCCGGGGTGCAGAAGCCGCACTGCAGCGCGTCGTGGTCGACGAAGGCCTGCTGCAGCGGGTGCAGCTCGTCGCCGTCGGCGAGGCCTTCGATGGTCAGCACCTCGGCCCCCGCCACCTTGGCCACCGGCAGCTGGCACGAGCGCTCGACGCGGCCGTCGACCACCACCGAGCACGAACCGCAGAGGCCCTCGCCGCAGCCGTACTTGGTGCCGGTGAGGCCGAGCTCGGTGCGCAGCACCCACAGCAGCATGCGGTCGCCTTCGGTCGTCACCGACACCGGCTCGCCGTTGAGCGTGAAACGGATGGTTTTCGCCATGATCCCTCCTCCGGCACGCGCGCTCTTCGAATTGTGTTGCCGGAATCGTAGCACTTACCGGGAGCGTGGCGCCCTCGCGAGGGAGCAGGGCCCTACCGATCCGTCATTTCGCGCGAGGCCTTCTCGATCTTTCACTCCGCGCGAGGCCTTCTCAATCTGTCATTCCGAGGGAGGCCGAAGGCCGAGTCGAGGAACCTGTGTGCAGTGAGAGGGCGCCACTGATCACAACATCACACCACGCGGGCGCCAGGTGTGGCTCGATGTTTCTCCGCCGCCGGTATCGGTGGCACGTACAGTCTCGACGATCTGCCCTAATGCCCCGCCGGAGCTGATGTCCCGGGTCGGAAACGGTAGATCTGGTACGGCGCCTCGCTCTCGATGTGGGAGCGGCTGCGCAGGATCACCTCGTGGAGCGCACTGCAGGTGACGTACAGGTATCCGTCCGGGCCGAAGCTGAACCCGTCCGGCCAGCGCAGCACCGGGTCCTTGATGAGCGTTCTGAGGTTTCCGGAGGGCTCGAGCAGGACGATGGCGGATTGGTCGGCATCCGAGAGGAAGATGTTGCCCTCGAGGTCCGTCGTGATGCCGTCGCTCATGGTCTTGAGCGCGAACCGCTCGACGCGTCGGGCCAGCTCCTCGGGAGACAACGCCTCGTCGTCGAGATCGGCGCGTCGGATGCGGTGCATGAAATTGTCGGTCACCGGCGCGAAGTAGAGCCACTCGCCCTTGCGATCGAGAGCGATCGAGTCGACTCCGGGGCGAACGGTGAAGATCCCGAAGATGGTCATCGTGCGCCCCTGGACCACGGGGACGTAGGGATCGGGCGTCACCGACGGGTGGCTCTCGAGGAGGCGTCTGGCGCGTTGGTTTCCGACGTCGTACACCACCAGCGCCGGGTTCTTGCGGAGGATGCTCGCATCGGCGATGTAGATCGTCGTGCCGTCGGGTGACACCTGAAAGTCGTTGAGGTGCGAGCCGATGCCCGCGATGCCGGACGGGAAGTCGTGGCGGTGGACGACCTGGCCGGTCGAGAGGTCGATCGCGAGGATCCGCGGCGTGCCGGTGCCGTGGTTCGCGTTGTCGAGAATCCAGAGCCTGTTCTGACGATCGATGCGCACGGACAGGACGCTTTGATAGGCGAGGTCCTCCGGAAGGTCCTCGGGGTAGGGAACGGCTTCGCCGTTCACCCACTCCGCCACGTTGACATCGGGCCTGGCCTCCGGATGAAAGGTGAAGAAGATCCGGCCCTCCTCGGACACGGCGATGTTGCCGGGCGGCAGCTCGAGGTCCGCCACCTTCTCGAGCACCGAGGCCGGCATCTCCGGTGCCGTCGTCCGGTCCTCGAAGTGCTCGCCTCCGCCGTAGCGGATGCGAAGGAGGATGATCAAGAGGCCGAAAACGACCACTGCGGCGAGTGTGAACTTCACGAGTTTCTTCATTCCGAATTGCTGCCAAACCTCATGTATGACGTGCAGTATAAATCGACGGCGAGGTGGAGGATTGTGGTTCAGGCGTCTCGCCTGCACTGTGCGGCCGGGACGGCCGCACCACAAGGATCCGCATGCATGCGTGCCACGTTATCCACTGATACATTGTGGGGGCCTCATTATCACCATGACGGATGGCAGGTGGCTGCCACCTCCACATGCCCACCTTGGGTAACTGCAACGCCCGCCTCCACATCGACCGACTCCGCCACATCCTCGTCGCAACTTCTCCGTCGAGATGCCGTATTGAGCAACAACGGCCGACGAAGATCCGGGCAGAACTCGGAAAGGAGGCCGTAGTGCGGCGTTTCTTGGTGGGTGCGATGCTTGCTGGGTGTGTGGTGGCGGCGAATCCGGTGGCCGGGGACGAGGCCGGGCTCGATTTTCGGGTCCAGCGGTTGTCCGACCGGGTGGTGATCTTCACCGAGGTCTCACCCTGGGAGAGCAACCACGTGGTGATCGTCGGCGCGGAGGGGATGGTGCTGGTGGATCCGGGCCACTCGGCGCTGGTGGCGCGGCTGATCCGCCAGGCGGTGGCCGAGGAGTTGGGCCGCGACCACTTCGACTACGTCATCGACACCCACGGCCACTGGGGCCACACCTGGGGCAACTCGGGTTTTCCCGAGGCGCTGGTGGTGGGGCAGGAGCAGGCTGCGCGGGAGGTGGTGGCCGATCGCGCCAACCTCGAGCGGCGGGTGGCGTTGCTCCGTGGTCAGCTCGAGCAGGCGGAGGCTCAGGCGGGTGACCTCGATCCGGCCAGCCAGGAGGCGCGGGACGCAGAGTTCCAGCGCGCTCACCTCGAGCGCATGGCGGGGGGCATGGGCGAGCCCGGTTTCACCGTCGAGCCGCCACGGCTCACCTTTTCGGACCGCCTGCAACTCGACCTGGGCGACCTGACGCTCGAGATGGTCTTCCTCGGCAACGGCCACTCGCAATCGGACATCGCCGTTTTCATCCCGGAGGAGAAGGTGCTGTTGGTCGGCTGCTTCTTTTTCGAGCGCGGCCCGCTGCCGACCTTTGGCGGGCAGACGGTTCTCGATCCGGATCGCTGGCTCGAGGTCTTCGATTCGTTCCTCGAGGACGAGGATGCGGTGGAGCACGTGGTGCTCGGCCAGTTTTCGGTGTGGCCGCGCGAGCGGCTGGCGGCGATCCGCGACTACATCGCCGAGCTGTGGCCGGGCGTGAAGGTTCTGGAGGCGGAGGGCCTGGACTTCGAAACGGCGATGGAGCGGCTGCCGGTGCCGGCGGAGCTCGACTTCGGGCGCGCGGCCGGGGCGAGCGAGGAGGAGCTGGCCGACTATCACCGCCGCGAGGCGGCCGAGCTGTGGCGGCAGCTCAAGGAGTCAGCCGCGGCCGAATTGGCCGAGGCCATTGATGCCGGCGGTGCGGCGGCCGGGACGGCGCTATATCGTCAGCTCGTTGCCGGCGGAGACAGCGACGTGTACTTCAACGAGGCGGAGATCAACCTGCTCGGCTACCGCTACCTCGGTGAGGGCCGGGCGGACGACGCGATCGCGGTCTTCGAGATCAACGTGGAGCACTTCCCGGAGTCGTGGAACGTGTACGACAGCCTGGGCGAGGCTTATGCGGCCAAAGGCAACATCGGGAAAGCCATCGAGCTCTACGGTCGCTCGGTGGAGATCAATCCCGACAACGCCAACGGCCACCAGGCGATCGAGCGGTTGCGGACCGAGTGAGGAAAATCCGCGTTAACAGACATGAAGGTGTTCCACCTCCTGCGCCGTGATTTGCTGTTGATAGGGGCGCGTTCGTGCTCGTCGCCGGCGGGTGTGCGCCGGCGGTTGATGCTCCGGACGCGCCGCTGAAGGGGCGAGGCTCCGAGGGGTCCGGTTGCTCGGCGGCGACGTTCATGGCCGGGGGCAACGCCATCTTCGCTGCGAATCTGGACTATGTGCATTTCTGCAGAGGCCAGATCTTCATCAATCCGCGCGGCCTCCACAAGACCGGGGTGCTCCCCGGCACCACCGGCGTCAATGCCGAGTGGAACTCGAAGTACGCCAGCGTCACCTTCAACTTCGTCGGCTACCAGATAGCGTGGGCCGGGATGAACGAGGCGGGGCTGGTGATGAGCACGATGTCTTTGAACGAGACCGAGCTTCCGCGACCGGATCCGCGGCCGGTTTTGGATTCGGGGAACTGGATCCAGTACCTCCTCGACACGTGTGCCACGGTGGAGGAGGTGCTTGCCGCGGACGCGCTCGTTCGCAACCTCACCGTCGATCACTACCTGGTGGCCGACCGCAGCGGCGCCGCCGCGACCATCGAGTTCCTCGACGGACGGTTGGTGGCGCACACCGGCGCCGACCTGCCGATCAGCGTGCTCACCAACTCGCCGTACGGCGAGGTGCTCTCGCGCTGGCAGAGCGCTGGAAACTCCGGTGACTACGGCGGGATGGACAGCTCGTCGCAGCGCTTCTGCATCGCGGCCGATCGGGTCACGACATTTGACGGCACCAGCGCCGAGGAGGGTGTGGCCTACGCCTTTCAAACCCTCCAGGACATCGCCGGTCAGCGCTTCTCGGAGCACACGTCGCAGTGGCGCCTGGTCTTCGACACCGGGGCGCTCCGGGCCTACTTCAAGACCCACGACGACCGGACGCTGCGGTGGGTGGATCTGGAGGCCTTCAATCCCTGGTGCGGACAACCGGTGAAGATGCTGGACATCCATACCCCGGTCGAGGGCGACGCCGGCCCGGCATTTCACGACTACTCGCACGCCGAGGCTCTCGATCACCTTGTGTGGTTCATCGACTTCTGGCCGGGCGTCGAGGCCACACCGACGTCGGCCTCCTCGTTGCTCAGGTATTACGAGAGCTTCGCCTGCGAATCGCCGCGGCGGCTTCGCCGCGGGACCCGTCGCGCTTTCCCCGTCGCGCCTTAGCGCGCCTGGGCGCCGGTGCCACAGGCAGCCGTGAGATTTGTGGCTCGCGCTGGAGAGTGAAGGCCTCGAGGTCGTCGGCGGTCAGCCGCCGCCCCGGGATCAGCAGCCCCAGGCGTCCGTACGCCCGGGTGGGGGCGAGGGCGGCGTCGAGGGCGTCCTTGGCGCCGTATGAGATCGCGAGGACGGCCCAGTCGTCGGCCCGGTCGCTGACGCTGTAGCGCGACGACAGCCATTGACGCGCTTCCTCGGTGAGAAAAGCGCGAAGCGGCGGCCCCTCATGGTTGTCGGGGTCGCCGGGGAGGTATGAATCGAGGAACAGGCCCACGATCGGTTCGATCCGCCGTCCGGCGATCAGTTGGTCGATCACCCTCGGCGCCTGGCCGTCGCGGGCCACGCCCCAGCCGGAGTGGAAGACTGCAACCGGATACGCTCCATCGTCGCGGTAGCCGGGTGGCAGCGACACCAGCACCCGGCGCGGGGCGCCGAGCACGCTGCTTTCGATGATCCCCTCGACGACGCGAGCGGTCGACGCCGCGGCCGCGTCGGCGAGCTCGGGCGGAGGGACGTAGTCAGGGGCGACGAACTCGGAGATCTCGTCGCCGTTGCGAGACCAGGCGCGGCGGGGGTTGTGCGGGTCGACCTGGTAGTCGGTCTCGCCGTGGACCACCAGGTACTCGATGCGGGCGCCGGGGGCGACCCGGGTCTCGAGGCGGTACCAGTCAGTCGCACCGATCCGCTCCATGGCGCCGATTTCGACGTCGAAGAAGCTGTCGTCCGGGCTTTCGCCCCAGCCGGTGACGTCGGAGACGATGCGTGGCACCTCGCCGTCGGTGCTCTCGACCAGGAAGGTGATCGTAGCGTCTGCACCCGGGGCCGGTTGCTCGATCAGTGGCGTCGTCGCCCGCCCCGCCTCGATCTCCGCGATCGCGGCCTCGAGATCGCGGCCAGCGCCCGTCGCCGGGCCCTGGTCACGGGAGCACGAGATCGCGAGGCCGAGGACTGCCAACAGGGCGGTGGCTGGCGCAACCCGCATCACCAGATTGTGGCATAGCCGGGGGATGTCGCTTTGGCCCGCGCTACGCCGCTTGGCCGCAGAGCCGAGCCCGGGTACCCGCAGCGGGGCTGAAGGTGGGCCAAGGCCCACCCTACGTCGGATCCCCGACCGGCTTGCGGTGCTCGACAGGCCATTCGGTGGCCCGAAACGCGGCCAGGGTGCCGACGAAGAAACCGGTGAAACGACGGGTTTCGGGGCTTGTTTCGAAAGGGTGTGAAAGACGGCTGGCCTCGTCCCCGATTTCGGTGGGCCGCGACGGCGTCAGACCGTCGGGGTGTGAAATATGGCTGAACTCGCCCCAGATCTCGGTGGCCCGCGACAACGGCATCAGACCGTCGGGCGTTTTCCGGTAGTAACCGCGATGAAGGAAACCCTTGTCCTCAGGAGCCGGGGTCGAAGTGTCGAGCCGGCCGGTGGCGGGGTACTCGATGATCAGAGCGCCGTCTTCTTCGGCAAGCGGCGGGGCGCCCTCCACGGCGAAGTGCACGACGACCCACCCCTGGAAGTCCTCGGGCACCACGTGGCGTTCGGGTGGCGCGGCATCCAGACCAACGGCGGTCGCCATGCGGTACAGCCCGTCCGACGAGACCGGCGACCGGAGAAACAGGAACACGGCAGCGCCGACCGCTATGAGAAGGGCTGCGATGACGGCAATCACGCGTGCAACGGTCGACATTCTGTCCCCCCTGTGTGATGTACGGATACTATCCCCAGAAGGTGCAGCGTTGGTTTTTTTGCCGCCCATCAGCACCGTAGGGGAGGGGTTCATCCCCTCCCTGTGTCCACGGTCACAGAGCTGGTCTGAATACGGAGATGCCGGGCGGGGATAAACCCCGCCCCTACGGTTTTCAGGGACGATCTGAGAATCCGAATCGGGTCGCATCAGAAACCCGGTCGTCGCGGAGGTCGCGGATCTCGAGACGTTCTGTTCTACAATCCCTGGTCACGACACCGAGAATCATGATCGGCAGGAAGCTTCTCCACTACAGGGTGACCGCCAAGGTCGGTGAAGGCGGGATGGGGGAGGTGTATCGGGCCGAGGATCTGAAGCTCGGGCGCGAGGTGGCGGTCAAGGTGCTGCCGGACGAGGTGTCGGGGAGCCGTGAGAGGTTGGAGCGGTTCGCTCGCGAGGCGCGGGCGGTGGCGGCGCTCAATCACCCCAACATCGTCACCATCCACTCGGTGGAGGAGTCCGACGGGGTCCACTTCCTGACCATGGAGCTGGTGGAGGGCCGGACCCTGGCGGAACTCATTTCCGAGGGTGGGATGGAGACGGCCCGGCTGGTGGATGTGGCCATCCAGATCACCGACGCTCTGTCGGCCGCCCACGACAAGGGGATCGTCCACCGCGATCTCAAACCCGGCAACGTCATGGTCACAGGTGACGGGCGGGTCAAGGTGCTGGACTTCGGTCTGGCCAAGCTGGTGGGGCCGAGCTCGGCCGGGGACGAGAGCGAGCTCGCCACCGAGACCGCGCTCACCCGCCACGGTGCGATCATCGGCACCGCGGCCTATATGTCGCCCGAGCAGATCGAGGGCCGGGCGCTCGATCACCGCACCGACATCTTCTCGCTCGGGATCATCCTGTACGAGATGGCGACGGGATCGCGGCCGTTTGATGGCGAAAGCTCGGCATCGCTGATGTCGGCGATCCTCAGGGACGAACCGCTGCCGGCGGCCGATCGGCGCGCGGGGATTCCGCGCGAGCTGCTGGGTCTGATCGATGCGTGCCTGCAAAAAGACCCCGAGATGCGGCCGGCTCGCGTCGCCGAAGCGGGCGAGGCGCTGCGGGAGCTGCGGGAGGATGGCACGCCCCAGCCGCGCCCCAGCCGGCGGATGCCGCTGCTGCTGGGTGCGGCCGCGATGGTGGTGGTGCTGGCGGGCATCGGTTGGATGTTGGTGGAGCGCAATCGGGCGCTGGCCTTCCAGGCCGAAGCTCTTCCCCGGCTGTCGGAGCTCGCGATCGAGCAGAAGTATCTCGAAGCTTTCGAGCTGGCGGGTGAGGTGGAGCGGGTTGCGGGGGTGGGTGCGGTCTCCGACGAGGTGTGGAGCTCCATCGCGAAGACCGTGTCCATCACATCCGAGCCATCGCAAGCTTCGGTCTCGGTGGTTCCGTTTGGAACCGAGGCCGAGCCCCGGGTGCTCGGCACGACCCCACTGTCGGACATCCGCATACCGCGGGGCCCGATGCATTGGCGGGTGGCGCATGAGGGGTATGTCGAGGCCGAGTTCGTCTCGATCTACGGGCCCGACGAGCCCTTTGTGCTGTTGCCGGAGTCCGACCGCGGCCTGGAAATGGTGCGGGTCCCTGGTGGCGACGTCAGATTGTGGATCATGGGCTCGGTTGTGCCCGAACCCAGGGTGCAGATCGGCCCCTATCTGATCGATCGCCACGAGGTCACCAACCGCGCCTACGAGGAATTCGTGAAGGCCGGCGGATACGAGCGCGAGGAGTTCTGGAAACACCCCTTTCACGAAGGTGAGCAGACGGTCTCCTTTGCCGAAGCTATGGCAAGGTTCCGCGACCTGACCGGCCGGCAGGGCCCGGCGGGGTGGCGAGTCGGGAGCTTCCCCGATGGTGAAGCTGAGCTGCCGGTGACAGGGGTGAGCTGGTACGAGGCCGCAGCCTACGCGGAGTTTGCAGGCAAGAGCCTGCCGACCATCTACCACTGGTACTTCGCCGATACGGCCGGCGACCTCCAGCTGCTGCCCGGCTTCTATCTTTCCGACAGCAATTACGGTGGCGCAGGGCCGCGGGCCGCCGGCGCGAGCTGTGTGACCGGGTCGTACGGCGCCCACGACATGGCGGGCAACGTGCGCGAGTGGAGCGCCAACCCGGTGGGTTCGGAACGGATTGCGATCGGTGGAGCGTGGACCGATCCGTCGTACATCTACCTCTTCCCCGAGCGTCTCTCTCCCTTTGACCGCTCGCCGGAAAACGGCTTTCGCTGCGTGCGATATCTCGAGGGAGGCGAGCCTCAGCCGGAAGCCATGGCAGCCCTCGAGCCGTCGGGCCGGCGAGACTACAGCCTGGAACAGCCGGTGGGCGACGACATCTACGCCGCCTACTCGGGGTTTTTCGACACTGCGCCGGTGGCACTCGAACCGCTCGTCGAAAGCACCGACGACAGCGCGGAAAACTGGACCAAACAGAAGGTCTCCTACGCCGCCGGTTACGGCGGGGAGCGGATGATCGCCTGGTTGTACCTGCCGCGCAATGCCAAACCGCCGTATCAGGTGGTGATTCAGATGGCCGGCGCCGGCACGTTCTACCGTCGCACGAGCGAGACCGAGGCGTCGATCTTCGGTTGGTCGAACGCCGAGCACATCCTGCGGAGCGGCCGTGCCGTGCTGCTGCCGCTGTGGAAGGGTTCGTACGAGCGCTCCGACGACTTCGATCCGCTGTCCTCACCGGGCACAGTTCTGCGCGAGCACGTGGTCCAGTGGGTCACGGAGCTGCGGCGTTCGGTGGACTACCTGCAGACCCGCGACGACATCGATCCGGATCGGATCGCCTACCAGGGCATCAGCTACGGCGCCCTGTGGGCGCCGGTCTTCATGGCCCAGGAGCCTCGCCTGAAGACCGGCCTCGTCATCGTCGGCGGATTCCTGTCGTTTGAGCTGTCCTCCGGTTCCATGCCGCCCGAGATCGATCCGCTGAACCACGCGCCGCGGGTGACGGCCCCGGTGCTGATGCTCAACGGCCGGCACGATCCGATCTTCATCTACGAGACCTCGCAGCTGCCGCTCTTTCGAAACCTCGGGACCGCCGACGCCGACAAGCGGCACGTCACCTTCCCGGCGGGGCACTCGACCTCGAGCTGGCAGGACGAGTTGATCCGCGAGAGCCTCGACTGGTTGGATCGATATTTCGGCGAGCCGTAGGGAAAGCCGCTGCGGTGCAGTCGGCTCGCCTGCTGATTCCATTTGGAACCGGAGTGACTCCTCGGCAATGATCTGATGAAAATGGGTGCGGCGGAAGTTCATATCCTCGAGAACGGGGGATTCGATGTGCGATGATTTCAACCTCGATCGATTCGTCGAAGCGCAGGACCCGGTTTACGAGTTCGTCCTCGACGAACTGAAGGCCGGCGAGAAGCTCAGCCACTGGATGTGGTTCGTGTTCCCGCAGATCAGGGGTCTCGGCGGCAGCCCGATGGCCGAGAAGTTCGCGATCTCCTCGTTGGAGGAGGCGAAGGCGTATTGGGAGCACCCCATCCTGGGCCCGAGGCTGGAGGAGTGCACGCGCCTCGTTCTGGCGGTGGAAGGCAAGAGTGCCGAGGAGATTTTCGATGACCCGGATTACCTGAAGTTCAGGTCGTGCATGACGTTGTTCGCCGAGTGCGCGAGGGGCAGCACATTGATTTTCTTCGAATGCCTCGTCAAGTACTTCGAGGGGGAGCCCGATGAGTTGACGCTTGGCATTCTCGCGGAATCGGGTTGATTGCAGCCGGTTTCGGGGTTGTTCGACAATTCGTGTCGGATGCGGGCAGCTGGACAATGCCAGCACGTCTCAGCCCCTACGCAAGGGGTGTTGCCAGCGCAGACCTGGGAAGCGGTCGAAGTCCGAGTCCGTGGTCACAAACGTGCACCCGTGCTCGATAGCGACGGCGGCGTGGTGAGCATCGGCTACGAGTTTTCCGGCTGCGCCGGAGCGACGGCACAGGTCCTCGAAGATCTCGATGTGGTGCGGGCCGGGGTGGACGAGCCGCGCGTTGGGCCGGGTGGTGAGTTCACCAATGAAGGCGAAGACTTCGTCCAGGGTCGACGGTTTGCGAAAAATCCTCGGATTGGTGGTGATCCTCACAACCCCGACGATCGCAAGCGAAGACAGGGCAAAGGGCTCGTATCCGTTCGCCAGGTCCGTCAACCACTGCGCGTAGGCGGCGTGATCTGCACACGAATCGGTGCGGTGAGCGAAGATGAGCACGTTGACGTCGGGAAGAAACACGACCGTCGCGTCCTATCGCCCGTATCGTTCTTCGTCGTCGGCAACCATGAGTTCGCGAGGTCTGTCGAGGTCGATCGCCGGGTACGGGCCGCCGCCTCCGACGGTGACGAGGCGAAAAGGCGGAGCGTCGACCGGTGATGGATCTCGTTTGACGGCGTCATCGAGCACCCCGGCGATGTAGGCGCTGACGCTGCGGCCCTCAGCGGCAGCGCGGCGCTTGACAGCTTCGAGAATCCGGTCGTCGAGAGAAATCGTCGTTCTCATGCATACAATCATAATACTTCGATGTGAGGTATGCAACCCTCGAGGATGGGTCCATCAGGGAGCCCCGCTTTGGATGACCCCCTGCGATGAAGGGGCTCTGAGTCCAATCCCGCCCTTCAAATCGCCATCATGCCGGTCGTCTGCACCAAGACTCTCGGCGAGATGGTCGTGACCGGCGAGATCGTCGGCAATGCCCTCAGCTCGAACCTCAACCTCTCGAAGAGCAACGTCGACTGAGAGCAGGCGGGACGCCACGAAGAGCCGTGAGGTTTGTGGCGCGGCCCTCTCGGCAGGCGGGATGCACCACAACGAACGAAGGGTGGGTACTGCAGCCGGGTCATCGGCCCGCCGCCGCTGGTCGATTGATCGATCGCCGAGTTTGAGATCCCTCCGCTCGCTCACTTCGTTCGCTCGGTCGGGATGACAGGAAAGGAGGCGGTTTCGTTCGCTCGGTCGGGATGACAGGAAAGGAGGCGGTTTCGTTCGCTCGGTCGGGATGACAGGAAAGGAGGCGGTTTCGATCGCTCGGTCGGGATGACAGCGGGGAGACCCATGCGGCAGTAGGGCGGTGATGGTTTTGTGGCGCGGCCGTCCCGGCTGCGCGTGCAGGCGGGATCCGGCTTCGCCCAAGGCTACGCCGCGACAGGCCAGCCTGCACCCGATTCGCTCGGAGAGCCGGCCTGATATTCTCCCCTGAGCGTGATCTCATGCGAAAAGTCCTCCGCGTGATGTTGTGGGTTTTTGCCGTGGTCATGGTGCTGCTCGCGGTGGCTGCGGTGCTGGTGACCAATCCGAACTACCACCTGACCACCGACACCGCCGAGACCCTCGACTACGAGCGGATGGCCCATGTCGTCACTGGGGTCTACGCCGCGGTGACGGGCCTTTGACGGGCGCAGCGGAAAGAAACCGCTGGCCTCGGCTGTTGTAGGCTAAGATCCTCGAAAGCAACCGAATCACAGCAGGTGGACAGACATGGAGCTGACACAGGGCCAGCAACTCGGGCACTACCGCATCGACGGCAAGATCGGTCAGGGCGGGATGGGTACCGTCTACCGCGCGACGGACTCGCGGCTCGATCGCGAGGTCGCGATCAAGGTCCTGCCGGCGGAGGTGACGGCCGATGTGGAGCGCCGGTCGCGGTTCCGTCAGGAGGCGATGCTGGCCGCGGCCTTCAACCACCCCAACATCGCCACGGTTCACGACGTCGGCGAGCAGGAGGGCGTGACCTACATCGTCATGGAGCTGGTGCGCGGCAGGTCGCTGCGCAGCATGGTCCGTGACGAGCCGCTGGAGATCGGGCGCGCGATCGACATCGCCACCGGCATCGCGGCGGGGCTCGCGAAAGCGCACCACGAGGGCGTGCTGCACCGCGATCTGAAACCCGACAACGTCGTGCTGACGGACGAGGGCGTGCCGAAGATCCTCGACTTCGGTCTCGGCAAGTTGACCGGCGACGCCGACGCGGAGGGCGGTGGACCACTGACCGAGGTGCCCACGGTCTCCGCCCAGACCTCGCCCTACATCACCCGCGCCGGTCAGGTCATCGGAACGCTCGCCTATATGTCGCCCGAGCAGGTGCATGGCCGGCCGGTCGACGCGCGCTCCGACGTGTTCTCGTTCGGCGTGATGCTGTACGAGATGCTCTCCGGCAAGCGGCCGTTTGCGGGCGAGTCGACGCTCGACACGGCGACGGCGATCCTGCGCGACGACCCCCCGCCGCTCGGGGAGTTGCGCCGCGACGTGCCGCCGGGGTTGCAGGCGATTCTCGACTGCTGTCTGGAGAAGGCGCCCAATGAACGATTCGCCTCGGGTGACGAGCTGCACGACGCGCTGCTCGAGCTCAAGCGACAGCTCGAGGCACCGGCCGCCGGCATCGGATCGCTGCTGCGGCGCCCGGCGGTGCTCGCCGCCCTCGTCCTGTTGCTGGTGCTGGTCGGGTCGGGAGCGGCGTGGTTGATCCACCGCAACGCGCGGGTGTCGTGGGCCCGCAACGAGGCCCTGCCCGAGATCGAGCGGCTCCACAGCTCGGGCGACAAGGACGGCGCGATGCGACTGCTCTTCGAGGCATCGGCGATCATCCCCGACGACCCCTATCTGGTGGATTTCATGGAAAACATCGGGGTGCCCGTTTCGTTCGACTCCGATCCGCCCGGCGCCGTCGTCTGGGTGAAGGGTTACGACCACCCCGAACGCGAGTGGATTCGTCTGGGCGAGGTACCGCTCCATAACGTGGTCGTCGCCCAGCCCGCCCGCTATCGGGTCGAGAAGGAGGGCTACGCCACCTTCGAGGGTGCACCGTTCGGTGGGAAAATGACCTTTCGTCTCTTTCGTGAGGACGAGATCCCGCCCGGGATGGTCCGGGTAGAGGCCGGGAGGGCCTCGTTCGGGGCCGGAGATTCGGTCGCGCTCGACGGGTTCTGGATCGACACCTACGAGGTGACCAACCGCGAGTTCAAAGCGTTCGTGGATGCCGGCGGCTACCGCGACGACCGGTTCTGGGAAGAAGGGACCGACCGCAGCGCCTTTGTCGACACGACCGGTCGCCCTGGCCCGGCCGGATGGGCGCTCGGAGATTACCCGGAGGGAAAGGGCGACCTGCCGGTCGGCGGAGTGAGCTGGTTCGAGGCCGCGGCCTACGCCGCCTGGGCGGGCAAAAGCCTGCCGACAGTCTTCCATTGGCGGCTCGCGGCGCAGCAGAGCATCTTCAGCGAAATCCTGTTGTGGAGCAACTTCGACACCAAGGGGCCCGTCGCCGTCGGCTCCTCCGGGGGGATCGGGCCCAACGGCACGTATGACATGGCCGGCAACGTCAGGGAGTGGTGCATCAACCGCAACCGCGGCACGCGCTACATCCTGGGCGGCGCGTGGTCGGAGCCCGACTACCTCTACCGCAGCACCGATTCGGCCGATCCCAACGACCGGCTGTTGATCAACGGCTTCCGCTGCATTCTGACGGACGGCCCGCTGCCGGATGCCTCGCTGGTCGAGATCGAGCACACGGTTGTCGACCACCGGGCCGACACCGCGATCGACGACGAGGCCTTTGCCTTCGTGCGGCAGAGCTTCGACTCCGACGATCGCGACCTCGATGCGAAGGTCGAGTCGACCGACGACGGTCCGGAGTACTGGCGCCACGAGGTCGTCTCGGTTCTCGCGGCGTACGGCGACGAGCGACTGCCGATCCACCTGTACCTGCCCAAGAACGCCGAACCGCCGTACCAGGCGGTCGTCTACTTCCCGCCGTCGAGTGCTCGCTACCTCACCAACAGCGCGAACCCGAGCTTTCCGTTCGGGTACTTCATCCCCAAGAGCGGGCGTGTCCTGGTCTATCCGATTTACCAGGGCACCTACGGCCGGCAATTCGACGTGCGCGGCCCCAACGACGACCGGGACCTGACGATCCAGATCGCCAAGGACCTGCGGCGGACGGTCGACTACCTCGAGACCCGGGAGGACATCGACAGCGACAAGCTGGCCTTCTACGGACTCAGCTGGGGCGCTTACATCGGTCCACTCTTGACCGCAGTCGAGCCGCGGTTTGAGGCGAGCATTCTGGTCGCGGGTGGGCTGTATCGCCTTCAGGAGGGTTGGCCGCCGGCCGATGTGCCGCAGAACTTCGCGCCGCGGTCGACCGTGCCGACGTTGATGATCAACGGGAAGGCCGATTTCCAGGCCCCGGTCGAGACCAACATCCAACCGATGTTCGACATGCTGGGCACGCCCGCCGAACACAAACGCCTCGCTCTGCTCGAGGGCGGCCACGTCCCGGCCTCGCCCAACGAGGTGATCCGCGAGGTCCTGGACTGGCTCGATCGCTATCTCGGCCCGGTCGGCACCGTGGCTCCAACCGCCGCGGCCTCGGGAGACTGAGGCGGCGAGGGTGCCACATACACAATTGTCATAGGGTGGCATCCACTGGTGCCGCAACCCGCATTGCTGAATTGTGGGGCCCTTGGAATGCCCGTCGCGTAGGGAAATTCTCCGACCCACCGGCGTGTTGATTGGTCCATAACATCGGTTTGTCGTGCAGAGTTCGAAATTCGAGTGGGGACGTTACAGCGACGGAGGTCAGGATCATGGTCGATATCGACGCGGCAGTCCAGACGCAGCTTTCCAATATTCAGAAGAAGACCGGCAAGACGCTTGATCAGCTTTACAGTTGGCTGGGATCGACCGGGCTCGCCAAGCACGGCCAGCTGCGTGACGCGGCGAAGAACGAGCTCGGGCTCGGCCACGGCGATGCCAACACGCTGGTGACGTTGTTTCTGCGTTCGACAGGCGCGTCGGCGGCCCCTGCGGCTACCGCCGACGCCGCGGTCGACGAGATCTACGCGGGCCCGAAGGCCTCGCTGCGACCGGTTCACGACCGGGTGATGGCGGCGGTTGCCGGTTTCGGGGAATTCGAGATCGCGCCCAAGAAGACCTACCTGAGCCTGCGTCGGAAGAAGCAGTTCGCGATGGTCGGCCCGGCCACCAAGACCCAGGTGGAGATCGGCATCAACGCCAAGGACCTGGCGGGCGGCGATCGTCTGATGGTGCAGAAGCCGGGGGGGATGTGTCAGTACAAGGTTCGGATCGCTTCGCCCGACGAAGTCGACGATGAGCTCGTCGGGTGGATCCGGGCCGCCTACGATGCGGCGGGTTGAGGGAGCTGGTCATGGCGGATCTCAAGACCCGGCCGACTGACGCGAGCGTCGACGACTTCATCACCGGCGTCGAGGGCGAAGCCCGGCAGGCGGACTGCCGCACCCTCGTCGAAATGATGCGGCGCGTCACGGGTGCGGAGCCGGTGATGTGGGGGCCCTCGATCGTCGGCTTCGGCGCCTATCACTACACCTACGCGAGCGGCCACGAATCGCTGCCGCCGGCGGGTTGAACCCCGCCCCTACGGTGCTCAGATACCCCCAAAAAAGGCCGTAGGGGAGGGGTTCACCCCGTCCCGGCCCAGGTCAACCCGAGTGTCGACTCACTCGCTGATCGCGAACATCTCCGTCCACAAAACATCGGACGGGTTCAGCGCAAAAAACTCGGGGCCGATCCCGGGCCATCGCAGGGAACCGCTCCACGCGTATTTCGTCCAATCGCTGACCAGACCGGCACGAACCGGGTTTTCGAACAGGTACTTCAGGGTCGCCGAGATGTCGTCGCTGCGGCGGATCAGGTGGTCGTGAAAGCTCCTCTGCCAGGGCGATCGGTCGACCCGCTCGCGGAGGAGCCGGGCGGTTCGGCCCTTGAGCACGCGCACGAAGTCCACCAGCGACCCGTCCACGTTGAGAACCAGGAGGTGGACATGGTCCGGCATGATGCAGTAGCCGAGCACCGACCATCGATCGCCGTGCAGCCGCCGGATTTCGGAGCGCACGATTTCGGCAGAGTCGGTTTCGCGGAAAACCGGTGTTTTGGAGTCGGTACAGACCGTCAGAAGCGCAATGGTGCCGGGTTGAGCGTAGACGGCCTTGTCGACGCGGATTCGTTTTCGACGGCGATCAGAGGAGGACATCGGGAGAGCATAGCAAGGTGAAGCAGGGCGGGGATGAACCCCGCCCCTACGACTTTTATTGGTCGTGTCGGTTTCTGAGCATCGTAGGGGAGGGGGTTCATCCCCTCCCTGCGCACGCGCCCGCGGAGCGCGCCCGAAAAGCAACGAGCCGGGATCGGTCCCGAAAATCCCCAATGAACGCCGTAGGGGAGGGGTTGATCCCCTCCCGGCTCGGTTCAGAATTTCAGCGAGAAGATCGTGGTGCCGTGCTTGAAGGTCACGTCGTTGGGGCCGGCCGGCCCCTTGTAACGGTCGGGCACCGCGTCCCACCCCTCGTAGATGCTGCCGGCGACGAAGATGCGCTGTTTCTCGGGAGGGGTTTCGGGTTCCTTCCCGAACACGTCGTAGACCGAACCGAAGGACGGTGGTGCGGCGGTGTCGCCGAGCGGCACCAGCTCGTCGCGCCCGTCGCCGTCGATGTCGATCCGGATCCAGCCGACCTGGAGGATTTCGGAGTAGGTGCCGTCGGCCATCATGGCGTCGATCTGGGTGTTGAAGGCCCGGATGATGTCGTCGGCGTCGGGGAGGTTCCGCCGGAGGGCGAAGTGCAAGCGTGCGGAGGGCCAGCGGCGTGGTCCCGATTTCCAGCTTGGTGGAGGTTTCCTCGGGCTGGTAGGTCAGGAGGTACCGCACCACCAGCTCGTCCACCAGCATGTACTCGACCTCACCCGCGAGCAGCTTGCTCAGGCTGTCCTGGTCGTTGCGGGCGTTGACGAAGAGAACCCCGGCCTGTTCGACCTCGTCGCCGTAGGCGTAGCGTCCGACGGCCGCGACCCGTTTGCCCGCGAGATCCGACATCGTGGTGGCTGCGACGTCGCTGCCCTTGCGGCCGACCAGCACCAGCCGGTTTTCGAGGTACGGCTCGGAGAAGACGAGATCGTCGTCCCGCTGACCGGTGCGCCACATGGCGGCGGAGCCGTCGAACGTCGCCTTGCGAATGCCCGCCTCGACGTCTTTCCAGTCGACGATCACAGTCGTCGCCTCGATTCCGGCGCGCGCGAGCGCGGTGTCCACGAGCTCGAGGGCGACGTGGGTCCCTTGGGGTCTGTCGGTAAAGGGGGGCCACGAGTCGGAGGCGAGGCGGAGATCGGGAAGATCGCCCGCCATTGCGAGCGCCGGCAGCATCAGCAGCCACAGCGCGACGCGGAAGGCGTGTCGCCACGCGCGGGTGAGGTGTTCAGGGTCGGGCGTGAGAGGGCGAGTGGGTTGCATGTGTCGATTTCCCCCGGCTTCTCGGGCGACCCCGTTCATTTGTGTGGGTGGCCGTTGCTTCATCTGCTCGAACCTCGAGAATGCAGCCGCAAATTCCCGAGCGATCAGCGGCGCCTATGTTCGAGTGACTGTCGCCAGACGCCGACCCAATGATTCGAGGGTCGCCTCGAGAACTCGCGTCGATCCCACCGGCAGGTCGTCGGGCTGGTTGTCGCCGTAGAAGACCAACGCGACCCGGTCTCCGATCACCATCGGCAGGGCAACCCCCTCGCGGGGCCACTCGCCACCCAGCATACGGACGAACTCCGAGTTGCTGCGGACGTGATCGGGCTCGCCGCGAAAGATCTCGCGGTCGCGCACGACTCTGGAAATGATCGAGTTTTCCTGTACCGACAGGTTCAACTCACGAACCCTGTGGTTCGGCGGAGCGATCGTCTCGACCAGGCCGAACTGGGCAAGGCCGCGAACGCGATGGTCGTGGACCGCGAGGATCACTCCCCGGGAGAATATCGTTTCGGCGGCCTCGAAAATCTCTCGGATGGTCTCGGCAGTCACGACCGGTGCAGCAACGTCGGTCATGATCTCGGCCAGGGTCGCCGGCTCGGTGGATTCCTCCTCGTCGTCTTCGATGGGTTCGGGTTCGCGGAAGGCCTCATCCTGGACCCGGGCCGCGTCCAGCGCGACGCTTCGCGTATCGAGAGGCGAACCGATGATGAAGTCCTTGGCATCGACCTCGATGTCTCCGAAGTGCTCGACCTCGAGATTCCTGAATTTGAAGAAGCCGGTTTTCCACTCGAAGATCTCGCGGACCACCTGGCCGACCTGGTGGGCGAGGATTCTCTGGACATCTTCCTGGGTCATGGCCCCGAGGCTGACGAGGATCTCGCCGAGGCGCTTGTCCTCGCGGCTCTTGTGCTGCAGGAGGAGGGCCTGATCGAGCTGCCGGCGGCTCACGATATTGAGGGCCAGCGCGATGCTGCCGAAGGTCTCCCGGATCGAGCTCGAGGCGGCGTAGATGATCTTTCCGTCCCGAAACAGGACCATGCCCTCCTGCGTGCCGGTGGTGAAGTTCAGCTTGCCGGTCTTCTGCGACTCCGCCAGAAAGATCAGGATCTCCGCCGGGCGCATGTCTTCCAGTTTTCCGACCAGGGCCACTCTGAGCTCTCCTCTCTCGACACCGAATCTCAATCATCGGAGTTTCCGATGATGTGAACACCGCGATCTTAGACCATTTTCCCGCTCCCCTGAGGGGTGACCCATCGGCAGTACGGTCGGAGGCGCAATCGATCACACGTCCGTGAGGGCCAGGGCGGTGCTAAAGTGTGCCCAAACCGCCGAAATCGAAAAGGGGTCGATGCCATGGCGCAGACGTTCGACCGTCGCAGTTTTCTCAAGCTCGGTGCTGCATCCGCTGGGCTTTCGATCGGATGCGGGGGACGCGGTTCGGATGCGAATCGGGATGCCGGCCCCTTGACGATGCCGTATCGACAACTCGGCGCCACCGGGCTCGAGGTGTCGGAGATCGCCTTCGGGGCACACGGCATCGACAACCCGGTGCTGATGTCGGCCGCTCTGGAGGCGGGCGTCAACACGTTCTGCACGTCGGGCCACTACCTCGACGGCCGCGAAGAGGCGGCGACGGGCGAGGCCATTTCCAAGATCGGCATTCCGCGTGAGAAAGTTGTCATTCTTACCGGCAATCCGATCAGGCCGGGCGACACCGTCGGTTCCTTTCTCGCCGGCATCGACGCCAGCCTGCGGCGGTTGCGGATGGACTCGATCGACGTTTACTACAACGCAATGGTGCAGTCGCGAGCCGATGTCGTGGCGGACGAGTTGTTCGAAGCGATCCATCGTGCCAAAGAGGCGGGCAAGGTCCGCCACCTCGGATTGTCCAGCCATCACGGAGGACAGCAGGCGTGGCTCAACGCCGGCATTGAATGCGGGCAGTACGACGTGTTCTTCATCAAGTACGATTTCGTCTCCTACCCCGACCAGGACGAGATTCTCAGGCGGGCGGCGGAGAGGGGGATCGGTACGATCGTCTTCAAGACCAACGCCGGCAACCGCAAGCATGAGGTCAGGGACCTCGAAGCCGGCGGATTGTCGTTCGAACAGGCCACGTGGAAGTGGGCGCTGACCAATTCGTACGTTTCCAGCGTGGCGGTGACTCTCTCCAATTTCAGTCAGATTCAGAGCTGCCTGGAGGCGGTCGGGTCGAGGCTCGACGAGGCCGAGGTCGCGATGCTGCGTCGTTACGGCCACGAGATGTACAACCGATACTGCCGGTTCTGCGCAACCTGCGAGGGGAGCTGTCCGCGGCAGGTGGCGGTGGCCGACATCATGCGCTACGAAATGTACTTCACCTGTTACGGCCGGGAAAAGGAGGCGATGCGGCTCTATCGCGAGCTTCCCGATGCAACCACGGCGGCTGCGTGCGACCGCTGCCCGGGCCCGTGCGACGGTGCCTGTCCCTTCGGCCGGGAGGTGCGGAAGGGGCTGATCGACGCGCATCGGAAGCTCGATTTCCGGTGGGTGTGAGTGATGGCCCGCGGACGACGCCGCACAAATTTGTGTCATCATGCGGTCACAGGTTTCGAAGAAAGGAGACACGAATGAAGCGAATCACGTGTGAAGAGTGGATGCCCCGGGTGGTTCTCGCCCTCGTCCTTGCCCTGGCGACGGTTTCGGTTCCGGGAGCTTTCGCGGACGAGGATGCAGTGAGCGATGTGTTCGGGGTCGTCGTCACCACCGACGGCACCGCGTGGCCCGGTGTGCTGATCTCGTTGACCGGTAACGACGGCGATGGACAGAAGACGGTTTCAGACAGTGACGGAGCCTTCCGCTTCACGTCGATTCCGCCCGGCGACTACGTCGTGGTCATCCAGGCGCAAGGCAAAGAAAAGGTCAAGCGCGAGGTTCCCGTCTCGGACGCTGACGTGGACCTGGGGACGATCGCCATCGAGTGAGGCCCCGGGCTGCAGCTGTTGAGGGGGAATCACTCTCCTCGAGCCTTCAGGACGCTGCTGCGAGAATGGCGGCGACGTGAATCCGGGTGGTATCCAGAACCTGAATCGGGAGATCATCGCCTGAGATCACCAGTGGGATCTCGGTGCAGCCGAGGATCACGGCATCGACGCCGTCCTCGCTGATGTGCCGTGTGCAGATATCCAGGAAGCGTCGTCGAACCTCGGGCGTCACCCTGCCGAGCGCCAGATCGCCGTAGATGGTGTGATCCAGGAACTCCCGATCGTCGCTGTTGGGCAGCACGATTCCGATTCCGGCATCGGTGAACTCGCCCGGGTACATCTCGGCCTCCATGGTTGTCCTGGTCCCCAGGAGGAGGGCGCGTTCAAGACCGAGATCGGCCGCGGCATCGCGGGTCGCCGTGACGATGCTCACCAGCGGCAGCGAGGATTCTGCGCGAAGCTCGGCGAGGTAGGCGTGGGGGGTGTTGGCGGTCAGGGCGCCGACCTCGGCGCCGGCCCGCCGGAGCCGTTCCAGAATCGCGGCGAGGTACCGGACCACGTCGCTCGGTTCGCCGGCGCGCTGCAGCCGGACAACCTCCGTGAGGTTGAGGCTGTAGATGATGATCTCCGGATTCCGCAGAGGATCGGCGCCGGGCTTTCTCGCGCCCTGGATCAACAGCTTGTAGTAGATGGCGGTCGACTCGGGAGTCATCCCACCGACCAGGCCGATCGTCTTCATGGCCCTCCCCCCTGTGCGGCGACCCGGCCCCTATTGTGACACCGCCGCCGCAACCGCGTCGCCAGGCCGGCGGAGGCAATCAGGTCGATGCGCCCCCTTTGATCGTGGCCAGAGCCTCCTTGCCGCTTGCGCTTTCGGGGTTGAGGGCGAGGGACTTTTCGTACATGGCCGTGGCCCCGTCCTTGTCACCTCTGCGCAGCAAGGCCTCGCCCAGGCTGTCGTAGGTGTTCCACGAGCCGGGGAACAGCTCGACGTTGATCTCGAACATCCGGATGGCCTCGTCGACCCGGTCCTGTTGGAGGAAGGCATAGCCGTAGGCGTTGAACTCGGCCTCGAAGAAAAAGTACCCGGGGGACTCGCTGTCGCGGTCGGCGAGGACCTTGCGGATGGCTTCCTCATTCGCTCCTTCGCCGAGGAGCTCGAACACCGTGCGTGCGGCAGATGCCTGACCGGAAGCGTCTCTCCAGATCTCGGTGATCGAGGCATGATTTCCCTGCGCCGAAAACCCCGGACTCTCCGCAAGGGTGGGGAAGCGGGCGGCCAGCTGGTTTTCGGCCAGTACGGTCTGGATGCCCTGGCCCGTCTCGACGGCCTGGTTGACAGCGTCCCAGAGTGTGCGGACGTAATCGACCCGCGCTTCGGCGCCTTCGATGCTGAGCTCGCCGTTCCAGTGCGCGGGCATCAGGGTCGTGAAGCGTTCCCGGTCGGCGAGGAGGCGGTCCCAGTTGGCGAGCATGCGAGGAAAGTCGTGCTGCACGCCGGAGCGAACGATGAAGCTGGCCAGACAGCCGGGCGTGTCGGTCAACCAGACGTCGGCCATGGTGTCGCCGGTGAGCAGCAGCCGGTGCTCGGGGACGAGGATGGCGGTGTCGCTGGCCGTGTGCATGCCGCCGATGTAGGACAGTTCGAAGGTGGTGTCACCCAGATCCAGCGTCATGCGGTCGGAGAAGGTGAGGGTCGGCGGAACCGGCGGTTGGGCCGCCTCGACCGCCCGGAGGTTAAGCTGGTTGACAATCAGGTTCTCCTCGAGCGCCGCGGCCCCGGGAGCGCCGGCGCCGAGGTCCTGCAGTTCGGCTTCGATTTCCGCGATACGGTTCGGGATCCACGTGAGCATCCGGTCGCGATTGCCCGCTGCTACGGCCATGCCGGCCGCGATCAGCTCGTGGCCGACGATGGTGCAGTCGGAGTAGACCGCGTTGCCGCCGGTGTGGTCCCCGTGCTCGTGGGTGTTGATGAGGTAGGCGAAGTCCGAGCGCCCGAGCTCGCGGGAGATGACCTGACGCAGCTGCGAGTCGACCTCCGGCACACCGAAGGTATCGATGACGACGATGCCCTTGGCGGTGGCAAAGGCAAAGGTCGTGGTTGACGAGATGTGGTCGCCGAGCCAGAGGCGGATCGCTCCATCGCCGACCTTCTCCACGTGCAGGGGCAACCCTGCGATTTCTTCAGCGCCTGCCCACGAGACCGCAAGCAGCAGCGACAGCACCAGGGTCATCCGGAATCGGGTCTCCATCTGTTCCTCCTTCATCTCGCTGTGGCCGGGCGTCCCGGCGGTTTCAATACGTTGCTCGATGCAGCGAAAGCTCCTTGGATCACACTGTTCATACGATGAAAAAGGGGGGCGGTTTCGGGTTGGGGCAACGGTTCCCACCATCGCGATGTCGAAGCGGGCACCTCGTGGTGACAACGACTTTGGCGGTGGATGTGGAGGGGACAACGGGGGGCGCCACTCCACCGCTTATCCGGGGCGGATTTCTATCTCGAATCCGATGGCGGTGCGACAATGCGGGGACTGAACCCACGTGATTCCGGGAGGTCGTCATGCCCTTGACAGGGGTTCACTTCCTGCTCAGCTATCAGTGCACCCACGAGTGCGACCACTGCTTCGTGTGGGCGAGCCCGCGGGCGGGTGGCACCATTCGGCTCGAGATGCTCACGGAGGTGCTCGACCAGGCGCGCGGGATGGGCACGGTCGACCAGATCTACTTCGAGGGCGGCGAGCCGTTTCTCTTCTATCCACTGATGATCGAGGGGATCCGCCGGGCGAAGGAGCGCGGTTTCTCGACCGGAGTCGTCACCAACTGCTATTGGGCGACCGCCGAGGCGGACGCGGCGCTGTGGTTGGAGCCGCTCGCCGAACTCGAGGTGTCCGATCTGAGCGTGTCGAGGGATACCTTCCACGCCGGTGAGGTCGAGGACCCTCGACCCGGTTTTGCGGTGAAGGCGGCGCAGGCGCTTGGCCTCGATGAAGCCGTGATCACCATCGACCCGCCGACGGTCTGCGCCGCCCCCGACGAGAAAGGCCTGCCCATCGTCGGCGGCTCGGTCCGCTTCCGGGGCCGCGCGGCCGTCAACCTCACCGCGGATCTGCCCCGCCGGCCGTGGAGGGAATTCGACGAGTGTCCCGACGAGGATTTCCTCGACCCGGGCCGGGTGCACGTGGACGGCTACGGCAATGTTCACCTCTGCCAGGGGCTCCTGTTGGGCACTGTGGAGAAGGCCAGTCTTGGTGACATGCTCGAGACCTACGATCCCCACAGCCACCCCGTGATCGGACCGCTGGTCGCCGGCGGCCCCGCCGAGTTGGTCCGGGTCTTCGATCTACCCCACCAGAAGGGCTACGTGGATGCCTGCCACCTCTGCTACGAGATGAGGTGTGCGCTGCGCGAGCGGTTCCCCGAACACCTGGGACCGCCGAACGTCTACGGTGCCGAGTAAAGGCTACGCATCGGTGCCGCAGATCACACCCTCACAACAGCCGCCGCGGTGAACAAATCATGAGGAACGGGGAACGTCGGATGTCTGCAATTTTCCCGTCGGATCAGAGCGCGTCGAGGTAGGAGTCCGCCTCCGCGACCGTCTTGCAATCGTGGACCGAGTAGCGGGCTTTGACCTCTCGCTGCAGGCGCCCCAACTGCATCTGCCCGAAGACGCCTCCCTGGCCCACTCGCGCCGCGGCTCAAAAGGTGCCAGACACCCACTTATGATGTTATCAACGGAGCTTCCCACCATAGCTGACGAGATACAGGTCCATACCGTCGTAGGCCTTCCGAAATCTCACGTCCTCCTGGCGTTTGTCCGCACCTCGGCTCACCATCCGGCTCGTCGCCTCGGCGCTCTTGTTCATGATCGTTGCGAGGTCTTTGACGCGCAGACCGTATCGCTCGACTCCGAGTGTCGACAGGAGCTCTCGTGCACGGACGATCTCCAGGCTTCGGCCCCTCCCGGCGAGGGACTCGACGTCGACCTCGAGATAGGCCGCGGCTCTCGTGATGAATTCAACAGTTCGCATCGGCGGCCTCTCCAGACCGGTGCTCCGGCCGAGCTCGTCAATGAACGCCCGCTCCCGGTCGAGCTGGAGCTTCCCATCTTCCTCCTCGGCCGGGCGCCCGAGCTTCCACCACGGGAGCCTGCCCGGACTCTCTGCCGCCCACGGTTCGGCGATCGTCCCCTTCATGGCTCGCACATAGGCTCGTCGAGCTGTCCTGCGTGTCTTTCCGAACAGCATCAGGACTTCGTCGACGTCGGTGATCATTTGCCGGGACCGTCCCGCAATTTCCCTATGACCGGTCCACAGGTGTTTCTCCGGATCATCCACGATACCGGCCGTCACCGGGTTGAGATGGATATAGGCCAGCAGTGAGTCCAGGTACCGCTGATCTTCCACCAGTTTGGCCTTGTACCGTCCCTGCCACAGCGGCCCGTAGACGCGGTGCCTGAGGTTGAATCCCCGGGTGACCATTTGCTGGAGGCTTCGCATCGAGCGCGAGAGCGGCACCGCGCCGGTCCGCAGCGCCAGGTGGTAGTGGTTGGACATCAGGCACCAGGCGAAGACCACAAGCCCGTCGCGTCGTTTGACCTTGCGCAGCAGTTCGACGAATGCTGAAGCTTCGTCGTCACTCGAAAAGACCCTCTCTCCGCGCGAAACCCGGTTGTACACATGGTAGATGCCGCCCTCGACAAACACCCGGTTCGCTCTCGGCAAGCCCTGACCTCCGATGAAAGACTGCTCGAGAGCATAACATCATAAGTGGGTGTCTGGCACTCTTATTTAATATTTGGCACCCTTATTTTTTACCTTTTTCCTTTTTTTTGATCACACCTGCAAATCTGGGTATACGCGTGATCTCAGCTGAATTCCGGAATCCGCGAGTATCGCTGTTGCATCATGAAAAAACGCTAGTGCCTTTTCAGTTGGTGGGCATCTCAACACAACATCTATGATTCGGGTTCTTCCGATAGCGTTGGGGTAGGCTCGATCAATCTCTCCGCTTTCGATGAATCTCAAATAGGTGTTGATCTTTTCTTGAAGTGCTGCCAAGTGTGACTGTTCATCTCTCCAGTCGAGGTGGTCGGAAACAGTCAATACGACGCATTCAGACCACTCGTCCACCCCGATCGCGTCCACGGAGTCGGCGTCCTCTACAGTCATGATCCCCTTTACCCCTTCCCATGTTACTCGGGACGAACGATGTCGACGATTGTTGGAGGAATTTCTGTCCCTCCGGGAACCCCGGGCTTGCCCTTCCCCACGACCAGGGCTCCAGACTCTTTGATTTCAGGAAAGGCCATTTTTGGGTTGATTGTAAATCTTGCAGTTGCAGACGACTTTGCTTCCGTGAGTTTGAGTGCTCCACTTTCAACTTCCTTTCCAACGATGTCGAGTCTCGTCTTAACCCCACTTTTGGTTTTGACAGTCACTTGTTCGACAACGTCGGTCAGAAATTGTTTCAATTCCTGCACCACCTTTCTCTCGAATGCAGCGCCCTGTTTAGCGTTTTTTCGGAGAAGTGCTACAGCCGCTTGGTTCGAGCCGGAAGTAACAACTGCTGGAACTGGAACCAGGTCAATGGCTATCGCGTCGTTCGATGGAAATGCGGTCACTAGCGTATCAAAAGCGGCTGCGAGTGCCGTACCCACCACCGGCACGTCCATAAGCCTCCAATAAGTTTGTGCCCGAATTTCCTTGATAATTCGAATGGCTTGATCGGAAGCGACAGGATTTCTACCGTCGGGGTCAAGATACGTCAAAGGACAATTATGGGCGTAAGCATAGCGGTTCCATTTTCCGGCGTTTCCTACATCCCCTCCCAGTTGGTCGATCGACGCGAGCCGCCCGAACAACGGGGAGTAATACCGCGCATGCATGTAGTCCAAACCGCCCATCGTCCCGGCCTCGGTGCCGGTGTCTTCGCGTTCGTGGGCGGTGTAGAGGTGCTTGGCGGCGGGGGTCCCGAGACGTTCGGCGAACTCGCCAAAGGGCCAGTAGGTGAAGGTGGATTGGGCGGCGGGGTTGTCGAGGTTGGAGATTTCCTTGCGGGTGCTCTGGAGGTGATCGGTGACGACGGTGGTGTAGGTGATCTGGCCGCTGGTCGGGCTTGTGCGGTGGACGAGGGGGCGGCGGCCGAGGAAGACGTGGTCCGAGAGCCGGTGCCAGTTGCCGGCGGTATTACCGACGGTTGAGGGTGTCAACAGGAAGTCGGTGAGGACGTTGCCCTCCTGGTCGCGGAGGGAGAAGGCGGCCTCGATGACCGAGCCGTCGGTCACGCGGTACTTGAGTAAGTGTTTGGAACCCTTTTGCTACGCCTCTTGGCCTTTGCTAAGAATCCTGCCAAGTTGAAAATTCGGAACGCCGCACCTTCGGCGCTCGTTCTCTACATAAAATGCGTCCGAGTCAAGATGTTGTTTCGCCGAACTTTTTGCGGCAAGATACTGCTCACGATTTTTCGTCACGTCTTCGATGTCCTTGGTGAGTTGGATATATACACCGATTCCGTCATCCAACATTCGGAACGCAGGAACAGAGTCCAGCTTTTCGCCAAACAATTTTCGATAGGGTGGTCCGAAGTACATCCCCCAACAGAGGTCTGGTAGGCCCTTGTTCAGATCATGAGTTGTCAAACTCTGGACGAAAGGCATGAGGTGGTATTTGTAGTTGTTGAGATCATCAACGTCATTCGGCGTGTGAAGGTGAATGTATGCGATGTCTACCAAGAACCTCGAAGATATTCCTGTTATCACATTGATGATTAATGAGAGATCATAGACCTTCCGCGATACTTGGAAGTATATCGAACTATGAATCCGAGATTCGGCCCAGACGCTCCCTTGAATTTCGCTTCCTGCACCTCGCCAAAGGAAGTTCCAATCCCATATGTCGAGCGCGGGTCCCAAGTTCTGGCTATCGAAGACTTTGTTGATTGGTTCGTGATTATTGAAACGAACTGGCGCATATCCGGGCGCAATCTCCAATAGGAGATTGAGAAAATCTCTGCCAGAAACACGGGATTTCATCGATGACGGGGAAAGAATGCCTACATGAATTGGACGTTTCATTTTGCTAGTTTATCACCTTGTTACCTTCGAGCACTGCCTCAACGAATTTCTCGGTATTGCTATCAAAAATGAAAATCTTTCCGTTCGTTCGTCGAATCGCCTCACTCAACGGTCGAGATATTGTGTCTGTCCTGGTGCTAATTATCAGGCTAAATGGCTTGCCGCCTGTTTGAGCCGCTACCAACTGGGCCCGAAGTTGCTTTGTAAGGCTCGCCTGCTTGACGTCTTTTATGTCTGTCACACCAAACAGTTTCCCAATTGGCAGGTCGGGAATTGTTGTGACCCTCGACGAAACTGTAGTCACCGCATTTCTTCCCTTGGTTGCCCGTAATGCCGTCAATACCTGTCGTTCAAAGGCCAATCCGCGCTTGGCGTTTGCTGCGACCCTAGCAGCGCGCGCAGCTCTACTTGCCTTTATAAGAGTAGATGCCCCACCCGGTAGGCCAGGGACCACTGTGGCGCCGAGGTCGACTACAAGCCCCCCAAAATCGAGAACGGCCCCACCGACATTTCCGGATGCGATATTTGCCACGAGACTGGTCGCGCCCATGGTGACGTTGATTACGTCCCAAGGCGTTTCTACAGCTCGACCATCTGGGTCGATAAACCCAACGGGATTGCCATAGGTATAGGCGAAGAGATGATCTCCTGGACCGCCGGTGTTCCCGGCATGGTCCCGGCCGCGGTCTTCCAGTCCACCAGCATCCCGGTGGCGGGGTCGAAGTGCGGCTCTCTGAAGAGCGCGACCCCGGTGGTGGCATCCGTGATCGAGGCGAGCGCCACCGGGTCCCACACGAGGTCGATGGTCGGCGCCGAAGGCGTGCACCCCGCGACGCCGGCAAGCTCGGGGTAAAAGACCCGGTCCAGGTTTCCCCAGCGGTCGTACTCGTAGCCGAGGCTGAACGCCTGCACGCCCCCAGCGGCCGAATGCCCACCGAAGCTGATTTCAGTGGTGCGCCCACTGAGAAGCCCCTGGGCATCGGCGTAGGCGTAGCTGTGGGTGACGCCGATCGCGTTCGTCTCAATGCACCCCCCTGGGAAACTCTCGAAACCGATGCTGACCGCGGTGTAGCTCGGTGCCGACCTGGGCGACCTCGTGGGCAGCGGCATCGGCGCCGTATCTGACGCTTCCGACGAGGTACCTGTTGCTGCCGTACAACATCCAGCGCTCGATCTCGCGGCCGGCGGCGTCGCCTTGGTTAGGCCTCACGCAGACTCTCGGCCTGGACCGTGCTCAGCGAGCCGCGAAAGCATCGAAGTTTTCGTATGCAATCGTGCCGTTGCCGGCGCCGTGCTCGGGGAAGGAATGCGCGAGGAGCTCGCCGAGAGCGTTGAAGGTCATCGTTCGCCGTTGCACCCGACCCACGGAGTTGATGTCCTGACCGCGAATTTCGACCTCGGTGGTGCGGCCGCCGACGTCGTACTCGTAATTACCGCGGACAAAACGCCACGGCACCATCTGCGAGACATTCAGGAAGTGCAGAGGATCAATCCCCGGAGCGCCCTTGTCCTCCCACGACTCCAGGGTCTGTCCGCGTGCGTCCCGGCGAGTGATGGTTCGAGACAAGCCACCGTCGAGTCCGAGGTCCGGGTCGAGGATCAGAGTCTGCGACCAGGTGTCTCCGCGGTAGCCCGACAGGGCGAGGCCGCCGTCCGACGCCACCTGCCGCTCGGGCCGGCCGAAGGGGTCGACGGCGGCAGTGATCTCCCAGTTGTCGTCGGCTGAGAAGGAGATCGGCGCGGTGAGGTCGGCTGATGCCAGCATGTGGCTCTCGGCCCAGGTTGTTCCGGCTCCGTCGTGGAACGCAGTCTGGTGGTGAAACAGAACCCCGGGACCGGCGCGCCTCGCCTGGTGGTGGCGCGGGCGGCCCAGGCCGTCGAAGTGGGATCGCTGGACCAGATCGGTCGTGTGCGTCGCGTCGACGCGATCCTCGCTCCACCGCAGGTTCGGGTCGTAGTGGAACCAGGTCGGCGACTTCGAATCGTCGCTCGTTCGAGGACTTCAACTGCCGAGATCGTCGTGTTCGATGGCTGCGAATCCGTCACCGTTGCCATCGCTGAGCGCGGTGGCGCGGCGCCAGAATGCGTCGAACGTGACCCGGCTCTCGAGCTCCCCGGCGCCGCCGAAGGCGGCCGGTGCTGCAGTCCACCCCGGACACCGCCCGGCGGCGGCTGCGCCGGGCGGGCACAGGATCCAAGTCTCGCGTTCGAACAACCCTCCGGGCAAGGCTACATACCGCGAGCCCGAAAGCGATTGGATGACCCCCATTCGTGCACGCGATACCGTCTTCGGCCTTCCATAGCCGAAGACCGTGGCGTCGCCCGGGTCGAGCCAGTAGGTGAAGGTCGTGGTGATGTCGTTGGAGTCATTCGCCGACTGCGAGAGGTGGCGGCGTCTCGTCTTGACGGCGCCGTTATCTCTGAACGTGGTGGTGGTGCGTTCGAAGCTCGATGGTGTGTCCAGCGTCGAGACCTGTTGGCTGACCAGATCAGGCAGCCAGATCGACGACGTGAACCCCTTGTTATACGAGGTCGTGGTGCGAAGATCGAAATCTGTCGGACCGGGCGGGGAGGCTGTGAAGTCTGACGTCGAGAGACCGAGGACCTGGTGTGTCGGCACACGCGGTTCGGCGATCGACTGGGTGAATCCGTAGACGGTTCGCCAGCTGAAGACGCAGTCGGAGGGCTCGCATTCAACGTCGCGCTCGAACCACGATTCCGACCCGGAGTAGAGCGGTTCGGCGAATTCTTCCTGTGCGTTTTCGAGGAGCGATGCCCGCAGGTACTGTGTCGTCTGCCGGCGCGTCTGCACATTCTCCTGGCGGGCGCCGGAGTACTGTTCGTAGCCGCCGAGGAAGGCCGACCCCAGCGTGACATGCTCGCCTCCGGGCGGTGTGTCGTCCTCGCGGTCGAGGGTGTAGGAAAAGAGGGCCCTCCGCTCCAGCCGCGGGTTGGTGTCGGTGGTGCAGTACCAGAGGTCTTCGCCGTCGAGGTGGTGCGCGCCGCGATAACTGCGGATTTCGAGCGGCCGGCCCTCCAACGGCAGCGTTCCCCAGACATCGGTGTCATTGGTGTACGTGATGATTCCGTCGTCGTCGCTGTCGTAGAAGATCCGGCCGGTCGCGATGATATGGGCGGTGTCGTCGAACCGCGCGCTCGGAAGATGATTGTGCGTGGATGATGCGGAAAGGCGGCATGGCCTGCCGATGTGGAATGGCGACTCCCGAAGTTGAAGGGCCGCCTCGCCGATCCCCGGCTCGGGTGAATCGTCGACGACTGTGGAGCATCCCGTCACGGTCAGTGCTGTCCAAGACTGATCCCCATCTGACCTTGCCACACTGAAAACACTGGAGCTGAGGATCGGTCAATGCCATTTCCAGAACGAGGTCCTCAACGACAGAAAACGGCTGGCCAGGTCTCGACCTGAGACACGGGTGAACCGAGATGCTGGAAACACCTCTGAAGGTGGGCCAAGGCCTCCTCGAAACGGGTCCGAAGGCCAGCGGCGGGCCGAGCGGGATCGTCAGCGACAGCCCACCGTTGTAGAGATTCACGCTGTCGAACTCACCGACGTCGTAGGCGGTCGGCTGCCGCCCCTTGGCGTACTTGGGGTAGAACATGTTGTAGGAGAAGTCCGGGTCAGAGATGTCATCCTGTGCGTGTGCCGAGGTGGCCAGTGAGATTTGCACGACAAATGAAGCCAGAATGACGACAGGTACCGGGTGGTGATGGAGACGAATGCTCTTGATCATCACCGCCTCCTACTCTGCCAATCCGGTCGGCATGTCGAGAGTGGTCTGGCACAAGGGACTGGCGGAGCCGTTCGACCACTCGCGAGTGTCACCGCTCTCGAACCCGTCGGCGAAAATTGTGATGTCAGCCTTGGCTTGCGATGGGTGGGGTGACGTGGGGATGGGCGATTCGTCGGGGACCAGCGGGTCGGCGGTTGATGCCGACCCTGCAATCAGAAATGTCGCAACAATACACAGTGTGGCAGATGCCAAGCGGACGCTTTTCATCACGGCAATGCCCTTCCCGCAGACGATTCATGTCTGCGCAATTGCCTGACGACCCGGCGGGTCTCTCCTCTCCAGATGTTGAAACGAACATGCCTTCTATTCGAATGTGGGGCGCGAATTTCCATTTGTCAAAGCCAAGATGAGAAATGTGAAGACAGTCGAGGCCCAAACGCACTCGGTGGTGGCCCACAACTTCAGTCGAGCCAGGGAATTCACGCGGGGTAGGAAGGTGATCAGTGGCTCACGACGAGTCTGCGGAGTTTTTGCAGATGGTCCCGACAGCTGCGGATCACGCGATCGCGGCGCGCTTCTTTCCTGCCTCGGTGCTCATATACCTCGCCTCGGGGTCCTTGCCGACGCGGGCGAGGTCGAGCCGGTCGGCGTCCCAGCAGGTGCCGATGGTGGGGTCATCGGAGGTCATACCGTCGGTGTGGTGGCGGATGGCTTGTTCGAGGAGGACGAGGCGGTGGGGGTCGAGGGTGAGGAGGATGCCGATGAGGGTCCCGAGCATGTCGGCCGCCCTGGGGCCGTGACCGGGGTCGTCGTTGTCGTTGAGGCGGCACGAGTCGTGGAGGATGGCGAAGAGGCGGACGACGGTCTGATCGGCGCCGGTCTCCCTCGCGAGTTCGAGGCCCACCTTTTCGACGCGGTTCCAGTGGGTCGGACCGTGGATGGAGTACATACCGCAGGCAAAGATCGCCTGCGCATAGCGGTACACGGACTCCCAGTCTTCGTCGCAGAGGCTCGCGGGTGGGAGACGGTCGGACATCGGGTCTTCGACAGAGCTGTGCATTCAGTAGTCGATCCGGAAGCAGTCGTTGATCCATGCCACGACGTCTTTCGAGCGTTTGCCGTCGCCGCGCCCCTCGCGAAGACGGATCTCCTCCATCTCGATCGAGCGGTCGCTCTGGCTGAGCAGTCGACCGTTTTCGAAGGTCAGCTCGAGAACATGCCGGTACTTGTAAGCTGGATGAAAACCCATGTGAACGTAGAGCTCCTCGATGAAATCGGCACCGAGGAGGAGGCCTCCGGTGAAGGGGACCGGAAAAGCGAGGCCCCTGGCATCGACCCCGGGCCGCTCGTCGTCGAGGGCGAGGCATTCGCCGAACAGGTGATCGAGGGTCTGGCGGTTGCGGCGCCACCGGTCGGGGTCCGACCACAACTCGAGGTCGTCGAGGACCAGCCGGCCGTCGAGAATCGCATAGCCGCAGACGTACCCCCGCCAGCAGGCGGAGTGTGGCGCTGCGGGCTCGATGCCGTGGTGGGCCGGGTCGAAAAGGCCTTCGCCGCGGACTCCGCAGAGGTCGTAGATCGTGTCGTTGATGCGGACGTGTTCCGGGACCTGGGCGGTCATCGGCTCTCCAAGTCATCGGTTGTTCACCCTCGAGTCTCATTCTAGCACTTTGTTATTTAAGACTATGTACGTTTTTTATAGGTGCTAAACGCCCTAAAGCACGTCCGGGTCGCCCTCACGGGAGCGGGGTGTCGAACGCGTCGCCGAGAATGGCGTCGAGGCGTTGCCGGCTGTCGCCGGCGAACTTGAGGAAACGAACGCCGATGCCCTCGACGCCATCGCGTTTGGGGTGAGCCTGACGCACGACCTCCGCCTTGACGGTCAGGGGCTCGGTCTGCCCCGCCACGTCGATCGAAATGACAACGTGCTGGCCGGGCAGGAACAGAGCATCCGTTTCCACCAACATGCCGGAGGACGAGATATTGACCACCGCGCCCAACGCCTCGTCCGTGCCGTCGGCGACCTCGGCCAGGAGCCGGGTGGCAAGGCGCAGGGTGGTCCGAGGGGCAATGGCAAGGAGGTCCGCCGCGCATTGGCCGATGAGTTCCGGGGGGTCACCCGCGAGCATGACCCGGTTGACCCCTCGACCGACCAGCGCGAGAGCCTCATCCGACTTGCCGGGTCTGGCGAGGACCAGCAGCGATGCCTTGTTGGACGCCGACGGCTTCGACCGGATGATCCGAACCACCTCCGCGAGGCCCATCGTGGTCGGTTCGGCGTCGAGAATCACGAGGTCGACCCGGTCGGCAAACGCGAGTTTGCTCGAATCCTCGGCCGAGGTCACCTGGACGACCTCGAGCTTCTGACGGTCGAGCACCGGCGCCAGCCCGTCGAACGAGCTGCGCCCGATGCCGGCCACCAGTACCACGGGTCGCTTTTCGAGCACGGTGTCCTTTCGTCAGACCGAAGTGATGCTGCAGTCAATCTTACCGGACACACGGGAGGTCCTGAAAAGACACGGCCACCCCGTGGCGGGCCTGCGGAACGCGAACCGTGGGAATGAGCCGGTGAGTCGTCTATCCGGGCAACTTCTCCCAGTCCGACTTGGGTGCGTCCTTGGCCAGGGCGAGGCCGCCGTCGGCGCCGACGAAGACCGGGTCCTTGACCTTGCGGATCTTGCCGCCTCCGTACTCGCGCAGCGAGTTGGTGAGGAAGGTGTCGAACCCCGGGATCGCCGAACTGCCGCCGGCCAGGATCACGTTGTTGCGGACCTGCTCCTGGTACTCCGACTCCGCCGCGGCGATGAGGTCGAGCATGGTCTCCGCCACCGGCGGGCCGAGGGCCTCGCAGGCCTGGCGCATCTCTTCGGTGATGTCGATCTCCGAGGGTTTGCCGGCGACCGGCACCGAGACCACCACCGGTTTGGGCGGTTTGCCCATGAAGCTCGACGCCTCCTTCCAGCCGCGGACGGTGTGGATCGACACGCTGATGCCGGGGTGGCGTTCCTTGAGCAGCTTGGCCAGCTGCTCGTCGACCCAGTCGCCGGCGTTGGTGAGGGTCCGCTGGTCTTCCTCGGTGGGGTAGCGGCCCCTCATGACGCAGAAATCGGTGGTTCCGGCGCCGACGTCGACGACGATGGCGTGGAGCAGGGCGTCGAGCGCGTACGCGACGGCGAAGGGCTCGGAGACGATGATCAGCCCGTCGACAAAACCGCGCATCGCCTCGCGAACGTGTTGCTTGTTGACCCGGAGGGCCTCGGCGGGGACGCCGACCACCGCCCGGACCTTGGCGCCCTTTTTGCGCTCGGCGGCCACTCCCGCGAGGTCCATCAGATGGGAGAGCAACTCGCGGACCGCCTGCTGGTCCTTTTCGGCCCCCTCCTTGAGGAGGCCGCGCTCGAGTGGGCGATGCAGGTCGAGCATCGTGCGGTTGTCGACGGCGTCCCGGCCGAAGAGCACGTCGCGTTTGAGGATCTTGCGGGCGACGGCGTCCACCGGCCAACCGACGTAGCTGTCGACCACGTGGCGTTCACCGGTCGACGTGGAGATCGCGCTCTGCGAGGTCCCGAGGTCGATTCCGATCAGAAGATCTTCGGTCTTTTCAGTCATGATGCATCCCCTTTTGCGGCGGCGCTGACTTCGAGTGCATAGCCCTGAATGCCCGTGAAAAGGGCCTCGGCGATGCTCTGGCGGTATTTCGGCAGGGCCAGGAGCCGCGCTTCCCGGTCGTTCGAGAGGCACGCGACCTCGGCCAGGATCGCCGGCATGTCGGTGGCGACGAGGACCGCGAACGGCGCCTGTCTCACCCCACGGTCGATGATCTCCGGGTTTCTGGTTTTCAGGGTTCCGTACAGTGCCTGACCGACCCATTCGGCGAGCCGGTGCGACTCCTGCTGGCGGACTCCCAGGTAGATGCCGTCGAGCAGTCGCCTGGTGTCAGCCACGGAGAAACCGGAGTCGAGGTTTTCTGCGGCGGCGAGTTGTTTGAGGAACGGGTCGACCGTGGCACCACCGGAGTAGGTTTCGAAGCCCCGGGCCTCCCGGTCGGGCAGCCAGTTGACGTGGATCGAGATGAAGAGGTCGGCGCGGGACTGGTTGGCGATGTCCGCCCGCGCCTGCACCGAGACCTTTTCGTCGCCGTTGCGGGTCATGATCACCTGGCTGCCGGCGTTGGTGAGCAGGGCCTCCAGCCGGGTCGCGATGTCCCAGGTCAGGTCCGATTCGTACATTCCCCAGTGGTCCAGTTTGGTGCCGCTGTCGATCCCGCCGTGGCCCGGGTCGATGACGATCCTGTGCACGGCCAGCGGGATGACCGCGGGATCGATCGCGCGCACCTCGCCGCCGGTGAGCATTTCGGTCAGATCGTCGATGCGGACGCCGGTTTCGGTGCTGTCGGGTGGGGCCATGGCCGGGGGGAAGACGGAGGCATCGGAAAAATCCGCTGCGCTGCCGCCGGAACTCGCGGCGGATCTGATGCCGAGGACCAGCAGGACGGCTGCGACCACCACCAGGGTCCCGCCGCCGGCAAAGGCCGCGCGACGGATCCGCTGCATCCTGGCGGCCCGCTGCCGGCGGAGCGTGCCCTTCGGTTGGTTGCGGATGATCTCGATGTTCTCCTCAGCCAGACCCCGAAGGAGCTGCCGTTTGAGGCGGTGTTCGGCGCTCACGACGTCGCCTCGGAACCCCGGACGGCTCCACGAATGACGTCAACAGCGTCACACACGGCGGGCAAGGGCGAAAATAGTGGCACGTTTTAAATCGTACCACGCGGAAGGGCTTGTACCGCGGCGCGTGGGTTCCGTGCCGGCGAGCGCTTGACATTGCCCGGTGGGCCGGGATAATGAGGACATCGGATCGAGAAATCAAGACTCAGTTGCAGAGCAAACACTCTGCAGGCCGTCCATTTCAGTCGGGGGATCGCGCTTGAGCCATCGCCCTCCTGGCGTGGTGGTTGTTGCTTTTGAAACGGGCTGGGGGGCCGGCGTCGAGCCGTGAATCGCCGCCCGAGATCGGGAACCGGTGCGGCCAGCGAGCGATTATTCATGAACGGAACACAAGGGGGAGAACATGGTGACGACGGAATCGAAATGCGGGACCGGCAGCAGGCTGCGAGCCGGTTCGATTGCGCTGATCGTGGCGCTCGCGACGCTGATCGCGATGCCGCGGGTCGCGCAGGCGGCGGACGATGAGGACACGACGACCTACACGCGGGTCGAGCTGTGGCAGGTGGAGCGGACGAACTGGGACGAGTTTGCCGAAATGTTCAAGGCCAACGACCAACCGATCCTCGAGAAGCTCATGACGCAGGGTGCCATCACCGAGTGGGGCTTCGATTCCCAGGTGCTGCACTCTCCCGAGGGCTACACCCATTCGGTGTGGTACTCGGCCGAGAGCCTGGGAGCCCTGACCAAGGCCGGAGAGGCCTACGACGCGGCGTGGAAATCGATGGACAAGGATTTGAAGGGGTCACTCGACGACGATTTTGCCTCGATGATCACCAAGCACCGCGACTACGTCATCAAGACCGACAACCTGCGGTCGGCCGCTGTCACCCTCGACGGCGGTTACTATTTCTCCCAATCAGTGGTGGTGCAGAAGAATCAGTTCCGCGGATTCAACAGCTACTGGGAAAATCGAATAAAGCCGGTCTATGAGGCGCTCCTCGAGAAGGGCGTCGTCGTGGCGTACGGTCTGAGCCGAGAGTCCATCACGACCGAAAACCCGAGGCTTCGTTGGTGGTGGCATGTCGTCCGCGACGCCGACGGACTCGATGCGGTCGATGCCGCTTTTGACGCGTCCTGGGATGCAATGGACGACGAAGGCCGCCGCGCCCGTTGGATGTCGATCACGGAGATCATCGAACCGGACTCCTACCACGAGGAGATGACGTCGTTCATTCAGTGGTCGGTCAAGGCCCACTAACTGGATGCCGTCGGTCTGAATCCGACGGACGAACCGGACCGAAGAACTCTCGCGGGGGCGATCACGGGATCGTCCCCGCGTTTTTTTCGGTGCTCGGGAACGTGGCGGGTATGGCGTTGATCACGAGACCCGGTGGTATGGTGTTTCCGTGAACATCGAAATCAAACGTTGTTTTCTCTGAACCAACACCCGCAAGGGGGCCGGGCGCCTCCAGAAGGAGTTGGCGAAGACCCTCGGGGTGACCCCGAAGATGCGCTGGGGCGGCACCGGTCAGCTCGACGTGATCGTCGACGGCACGGTGGTGTTTTCGAAACAGCAGGCCGGCCGGATGCCGACCGCCGAGGAGATCGTCGAGCTCGTCAAACCGGTCTGACGGGTGCTTTTCTGAGCCTCACCACCCACGCGGCACGCGGGACGCGTGCCCCACAACCGCGCCCGGGTTGTCGTGTGGGGCAGCCGTCCCGGCTGCCGGGTGGGTGCTTCCTGGCCCGCCACGGGCGACAAGCCCACGCCAGCGTTTACACCCCCGGTTGGCAGAAGCACGACGATCGAAGCCGGGTGTCGGCGCTGGCCCACACCTGGTCGAATCGTGCCTCCACCGCAACCGCCTCCTCCTTGTCGCCCTGCAGCGTGAGCGCCCGCGCGAGCCCGTACAGCGACCACCCGTTGTCGGGAAGCCGTTCGAGATCTTCCCGGTAGACCACCTCCGCCTCCGCGTACCTCTCCTCTTGCATCAGCGTCGCCCCCAGGGCGTGACGGATCGGCTGGATCCAGTCCGGCGGCTCGTCGTACCTGAGCGCGTCCTCGAGGGCTGCTGCCTCGTACAGCGCCTCGATCCCCGCCTGCTTGGCGCCTTCGCGGTAGAGGATCTCGCCCTCCACCAGGCGGTCGGCCACGTTCAACAGATCGGAGGCCATGTTGTTGCCGAAGAACGCCTCCTCCGGCACCGTCACTCGCAGTTCGAGGAAGGCCTGCTGTTCGATTCGTGCCTCATCGGGACGGTCGAGGGCGGCAAGGGCCACTGCCCGGGCCGCGTGGTGCATCGAGCGGGTGAAGGGGAGGTAGTCCGGTGGGTCGGGTTCGTCGAGGATCTCCTGCCAGCGCCCGAACCGCATCATCACCTCGTAGGGCATGGCGATGAAGCCGTCCGCCCACAGCGTGTTCTCGCGGAGCCAGTCCTCTGGAATCTCGCTGACCAGCTGCCGGATGGAGGTCATGGCCACCTCGCTGCGGCCCACCATCATGGCGGCGTAGGCCTTCATATGGTGGTTGTGCGACATGTAGAGCCGGTAGAAGTCGGGTGGCACGAGAGCGGCTGCTCGATACGCGGCGTCGGCGTCGATGGCCCTGGAGTTGGCGGTGATGGCCTCTTCCCAGCGGCCGCGCCGGACGTCGATGTGGGACGGCATGTGCACCAGGTGGCCGAGCCCAGGGACCAGGTCCCGCAGGCGGTCGGCGGCGACGTCGCCGCGCGCCGGATCATCGGACGCCTCGACGGTGTGGATATAGAGGTGGAGGGCCAGCGGGTGCTCCGGGTGGTCGGCGACGACATCTTCGAGGAGGGCGACAATCGGCGGCGTCCACTCCTTGGGCGAGCCGTCGTGCTCCCACAGATCCCACGGGTGGATGTCGATCAGCGCCTCGGCGTAGAGCGCACCGACGTCGCCGTCGTCCGGGTGGGCTGCGTAGACATCGGCCATGGCCGCGGCGTAGGCCGCGTCGAGCGGGCCGCGGTCGTCGGGCTGTGGCGAGGCGTAACGGGTGGTCACTGCCAGGATGAGCGCGCGATCGGCCCCGTCGTCCAACCCTTCGGCGAGGGAAGCCGCGCGCTTGGCCGCTTCGAATGCTTCTGCTTCCCGTTCCGGGGGGACCACCGGGTTGTTGATGTGCGGACCGTTGGCGTAGGCGATGCCCCACCACGCCATAGCGCAGTTCGGATCGAGTTCGGTGGCCGCGCGAAACGAGCGGATCGCCTCGTCGTGGTTGAAGGCGAACAGGAATGCCAGCCCCTGATCGAAGTAGGCCTGGGCCTCAGCCGAGGCCGTTACCACCGTCCGGCGGTGCAGCCCGGTGCCGGTGAACATCGGCTCGGTGACAGTGGCAGTGACGGTTTCGGTCGGCACGCCGCCACAGGCCGCGAGCACAACGGCGGCCAATGCAACAGCGCACCGCGCGAGGCGGTGAAAGCGTATGAGATTCATTTTCATGTTCTCCTGGGGCGAGAATGACACAACCGGCGCAGTCGTGCAACTGCGGCGTCAGAACTCGGCGCCGGGCGACGTCTCAGCCCAGCCGGAAGCCGGGGCTATAGCCGATGTCCCGTGGGGCGTCAGTGGAGCGATGGGCACTCTCGCGTACACTGGGTTCCTCCGAGGAGGCGAATCATGGTGAACCACAGGTCTCCGGGCGGGCCGTCCGACGGAACGATCAGCACTCGTCCGGGGCGCTCGATTCTCCTGGCGGCGCCGGGGTTCTGGGAGACGGTCCGCGATTTGTGGCAACGCGTCGCTGCGGTCTGGAACTTCCAGCTGACGGCCATCGACGGTCGACCCTTGACCGTCGGCAAGGTGACGATCGCGCTGCTGGTTCTGGTTTTCGGCCTGCCGATCGCCAGGCTGGTGATCCGGCGGGTCTCACGTCGATTGTTCGCGCGAATCGGGCTCGAACCGGGAGCTGCCGCGGCCTTCGAGACCCTCACCTTTTATGCGGTAGGGGTGTGTCTGGTGGTGTTCGCCCTCTGGGTGTCGGAGATCCCGCTCACGGTGTTCACCCTCGCCGGCGGCGCGATCGCCATCGGGGTCGGCTTCGGCAGCCAGAAGATCGTCAACAATTTCATCAGCGGCGTCATCCTGCTCTTCGAGCGTCCGATCAAGGTCGGCGATCTGATCGAGGTCGGCGAGACCTTCGGCGAGGTCGAGAACATCGGCGCCCGCAGCACCAAGATCAAGACCTTCGACAACTTCCACATCATCGTCCCCAACGGCGCCTTTCTCGATCAGAACGTGATCAACTGGACCCACTCGGATGACAGGGTGAGGGTGTGGCTCAAGGTCGGGGTCGCCTACGGTTCGTCGACCCGACAGGTGGAGGAGTTGATTCTGAAGGCGATTCGCGAGCTCGACAAGGCGCTGATCCCGCCCGAGCCCGAGGTGTTTTTTGCGGACTTCGGAGACAACGCCCTGATGTTCGAGGCGTTTTTCTGGGTCGTCATGCGCCGTCCGATGGATCGCCGGAGGACGCTGTCGGACCTCCGTTTCCGGGTTGACGAACTGTTTCGCGAGGCGGGCATCACCGTCGCATTCCCGCAGCGCGATGTTCACCTGGACACCCTTTCGCCGCTGCAGATCCGGGTGCTGAAAAACGATTCGGAGTGAGGACGGAAGGGCTGTCCGGAGAAAAGAACCCGGCCTTCTGCAAAAGTCGAAATCAAGCAGGCGGGACAGGTTTCGCCCCTGCTGCCGTTTTGCGTTTTCGGTGGAGGGGTGGCATCCAGGCCGCCCGCGGCGCGGGTCAAACCGACGTGATCGTGGATGGCGAGGTGGTCTTTTCGAAACAGAAGGCCGGACGGATTCCGACTGCTGAGGAGATCGTCAAGTTCCTCAATCCCAGAGGTACCAGCTGCTGCCGCGGGCTGACATCGTATTGGGAGATTCGCCCGGGTGGTGGGTTCCCCGAACTCTAACCTGCCTCCGGCTGCCCCGGGGGCTGGCAATCACACCAAAACCGGGGTATCGTACGTTTCACCAAAGGACGAGAAAAATCCTGGTGAGTCGTTCGCTGGAAACGCTTCACCAATCATTTGAACAAAGGATGCCGCCCGTTGCGTGACGTGCGAACTGAAATCGGAGGAGACCATGTCGCAATTTACTCAGCTGAAGTCAAACGTCGTGCGGTTCGCACTCTGTGCGGCGATCCTCTGCGCCTTCGTCGTCCCGGCCCGTGCGCAGACGGGCGCTCCGAGGTTCGCCACCCTCGAGGCGTACCGCGGTGACGCCAACATCGTTCGGCTCGGGAGTGCGGTGGAATTGAAGCGGGGCATGGCCATCGAGAGCAGCGACATCGTCGCGACGCGGTCCGGTTCGATGGTGGTCCGTTTCTACTCGGACAATACTCAGCTCCGGATCGGGCCGAACTCCCGCGTCAAGATCGACGAAAGCGCCGGCAAGCGTGACGTCGAGGTGTTCGCGGGCCGGTTGTGGGCGCGAGTCGTGAGCTGGAGGGACCGCGAGACCCGGATCAGAACCGGCAGCACGATTGCGGCCGTGCGCGGCACCGAGTTCTCGGTCGACTACGACGGTGAGTCGACGGTGGTGCAGGCCCTCGAAGGCGCGGTCGAGGTTTCGAACGACATGGGCACCGTGATGGTCCCCGGCGGACAGTCGGCGCTCGTTGGCGCTGGTCAGGCGCCGGCGCTCAGGGTCATGGTTCGCCCGCAGGACGCAGTGCAGTGGGCCCTTTTCTTCCAACCGGTCATCTACCTGGCGCCCGACCATGCGACCGGTGTCGGGACCTGGCAGAGCATGATGGGCCAATCGGTCGAGGCGTTTCGTATGGGAGACGCGAAGGCGGCGGTCGATCTGCTCGAAGGTGCGGACGCGGACACGATCAGCGATCCGAACTTTTTCACCTACCGGGCATCGCTGATGCTCTCGACCTCGAACCTCGAGGCCGCGAAAGCGGACATCGAGCGCGCGATCGAGCTGAAGCCGGGCGACACCGATGCTCTGGCACTGCAGACCGTGATCGCGGTGGCCGGCAACAGCTATGACGAGGCCCTCGCATTGGGCGACAAGGCGGTGCAGTCAGACGGCAACTCGGCCACCGCGCACCTCGCCCAGTCCTTCGCCCGCCAGGCCGTTTTCAACCTCGACGGGGCGCGGGAGTCGGTGGAGCGGGCGGTCGCGATGGACCCCGATAACGCCCTCGCGTGGGCGAGGCTCTCCGAACTCCACCTCGCGTTCGGCCGGCACAAAGAGGCGCTCGACGCGGCGACCACGGCCCTGGAGAAAGACCCGAACCTCGCCCGCACCGCGACGGTCCTCGGCTACGCCCACCTGGCGCAGGTGCGGCTGGTCCAGGCCAAGGAGGCCTTCGAGAACGCGATCGAGCTCGACCAGGGCGATCCGCTGGCGCGGCTCGGACTCGGTCTGGCGAAGATCCGTGAAGGTCACCTCGACGAGGGCATCACCGACATCGAGACGGCGGCCAGCCTCGACCCGGGCAACAGCCTGATTCGCAGCTATCTCGGCAAGGCCTACTACGAAGGCAAGCGCATCACGCTCGAGGACCGCGAGTTCGATCTCGCCAAGCAGTTCGACCCCAACGACCCGACGCCGTGGTTCTACCAGGCGATCGCCAAACAGACCACCAACCGTCCGGTCGAGGCGCTGCACGACATGCAGCAGCGCGATCGATCTCAACGACAACCGCGGGGTCTACCGGTCGCGGCTGCTGCTCGACTCCGACCTCGCGGCGCGCAGCGCGAGCCTGGGCCGGATCTACAACGACCTCGGGTTCCAGGCCCTCGCTCTGGTCGAGGGCTGGAACTCGGTCAACGCCGATCCGACCAACTACTCGGCGCACCGGCTGCTGGCCGACTCCTACGCCGTTCTGCCGCGGCACGAGATCGCCCGGGTGAGCGAGCTCTTCCAGTCGCAGATGCTGCAGCCGATCAACACCACGGCCATCCAGCCGCGGCCACGCCGAGAGCAACCTCGCCCTGGTCAGCGGCGCAGGGGCCCTCGAATCGTCTGCCTTCAACGAGTTCAATCCGCTGTTCAATCGCGACCAGGTGCAGGCTCAGATCACCGGCTCGTACGGCGAGGACCAGACCTGGCTGGGCGAGGCGATCGTCTCCGGCATCTCCGGCAAATTCTCATTCAGTGCCGGCTACAGCCGCTACGAGACCGACGGGTGGCGCGAAAACAGCGACCTCGATGACGAGGTCGCCAACGTCTTCATGCAGGTCGAGGTCAGCCCCAAGACCAGCATCCAGGGCGAGTACCGTTACCGCGACGGCAATCGAGGCGACATCCGGCTGCGCTTCTTCGACGACGACTATTTCGCGGGCGAGCGCAACCATGAGGAGCGGCAGAGCGCTCGATTGGGCCTCAAACACGCCTTCGCACCAAACTCAGTGCTGCTCGCGTCGGTCCGATACATCGACGCACAGTCGTCGAACACCGATGACCAGGCGGGCGACTTCATCGACTACTTCGAAGCCACCCGCGACGAGGACGGCTACTCCGGTGAACTGCAGTGGCTCTACCGGACGGAGCACTTCAAGCTGACGACCGGCGGCAGCTACTACGACGTCGACGGCAGCGTCTATACCTTGTTCGAGCTCAACCCCGACCTCATCCCGCCGCCGTTCAACATCTTCGAGGACACCCTCGACACCAGCCTCAAGCAGTACACCGCCTACGCCTACGGCTACTTCACCCCGGTCGACCAGTTCACCGCGATCCTCGGCGTGAGCGGCGACTTTCTCGACGGCGAGACGCCCGAGATCGACGATGAGACCCAGTACAACCCGAAGTTCGGTTTCACCTGGCGGCCGGCCAGGGGCACGACCATCCGCGCCGCCGGATTCAAGACCCTGCGGGGAACGCTGATTTCCGACCAGACCCTCGAGCCGACCAATATCGCCGGGTTCAACCAGTACTACGACGACATCATCGGCACCAGCGCCTGGCGCTACGGCGGCGCGATCGACCAGAAGTTCAGCCAGATGTTCTACGGAGGGGTCGAGTACACCCAGCGCGACATGGACATCCCCTACATCAATTTCGACAGCGGCGCTGTGGAAACGGAGGACGCAACCGAGAAGGTCGGACGGGCCTATGTCTTCGTAACGGCCCACAAGAACTTCGCACTGCGTTTGGAGTACCTGCACGAGGAGCTCACGACCGGTGGTGCGATCGACCTCCCGACCTCGCTCGAAACCGACCGCTTCCCGGTCGGGCTGAGCTACTTCATGGCGAACGGGTTCGGTGCCAATCTGACCGGGACCTATTTCGACCAGAAGGGCGACTTCGTGCGGATCAACGGCATGCCGGTGTCGGCCAGCGACACCTTCTGGACCCTCGATCTGGCTCTCACTTACCGTCTGCCGAAGCGTTACGGCATCCTCACGGTCGGGGCGACGAACCTGCTCGACGAGGAGTTCCAGTTCTTCGATCTCGACACCCGGAACCCGACGATCATCCCGACGCGGAGAATATATGGTAGGATCACGTTGTCTTTCTAGATGGAAAATGAGGAATGGTCCTCAAACGAACAACCGTGGTGAGGCCCGGCGGGTGCGTGCGTCCAATTTTGCATTGGCTCCCGGGCGATGACACAAGGAGGAGAACATGACAAAGCGAGCTGTATCATCAGTGTTCATTTTCGGCGTCGTGGCCGTGGTCCTTTTCGCGGCTGCGACCGGTGTCGAGGCAGGGTGCAAGAAGCTCCAGCCCTCGGGGCCGTACATCTGCGCCAGCTGGATCACCGGCAGCGAGGTGTGCGATCTGGTCCTCAAAGGGCTCAGGGGCAACCTGGCAGACGATGCCTGGATTCAGTGCGGAGTCTACGGAACCTACACTGACAGCCCCCCGTCGCTGGCCGTACCCTATGAGGAGCAGTGTGACCCGTCGAGTGAGTTCTATAACGACGCCGTGACCTGCAACCTGTCCGGCAGGGCTGCCTGCTACAACCCGCAGGGCAAGTACAACGAGTTCGGCACTGCATTCAACCTGCCCGGTCCGCTTTTCGAGGAAGCCGCCCAGGCGACCTGCGAAAAGGGCGGCAAATGCACGACCTCGGCCGAGGTCGATGTTGAAGGCAACGGCGGTGTGTGCAACAACAACTGGTCGCTGACCTTTACCGCCGAGCGGTTCTTCGGACAGATCTGCGTGTGTCCCGGCGGTTTCGCCCAGAACGGCGACTGTTGCCTGGACGACAAGCGTCAAGGCAGTGCCTGCAAGACACCCTACAACGTGGGGGACGACGCAGGGCAGCCCGACTGTCTCACCGAGTACTGCGAGTACGTGGGGGAGTTCGACGATTACGTCTTCGGCGACGGGTCGATGGGGTCCTACTCCTGCGTAGAGACCAACCCCTGAGGTAGACCGCGAGTCGGATTCCGGATCGTGGATCCACCTTCGGTGGCTGGCACATAAATCCCCTCTGACTCCTCGCGGGGCGGCCGGTTCAACCGGCCGCCCCCGGCTTTTCGGGGTGACGTGACACGTTCAACGGGTGATACCGGCGCGGGTGGTTGCCCGCCGCCGTGACGCGGGGTACCATGACGCCACTGGAAGAATCGTGAAATGAGCAAAGGACGTCTCCTCTTCGACGAGCAGGCGCGCGAGAGGCGCCGCTGGATGCTGTTCGCGGTCGGGGCCTGCGTGCTCGCGGGCGGGTGCATGCTGTTCGGGATCGGCCAGACCTACCAGCTCAAGATCCAGGATCTGTGGTATTCGGTGCGGGGCGATCGCAAACCGAGCCCGCAGGTCGTCATCGTCGGCATCGACGGCAAGGCGCTCAACGCCGAACCGGAGCGCTGGCCGTGGCCGCGCGACACCTATGTGCCGCTGATCGAGAAGCTCACGGCGGCAGGAGCCACGGTGATCGGGTTCGACATCGCCTTTTCGAAGACGACGGTCGAGGATGATGCCCTGGCCGCTGCGATGCGCGCTTCCGGTAACGTGGTCTTCGGGATGGTGTTCAACGACGCCGGCGATCCCAGCCCGCCGAGCGGGGCGCCGCCGGACGACGTGATCGCCCAGGCGGTTCCGCCGTTCGACGTGTCGTTTCTTCGTCTGATTCCGGCCCCCGGCGTCGAGCCGCCGTCGCCGGTTCTGGCCGGGGCCGCGGCGGCGATCGGCCACGTGGTGTTGCTGCCGAGTGTTGACGGGACCCTGCGGCGGGTGCCGACCCTGATCGCCCACGGCAACCGTGCCTATCCCGCGCTCGCCGTCCAGGTGGCGAGGGTTTATACGGGGGTCGTGGAGGACGACGTCGAGGTCACCGCGGACAATGTCCGCGTCGGTTACGCCGACATCCCGATTCTCCAATCCGGCGAGGCACAGGTGAACTGGCCGGGCCGGGACCTCAGGGTCGCCTACCCGACCTACTCGGTCGCCGATGTGCTGCGCGGCGACATCGGCGAGCGCGAGCTCGAGGGCAAGGCGGTTCTCGTGGCGATGACCGCCGAGGGCCTCGACGACCGCGAGTTCCCCTTCGGCCTCACCCTGCCCGGCGTTCTGCTCCACGCGACAGTGCTCGACAATTTCTTCACCCTGACGTTCCTCAAGACGCCGGGGTGGGGGATCGGCCTCGAACTCGGGCTGTTCCTGCTTTTCTCGGTGCTTGCGATCCTGGTCTTCCCGCGGCTCTCGACCCCGGTCCTGCTGACTGCAGCACCGATCCTCATCGTCGTGGTGCTCGGTTTCTCGATATACATCTTCATAACGTCGGCCATCTGGTGGCCGCCGCTCTACCCCTGCCTGGCGGTTCTCTTCCCCTTTACCAGCACCGTCTTCTTCAAACTGCGCTCGACCGAGCGTGAGAAGGAGGTCGAGGTCGCCAAGGTTCGCGAGACCGAGGAGAAGCTGCTCGAGGCCGAGCTCGAAAAGGGCCTCGCCTTCCAGGAGAAGGGAAGCCTCGACCTCGCGATCGCGACCTTCCACAAGCTGCCGATGAACGACCTCATGAAGTCGATCTATCTCAACCTCGGTTTCGACTTCCAGAACCGCGGCAGCCTCGAAAAGGCATTTCTCTGTTACAAACGGGTGTACGACCTCGATCCGACATTCGAAGACGTCGCCAGCCGTATCGAGGCGATGCGTCAGGCCGGTGTCGGCACCCAGCTGGCCGCCGGACACTCCTTGCCGTCGATTCTGCCCAACCAGCTGTCTGCGGTGCCCACGCCGACCCCAGTGTCGCCGCCGTCCGAGTTCTCGCCCGACGAGACCGGGACCCTGGTATTGGACGATTCCGAATCCGCCTCCCGGGTGCCCGGTGGGGGAGGAACGGTGTTTCCTGAGCGGACTTCCGTCGCGGCGACGGGCGGCGGGGTGCGGCCGGTACCCGGACTCGAGCCCCAGCCGGGAACCCCCGGCAGCCGCTACCGCATTCTGCAAAAGCTCGGCAAGGGCGCGATGGGCGAGGTCTCACTGGGCGAGGACACCAAGCTCGGACGCAAGGTGGCGATCAAAACCATCCGTCCAGACATCGACATGTCATCCAGAGAGGCGATCGACATGCGCCAGCGGTTCGTGCGCGAGGCGCAGACCGCCGGCAAGCTCACGCACCCGAACATCGTCACCGTGTACGACAGTTTCGAGGGCGCGGAAGGCACGGCATACATCGTGATGGAGTACGTCGAGGGCGACACCCTGGCGAACATCATCAAAAAGCAGCAGCTGACGGTGCCGCAGGTCAAGCACGTCATCGTCAACGCGGCGAACGGCCTTCAGCACGCCCACGAAAACGGCGTTTTTCATCGCGATGTGAAGCCGGAGAACATCATGATCGCTCCCAAGACCGGCGTCACCAAGCTGATGGACTTCGGCATCGCGCGGTTGGTGGAATCGAACATGACCGCGACCGGAAGCGTCCTCGGGACCCCGGCGTACATGGCGCCGGAACAGGTCACCGGGAAAAAGGTCGACGCGCGCAGCGACGTGTTTTCGCTCGCCGTGGTGCTGTACGAGCTGCTGGTTGGCAAACGTCCGTTTACCGGATCCAGCTTCAGCCAGTTGATGATGGCAATCCTCCAGGAAGACCCGCCGGCTCCCTCGACCGTCGACCCAGCGCGCGCCGTCAGCCCCGAGTGGAACGCGGTCGTATTGAAGGGCCTGGCCAAAAAGCCGGACGATCGGTACGCGTCCGCTGCCGAGTTCGCAAACGCCGTCCGGGCGGTCCGTGCCAAGTAGCGGCATTCTTCCGGTCGGCGGTTTGGGACCGACTATCTGGTAACGGTACGGCCCTTGAGGTGCTGCCATCGGAGGAGGTACCAGGCGGTCGATTCGTGCTTGTGGCTGCTCACCGACGGGATGACGGTCGCGCCGAGCTGACGACCCGGCGCTGCGTTCGGTGCAACGCGACCCGCAGTTACGGTCGTTCGACTGCGGACAGCCGGACGAGGCGTGGCCCGGCTGCTTTCTCTTCGTCGAAGTAGAAGAGCCGCGGGTGGGCGTGCTCGGTGACCGCGTCGCCATCGTTCATTTCGTAACCGACGAAGGAATAGGTGTAGCCGACCGCATCCCAGGCGCTGGGAAAAAGCTGGTTGACCGAGAGCGTGATCATCAATGATTCGCCCAATCCGGAAGATATCGCGGTGCCGTCACCCTGGAGGTCGGTCGACCCGAGCAGCCCCCGGTCCCGCTTCCAGAGCTTGACGTCGTGCAGGCGCATGACTGGACCCTCCGTGTTTCTGAAACTGAGAATCAATTTGATTCAATGTACGGTGAGCGCCGGGGCGTGTCAAGCGACCTTCGGGCGATCCGAGCGCCAGATGCTCCGTTGACCATCCTGTCGAGGCCGCGGGTCGAGCCGTCGGAAATCATCCCGGGCGACGGTCGGTCTTCCCGCGGGCGGGACACCGGATCGTCGACGGTTCCTTCGAAGTGTTCAAAGTGTGCTTGCGCTGTGTGATATGATTGAGACACATTTGCGGTAAGAGTGCCATCGGCGGAACGTTCATGGTGAACGATTCGCGGAATCGGGGCGGGATCCTGTGTCTGACTGTATCGGTCACGACGGTTTGGCGTGTTCGGGCCCTGCCAGTGAGACTGCGTCTCGAACGCTGAGGCGGACTTCGTCTCGGGGCGGCCCGCACCACCCACCGGTGATCGATTGCTGCGGACGCCGGCAACTCACGAGGAGGTGGATCATGTCGCAGGCATCGTTTGGTTCGAAGAGGGTTTCTGCCGGTCGCCGACAGACGTGGCAGCGAGGGAGGGGCCTTTCGCTGATGGCCATTGTGGGTTTTGCCATGATTGTGGCGCCTGCGGCACCGGCGGCAGCGGCGAATTGCCCGGACGACGACGGTGACGGGTACCATGTCGTTGTTGCCGGATGTACGGTGGCCGGGACGCAGCCCGGCGACTGCAACGACGGCAATCCAGCGATCAACCCGGGCGCCGCCGAGCGCTGCGACGACGCGATCGACAGCGACTGCGTTGGCGGACCCAACAACGGCTACCCCAACCTGGGCGATGATTGCGCCATCTGCAATGGCCCCTCGTGTCCAGGCGCCTACTGCGTGGGCCTTGACCTGGGTGACCAGTGCTCGAGCTTCGAGGATATGGGTTGTTTGACCGCCTCGTTGGCGTCTGAAGGCTACGGTGTCGTCTGCGGTGGCGACGGCGTCTCCGAGACGTGTGAGCCCCCGTTCAATCCCATCCAGATCTGGGAGTCCGAGGGCCTCGGGCTCAATAATTTAGGGAACTACACCGAGGCGACCTGCTCCGACGGAGTGGACAACGACTGCAACGGATCGATCGATCTCGCAGATGCGTCCTGTCAGGCGCCCGAGATCTGCGACTACCTCGACAACGACAATAGCGGTGGAGTCGATGAGCCATTTCCGCTGAGCGACCCTGGAAATGTGGGCGAAACATGCTCGGTCGGCGTCGGCATCTGCGAAAGGACGTCGGTCTGGGTGTGTAACGAGGCGGGCACCGACGCCTTCTGCGACGGGCAGCCTGGCAGCCCGAAAACCGAGAGCGCCGCGTTCGGCAACACCTGTGACGATGGCAAGGACAACGATTGCGATGGACTGATCGACCTCGTTGAGTTCCTCGAGGATCCGGATTGCGCCGCCTTCGGTCAGGCCGAGCTCTGCGGCAATTTGACCGACGACGACGGTGACGGGCTCGTCGATGAGGGCTTCCCGCAGATCGGGCTCCAATGCTCGGCCGGTACCGGCGCTTGCGCGTCTCTCGGCGAACTGGTCTGCAACGGCACTGGTGACGGTGTCGAGTGCGACGCGACTTCGGGCCTGCCGGGGGACGAGAGCGCAAACTGCAACGACTTCATCGACAACGACTGCGACGGATTCACCGACGCGGCCGACACCGATTGCGGGGCCGCCTTTGCCGATCTCGGTGTGACCTGCTCGCTGCCGTACACCAACGGCAAGCCCGGCAAGGACTGCACCGGCAAGCACTATGTGACGTTTGGCGCCGACTCTGCAGGCGTGACCCTCAAGGCCGATTTTCTGGCCCTTGGAACTGACGGCACACTGCTCGGCATCATCGAGGATGTGGCAAACGGCGACGAGGCCCACCTCGCCAGCCGGATCGGTCCCGGCAATTTCAGGATCGATTCCAAAACCAACAAGCACAAAACAACCCACACCGTCTTCGCGCCGATGCCGGTCCTCAGGGTCACCGGCACCAATGGTATGGTCGAGGACGTGGCCTACTGCAGCATCATGCCGTGGCTCGAGGTGACGGCCCCCGACGGCCAGACCATCTCGCTCAGCGAAAGCAGCACCCTCGACGTCGAGGGTTTCCTGCCGCTGGTGGATGTGGACAGCCTCGGGCTGGCGATCGACGGCGTCGACCTTCTGACCGAGCTCGGCATCGATCCCGAAACCCAGTTCCCGACCAACGGCGGGGTGCTGTGTCCCGCGCCGGGCGACTGCGTCTTCCAGATCGAGGCGGGTTGCGGAGACGGCAGCCTGGTCGATGTCGAAATCACCAACTTCCGGGTCGAAGGGTTGGATCGGGACATCGCATACGACGCCAAGGAGGGTGTCGAGCAGGAGCTTCAGGTCAACACCTTCGCCTTCACCATCAGCGGCCTGCCGGCGGGCGGGCACATCTTCTATGTCAACGGCCAGCCTCTACCGCTGCCGAAACAGGTCTCGAACCAGTGCCTGGTGGACGATCTGGAGGACGCCGGTACGGCGTCGGCCTTCGGCATCCAGGTCGACTCGCCTCTCGACCAGGAGGTTGTGGCTTGGGCCCCGGTCTCCGTCGAGGGCACGGTCTGCGGCGGCAACGAGATCGCGAGTCTGAGCATTCAAGGCAACGACGTGCCGGTGGGCGGCCAGATCTGTACCTCGGGCAACGGAACGACTACCGCCGACGAGTGTGTGGTGTCCTTCAACGAACCGATCGGCGAAACCGATCTCGATGCGGCGGCTGAGGGCACAGCGAGCGGCGGCACCTTCAACGCCGGTTCGAACCGTGTGATTGCCGATGCGAGCGATGTCGACGGCAACCGGACCTTCAACACCGACGTCATCTTCGGCCTCGGCAACCTGCAGGCGCCGGCCAAGAGCGCTGCCTTCGCCCGGGAATCGCAGGAAGAGGGCATCCGGCGGGCCGGCCGCCAGATCGGCGCCCAGATCGGGTCGGATCTCCTGGGATTCCAGAAGGCGATTGGGGACGAGATCGACCCGGCCTTCGTGATCGGGCTCGAGGAGTCGGCGGTCCAGGACTTTTTCAACGAGAAGTGCCAGGGCGCCATCGATCAGTTCACGACCCAGGCATCGGCCAACCTCAGCGGCAAGACCTTCGCGACGGTCGACTTCGAGCCGGGGTGCTCCTGCGACCTCAACAACGTGCCGATCAAGCTCGAGAGCGTGACCTTCCCGGACGGCGCCACGCCGCCCGGGATGCGTCGTGGACTTCGAGCAAGACCAGATCGGTGTCACCATCAACCTGCCGGATATCCGTATCCAGGTCGGCGCACATAAATCCTGCGAGACCGAAGGCCTCTTCGGCGAGTGCCTGGCGCGCACCAAGCTCAACGTCACCGCAATCAGCCAGGTCTCCGACATCGCCTTCGACTTCGTGATCACCGAGGATGGAATCGAGAACCAGACGCCGCCGGATGCCAACACCCAGGTCATCACCTGGATCATCGAGGACCACGACGGTGACGATCTCTTCCCTGGCGGCTCCTGCACCGGCGGAATCCGTTCCGGTGAGTTCTGCATCACCGATTCGCAGTGCCCAGGGGTCGACGATGGCTGTGGGTGCACCAAGGTGAAGCGCCCCTGGCTCCGGCGAATACCAGTGCGCAAGGACGACGGATAGTGACTACAACCCCGTAACCCAGAACAACACCTCGGTCGAGTGCTGGGGCGCCGGCTTCTGCAACGTTCTGGCCGGTATCGGGGCGATCTTTATCGAGGTCTTCACCCTCGGCTTCGCCGACGGCTTCGAGATCGTCGGCATCATCGACTTCGATTTCCAATTCAAGGAGGACTTCCTGGCCGAGCTGGATGGAACGGGGCCCGACCCGCTCGAGCTTGACGAGGTCAAGATCAACGAGGAGGCGGTGGCCTCCTTCGACCAGGGGGCGTTCACGGCGGGGGCCATCGACGTCGAGATCGAGGATGGGGGACTCAAGATCGAGATCCCTGCCTCCTTCGCGTCGCTCAACCCCGATCCGTCGGCTGAGGAGACACCGGGTGCGGTGATCACGCCCGCCATTGGGCCGACCATTGACAACCTGGTGGCCGTATCCGACGAGATCTCGATCGGACTCGCCGACGACGTCTTCAACCAGCTCTTCGCTTCGATGCGGGAGTCGGGCTCGCTCGAGGCATTCTGCACTGACGGAGACGGTCTCACGGTCGACAACCTCCTGCCGGCCGTCGGCGATGGTGGCTGTGACAGCATCGGTGCCGCCGATGGCGAGGTCACCGTGGGTGATGCCACCGTTCAGGGTATGTGCCACGCGATCCGGGCTGCGGACTGCAGCACGTTGACCGGGTCCACCCAGGGCCTGACCAACGCCAAGGTCGGCGCCTGCACGGGCTTTTCCGGAGGCGACTGCACGGTGCTCAACCTCGGCGCCAAGATCGTCTGCAACGCGGTCCCTGCACGGGACATCTCGTTCGACGACTCGGTGCTGTTCTGCGCTCGCCAGGACATGGAGCCGCGGCTGTTGTTCCGGCAAGACGACGCGACGGACAACACAGTCGACACCGACCTGTTGCTGAACGACCTCAACGTCGTGCTGGCCATCGACAAGGCAAACGACGGCTACACCGGTGAGCTCGAGGCGCTACAGGGCTGCTTCGGCGCCGAGGGTGACGCTGCGCCGGACTGCCTGCTGTACGCGACCTGTCTCGATCTGACGCTCAAGACCGTAATGGGAATCGACAACAGCACGTGTGCTCCAAACCAGACCGGCTTCGTCTTCGCGCTGCAACCGAATGGGGTCATCCCTTCAGGCGTCCAGGCCGGCGTCATGTGCAGCGCGGCCACGACGGCGGCGGACGATGAGGTGATCGCGGATTCGGCCGAGAGCACGACCATCGACGCGGTGGCCGCGTCGGCCGAGGCCTTCACACCACCCTTCTGCGCCGACGGTCTCACTCTTGGCGGTGTGCTCAACTTCACGAGCGACGGCGCCAAGATGTTCGCCATCACGACCGACGGGGCAACCCCCGGCTTCGCCGATTTCCTCTTCCTGACCGGCGCTCTGGGACCGTAAGACGCGCCGTCATTCCAATACGATTGGCCCCGGTCCTCATGGACCGGGGCCGTTTTTTGAACCTCGATGCGCTGGATCTCGATCGTTTCTCGTCCCGACTCGACATCTCTCCACTCCAGGGCGGCCCTGCGCTCGCACCGAATGCTGTCGCCCTTCGAGTATTCGGCGACGAGATCTCACGTGAAGCCGTCGGCGGAGGCCTCGCCTCAGAAACCGCCCCCGCAGATCCTGCATGGCGACGATCAGGGGATCCAGGACCAGAACTCGACCTTGAACCAACGGTAGAGGGGACGCAGCAGGATGTCCCAGACCAGCCGGTCTTCGATGGCGATCTTGGCGTAGCCGGTCATCTCGGACTTGAGACGGTCGGCCGGGTTGGGAATCTCGGTCGTCACGCGGACGACCTTCGAATCGGGATCTCCGACCGCCAGATCCGAGCCCTCGACGATGAAATCGGCGTTGACCGTGGCGACCGGGGCGATGTCGACAACCTCGCCGAGGAACATCTCGTCGTGGTAGGCCCAGGTCACGAGCCGCACCCGAGCACCCCTCGCGATGGCGCCAATGTTCTCCTCGGGGATCAGCACCTCGGCGTACATGATCCGCGAGTCCTCGACATCGATGGTCACCTCTCTCTGCCCGGGCTTGACGTAGCGCCCCTCGAGCTCCTGCACTCGCGGCGTCACGATACGGCCGGCGATTGGCGAGCTGACGGTGGTGCGGTCAACGTCGCCGCGTACGTTTTCGACAATAGCCTGCAGACTGTTGACCTCGGCCTGCATCGCTGCCACCGCCTCCTCTTGCGCGTCCTGCCGGGTGAAGGCCAGAAAGGCTCTCGCTTCGTCAAGCTCGCGCTCGTCGACCACCGCCGCCTGTTTGGCGTTCTCCCACTCCTGGACCGAGATCAGCTCCTCTTCGTACAGATCTTGAAAGCGTTCGGCCCGGGCCTGGCTCCAGACGAGCTGCGCTGTAGCGGTCTCGACGGCGGCCTGGGCGGTCTGGATCTCTTCGGGCGTTGCGCCCTTCTTCAACAGATTCAGTTTCGCCTGCGCCTCCTCCAGCCTGCTCATGGCGCTGACCGCGCGGGCCTCGTACTCGCGTTCGATCAGGCGTAGGACGGGATCACCAGGCTGCACCCATTGCCCCTCCTGGACGAGCACTTCATCGATCATGCCCTCGACTTCGGTGCGGATCTGGAACCGTTCAGCCGGAAGCAGCCGGAAGGGTCCGCTCACCTCGTAGGGATAGGGCAGGAAGCCGAGAACGATGACGATTCCCACCAGGCTCCAGACGAGAATTCGGCGGCGCAGTTTGCTGTCGAGAAAGAGCCAACGGACGGTTTTTTGTCTAGCCATGAAATTCCCCAGTGGTTTGTGAACGGCGAACAGAAATAGGAGAGCGGTGAGAAAAGCTCCCGGGCCACGAAAGGCCGGTATCATGAACCTCCAGATACCCATGAACAACAGCGTGATGTGAAGTATCGCGTAAGCAGAGCAGAGGAGGCCGTATATTACGAACCAACGCTTCTCTCTTCGGGAAAGGACCTCCGGCGGCGGGTCGCCCTTCAACCAGGCTCCTAAGGCTGCCAACGATCGCTCGCGCAGACGGTGGACGCCGGTCCAGTTGACGAGGAGCAGATAGCCGTCCATCTTGGTGAGCGGATTGGCGTTGAAGAGGATCATCCCCAAGCCAGCCGACAGGGCGATCGCCAGGAAAACCGTATTGGCGGCGGTGTTGAGCGACGTCACTCTCCAGCCGATAAGCGCCAGGCCGGACAGGATCATCTGGTAATACAGACCCGAGAAGATCGCCCAGAATCTCTGTGAACGCACCGGAATCCACGCCATCTCGCGCCAATCGACCGTAATGGCCGGAAAGACGTAGTACAGGAAGGAGATGGACAGATCTCTAACCTGGCGGCCATGGCGCTTGCACGACAGCCCGTGGACGAAGCTGCGCGCACTGTGGACTAAAACAGAGGCTGAAGCGAGCACCAGCAGGAGAAACCCGGGCGACATCCGGTAGGCAACCGCCGCGGCAAGCTCGAAGAAATCGTTCACCAGGATCAGGAGTCCCCCGAGGATCGTGGCTACCGCGACGACCTGGAACGGTTTGGTGAACAGCCATCGGAGTTTTTCAGCCAGGAAGCTCAGCAGGCGGTCACCCGAACCCAGGCGAATGCTGCCGACGGGTAGGAAATTGTGGGGATCAAAGATCTCGGGGAAGGTGCGCTCGGTCGAGGCCTCCTGGCCCTCGAGGAATCCGCTCCGTGCCAACTGTAGCACCAGAATCTCGAAGTCCCTCTCTGCGAGCGGCACGCCGAACTGTTCCTCGTAAAGATCGCGAATGGTCGCCGCCGATTTTTCGCCGTCGAGATTTTCGCAAACGAAGGCGGCTTCTTCGCCCAGTTCGAAGACCTCATCCGTATCGGGGCTTCGGACATAACACTTCGGGCGGCCGTCGACGATGGACTTCGTCCGCACCAGCCGCAGATTCCGTCGGAAGCGGGGCTCGTCCGATCGATCCTTCGGCTGCGTGGCGGTGGTCATCGCTGTGAACCCACCGTCAAGCCTTCTTGCCGAGTGCAGCGAGGCCCTCGTGGGCCGCCTCCAGGTTGCCGGCGATTTCCAGAGCCCGGCGATAGTCCGCGATAGCCTGTTTGCGCTGCCCGAGTGCCACATAGACGTCAGCACGATCACAGTAAGCCGTCGCGAGTCGCCCATTGAGGGTGATGGCCTGATCGAGATCGGTGAGGGCCTGATCGTAGGCCCCGCGGGCAGCGTGGAGCTTCGCCAGGAGCTGATACGAGGCTGCCATCCTGGGGTTGAGTCGGAGAGCCTCTTGGACGCTGTTCATCGACTGCTCGAACTGCCCGGTTTCGAAACTGAGCTCGGCGATGCGAAGGTGCACCAACGCCAACCGGGGACGCAGCGAGCTCGCCTGCTCGTAGGCTTTCAACGCCTCTTGATAGCGCTTGGCACCGGCGAGGGCGTCTCCGAGGCGCAGATGACAGACGGCGCGAGAGGGCTGCAGGGACACGGCCTCCTCGAGCACTGGAATCGCCTGCTCGTATTGCTCGCGGCGCAGAAAGGTCTCCGCCAGCTGCAGGCGGGGCAGTACCAGTCGAGGGTTGCGTTCTGCCAGATCGCGGTAGTTGGTGACTGCACCTTCCTGTTCGCCGACCTTCATCTGGAGGTTGGCCAGGCGCCGCCGCACCGCGGAAAATGACGGCTTCAGCCGCACCGCTTCCTGATAGGCCTCGATCGCCTTCTCGAACTGCTTGCGAGAGGCAAAGATGTTTCCGAGGTAGTACGGCACCAGAGGAAGCTCGGGGTTGAGTTCTCGCGCCCGCTCGAGCTCCGCAACGGCGCCGTCCGGGTCCTGGTCTCTGATTTTGAGCAGCGCCAGACAAAGATGGGCCGCGGGCAGCTCGGAGTTGTGCTTCAGGGCCGTCCGATAGAATGACTCGGCCTTGTCGTCTTCCTTTTGGCGCAGCGCGACGTTACCGAGACCCAGAAAAGCCGTCGCCAGGTCGGGCTGGAGTTCGAGTGCCTTCTCGAACTCTCGCTTCGCCTCCTCGTAGCGCCGGTGGCGCAAGTGGACGTTGCCGAGCAGCACGTGAGAATCCGGCCCCTTGCCCAGGGACTGGATCTTCAGGCCTGCGGCCTGGCGCTCGACTCGAGGCTCACTCTCCCTGGTGGTCACGGGCGGCCGGCTCCTTTCTCTCCGGTTTTGCTCTGTAGGGCTCCTTCGTGTCCGGAAGCGGGTGGTCCGCAAAGAACTCCCACATGACTTCGTTGGCCGAAAGATCGTCAGTCGTGTACCCCAAAACGCCGGGCCGAAACGGCTCGCCTCCGGGCCAGGTGTGCCCACCGCCCTCGACCATGCAAAAGGTCACGTCGCCCTGATTGGCGCACTTCTCGTACGACCAGCAGGTTGAGTCGCCCTTTTGGTAAATGCGCTCGCTCTCCTCCGAGCAACCGTTGATCTGGATCCAGCGATCGCGAGTCTCGGCCAGCGGTGGGAAAGCGCGATTGGCGCCACTCATCAGATTGCGCCCGCCCTCGACCTTGACGTGCTTGTCCTTGCTTCCATGGAAAATGATTGCCGGAACCGGCCGCCCGGGGGTGCATCGATCCATCATGAGGGCTCCGGCGATCGGCGCGATAGCGGCGATCTTGTCGGACAAATCACAGCCTAAACGGTAGGTAAAGATCGCTCCATTCGAGATACCGGTGGCGTAGACCCTTCGCGGATCGATACATCCCATCTCCGTCAGCTTGTCGATCAGCGCCTCAATGAATTCCACGTCGTCGATCTTCTGCCGCATGGCCGCACCACAGCAATCACCACCGTTCCAAGTGAAGCCGCCACCGGCACCTTTGGTGCCGTCTGGATAGGCCACCCAGAAACCGTGTCGATCGGCCGTGGAATCCATGCCGATCAGCTCCTGAATTCGGGCACCGGTCTGACCGCCACCGTGGAGCACGAGCACCAAAGGCCGCGGTTTGTCGGGCTCGGCGGCCTCAGAGACGTGCAGTCGATAGGTGCGGGTTTCGCCTTCGACGACCAGGGTCCGGTCATAGTTGCCGGGCGGGAGCATTAAGCATTTTTCGGCGCTCGGAAGGTTGGCTTCGCCACCGTCGGCTGGCAGAACGCAAGCGGTGAACAGACCGACGGCCAACGCCGTCAGGGAAAGAAGGCGTATGCGATGTTTCATCATGACCTCTCCGTGGTTGTCTTCGTCGTGGGAAACTCGAGTGACCTCAGCACCGGGCTGAGCATGACGGTGTCGGGCGGCAGCCTCAGCAGGTGCAGGATGAGGTCCGCCACCTGATCCGCCGTCAACATCGCCGCCGGGCGCGGCAGCGGCCCGTTCTGATCCAGCATCGGGGTATCGACGGCCTCCGGCAGCACCACCTGGACTCGAATCCCCTGCGGTCGAACCTCCTCGGCCAGGCTTTCGGAGAGACCGATGACCCCGAACTTCGACGCGCAATAGGCCGCGTCGAAGGCCAGACCGCGGCGCCCCGAGGTGGACGACAGGTTGATGATGTTGCCGCTCTTTTGCTGCTGCATGACGGGCAGAACCGCCTTGTTGGAGAGAAACACCCCGGTCAGGTTGGTGTCGATCACCCGATCCCAGGCGTCTGCCGGAGTGTCGCGCACTGTCTGCGGGCGACCAGGTACCCCGCGCATGATGCCGGCGCACGCCACCAGGATGTCGATCCTGCCCCAGCCCGCCAGGGTCTCCTCACGCATCCTCGCCATGTCGCCTGGTTGCCTCACATCGAGTTCCAAGCCTCGGATCGAATCGGGGGCGGCGCCGTCACCGATTTCGGCGACGGCGCCGGCGATCGCTTCCCGGCGGCTGTCGACGATCATCACATGCGCCCCCGCCTGCACGAGCCCCCTGCTGACCGCAAGACCAATGCCGCTTGCCCCGCCCGTGACGATGGCGACCTGACCGGCAAACGTCGAGCTGTTCATGTCGGTGTGCTCTCGCTGCGTGTGCCGCCGGCGTGAGCTCCAGGGCCGGCAGTCCGCCAGGCAGGCCGGTGATGCGGGCGGAAGGGAATGATCGTCGGATGGTCCATCATGATCGAGCGCGGCAGTGTCAGGAGAAAGGCAATTGCCTCGGCCACCCTGCGGACGGGAAGCACCTTCTCCGGCGGCGGTACCGGACGATTCTGCTCCCAGATGTCGGTGTCGACCGGGCCGGGCAACAGGGTCTGCACCCGGATGCCGTACCGGCGCACCTCCTCACGCAGCGACTCGGAGAATCCGATGATGCCGAACTTCGAGGAACAGTAAGCGGAATCGTATGCATACCCGCGCAGACCCGAGGTCGACGACAGGTGGATGATTTCGCCGCTCCGCTGGCGGATCATGGCCGGCAGAACCGCCTTCGACGCAAGAAAGGTCCCGCGCAGGTTGGTCTGGATTACTGCCGACCACTCGTCGTAGGTCAGCTTGGCCACCGGCTTCGGCCCCGCCTTGACGGCTCGCAACAGGCCGGCCGAACAGACCAGGATGTCGATGCGGCCGAGCGTCTCGACCGTCTCCGCGACCATTGTCGCCAGCTCGTCTTCGCGACGCACGTCGGCGGTGCAGGCGCGGGCGGGAACCGTATCGCCCCCGAGCCGGTGGATCTCCTCGACCGTTTGCTCCAGGCTTCGCAGGGTCCTGCCCACGACCACGACAGCGGCTCCGGCCTCGGCCAGGACCAGGGAGGTTTCCCGACCGATGCCGCTTCCGCCGCCGGTGACCACCGCGACCCTGCCGGCCAACGGTCGTGTCGGCTGCTCAGATACGCTAGCCACGGATCACTTCCCTCCGTCCATCTTGACCGCCGCCACTTCGAGCCAGTAGCGGGGCACCTCGGTCAATCCCACCTTGTTCAAACCGCTCACGACCGACCGTGTCAACGCCTCGCAGGCGAGGTCCACCGGGTAGCCGCTCAGCAACACCGCCGCCAGCCCCTCGTACGCCCCGACGGTCTCGAAGGCGCGGCGGCTCATCGTCACGGTGCGCTCTGCGAGATGGAAGACCTCGAAGCCGTGTCTTTCGAGGAGTGCGCGGAACTCGGCCGGCGACAGCCAGCGTCGTGAGAAGGCGGGATCGGCCCGACCCTTGCGCCGCCGGACCCCGGGCAGGCCGGCGGCCTTGAGCTCGCGGTCTCGTTGCAGGACGTACCTGGCCGCCTCCTTCATCCATTCGTCGTAAAAGCGTTCCGTGCCCGGCACGAAGGTCCCGGCATAAAACGAGCTGTTGAACGCGAAGGTGCCCCCGGGCTTGAGGGCTCGTACGACCTCCTCCAGGAAGACGTCGAGATCGGGAAGGCAGTGAATCGCGTTCCCCATGATGACGAGATCGGCGAGGTTGGCGGTCACGGGAAGCCGGTCCGCCGTCGCTTCCACGAGATCGACGCGGGCCGGCGGCTCGAGCACGCCGAGCTCGGCCCGCGCCAGCTCCAGCGAACGGCGCGACAGATCGATTCCGACGATCGTGGCCTGCCGGGCGACCTGATCGAGAAGGAGCGACGTCAGCGTGCAGGTACCACACGCGAGGTCGAGAACTCGCAAGGGCCCTTCGAGCTCGAGGGCCTCGAGGAAGCGCTTGTTGAGCTCCACGTACTCCGGCTCGTGCGAGAACGGCTCGTATGAGGTGTCGATGGCTTCGTTCTTCATCGTCATTTTCTCAGTCCTTCTGCGCCCAGCCGCAGACGTAGAAGCGGGTACCGAAAATCATGATCAGTGCATAGAGCATGATCGAGCGGTACATTCGGCGGGTGATGGCCTGCGCGCGGTACTTTTGGGTGAGAAAGCGCATGTAGAAACGAAGGTAGGAGACCCAGCACTCTTCCGTGGTATCGAGTGTCTCGCAGATCGAGAACCCGGCATCGCGGCACAACTTGGAATAGCTGACCGGATCGAGGACAAAGTTTGCCCCTCGCCGCCCCGGGGCCCACTTCTCCATCCAGTAGCTCAGAAGCAGATCGGAAAAAACCACCCTGCCGCCCGGCTTCAGGAGGCGGTGGCACTCCCTGAGGAAGTCTTCCCGGGTAATGAAGTGGCAGGCAGCTTCGACGCACAAGATGTTGTCGAAACTGGCGTCCGCGAACGCGAGCTTCGCCGCGTCCATGGCGAGAAATTCGCATCCCGGAGCGTTCTTCCGCCCGGTCTGGAGTTGCTTGAGGGACAGGTTCACAGCGGTGACCCGATCGCTCGAGTAGTAGCGCAGCAGTTGCCGCGTCGAAGCGCCCTTGCCGCAGGCGACATCGAGAATCGACCCCGTCTTCACCGGAATCATCTCCAGCAGTTTCTCGACCAGGCCCTCGCACGCCTGGGGCAGCGACTGCGTGCCCGGCCCCCAGTAGCCGAGGTTCTGGAAGTCACTTCCTTCGTAGGCGTCGACGGCCAGCGATCGATACATGACCTGGTCGTAGTAGGAGGTGATCCGGTCTTCGGGCCTCATGGCGAGTTTCCTGCCTCTCGTCCGCTCGGCCGGGTCGGGCCGTCGTTCGGCTTGATACCGACCGCGATCAGGTAGTAGCGGGTGGTCATGATCCTCAGCAGCCTGGCGATCATGATCTGGTCCAGGGTCTTGCGGTCCACTCTGCCCTGTTTGTACTCGTCGCAGACGAACCTCAGAAGTCTCTGGTTGGACCGATTCCAACACTCGATCGTGACGTCTTCCGTACGGGCTCCGGTGAAGCCCACTTCCGTCAGGAGTCTCGTGTAAGCGCGTGGGTCGGCCAGATGGTTCATCGGGTGCAGCAGCGGGTTCAGCTTCTCGCCCCAGAGATCGTGCAGGATGTCCGACAGAACCAGGGATCCCCCCGGCTTGAGGACCCTCAGAGCTTCTTCGAGGAAACTGCGTCGCGGCTCGAAATGGAAGGCGGCCTCGACACAGACGACGTGATCGAACGTCGCATCAGGAAAATCGAGGCGGGTCGCATCCATCTGCAGGAAGCGGCTGCCCGGTGAGGTCTCGCGGCAGACCTCCAGCTGCTTGGGCGAAATGTTGACGCCGGTTACATTCTCAGCCCCGAATTGCCGGGCGAGATGTCGGCTCGTCGCGCCCAGACCACATGCCACGTCCAGAACCAGGCCCCGGCGATGGGGCATCATGGCTATGAGACGGTCCATGAGGTTTTCACAGGCCTCTCGAGCACTCACCGTATCCGCTTCCCAGTAGCCGTAGTTGGCGAAAAGGCTCGCCTCCATGTAGCGACCCTGTGGTGCCAGGATCGAATCCACGAACATCCACTTTTCGTACAGCCGTCGATTCCTCTCGGCAGCCCTGCTGAAGCCGGTCTTTCCATTCCTCTCTGCGGCGGGGGTCGGGGGAGTCTGGTTGCTCATCAGGTCCCTACTCGATCTTCGAACGGACATTTCTGGCCGCCGTGGCGTACAGTCGACTCAGCTTGATGTGCCGCGCCGCCCCCGCCTCATCGCCTGTATCGCGGCAGACTTTGGCAAGCGCCTTCTGAGCTCGGGAGACACGCCGGTAGCGGCCCTTGATTTCGAGAAAGGCCAGACTTCCGTGTTCGGTCAGCACCTGCAGCCCAGGCGGGACTTTGGTGCGCCCGGCGAGCATCCCGCGATCGACCTCGGTCCCGACCTCGGCGCCGATCTTTTCGCCCTCCGCGTGGCGTGCCGGCTTCGAGCCCGTGGCCACGATGTAGTACCGGGTGCTGATCAGGCGCAGCAACCTGTGCGTCATCAGACGGTTGAAGGTCTGCTTGTCGATCTTGCCGTGCCGGTACTTGCCGCAGATGAACCGTGTCGCGTTCAGATTGGATCGCACCCAGGACTGCTCGGTCACGTCCTCGACGACGACGGAAGCGAACCCGGCCCGCTCGAGGATCTCCCGGTAATGGTCGGGGCTCTCCACGTGGTTCTCGGCCGGGAGCAGCGGGCTGACCACATCCGTCCAACGGTCGTGGAGAACATCCGACACGACCAGACGCCCACCCGGTTTCAAAACCCTCAGGGCCTCCCGCAGAAAGACCTCCCGCGTCTGGAAGTGGAGCGCCGCCTCGACCGAAATGATGGCGTCGAAGCAGCTGTCCGGAAACTCCAACCTGGTGGCATCCATGCACAAGAAGGTGACACCGGGTGCATTGCTGCGGCCGGTCTCGAGGTTCTTCTCGCTGATGTCGACCGCGGTGATGTTCTCGGCGGGGAAGTGCTTCGTGAGGTGTCGCGTCGTCGCCCCGAGGCCGCAGGCGACATCGAGAATCGACCCCTTCTTCTCGGGAAGGAAACTCAGGAGTTTCTCCATCAGGTTCTCGCACGACTCGCGGGCGCTCTCCGTCTCCGGGGTCCAGTAGCCGTAGTTAGCGAAATAGCTGCCGCCGAAGTACTCCCCGTGCGGCGCGAGAATCGACTCGACGTACATCACACGGTCGTAGTGGCGGCGACTGCTCTGGGCCTTCTCGGTCATCTCCATGGTGATGTCCTCTCACTCACTTTCGGTCAGCGCCTCGACGTCGAAATCCTCTGGCCCGAAGTCCGGTTCGAGGGTGACGCTCCCTCGCATCAGCAGGGTGGCGACGGTCTGATGCCACAATGTCCGGGCATCGCAGCGGGCGGCCAGATCTTTGTGCGCTGCGACCTCTCGCTTGGCGATCGCCGTCTGCTGGAGGTGTTCCTTGCCCCAGCGCCGCAGCGCGGAACCCTTCTCTCGCTTACTCTGGCGGTCCGCACCGGTTCGCGCCCAGCCGTCGAGAACGACATGGGCCTCGGCTTCCTTTTCGAGCAGGACAGCCAGCTCGCGATGCAGCCGGGCCTGACGCTTGGTCACCGACGACAGAATGCGATGGGCCAAGGCCGATCTGCGCATGCGCTGCGCGCGTATCGTTTGATCATCCAGTTCAATGTCTTCACTCATCACTCATCTCCATCCGGTCGCTTTCGACCGCCAAGTTGATCTTGACTCGAGTCGCAGGTGGAATCGGCTTTCGCGCCGCCGCCAGGACGTAGTAGCGAAGTCCCAGGAGGTACGCCAATCGAACCGTGGTGCTCAGATTCATAAGAGCCGGGTCGAGCTCGCCAGAGTTCATCTTTTCGAAGCAGAAAGCGAGAAAGTACTCGGTGCTTCGCAGGGCGCAGGCAAAGGTGGCGTCGACCACGTGGATCGATTCGAATCCGGCCCGCTCGAGAACCTCCCGGTAGGCGTGCGGGCCGCCGACGAAGTTCCGCGGATGGAGAGATGGCAGCAACTTCTCCACCGCGCGTGAGAACAATTCGTCGGTGAGGAGCAGGGACCCGCCGGGTTTGAGTATCCGGTGGGCCTCCCCGAGAAACCGATCACGGGTTCGGAAACGCGACGCCGACTCGACGCAGACAACATGATCGAAGGACGCATCCTCGAAATCCAACTGCGTGGCATTCATGACCAGAAATGTCGATTCCGGAGCAATCGAGTAGCAGCAGTCGATCATCGGTGCCGAGATGTCGACGCCGGTCACGTTGCGAGGGCCGAAGAAACGCCCGAGATATTCCGTCGTGGCGCCCGATCCGCACCCGACGTCGAGGACCCTTCCCTGCCGCGAGGGCAGGAAGCCCAGCAGTTTCTCCAGCAGATTTTCTCCGGCTTCCTGGTAGGTTTGGGTCGCCTGGGTCCAGTAGCCCTGGTTCTTGAATCTGCTGAAGCTCCAATACTCCCTGGGTGACAGCAGCGGATCCTGGGTCCAGTCGGGGCCACCGGCCGTGGTGTCCTCGGTTCCACTCTCCTCCTCGACGGCGGGGTCGAGCCTCGGGCCCGACGGCCTCGCATCGCCCGAGGGCGCACGCGTGGTGTCGGAGGGCAAAACCTGATACGAGGACCTTCCTTCCCAGATCTCCAGTCCACCGCGAGGATTCGGTGAGTAGGCCCACCCGGCTGCGGTACGGACCGCGACTTCGGGGCCGAAGGGGTTGGCCGTGCCGACATAAAGACCGCTCTCGCACCCGTGCAGGGTGCGGACGCCGTAGTTGTATGGGTTGCCGAACCCGTCGCCCGAGACCTCGAACCAATGGATGCCGTCGGGACTGCGCCAGAGGTTGAAACCGGCCTCGCGCTCGACGATCTTTTCGACCCCGATGCGTCGCAGGTGGCGATGAGTCTCCGGAGATACCTTGCGGGGATCGATCCACCAGAGGAAAACGCTGTTGTTGTAGGTGCCCACATACAGGTTGTTTTCGTACTCCGCCATCGCCCAGATATAGCCGTTGAAGGGATTGTCGAAGCCGGGGCCGAGACCGCTCATGGGCTGCCGATCGACGCGGGCGTTGTGGATCTCCTCACCCATCACGAGATCCCAGCTGTCATCCGGGTAGATTCGCAGCAGTTCGCCGGCCGCCGGACCGATCTTGAATTCCCGGTCGTAGCCTCCGCGACGAATCCCGGTCCCGATGTACAGCGCACCCTGAAATTCGCACATCGACATCGCCGCCTGGTTGAGCTTGCCCCGACCCGCGCCGTGGTCGAGGATCTTGGTCCACCGGTAGGGCGGTTCGCCACGGCAATCCGTCTTCCACACCTGGAGGCCGGTGAATGGATTCCCGACCCCCGCATAGAGATGCTCGTTGAAGACCCCCATGTCGAACACACCGACGTTGGAGGAATCTCCGAAGCCCGGTTCGTTAATGGGAGTCCAAACCCGCGAGGTGGGGTCCCTGCACTCGAGCACGACCGAGTTGCTGAAGGCCCACAGTCGGCCGCGACCGGCGGGGGCCGCGTAGAGCCGGTTTCTGAAGCCGGCGAACGCCCGAAACGAGCTGGCGCTCGAATCGCCCATACCGGGTTCGGTGATCGGCTCGAATCTCTCGCCGTCGGGTGACCGCAGAATCAGTGCTCCGGGCGCCTTTGACGAGGACATGGTGGTGACGTAGAGCGCCGGTTCCGTATCACTCTCCGTTTTCTGGACCACCATGTTGCGGTAGCCGAAATCCCTCCAGACCACGCCGGTGCCATCGGAAGTAGGGACGCGGGGTGACTCGAAAGGCATCTCCCACTCGCCGGCGATCGGGTCGAAGCTCCAGATCTGACAGCGCTGGTCCATGCCTGCCGCATCCAGGCCCGGCGGTGTCCGAACCGGCCAGAGGTGGAAGGCGGAGGTGGCGGGATCGGGCGCGATCTTGACCAACTGGAAGATGTTGCGGGTGGTGCCGACGTAGAGCCTGCCCCGAAAAAAGGTCATCGCATGCGCGTAGCTGTTGGGCGAGTCGCCGAAGCCGTTCTGGGCGATTCGCCGGAACTGGGAACGCGCCAGCCCACCCGCGAGCGGCGGGTTCGGCAGGTTCCGCCTGTCTATGAGTTCACTTCCCAACGTACGACCTCCGCAGCACAGTCGATTCGCGACGACCCTAGTCCGGCAGCTCCGTTCCAGTGGGCGGCTTCTCCGGCCCGGCCGGTGTGGCGGACGGAATCGATTCCGGATCCGCGACTCCGGCAGGCTGACTCGATGCGGCCGGCGCCCGGGCTGCCTCGGGCCGTGCCGACTCGGCGACCGGGGCGTGACTCAACGCTTCCTTCCACGCGCTCCGGAACTCCGCCAACAACTGACGCCGTCTCGCCGCGACGACCCTGCGGGCGCCCGGTGTCCGCGCTTGCCCGGGAGCCGCCGCTGCGGCCGATTTCTGTCCGGGATCGAGCTCTTCGACGGCTCTCAGCAGCCGCTCCAGTCGCGGACGGGCACGACCACCCCGGCCCTTGCCGCCGGTCATACCCGTGAGGTTCTCGATCAACTCACGCAGCGGCTGGATGTCGTCACCGGTGTCGTTCCACGGCGCGTCCGCGTCTCCAAACAGCTGTGCTTCGAGTTCGTTCTTGCGATCGATCAGGCTGCTCAGATCGGTGTCCTCATCGACGCTCGTCGCCATCAGGTCCTCCTCGATCTCGTCGAGGTCGAGGTCCTCATCCGAGGCCTCAGCCTTCTGCCGATCGATCTCGTCGAGTTCTCGGAACTCGCGTTCGAGATTGGTCATCTCTCGGTACTGCTCCTCCGGGAGCTCGCCGTCCAGGAGTTGTTGGAGTTTCAGATACAGAGGGAGTTGGCGCATGGTCCGTTCCTTTGGTCGAGGCAACTCTACGAATCGCCTGGTTGCGGTCAATGAATTTTCTCAGTTGTAGAGCAAAGCGAGCGGGTTTGAGGAGCGGGAAGAAATGGCCTGTCTTCGGCATGATGATTGTTTCAGAGTGCTCGAGAGCCTCGCCCAGCGCCTCGCACGTCCGCATCCAGCGGGAACGCTCGCCGTACATGAGCAACGTCGGGTGGGCGATGCGACGGATTCCGTCGAGACCGAGCCCGTCGCTCTGAAACTCCTGCCAGGCTTCGGTCGTTCGCAGCAGTTCGATCCAGCGGCCGGCCGTTCGTTTGGCGCCGTTCCAGAGGCCGAATGGGACAAAGAAATCGTCACCCGGCGGCCGTCGGCGCCCCCGGCGCCAGCTCTGACGCGCCTCTCGCCAGCGCGGGTCCGCGATCTCCTCCAGCATGGCGAAGGCGACCTTGGGCAGCTTGTCGGGGACCTCGATGCCGAGCCCTGTCAGAGTGTTCTTCCAGCTGTGCCAGTAATCCCAGTCGCGGTTCTGGTCCAGCGGCTGCAACGCATAGACGGTGGCGTCGGCCAGGGTCAGGGTCAGCGCCCGTTCCGGATAGCGCGCCGCGAACTCCATGACCACGGCGCCGCCGAAGCTGTGCCCGACGAGGTGCGCCTTTTCGATGCCGCCGGCGTCGAGAACGCCCTTCAGATCTTCGGCCATATTGCTCGCCGAGTAGCCGTCGGCGGGCATGGCGCTGCGGCCGTGCCCCCGCAGATCGTACGCGGTGATGCGGTATTGGGCGGCCAGGAACGGCACGATCTTGAGGCGCCAGAAGGCCAGATTGGCAGCCAGACCGTGCACCATGACGACATCCTCGCCGCTGCCGGTGCTGGCGACGTGGAGGCTCGTTCCGTTGACCGGGATCATCGGCATCAGTTGATCACTCCAGGTATCCCAGCGCGCGCAAACGCTCCATGATGACCTTCTCCCCGTCCGGATCATAGGCCGCCACGGTCTCGGGAGCCGGCGGCAGTTCTTCTTTGAGTGCCGCGGCCGTTTCCAGATCGGCGGGGCGGGCTTCGAGAAAGTCCGGTGCGTAGATCTCCTTCGGCAAACGCCCCTCGAACTCCCGCGGAATCGCCTGACCGAGGCCGTACATCATCGCGGGGGTGACATCGAGGATCGACAGGCGATCGACGGTGACTCCCTGACGGATGCCCGCTCCTGCGGCAACGAAGATGCCGTCCGGATTGTGGGCTCCGACGACTTCGGGTCTGGGCCGCACCACCTCCTGCGACCTCAGGACCGACACGAAGCCGTAGTCCCGCAGGACGAGGGTGAGATCCGGAGCCTGATCCGAGGCGCTGCCGGGGAAGGCGCTCTCCCGCTTCATGACTCGCCGCACCACCCGTTCACCGGTCACCGGGTTGGTCACGGACAAGAGCGCTTCGGCGATCTCGTTGGCGATGCGGCGTCGTTCCTCCGCGTTGTCGACGTGGAGATAGATCCCGTTGCTTCCCGGAGTCAGCGCGAAGGCACGGGTCTTCGACCAGTCGAAGAGAAACGCCGGCGTCTTCATCCCTTCTGTGTTCAGCATGCCCTCTTTGGCCATCGGAGCATCCTCGGTCCAGGTCAGATATCCGCGCTCGCTGAGCCAGGTGTTGATATAGAGGATCTCGTCGGTGGCGCCGAATCCGTGGTCCGAGGTCACGTAGACCTGGTCGCCGTCGTCCAGCAGGTCGAGGAGCTTGCCCATGATGTCGTCGATCTCGCGAAAGTAGTCGAGACAGAGCTCGCGAACACGACGCTCACGGGGGGAAGCCGACGCCTCGTCGAAGAGGGCCGGATCGAGAAAGCGCCAGCAGGCGTGCTGCAGTTTGTCGACGCCGTCGAAGACCACCGCCGAAAATGCCCACGGCTCGGTCGTCATGAGGTGATCCAGGATCCTCCACCAGTGGCGCTCGCGCCGAATGTGAAACTCGATCCAGTCGTCGTACTCGTGTTGCTCCAGCACCTGGACCGAGCGGCGCTCTTCCTCGAAGTCGACCGTGATCTCGTCCAGCTTCAAACCGGGAATCTCCTTGAGCCGCTCGTAGAAGCTGCGTGGATTCGTCGCCTGGCGCAGATGCCGGTGGGGCACGAAACCGGGGATCATGAAGCCCATCTCCGGCTTGGGGGGAAACATCACCGGAAAGTTCATGCTGATGGTCGTCAACCCTTGTTTTCCGAGAATGGAAAAGAGGGTGGGACAGCGGATATCGCTTGACGTCGCCAGGCGAAAGGTCGGGTGGGGGCCCGATTGCTCGACCCGGACGAAATCGAAGATGCCGTGGTTTCCCGGGCTTCGCCCGGTCGTCATCGACGTCCAGGCCGAAGGGGTCAGAGGATTGGGGGTGGAGAGCAGGAGCGAACGGGTCCCGCGAGCGCACAAGCTCTTGAGGACCGGCATCACGCCCGCCTCCATCAACGGGTCCAGGACCTGAAAGGTCGCCCCGTCCAAACCAAGCAGCAACACTCGGTTCATGACGCTTTTCCACCATTCAGATGCCTGTCGAGGAACCCTACCAGCTCGGAAACGCGGAGATCCTCGACATATCGCCCCTCGACCATCAGCAGCTCATCGAATGGCATGCCGGTCTTGCCGAACCGCTCCTCGATCGCCACGATGAGCATGACGACGTCGATGGACTCGAAGGTGAGGTCGTTCATCAGCGACGTGTCGGCGCCGATCTTGCCCGAAAGTTCGGTGTCCCAATCTTGAGTGATCTCCTCCAGAATCTCGACCAGGTTGGCGAGGATCTGTCCGGAATCCGGGCTGTTCCCCATTTGTTGCTCTCCCATCACGGTCTCCCTTCCCACTTGGCGATCGCCAAAACGATGTCCTCATCACGGGTCGTTGCGACGACGATGTCAACGCCCTCGACCAAAAACTGAACTGTCCCACTGCTCTCGTCGACTCCTGACACTTCGAGCGTGTGTTCGCGACCGTCACCCGCCGATGCGAACGCCTGCGCCGCCGCACGTCCAGCGCAGACCACCCTCGCCGCCCACTCCGAACGGAGCGTCTCGGGGAGGGCTTCCAGGTAGGGACTCTCCACGGCGATCCCTGCCGAGCTCGGAAGCGGCTCATCCATCCGGTGAAAGTCGATGCCCAGGGCACCGCCCGGGCGAACCTCGCCGGCGGCCGCGACCGTGATGCCAGACTTCTGCGCGACGGCGTGCGCCGGCCAGCTTTCGCCCCCGACGAGATCGATGTCCGCGGGGTAGGTGCGAAGGCCCCGCCTCTGGTGCAGGTACGAGCGAATCGCGTCCTTGGCCGCCATCCGGCGGAGAAACCAGCTGCGTCGTTCGGCCTCGCGGCCGTTGAACTCGAGCCATCTCCCGCGCTCAGCCGTTCCCAGGGCCAGAAAAGCCAGGCTGCTCAGCCAGATGCCCTCCTCCGTCGCCAGGAAGCTCTCCGGCAGCTCGAGTCGACAGCCGGCCAGTCCGTGGCGCGTGAGCGCACCAGACGGCAGCGAATCGCTCATCATCACCTCGCCCGGAGCCAGGCGGAAGGCGTAGACCCGCTCCGGCAGCGGAGCGCGCGTGACCTCCCAGCCCGAGATCGCCGCCAGCAAGGCTCCGTCCTCACCGATCACCTCGAGCTCGGCCCGAATTCGCTGGTCGCCGAGGCTCTTACAGCGCGCCCGCCCCCGGGCTCGTCGCGGGGGAGGGTTCGCGGCCCCCGGCGTGTACAGTCGGAGGCGCTCGAAGCCCTTCGGAAAGACGACAAAGTCGCGATCGAGCGTCTCGGCGGTCCAGTAGCCGACGAGTTGGCTGACGGCATCGATCAGCAGCGGGTAAACGAGGTTTTCGAACCGTTCCGGCCCGCGAACGAGGCCGTCGGGGTCGGCGACGCTCAAGGTCGCCTCGATACCGTCGTCGCCGATTGAATCCAGCGACGAGACGCCGCGCAGGCTCGGCCCGTGGAACATGCCATGGGAAAGACCCTCGGCGTAGAGCTCCGCTGGCGACCAACGGCTCGCCCGAGGTCGCGTCAGGGCAAAGGGTGCTGCCGCCGGCGGCAAGGCCGACTCGGTCGCGAGAACGAATTTCCCTGAAACGGTGGGCGATCCACCGGGGGCGCTGCCGGAGTTGGGGACGGACAGTCGCACCTCGATTTCGCGCTCGCCGGCCGTCGGCACGGCCGTGAGGACGACATCCACCGACGACCGTTCGAAGGGCAGCCACCGCTGGACCGTGAGGTCGCGAATCTCGACGAGGTGATGCCCGGGCCGCACCAGGCGGGCGGTCTGCGCCATCATCTCGAGACTCATGGCGAGGGGAAAGACCGGGAGCGCTCGCAACCGGGGATCTGCCGATACCGTTCCGCCCAGGGTGTGGTCCAGGAGAAAAGCCTCTTTGCCGACGTCGAGCCGACAGCGAACCGTCACCCGACCTGTCACATCGGTTTCGATGCGCGCACCCGCGAGCGGCCAGGGAGGGTTCGTCTCCGGCGCCACCGCAGGTCGAGGCGCCACCAGAACGCTGCTCAGGACCTTCTCCTGGGTGTCGAGGAAGCGCTCCATCACCCCCAGATACTCCGACATGACCTGCGTCCTCGCGGAGCCGGGCGCCGTCGTGAACGACTGCGCCACGGCCACCGGCGCCGCTTCGAGCACGCTGCCGATCCCGAGCGGCGCGGCCGCAGCCGCCGCCGGGGAAGCGACGGGCGAGGCCGCCCTGGCGGCCGCGGGAGCAGGCTGCGTTGTCCACCCTGTCATGTCCGCCGGCAGCTTCATTTCAGGCAGCGTCAGCGACAGCTTCAGCCGGCCGGCGCCCTGCTTCGTGACCTGCCGGCCCGCAAAGATCGCCTCCGGATCGATTTGCTCGGCGCCGCGCCGCTCGTACAGCGATGCCAGCTCGAGGCTCACACCGTGCGCCGCCAGCAGACCGATCAGGTGGTTGAGGTGCTCGATGCCGGAGCGTCGACGATTGTTCGACGACACCGCGAGGTGGTCCTTCTCGCGCAGGATGTCGGTTACGAACGCGGTCAGGTTGGAGGCCGGCCCGACCTCGACGAAGATCCGCGCACCGTCGGCGTACAGGGTCTCCACCGTCTCCCGGAAGCGAACGGGACTGGCCCAGTGCTCGAGGGCCAGCCGGCGAATGGCCTCGGGATCGTCCGTTACCCGGGCGGCGGTCACGCAGGAGTAGAGCGGAATCTCCGGCGTCGAGAACGTGGCGTTGCTGTAGAACCCCTCGAGTTCCTCACAGACCGGCGCGAAGAGCGGCGTGTGGTACGCCCGGCTGAACGGCAGCTTCTGGCAGACCGCGCCCTGTCGGCGCAGTTCCTTCTCGACCTGCGCGATCGCTTCCGCACTTCCCCAGAGCACGACCTGGTGCGGACAGTTGTCCATCGCGAGATAGATGTCACTCCCGGCCCGGGTCGACAGGGCAGCGATCACTTCCGGATCGGCCGGTCCGACCGCCAGCAGCACGCCGCCCGGCACGAGTCCGCGGGCCTGGGCCCGCTCGGTGGCCTGGTTGCCCTCGAGGATGTGGTCAATGAGGTGATCCCGATCCCCGACCCGGGCCGCCCCGGAGGCCAGGAGGGCGGAGTACTCGCCGGTGCTGTGCCCGACAATCATGTCCGGCCGCAGGCCGATCGACGCCAGCACCGAGTGCATGGCCTGGTTGGCGGCAAACACCGCCTCGATGGCGCCGTCCATCTGCCAAAGACGCTGCTGTTCCGACTCCGGGCTGCCCGGGATGGGGAAGATCGAGTGGCTTGGCAGAACCCCGCGCTCGTGATCCTGGAAGGCACGATCCATCAGATCGAACCAATCCCGTGCCTCGGGAAAATGAATGCAGAGGTCGGCCAGCATTCCCGGGTACTGCGATCCCTCGCCCGGGAACAGCAGTGCGAGTTTGCCGTCTCGCCCGAGCGGCTCGGCGAAGAAATAGACCCCGGAGCGCTCGCGAATGCGTCGGATCTCGGGGTCCGCGAGCTTCGCCGCGGCGAACTCGAGCTTCGTGCGGAGGTCGGTCGTGTCCCTGGCGACGACGGCCAGAGAGGCGGCGGCGTCCCTCCGCCGTGCGGTGTTGATGCTGTACGCGAGGTCCCTGAGCTCGAGCTCCGGGTTGTTGTCGAGGAAACCCATGATCCCGCGGCAGCGGTCGGCAACTTCTGCCGGTCCGCCGCCGTCGATCACGACGACCTCCGAGTCCCAGCGCCGGGCCAGACTGCGGCGGCGCCAGTCGGTCGGCCCCACGTCCCCGGCAGGTCGATGCTCTTCGAGGATCGCGTGGCCGTTGATGCCCCCGAAACCGAAGGCACTGACGGCGGCGCGGCGCCGATGATCGGCCCCGTGGATCCACGGGCTGGCCTCAGCGGGCAGGTAGAAGGGAGTGGAGGCCAGGCTGGGAGTCGGGCTCTCGGCGTGCAGGGTCGGGGGAATGACGCGGTGGTAGACGGCGAGCGCGGTCTTGATGAGCCCGGCGGCGCCGGCGGAAGGAATCGAGTGCCCGATCATCGACTTCACCGCACCGAGCGGACGCCGAGGCCGGCCGTCGGCCCCGTCACCGAAGACGAGCTGCAGTGCGGTGAGCTCGGTCTGGTCCCCGACCGGAGTCGCCGTGCCGTGCGCCTCGACGAGTCCGATCGAGTCGGGATCGATCCCGGAATTGGCGTAGGCGCGCCGCATGGCGAGCTCCTCGCCCTCGACTCGGGGGGCCAGCAGCCCCATGGCGCGGCCGTCACTCGAGGTGCCGATTCCCTTGAGGACCGCGTAGACCCGGTCGCGGTCGGCCTCGGCGTCGGCCAGGCGCTTGAGGACGAGGACACCGGCGCCTTCGCCGAGGAGCGTGCCGTCCGCGTCGGAGTGGAAGGGGCGTATCCGTCCACTCGGCGAAAGAGCCCCGAGTTGCGAGAAGAGCAGCGCGATGGGATAGGTCGTGGAAACCTGGACCGCCCCGACCAGCGCCAGATCACAGGCGCCGGACGAGAGATCCTTCATGCCCAGATCGGCGGCGATCAGCGCCGAGGCGCACGCCGCGTCGACGGAAAAGGCGGGACCCATGAGATCCAGCCGATTGGCGATGCGCCCGCACATGACCGAGTGCGGCAGGCTGGCCGCCGTCTCCGCGTTGAACGGCGGCAGACTCTCCTTGAGCCGGGCCTTGAGCTCTGCAAGATCTGCCGGAGAATGCTCGGGGTGGAGCTGCGACAGGATATGGATCAGCTGGTCCAGGGCGAAGGTGTGTTGCAGGACCGTCACGAAGCCTCGGTTGGCGTAGGTACCGCGACCGAGGATGATCTCGGTGCGCTCCTTGTCGAACGAGCGTTCGAGATAGCCGGCATCTTGGAGCGCGTCGTAGGCCAGCTGCAGTGCCACAAAATGCTCCGGCTCGCCACCGTCGATCGAACGCGGGATGACCCCGAACTTGACCGGATCGAACGTGATCAGATCGCCGACGTAGCCACCATTGACGGTGTAGAGGCGGTCGTTGTTGTCGGACTCGGGATCGAAGATCTCCTCCCGAACCGTTCCTTCCGGCGGCTCACTGATCGCATCGACTCCCGCCAGGATGTTTTGCCAAAACGCGGCCAGATTCGGGGCCTTGGGATAAAGGCACGACATGCCGATGATGGCGACCTCTTGTTGCTTCGTGCTCATACCGAGCGAGACTCCAGCCACTGGCCTCCGAGTCGATTGAGAGCCGGGCTCGCGGTGAACTCGGCACCTTCGAGAACGCCGAACACCTTGCCGCTGGGGCTGAGGAACGTCGTGTGGGTCTCGAGGTGCTGACCGCCGGCGCTGAACCGGGCACGGATCACGCAGTGCACGTCGGAGCCGTTGAGATCGGAGTACAGCCGCAGGGTGCCGAAGCGGGCCGGAAGAGGCGTCATGCCGGTCTGCAGCCGCGCAAAAAGCAGCGTGAGCTGGAATGCGCCATCGACGACCACCGGATCGACCAGCCATCTGCAGGGCGTCGCGCATGTGAGGCACGCCTGGGGCAACGAGGGTTTGAGAACACCGACGATGACGTCCTCGGTCACGCCCTGGATCTCCTGGATGGTCTGGAAGACCGGACCGTGGAACAGCCAGCGTTCGTACGCGCTCTCCACCGACATGGGAAACGCCTTGAGGTCTGCAAGCGGCCTGGTGGCTTCATCGGGTATCGCGGCCCGGCTGGTCGAGAGATCCACCCGCGCGCCGTAGCACTGCCGTCCGGTGTCGCCGTCGAGCAGCTTGACACTGACTTCCACCTGGCCGTTGTTCTGCGACGCGACCTCGACAGCCCGGGTCGTCAGGCAGATCCGCTTGGGCCCGTTCTCCAGGACCACCCCACTGAGGACCTGGAAATCGCGGACCGCGAAAACGTGCCAGCCCGGCCACTCCTTCTGCACCGCTTCCACGATGTATTCGAGCGCCACAGCCGCCGGCAGCACGGGATTGCCGTCCAGGCGGTGGTCGTTCAGGTAGGGATCCTGCGACGGATCGAGGATGCAGGTCCACTCGGTGTGCCCGTTGACGGCCACCCCGGGCTGCGTCACCAGCGGCAGTTCGGTCTCGCGCTTCCGGTCTTCGGCCGCGACGGCGCGGCGCCATGGCCCGTCGCCGAGAATGACCTCTACCTCGTGCCGGGCGCCCGTTTCGAGCAACTCGGCGAAGGCGGCACGACCGCCCTCCGGACCGATCAGCTGGACCCCACGCTCGGCGAAGCGGCGTTGGACCTCGCTCGATGCCATCCCGGTCTGTCCCCACGGCCCCCAGTTGATGGAGATCACTCGCGCCGCCCACTCGCGATCGAACCGAGCGGCGAGGCGATTCATCACCTCGTTGGCGGCGGCGTAGTCGCACTGCCCCCGGTTGCCGAATCTGCCGGCCACCGAAGCGAACAGGACGACCAGTTCGAGTGAATCCGAACGGAGAGCATTGCGGAGGTGCAGCAGACCGGTCACCTTGGTGTCGAAAACGCGGTCGAATGATGCAGGGGGCTTGTCGACCAGCAGCCTGTCCTCGATGATTCCGGCCCCGTGGATCACCGCATCGATCCGCCCGAATCGGTCCCTCAGGGTCGTGCAGGCGTCGGCAACGGAGTCTCCGTCGAGGACGTCCGCCACGAGATACACGACTTCGCCTCCGACAGCTCGCAGGGCGGCCAGGTTGCGGCGGATCTCGCGTTCGGCGAGAAGTCGGCCGTAGGCGCGTTCGAGATCGAGCGGCGAAATCTCGCCTCCGGCCTGCTGCAGGCGCGCGAAGAGGATCTTTTTGAGTTCGCCCTCGGCCTCGATGCCGGCGGTTTCGGGGTTCTCGGTCTCCGGCGGCTCGGGAGAGCGTCCCAGAAGCGCCAGCCTGGGCCGGTACCGCGCCGCAAGCTCGAGGGCAACCTGGGCCGTGATGCCGCGTGCACCTCCGGTTATCAGGACGACCGACTCCACATCGAGCGGCGCGATGGGCGCGGCATTGGGGGGCGAGGCGCTCAGCCGGGGTCTCAAGACCCAGCGCCGATGCTCCGCGTACCCGACCTCGATCTCGGAATCGGAGCCGTCGAGCTCTGCGAGGACTGCGAGAACCTGCTCATCAACGGGCTGATTGAGGGCCAGATCGACAGTCTTGCAGCGCACCGCCGGCCATTCCAGGGCCAGCGTCTTGACCAGGCCGGCGATCCCGGCCTGGGCGGGGAAAATGGGTCCCGCAGAATGAGGATCTGTACCGAAACGGCCACCCATCGCAGTCGCGGCGAGCAGGCAGGCTTTTTCCCCCTCACCGACCTCGGCGAGGTCCGGCGCCACCGCCTGGGCGATCCGGAAGAGCGCCTTCACCTCGCGGTCGATGCGACGCTTCCAGGCGACCGGATCGAGGTCGATCTCCGCCGCTGTCGCCGCCTCGAGGGGGGACAAGAAGAGGACTCCTGCGAGCGGACCGTGCTCGGCCCGTATCGCCTCGACGAGCTCGCGGATCTGACCGCCGTCCGCCGGGTCGACTCCCCACCGGCGGTCGTCGAGTCGCTCGACGCTCGAGTGGGAACGCACCCCGACCCAGCGCTGACCGCGCTCTCCGAGGCGGTCACACAGGCCGGTCCCGAGCCCGCCTTCGTCTTCGAACACCAGCAGCACTTTCGAGCTTCGGAAGGGCTCGGTCGCAGACTCGTCCAGTGGTTCGGCGACCGCTTTCACAACAAAGCGGGGCACATCCTCCGTCTGCCCGGTGGAGCTCACGGCCGGCCCTGCGTCCGCCATGGGCTGCGGCTTCTCGTTGACCCGCGCCGCACTCGCCGTCGGTTCGAGCCCGGCGGCGACCTCGGCCGTCAGGCGGCCGATCTCGGCCAGCGTCTTGGCGCCCACCAGCGCGTCCATTCTCGCCTGCAGGCCCTCGCCGAGCGCCGCGGGAAGGGCTGCCTGATAGGCCCCGAGGATTTCCACCCACTTGATCGAATCGATCCCGAGATCGGCGGTGATGTTGTCATCGAGTTTCAGCATCTGCACCGGATAGCCGGTCCGCTCGCTGACCACCGACACCAGCACCTCGATGATCTCCTCGGGCCCGGGAAGGGCCGCCGCCGACCCGCTTGCAGCCGCCGCGGCCGGTGACACACTCGCCGTCGGTCCGAGCCCGGCGGCGATCTCAGCCGTCAGGCGGCCGATCTCGGCCAGCGTCTTGGCGCCCACCAGCGCCTCCATCCTCGCCTGCAGGCCCTCGCCGAGCGCCGCGGGAAGAGCCGCCTGATAGGCCCCGAGGATCTCGACCCACTTGATCGAATCGATGCCGAGATCGGAGGTGACGTTGTCGTCGAGCTTCAGCATCTGAGCCGGATAGCCGGTCCGCTCGCTGACCACCTTCACCAGCACCTCGATGATCTCCTCGGTCGGGAGGCTGCGAGAAGCCGGCTCCCCGGTTTGAGCGGCGGGCGCCTCCACAGCTGCCTCGACCATCGAGGGCGCGGAGGCGGGCTCGCCCGATCGCGGCTCGGGGTCGGTCGCGACGAGGCCTTCCGGCAGCCCCTGCTGTTGCGACTGATGGACCTCGCCGACAGCGGCATGCGGCACGGCTCGAGCGCCTTCCGGGCTGCCCTCGAGGTAGGCCCTCATGATCGTCTGTTGGGTTTCGAGAAACCGCGCCATCAGGCGCTGATGCTGCAGCACGATGCTCGACAGGTCATCGGACGCAATGCCGCCGCCGGTGGCGGGTCCGCTCGGAACCGGCGGCACCGAGGCCCCGATCGTGGTTCGCTGGGTCGCGACACCCTCGGCGGACTGTGGTCTCGGATTCGGGGCCTGGACGACTGCGGGTCGCAGTTGCCTGTCGGATGACACGCTCGGGGCGGCCGATGCAGCGATCGCAACGGGGGCATCCGGTTGAGCGGCCGGTCGGGCGCGACCACCGTTCACCAGCCAGGCCGCCAGCGGCAACTCCTTCGGGCGTCGATCGCGTGAAATCTCGACGAGGTCCCTGATCTCCCGGTTTCTGCCCTCATACAACCGATCGAGGTCGAGATCGTACCCGTGCGCTGCCAGCGCACCGATGAGCTGTAGAAACGCCCTCATCCCGGAGTTTGGGGAGGGATCGACGGCGAGCACGGCGACCGGGTGGTCGGTGAGGATCTTGCGGGCCAGACCACTCAGCACGCTCTTCGGACCGACCTCGACGAACACCCGCACACCGGCGTCGAACATCGCTTTGATCTCGTCGCAGAAGCGGACCGGCGACACCAGGTGCTGCACCAACTGCTCGGCAATCTGAGCGGCTGACCTCGGGAACGGCTTGGCCGAGGTATTGGAATAGACCTCGCACCTCGGTTCCTTGAACTCCACCTCTTCGGCGAGGACCGCGGCCAGCCTTTCCGCGGCCGGAGCGACCAGTGGCGAGTGGAAGGCGCACGCGACGTTGAACCGACCGGCGTTCAGGCCCGCTTGGTGCAGACGGGCTACGGCTTCGTCCACGGCCTCCTCGGTTCCCGAGATCACAGTCTGCTCGGGAGCGTTCAGGTTGGCGATCCAGACGTCGCTCATCCCGCCCAGCACTTCCTCCACCCGAGCTGGGTCGGCGGTGACCGCTGCCATGGTGCCCAAGCCTCGATGGCCTTCTTCTTCGATGACCCGTCCGCGCAGCTCGGAGACGCGCAGGAGAGTCTCGGCGTCGAAGACGCCGGCGGCGCAGAGAGCCATGTACTCACCGTAGCTGTGTCCCGCCGTGACCTCGGGAGACACCCCGAGGCGTTCGAGGAGACGCGTCAGACCGATCTCGGCCGCACCCAGAGCCGGTTGCGCAATCCGGGTCGCCGTCAACTCGGCCGTCTGCCGCTTGCGCTCCTCCGGCGTGAACGCGATGGGCGGAAAGACGGAGCGGCTCAAGGGCTGCGGGAGGCACTCCTCGAGCACCCGGTTGGCGAGCTCGAAGCTCTCCCTGAGCTCCACGAAATAGGAGGCCAGCTCCGAGAGCATATTGGGGTACTGCGATCCCTGACCGGGATAGAGGAAGGCCAGACCCCCGGTCGCGGCCAAGGGCTGGTCGAAGAAGAAGATCTCCGACGTCCCACCGCCATCCGTACCGCCGACGAGAGTGGATCGACTCGACTCCAGCTTGGCGCGCAGATCGTCCAGCGAGACCGCGACGATCGCCAGCGAGCGCCCGGCACGACGGCGCTCTCGCGCACGGCGCCAGACGGCCGCGCTGAGATCGGCCAGGTTCGACACGGGACCCGACGTCAGCGCGGCGAGGCAGAGCTCGATCTCCTCGAGCAGTCCGGACGGGCTGTCGGCCCGCAACAGGAAGAGCTCGGCGGGCCAGTCGGCCGCCGCGGCTTGCACGTCCACACCCGGGATCGCCCCCGTGTACTCCTCCACGGCGACGTGGAAGTTGGTGCCACCGAAGCCGAACGCGCTGACCCCCGCCCGTCGCGGTCCGGAATGAGAGGGCTGGATCCACGGCCGGAGCTCGGTGTTGACGTAGAACGGACTCTCTTGGAATCCGGCCTCGCGGTTCGGTTCGGTGACGTGCAGGGTGGGCGGCAGCACCTTGTGGTGCAATGCCAGCGCGATTTTGATCAGCCCTGCGACACCAGCGGTGCATTTGGTGTGGCCGATCATCGACTTGACCGACCCGACGGCGCAGGACTGGAGCGCGGCGCCCTCCTCCTGGAACACGGTCTTCAGGGTCTCGATTTCTGCCTTGTCACCGGCCACCGTGCCGGTGCCGTGAGCTTCGATCAGTTCGACCGTGGCGGGTGAGAATCCGGCCCTGGCGTAGGCTCGCCGCAGGGCTTTCGCCTGGCCGGCGGGCCGCGGTGCCGTCAGACCCTTCTCGCGTCCGTCACTGGAACCACCGACACCCTTGATCACGGCATAGATCCGGTCGCCGTCGCGCTCGGCGTCGGCGAGACGTTTCAACACCAGCGCGGCAATGCCTTCACTGATTGCGATGCCGTCGGCGCTCTGGTCGAAAGTGCGACACCTGCCCGAGGGGGAGAGGGCCTGGGTCTTGGCGAAACAGAGATACATGAAGGGATTTTGAGCGGTGTCGGCACCACCGGTGATCACGAGATCACTGGCTCCGTTCTGCAGTTCCTGCACCGCGAGGTAAAGTGCCGCGAGCGAGGCCGCGCAGGCGGCATCCATGGTGCAGTTGATGCCGCCGAAATCGAGCCGATTCGCCACTCGCCCGGCGGCAACGTTCATCAGGATGCCCGGGAACGAGTCTTCGGTCCACTCGGGAAGGCTCGCCATCAATCCGGCGGGCGAGTCGCCGGTCAGCAGCGGCAGGGCGGAGCGAAACGAGTAGGCCATACCCAGATCGCTGACGCCACCGCCGGCGCCGAGGATTACGGACGCGCGTTCGCGATCAAAGGGCCGGTCGAGGTAGCCCGAGTCCTTCATCGCCGCCTTCGCGACCTCCAGGGTGAGCAACTGGAGCGGTTCGATCGATGAGAGCGATGTGGGAGGCATGCCGTACTCGACTGGATCGAAGACGATGTCGTCCAGAAATCCGCCCCATTTCGAGTAGACCCTGTCCCGGGTCTTTCGGTCGTTGTCGTAGTAGTCGTGCCAATCCCAGCGATCTCGGGGGACCTCGGTCACCGCATCGACCTTGTTCAGGATGTTCGACCAGTAGGCGCGGATGCTCTGCGCCTTCGGCAGGAGACAGGACATGCCGACAATCGCAATATCGCAGGGACGCTCGGAACGGTTTCGAGATACCGACGCCCCCGGCGCGTTCGCTTGCTCGAGCAGCTCGGAGCCGCGTTCGGAGACATCACGATGCAGCTCCTCCATCGTGCAGGGCTCGTGGCGCAGTGCGGCCACCTGGCCGATCATGTAGAGGCCCTTGACACTCTGCTCCTGCTCGTCGAGCTCGAGGAACTGTTCCGGCCCACCGTTCTGAGCATCAGCGTCGACGCGCTCAATGCCCTTCGAGGCGATGCGCAGGCGGCCGAGGTTGAGCTCCTCGAGGGACCGCTGGATCTCGTCCCCGGCGGCACCGCGGTTCAACAACTCTCTGCGCATTTTCGTGAAGGTGTGCGAGTAGGGCGAATCGGTCGCGCGGGTGGCATGGCCCGGAGCCGACTCGAGGACCACCGTCCGCTTGCAGGAAAGAGCAGCCTTCTGGAACCCGGATACGATAGCACCGGTCTCGACGGCCTCCCGCGTGAAGAGGTAGGCGGTGCCCATCAAAACACCGATTCCGACGCCACGCGCCGCCAGGGGGGCGGCCATCGTGGCGACGATGGCCGACGAACGCGCGTCGTGGATACCGCCGGCAAAGAGTATCTGGCATTTGGCCAGCTCGGTGTCCGAGAGACGGCGGAGCAGAAGATCGATCATCGAACTCCAGAGGACGAAGCTGGTTCGCGGTCCGACATGACCTCCACACTCCCGGCCCTCAAACACGAATTTTCTGCTGCCCTGGTTCAGGAACAACTCCAAGAGACCCGGAGACGGCACGTGGAGGTAGGTCGAGATGCCCTCATCTTCGAGCTCCAGTGCCTGATCGGGGCGCCCCCCGGCAATCAGCGCATAGCGTGGTCGGATCTCGCGCACGACCTGCAGCTGCTCGACCCTCAGCTCGAGCGGTACGAAGCCGAGGATGCCCACACCCCAGGGGAGATCTCCGAGAGCTTCTCTGGTTTGAGTGAGGATCGTCGTCGCTTCCGGGGCCCGCAACAGGGCGAGAGCGACAAACGGAAGACCGCCTGCCTTTGCAACCGCGGCGGTGAATGGAGCGACGTCGGAGACCCTCGTCATTGGCCCCTGGACGATCGGGTAACGAGTGCCGTGCGACTGTGCAAGGATCGACCCGGGTGCCAGCGGCAGTTCCGTTTTTGCGGTACGGAGGTGGTCGTCTGCCGCATCGAGGAGGCCCCGGACGACCCCACCCGTGGTCCGGAAGCGCTCGGCAAGCCGAGCTGCAAAACAGGCATCCTGGCCCAACGGCCACGCCTGATCGGGTAGCCAACCGATGGGGCTTCCGACTCGTCCCGAGGCCGTTGACAGCAGTGCACTCCAGCCTTCGTGGTCGTTTGCGGCCAACAACTCGTCGTGCCTGCGTTTCAGCGTTTCGAACCCACGGTTGCCGGCGCGCTGGAACAGGCGGAGACCACGCCCGAGTTCGGCGCCGATGACCGCTGTCTCGCTGCCGTCCATTGCCGAAACGGCGTTCCGGACATCGGACGGCAGAGTCGACTCTCGGACTAAGGCCAACTCGTCGACGAGAACGACGCCCGCTGCACCGACTGCGGCGCACGCCGGAGCAGTGTGCATGCTGATGCCGCCGCGTGCCCAGACCGGATGGTCGATGTGCGCGACGAGCTGCTGGAGGAGGACGAAGGTCGTCTCGCCTTCAACCCTGCCGCCGGCCTCGTGGCCCTTTGCAATCAGGCCGTCGGCGCCGACAGAAATCGCCGTTCTGGCCTCGTCCAGCGAGCAGACTTCGGCGAGGACGGTCAGTCCGTGTGCGCGCGCGGCAGCGACCATGGGGGCGAGTGATTCCAGGAAACCACCGCCGAGCGCAGGGGCGATCACGATCCGGGCGGAGCGATCGACAAGGAGCGGGATCAGCTCGGAAACCGCCTCGAGGTCGGCGTCGGCCTCGAACCGCACACCGATTTCGGCGCCGCCGAGCCGTAGCAGATCGGTGATTGCCCGTCTCCCCGCCACCGGATCAGAGAGAGGTCCCAGATCGAGGACGCCCACGGCTCCGGAGCGGCTGCCGGCGATGGCCAGAGCGGCGTCGTCGAGACACCGGGGTGTGAGGACCATGACCTGAAAATCGGATCTCATCAACCTGGCTCCTAGTCGTCGGACTCGCGACGAGGTTCCGCGATCGCGCGCCGCCGCGGGGGCGGCACGAGGGATCGCACCTTCCCGGGGAATGCCGCAATCGGCTGCGGCCGACGGGCGCCCTGCCGCCGACCGGATGGGCTCTTTTCATGCACCGCAGCATTCGTCTGGCTTGGAGACTCAGTCTCAGTGTTCGATTTCGGAAGAAACCGCGAAACGGCGGGATCACCGGCGGTGGATGTTCCAAATTGCGACATGCTGTCGAAGACCTTTTAAGTGTAGGCGAGAAAACCGTTTGAAGTCAACAAGAATGAAGATGCCGGACTCGCGAAGATTTCTCTGATCCTGTGACGGGTGATTCCCGAGACCGGGTGTTTCACTCGCGGTGGAACCTCCGCTCTAGATCTGGGGGGGAATCCCACTCGATCCGCGATCGCTGATCGGCCGGTCTGATCCCGTAGTATAGTGCGCGAAAGCGACACCTCTCCCAGGCGGGAAAGGAGGCGGAGTGCCTTCACAGAACAGGATGCGACCGGCGATGCCGGAGGCCGGAGCCATCGTCGTGGTGTCTGGTCTGCCGCGATCCGGCACGTCGATGGCGATGGCCATGCTGGCCGAAGGGGGCATGCCGTGCCTTGTTGACGGTGTCAGACAATCGGATGACGACAACCCGAAGGGCTACTTCGAGTTCGAACGGGCGAAAACCCTCGAGAAGGACGACAACACGGGCTGGCTGTGCGAGGCTCGTGGCAAGGCCGTCAAGATCGTCTCCCCATTGTTGAGGAGCTTGCCCGAAGGCAATACCTACCGGATATTGTTCATGAAAAGGGATCTGGACGAGGTCCTGGCATCGCAAAAGAAGATGATGGAACGCCGGGGGGACCTCCATGACTTGCCTGACGACCGCATGAAGAGGATCTATCAGGACCACCTGGCCAAGGTGGATCTTCTGTTGAAGAACCGGTCAGACGCCACCGTCAAGTATCTGGAGTTTCGGCACGTGATCGCCCACGCGCGGGAGACGGCGGAAGCAATCAACGAGTTTCTAGATCTCGATCTCGATGTCGTGCGGATGGCGGCTGCGGTCGACTCCGGTCTCTACCGGAACCGGCGCGTCTGACAACGTCCCACGGTCGTTGCAGCCGGGCGTCAGCGGATCGTCACCCGTGCACCGGCCTGACTGGGTTCGCGGTGTTCGGCATCCACAAACCTCGACTCCGCCGGTTCGGGGGCGCCGCTGAGGTAAAACCAATTCTCACCGTCGCAGACCCGGGTGGTCGGCAGCGCGCGGCGCAGAACGTCGATCGCTCGCATCGGTCCGGTTGTTTCGCCGTTGTCATGTATCCAGTAGGGCATCTCGGCCTCCTGGCGGGGACCACTGCAATGTGGGTGCCAGGATTTCTGCCCAGAGGATGACACCACGCGGTGCGAGATTGTTCAATAACGGGACACCTCCATGATCCACGGTGGTGCCGCTGGTCGCGCTGAGAGCGGCGCGAACCTCAGGTTCCTTCTGTTTCGCGGGTCGCCATCGGCAGGTCGAAACAGCTGTTCATACTGGGTGCGAAGCGGAACTGGAAGGCGGTCTCTTCGATCTCGAGGGCCCTCAGCGCGTCGGCGCGGGGCGAGGCGCCGAGCTTCAATGCCGGGGTTTCCGACCGCACTCCCTTCTTCCACAAGAGGCTCGGATCGGTAGTGACGTTGAAGTCGCCTTTGAAACAGGTCCGGCTCTTGAGGAGGCGGCCGTCGAGCAGGCTGTAAAGGTGGCCGGTCTCGTCGAAGTGTTTCGCCGGCCCGGTGGTCGGCACGGTCAACTCGAAGTAGACGTCGCCAGCGTCGTCCCGGGCGGTGGTGGTGCAGAGGCCGTTGCCGACCGAAATGTCGATCGGCTCGACGATCTTGGGCAGCCCCCAGATCCTGGTACCGCGGATCTGGTTCTCGAGCGAGGTCACCGGCATCGAAAAGACGTAGTAGCCCTTTTTCGCGAAGTCCATGACCAACGGCAGGACCGGCGGCGCCCAGCCGTCGACCATGATCGGGATGGTCATGGCGATCTCGTTGTAGGGGGCGATGTGCATGACCCTTTTGTACTCGTAGCAGGAGAGCAGCACGACCGCCCGACCTCTGGGCATTTTGACCGGCCGCATCGAGGAATGCGGCATCATCTCCTGCGCCCGCCGGTAGTCACAGAGAAAGATCGCGATCGCGCACGTGACATCGGCGTAGAAGGTCGGAAAGGAGTAGGCCTTGGAAACACCCTTCGCCAACTCCAACGGAACCGGAGCGGGCCGCACGGTGAATCGGGCGAAAAAGGGATCGTCGAATTCGGCGAGATTGTCGATGAGACCGGGCTCGAGACGGGTGTTGGGTTGCATAGGCACGTCCGATCCCGGTGAATGTACCACCGCGTGGGCTCAGTTGACGATCCCGTCGTCGCGCGGTTGGAAGCGGCCCGCAGAAGCGATTTCGTCTTCTTCCTCCCACTCCTCGATCATCCGGCGGCTGCGGACGCGCCGCCGGTGGATGGCCACCAGGGCGAGCAGCGTGACCGCCATCCACAGGGCGCCGGTCGAGGTGAGGAAGGGCAGCCAGGTATTCCAGAAGGCGTCTTCTTTGAAGAAGCGGTGTTCCGCCTCGGCGAGTGGAACCCCGGCGGTCGCGGCGGAACGCGTCTTCGAACGAAAGACCGCTGCCGATGCCGTGCAGCACGGTGGCCGGCGCCAACGATCCGTACCTTTGCTGGACGAAGCGGACGAATGCCGCGGACAGGGCGTAGGCCCTTCGAACCTCGACGTCGCTGCCTTCGAAACCCGCGTCGAGATCTCTGGTCGTGCGGGTCGTGCCGCCCAGCACCGCCATCGCAAAACGCGCCCGATCCTCGACGCCCCACTCGCGCGCGGCCACCGTCGCCACGCCCTCGTTGAACCAGCGGGGAACCGGGCGACCGCGCGCGGCCCGCGCCACCAGAACGTGAGCCACCTCGTGGTGCACCAGGGCGCGCAGGTTGCGGTCGGGATAGGACCGCACTCTTGCCGGAAAGAGCACGATCAGCCCCTCGCCGCCTCTGGCGTAGCCGCTGACCCACGACGGAACGTCCTGCGCCAGGGGAGACGATTCAGGGATCAGCACCACCCTGATGGGCGCCGAAAATCCGGCCACGCCGGTGACAAAAAGCGCTTCCGAGAAGTCGTCGTTTTCGAATGTGCGGACCTCGTTGGCCACCGCTTCGAGCTCGGGAGGGGCGTCGACCAGGAGTCGCGGCGACGGCGTGGCCCCCAGGGGGAGGGCGGCCGCCGCGAGAACGAACCCGAGGCATCGAGCGAATAGAGCCATGGCTCATTGTGACATTTCAAGCTCTGCCGCCGCTCCGCGGATCATCAGGATCTGCGGCCGTGAGCCCCAGGTACGCGGAACAAGGAAGTTGGCAAGCTGCGGAGCGGCGACAGAATCGCCGGCGAAGGGCGTCAGTTTGTGGAGGAACTCCACGCACCGGTCGAGTTCGACTCGAAGCCGTCGGCGAAAACCGTGGCGTCGGCGAATACGTGGAGCTTGAGAGTCGATGAGCCGGCGCCCCCCTCGAGCCACGCGACGGAGCCGTCGGGGGTGCTCTCGAACGAGTCGTCGCGCATGCCCCAGCCGGGACCCGACGGACCGAGTTGCTCGGGGCCCTCGAGAAACGAGCCTTCGCCATCGATCACACCGACGTGGAAACGCCCGTCGTTCTGGGTCCGCCAACCCACCAGGTACCGTTCGGGTGTCGCCGAACCGATGCGTGCCAGCACGGGGTCGCGTTCGGTCGTACCATCGGTCGCAGTCAGCCAGACGACGTTGGTGGTGGCGGATCCGCCGGCAGTGGCGAGACCGATCCCGTAGGTCTCGGACTCGGCGGTGTCCTGGGCGTTGAACACCACCTTCCACCCGGTTTCGGCGGCGGCCATCTGGCCGAGCTGGAGTGATCCGAGGCCCCCGCAGTTGCCGTCGGCCATCTGGATGGTGGTGGCGTAGTTCATCTTGAGGCCGGGCGGGTCCGGATAACAGTCGGTGGAGCAGAAGTTGGAGAACTGCTGGTCGCCGTGGTGGAAGCCCACCAGCTCGGCCATCGAGTGGGAGCAGCCCCAGGTCCAGCCGCCGCTGACGATCGCACCAGCGTCGTCTACGTAGCGGAGCTGGTCGCCTTCGTGGCCGGAGTACGAGTGGACCGCCCAGTAGGCGGCGTAGCGGCCGTCGCCGTAGGCCAGCCGGTGGTCGCCGAGTGGTGACGAGTCCTCGGCGTAGGTGGAGTTGAGGTTGGTGATCCAGACAGCGGAACCACTGGCGGTTCGTTTCGATATGAAGAGGATTGCTCCGGTCTTGAGCAGGACGGCGTACGTCCCGTCGGCGTGGGCCACGAGACCGCGGACCCGGCTGCCGGCGAAGTTGTGGGTGGCGGTGATGGTCGAACCCGTGACGACACTGACGTGGCCGTTGCCCGCAGAGTCAGTCCAACCGACCAAAAAGCTCGGACCCTGGCGCGGGGCGAGGTACAGGCGCGGTCCCAGGTAACACTGCGACCAGGTGCACCAACTGGCGCTGCCGCTCTCGAGTGGCTGCGGGAGGGTGAGCGTCGTCGTCACGATCCCGGATTCGAGCGGCCCCGCTGCCAGCGCCGATACCGCGCTGAGCAGTGCCACGATCAGTCCGATCCACCGTTTTCGAGTCACCCTGCCGGCCCTCCGAGCCCTCGACATCGAGAGTATCCGTAGCGGCGGCGCCGAGCGGTGTCCCGGATCACAGCGGGTTGTTCGGGTGGGTGCGGCTGAAGCTTCCGGTACGCCTGGCGCAGCTGATGACTCCCTTGACTTTACGGACCGGTGCGCCTATTTTCTGATTGAATCTCAATCTGGACTCGAGGTTGTCTGCCGGCGTCAGGACGGCTGTGCTTCGGCCGCCGTTGCTCGAGTCCGCGGATCAGCCGCGGGCGGCGCGCTCCATCCACATGCGAACCAAAGGAGAAGTATGATGCTGAATCGGAACAAATCGAAAATCGGTCTGACGTCCGGATTTCAGGTCGCTGCGATGCTGGCGATCGTCGTCGTGGCGGGCTGCGCCCCGCAGGGGGCCCAACCGAGTCCCGAACTGGCCGCGATGGCAGATCGCTGGGAGGAGGGAATCAACACCGGGAACCTCGATCTGCTGGTGTCCATGTACACCTCGGACGCCCGGCTGATGGCGCCCAACACCGTGATGGAGCAGGGGAGTGACGCCGTCAGGGCGGCGTTCGGGGAGATGATCGAGGCCGGGATCACAGCCGACCTCAACACCCTGGATGCGGCTGCTGCGGGAGATCTCGGCTACCGGGTGGGCACCTATTCGCTGTTTGCGCCGGACGGGTCCCCGATCGACACCGGCAAGTACGTCGAGGTGTGGCGGAAGACCGCCGCCGGGTGGCAGATCGCCGACGACGTCTGGAACAGCGACCTGCCCGCCGACGCCGGCAAGACCTTCGTCAGCATCACCCATGAAGTGAAGGACAAGGACGTCTGGTTGGCAGCCTGGACGGGGCCGAACAGCCGCAAACAGATGTTCGCCGAGCATGGCGCCGGCGCCGTCAAGGTCTTCTCGAGCCCCGACGATCCCAGTCGGGTCGGACTGCTTGTGGAGATCCTGGACATGGACGCCATGATGGCCTGGCTCAATTCGCCGGAGTCCGCCACCGCGAAGACCGAGGACGGCGTCATCGATTCCTCGATCCGCATCATGACCGAAGTGAAGTAGCGACGTCGACAGGCGAATGGCGGCGTGCGCTTCGGCGTGCGCCGCCCTTTTTTGTTCTCTCGAACGGGTTTCACGCGTGCCAGGCGGTCGGGTCAGCGACGGAGGAGGGCCAGTGATTCAACCTGGTTGGTCTGCGGCATCATGTCGACGGCCTGGACGGTGACCAGCCTGAACCCACCCTTGACGAGCACCGCGAGATCCCGCGCGAGCGTCTCGGGGTCGCACGAGAGATAGGCCAGGGATCGCGCCGTCGAGGCGGCGATCGTCTCGAGGGCGGGTGGGTCGGCGCCGGCGGCCGACGGGTTGAGGATGATGGCCTCGGGCTTCTCCGTGCGCAGCCGTCGGATGGCGCGGTGGATCGGGCTCGCGATGACCTCGACGTTGTCCACGCGCCCCGCCGCGATCGAAGCCTTGGCGTCCGCCACTGCTCCCCTCACACCCTCCACGCACAACACCCGACGGAAGTTGGGGCGCAGGGCGAGGCCGTGGGTGCCGACGCCGGAGTAGAGGTCGAGGAGGAGGCTGCCGCTTCCCAGAAACTCCGCCATCCGTGCGTGGATCTCGGGAAGCAGCCCCAGGTTGACCTGGAAAAACGACCCGGGCGAGACCCGCAGCGAGAGGCCGGCCGAGTCGACAAAGAGCTCGCGCACGCCGAGTACCGGTTCGATCGGCCCCTTGACGACCTGGGCGCCGCCCTTCGGGTTGAGGTTGACGCCGATGCCGGCGACGTGAGGGCAGGCATCGGCGATGGCGTCGAGAGGCAGCTTGGGCAGCTTTTCGGCCTTGATCACCAGGGTCAGGTGCTGGAGCGCCGGGTCACTGCCGCACCGCAGATCGATGTGGCGCAGCGCAAACGGGAAGCGGGCGCGGGAATTCAACAGGCGGCGCAGTTGCCGGGTGGTCTCGAGGAGCTCGGGAATGAGCACCCCGCAGTCGGGCGCGTCCACGACCTCGCGGCTGCGGCGCTGGAAGTAGCCGAGCGACGACACATGCTCGCGGTTCGAGGAGATCGCCATCTTGGCGCGGTTGCGGTAGCCCTCGATCCGCGGCGAGGGGAGGGTCCCGAGGACCTGGCGGGGGGTGAGCCGCAGCTTTTCGTTGAGCACGTCCGCCAACCGGCGCCGTTTGCGTTCGAGCTGTTCGCCATAGGGCCGAAGCAAAAACGAACAGGCACCGCAGCTCACGCGGTGGGGACAGTCAACGGAACGGTCGGCGTTTTCCCTCATCTTCGCGGGTCAGCCTATAGGATTTTCAGCCGGAGTGCGTCAGCGAGGTGCAAGATATTCTGACCATGGGCGGGTGCGTCGAGGGACGGAGACTGCTAGAATCCCCACAACGGAACAACTGAACTTCAGGATGGCCGCAGGGTGAGACCCAAGGTGGGGCCGCTTCTGCGCCGTCCGCAACCGAGGAGGAGAGTGTTATGAATCGCTACCGAGTTTTTCCGATTATTGTGATGGCGGCGTTGATCCTGTTGCCGGCTCTTGTCACGGCACAGGACGGCCCCATGCCTCTCACCTGGGTCGGCATGGACAAGGTCAAACCCGGGAAAGGCATGGAATACCCGGCGCTGTTTGCAAAGTACAACAAACCGCTCCTCGACCGGATGGTCGCGGACGGTACCGCCCTGGGGTGGGGCGTGGGTTATGAGCTGGCCGGTCCGGGGGGCTTCAATTACCTCGTCTGGATCACCATGCCGGGGTGGGCCGGGATGGGCGCCGTCGAGGCGGCGTTCGACGCGAACTACGAAGCGATGTCGGAAGACGAGCGCGAAGCCATGATGGCGGAGTGGATGGAGGTGATGGAGACGGGTGACGAAAAGTACATGCTGCTCCGGCACACGGTCTTCAACGCCAGCCCGGATGCGAAATACAAATACCTCAGGCTCTCGAACTTCACCGTCAAACCGGGCCACGACAGCGATGTGAACAAGATGTTCAAGAGCTTCGTTGCGCCGGTCTATGACCAACTTCTGAAGGACGGCGCCATCGCGGGCTACGGTCTGATCGAGCAGGCGGTCCACTCCGACCCCACTTTCACCCACGAAGCCTGGATCACCTTTGGCGAACTGGCGGATCTCGAGAAGGTCGAGACGGCCTTCAAGGAGCAGGAAGTCTCCGATGGCGACGAGGTTGCCCGCGACCTCGCGTTCATGAAGATGATGGAGCACGACGCCCACTACGACCGGTTGATCCGGGTCATCATGATGAACGAGTAACCCTCGAGGCGAAGATCAGCAACCGGGAGGGCCGCGCCTCCCGGTTTTTCGTTTCATCCGGAATTGCAGGAGATCGAGAGGTGGACCAAAGGGCTCATCCGCCTTCCGTGCGAGAATCGCGCTCGAGGGGAGCGACGCAGCATGAATGAGAAGAAAAAGAGACCCCCCGCACTCGCGGCCTTTCTGGCGATCGGGATCGCGTTCATCACGATCGGAATGAGCGGGAACTCCGCGTTCATCCCGATCGGCTGCGCGTTCATCGTCATCGGGATCGCGGGCATCGCGCGCTCCAGAAAAGCTCTCCGCGACGCCTCCGCGCCAGAAGAGACAGAGAAAAATTGAACACCCGCGGGGACGCGCCGCACGTTTTTCGGACAGGCCCCTCCTTTCGGGGGATGGGAGCGGCGTCCATCGTCATTCTCTTCCTCGCGCTCGGCGCTGCGGCCCAACCCACGAATGTCCAGCAGCCGGTCGTCCCTGTGTACGAGGAGCCCATGCACCGTTTGGTCCTGGAGCGCGCTCCGGTGCGGGTGCTCGACGTTCAGGTGCCGGCCGGTGCCACTTCGCTCTACCATCTCCACACCGATCCGATCTTCTACGTCGCTATCGACATCTCGGAGATCGACGCCCAGATCCTGGGTGAAGAGTGGAAGAGGACGAAGGTCTCCGCGTGGTTCCCCGGCGGGGTGGCATACGACCTCGGCCACGCAGATCAACCGCTGATCCACCGCATCCGCAACGTCGGCGACGAGCCGTTCCGTCTGATTGCCGTGACCAACGCGAGGCCGCCAGCGCCGCTTGCCGGGTCCGAGGTTGACGCCGCGCTTCCCGGCGACCTCGAGACCGAAATCGAGTGGTTTCGCCAGTCGCGGGTCAGGCTGGCCTCCGCAACCATCGGCGTCCGGATCCAATCACCATTTCCGATAGTCATCGTCCAGGTGAGCCCGGGCCGGGCGGAGCTTTCCGACGGCGAAGGACAACCCCAGATATTGGCCGCCGCCGGGGACTTCGCCTTCGCAGAACCGGGTCGCGTCACCGAACTCCGGAATCCCGGCCCTGATCCGGTGACGCTGGTAGTGATCGAGCCGCGATAGAACTCTGCCCCTTACGAGCGTCGATTTTTTGGGTTGACGAGGCCCATCATCCACTTGAGTACTGTCGCGCGTTCCGAGTTCCCGATCTTTTCCATCACGCGGTCACCGGCATCCACAAATTCCTGGAGTTGTCGGAGTTGATCCTTGAACAACCTCGCGTCATCGCCTTCCAACCCCTTGCACTCAACCAGACATCGATTGAGCATGGCGAGCACCGGTTCCACTTCGCGGCGTTTTCGCTCGCGCATGATGGCGCAGAAGACCTTCCACGGGTCCTTCTCTCCGACGAATGTCTCCTTTCGCTCACCTTTGCGAATGGCACTCTTGGAGATACCCATCGCGGCCAGTTCCTTGAGGGCCCCATGGGCGCCCCCGCGACTGATGGAAAGTGTCTCCATGATCTCATCCGTGGTGAGGGGGTGTTCACTGACCATCAGGAGGGCGTGAATTCGCGAAACCGTTCGGGTCATTCCCCATGCCGGTCCAAGGGCTCCCCATTCGGCGATGAACTCGTCCTTGAAATCTTCCAGGCGTCCCATGTCAACGAGTTTACTCATCGATTGAAGAATTTTCAGTGGTTTTTGAAAAATTAGTTGACGTTCACGTTTTTCAATATATATTGAAAAATAGATGATTGACGAGTCACGGAGGCCGAGATGAACTTGACACACGCAGTCACCGGCGTATTCGGCTACTCCGGGAAATATATCGCTTCACGATTGCTCGATCAGGGGGTCGACGTCATCACCCTGACCGGGTCGGTCAATCGTGAATCGGAGTTGTCGAAGAAAGTGAGGGCCGTTCCCTTCGATTTCGACAACCCCGACCGCCTGGTTTCGTCGCTTGCCGGTATCACGGTTCTCTTCAACACCTACTGGGTCCGTTTCAATCACAGGTACTTCAATCATGCGGGCGCGGTGGCCAACAGTGCGGTTCTTTTTGAAGCTGCGCGAAAGGCAGGTGTCGAAAGGGTTGTCCACGTGAGCATCACCAACCCTTCTCTCGACTCCCCACTATCGTATTTTCGAGGCAAGGCGCAGGTCGAAGCGGCGCTCGAAGCGAGCGGGCTTTCGTACGCCATCCTCAGACCGGCGGTGCTCTTCGGCAAGGAGGACATTCTGCTCAATAACATCGCGTGGGCATTAAGGCGTTTGCCAGTTTTCGGTGTCTTCAGGGACGGCTCGTATGGAATTTGTCCCATTTACGTCGAGGACCTCGCGGATGCCGCTGTGCGCTACGGATCGACGCGAGAAAACGTTGTGGTCGATGCTGTAGGACCGGAGAGATTTACCTATCGAAATCTGGTGGAGACCGTCGGCACGATCATCGGCGCCCCGAGACCGATAGTTCGAGTTTCGAGTTGGCTGGGTTGGCTTGTCGGGCGGGTGATCGGTTCGCTGCACGGCGACGTCATGATCACCATGGACGAAATCCGCGGTCTTTCAGCCGGCTTGCTGGATGTCGATTCGAATCCTCTCGGGACGACCTCGCTCACGGACTGGGTGCGGGCAAATCGGGAGACGCTGGGGAGGCGATACACCAGCGAGATGGCGCGAAGAACGGACCGGATCGCAGCGTACGAGGCCATTTGACGTACGAGAGAGAACCCTTTGGAGTCGGAATCCCCCCCGGGGTTGAAATCGGCTGTTCCGTGCCTTCTACTTCCAGTCGCTTCGGGCTGGAGGATTCCCCTCTGACAACGAAGCATCGTTCGACATCGTGGCAAGGAACTTCTGGAGAACCTCGGACCGGGCGTCCGGCGTCCCGGCGCGCTCGCGCTCGATGTCTTCCAGGACCTTTCTCTTGTCCGCCGGGAGCCGCGCGGAGACGTTTTGGAGAGTGTCGATATCACCGGCGTAGAGGAGCATGGCGGCGAACGCGAGGACAGCCTCACCCTCGGTGAAGTTGCAGTGGCCGTAGCGGTTGATCGGGAAGTTGAACCGTTTCGTGAGGAACGATCCCTCGAGGAGGTTCTTGATCGTGTAGATCGTCTCGTGGAGGTACGGAACCTGCTGGTCGGCGCGGGTGTGGATCGTCATCAGGGGCACCGCGAGCGCCCCGGTGGTCGAGTAGTGGTCCGCGATCTCGTCCAGAGCCGACTGCTCGACCGCGACCCGCGGTACGAAGACGTTGAGGCGAAGATCGTTCGACGACCCGCGATACCAGCGCCCGTAGTTACCGAAGGGAAAGCCGCCGAGAGTCGCTTCGGCGTCGAGCAGGTTGACCACCGAGTATCGCAGGACGTCCTGAGCGGAGCGCTCGACGGTCTCCTGCCAGTTGTCCGGGTCGAAGGGCAGCTTTGCGACCTTGACCCACTCTGCGAGGACGGCGGCGTTCTCCGGCGCCGCGAGTGCGGGGCGGACCTCGGTTTCGAAATATTCGCTCCAGTTCTCGACGAGCTCGGGGGATGGGTTGAAGGGGTCGCCCGGAATGAGTTCCGGGAAGAAGTAATCGAAAGTTGCCCGGGCATCTCCGAAAAACTGCAGCTGATAGGCGAAGTCGCCAATCGGGCCGCACGCGGCGACGCCGGCGTCGAAGACCTCGGGGTGCTGTTCGACCAGCAGGGCGGTGATGATGCCGCCCTCCGACGCGCCGACCAGATACACCTTCTTCGGGACGCCCTGTTCGGCGGCGTAAATCGAGACCAGGTCGAGAATGTCATCCATCCCAGGACGCACGGCGAGGCCGGTCTTGCTGTAGCTGTTGGTGGCAAAGCCGAACCCGAGGCCGTTGATCAGCTCCGGCAGCGAGACATCGCCGACGCTGAGTTGATCCTCTGGGATCTGGACGGGGGTGCCCGCATCCTGGAACCCGTGCGCCCAGATGACGAGCCGGTTGTTGTAGTCCGGGGCGTCGGGCATGCAGATGCGGTAGATCGAACCGCTCGCCTGGACGCCGTCGGGCCCGCACGTCGAGGTCGCGCCGGCTCCGGCCGCCCATGCGAGAATGAGACTCGCTGCCACCGCAGTTGACGTCTTCATGGTTGTGCCTCCCTGTCTGGAATCGATCCGGAATTCTCGGTGGTCAGTATGGATCGTCGTCGATCGCGTGTAAAGCATAATGAAGCTCGTGGGACCCCGACTCGTCATTTTTGATCTCGACGGCACCCTCGTCGACTCGCGGCTGGATCTGGCGAATGCCGTGAACCGGGTGCTCGAGGACGTCGGTCGCCCCGCCCTCCCGGTCGAGGAGATCGTCGGCTTCGTCGGCAACGGGGTGAACCGCCTGCTGGAACGCGCGGTGGCCGATCCGAACCTGGTGGCGGCGGCGCGCCCGCTCTTCGAGAGGCACTACGGCGATGGGTTGCTCGTCCACACCCGCCCCTATCCTGGTGTCGACAGACTGGTGCGAGATCTCGGCGCCGAGCGCACGTTGGCGGTGGCCAGCAACAAACCGGGTCCGTGGGTGCGCGCCATCGTCGCCGGGCTCGGGTGGTCCGAGGCCATTCCCCACGTGGTCGGAGGCGGCGAGGTCGCGCACCTCAAACCCGCGACCGACATGGTGGAGCACCTGCTCGAGGAGACCGGATGTTCGCGCGCCGAGGCGGTGATGGTGGGCGACATGGAGGTCGATGTCGAACTCGCCGCGGCCGCGGGTCTGCCGTTCATCGGGGTGAGTTGGGGCCTCGCGGGCCGTGAGCGCCTGCTGGCCGCGGGCGCGCGGCAGATCGTCGATTCGGCAGCCGACCTCGAACGGCTGCTCCGCTAGGTCTCGCCTCGAGCCAGTTGTTCAAGGATCCGGAGCCGATCGGGCCCCTGCGGCAAGGACTCCACCGTGTGGCACGATCCATCCCGAACCGTCACCGCATGGTGGGCGAACGGTGCGAAGAAATCGAACTCGTGGGACACGATCACCGCCATTGGGCTTTGATACATGACGGCCGCGGCAACCTCACCGGCAACCACCGGCGATGGCACGGAGGGCGACCCTTGACCCCGCCCGGAGCTGGAATCGAACGAGAACCGCAGTGATTGCCGTTCGATGCATGGCTCGATGATACGCGACTGAATCGGTGCGATGGGGTGAACCGTTGGGCAGCCTATACTCTCGGCTGCGTGGAACCGCTGATCACCGCTCGCGAGCTCTCCCGGTCATTCGGGCCCCGAACCCTGTTCGAGGGGCTGAGTCTGACCATCAGCGACGGCGACCGCGTCGGAGTCATCGGGCCCAACGGCGCCGGCAAGACCACCATGCTGCGCATCCTGGCGGGCACCGACGAGCCCGACGCCGGGGAAATGCACCGCCGCCGCCACCTCCGGGTTGCCGATGTTCCGCAGGACGACGTCTTCGAACCGGGAGCCACCGTGCTCGAAGTGGTGACGCGCGGCGCGGAGCGCGGGGCGCGGGCGACCGAGGACGAGACCGAACGCCAGGTCAAGGTCGCCATCGCGCTCGACCAGCTCGGATTCCGTGCTCCCGACCAACCCGTTGACCAGCTGTCGGGCGGATGGCGCAAACGACTGGCGATCGCCGCCGCCCTCGCCGCCGACCCGGAAGTCCTCCTCCTCGACGAGCCCACCAACCACCTCGACCTCGACGGCATCCTGTGGCTCGAGAAGATGCTGCTTTCGAGCCGCCTGCTCGCCTTCGTCGTCATCACCCACGACCGCGCTTTTCTCGACCGGGTGGCCAACCGGGTGGTCGAGGTGGCGCCCCAATACCCCGGCGGCACCTTTGTCGCGGCCGGCACCTATGCCGCCTTCCTGGAAAAACGGGCGCAGTACCTGGAGGCGCGCGCCCAGTACCGGGACAGTCTCGCCAACCGGGTGCGCCGGGAGCTGGAGTGGCTCGGGCGCGGGCCCAAGGCGCGGACCACCAAGGCGCAGGCGCGGATCGACGAGGCCGAGCGCCTGGTGGCCGATCTCGCCCAGGTCCGGGCCGAGCTCGCCACCTCGAAGGCGGGCATCGAAATGACCGGGTCGGGGCGCCGCACCAAGAGGCTGTTGGTGGCGTCCGGGGTTTCGAAGACTCTGGGTAACCGACAGCTTCTGCGGAACCTGGATCTCGTCCTGCTCCCGGGACGCCGCCTCGGCGTGGTCGGCGCCAACGGCAGCGGCAAGAGCACCCTGCTCAAGATGCTGGCGGGCGAAATCGAGCCCGACGGCGGCCTCATCCGCCGTGCCGAGCACCTCCAGATCGTCCACTTCGATCAGGGCCGCGAGCACCTCGATCAGACCGCGGCCTTGCGCCGCGCGTTGGCGCCGGAGGGCGACACGGTGGTCTACCGGGGGCGGGAGGTGCACGTGGTGACGTGGGCCCGCCGCTTCCAGTTCCGCGACGACCAGCTCGACCAACCGGTGAGTGAGCTTTCGGGGGGAGAGCAGGCGCGAGTTCATATTGCCCGGTTGATGTTGAAGCCCGCGGACCTCCTCCTGCTCGACGAACCGACCAACGACCTCGACATCCCGACCCTCGAGGTGCTCGAGGAGAGCCTGCTCGATTTCCCGGGCGCGTTGGTGCTGGTCTCCCACGACCGCTACCTGCTCGACCGGGTGAGCACGGTCCTGCTCGGCCTCGACGGCGAAGGTGGGGCGACCCCGTTCGCCGATGCCGAGCAGTGGTTGACCCACCGCGAAACCGCGGCGGTGGAGCCGCGCCGGGAGAAAACCGAACGCCGCCAGAAAAAGGCGCGGCGATCGGGGCTCACCTATCTCGAGAAACGCGAGTACGAGGCCATGGAGGAGACCATCCTCGCAGCCGAGGCCGAACTCGAAGCGGCGGCCGCCCACCTCGCCGATCCACAGGTGGCCTCCGACGCCGAAGCCGCACATCGCGCATTCCTCGCCCACGAAGAAGCGAAGGAGAGCGTCGCGGAACTCTACCGCCGCTGGGCGGAGCTCGAGGAGAAGGCGTAGAGCCCAGCGCCGGGGCGATCAGTCTCCCATTTCCAGGTTCTTCGCCAGAAAGGCCCACTGGTCGGCGACCTCTTCGATCTGCATCCAGGTGGGCTTGCCGGCACCGTGGCCGGCGCGGGTCTCGACCCGGATCAGGATCGGGTTGTCGCAGGCCTGAGCGTTCTGCAGCGCCGCTGCGAACTTGAAGCTGTGCCACGGCACCACGCGGTCGTCGTGGTCGGCGGTGGTGATCAGGGTCGGTGGGTAGCAGGTGCCTTCGACGGTGTTGTGGTAGGGCGAGTAGGCGATCTGGGCGCGGTACTCGTCCTCGTTCTCGCTCAATCCGTAATCCGACGCCCACTGGCGGGCGTTGGCGCTGGGCGTGTGGTAGCGCAACATGTCGAGCACGCCGACCGCCGGCAGGGCGGCGCCGAAGAGATCGGGCCGCTGGGTGATCACCGCGCCTACCAGGAGACCGCCGTTGCTGCCGCCCTGGACCGCCAGCTTGGGAGTCGAGGTGTAGCCGTTGGCGATCAGCCATTCGGCGGCGGCGATGAAGTCGTCGAAGACATTCTGTTTCTGCAATTTGGTCCCCGCTACGTGCCACTCGCGGCCGTACTCGCCGCCGCCGCGGATGTTGGCGATGGCGAGCACTCCGCCCATCTCGAGCCACACCATGCGGGAGGAGCTGTAGGACGGGGTTCGCGAACTGTTGAAACCGCCGTAGCCGTAGAGCAGGGTCGGGTTTGCACCGTCGAGGGCCATCCCCGTCTTGTGGACGATGAACATGGGGACCCGGGTTCCGTCCTTGCTCTCAAAGAAGACCTGCCTGGCTTCGTAGCCGGAGAGCTCGACGGGCGGGTCGGGCTTTTTGAAAAGCGTGCTTTCGCCCGTGCCCACGTCGTAGCGGAAGATCGCGGTCGGGGTGGTGAAGTCGGTGTAAGAGTAGAAGGTCTCCGGGTCGTCACCGCGGCCGGAAAAACCGCGGGCGGTGCCCATCCCGGGCAACTCGACTTCGCCGCCGGCGGTGCCGTCGACGCCGTGAACCCGCACCAGCGAGTGAGCGTCGCGCAGGTACTGGCAGATGAGTTTGCCGCCGACGTAGTCGACCGAACTCAGCGTCTCCTCGGCCTCGGGGACGACCTCACGGAAGCTGCCGGGCGCATCGCGGCCGAGGTCGACGGCGACGGCGCGGCCGAGCGGCGCATCGTTGTTGGTCCAGAAAAACAGGGTGTCGCCATCGTTGCCGACGAAGTTGTAACGGGCGTCCCAGCGGTCGAAGATCGGCAGCGGTTCGGTGGCGCCCGTGCCGAGGGGCAGATAGAAGACGTCGTTGGCGTCGTAGCCGAGACGGTTGGAGATGATCAGGTAGCGACCGTCCCTGGTGACGGTGGCGTAGGGGTTCTTGGTGGTCTCGCCGGGGATGGTGTAGACGTGTGTGTCGTCATCCTGGGCGGTGCCGCGCCGGTGGTAGAACACCGAGGTTGTGGCGGAGCCGTCGCCGGTGCCATCTTCCCTGGCCGGGTAGCGGCTGTAGAAGAAGCCCTCGCTGTCGCCGGACCAGGAGGCGCCGGTGAACTTGCAGCGTGCAACGACGTCGTCGAGGTCCTCACCGGTGTCCACGTTGCGGATGTGCCAGGTCTTCCAGTCGGTGCCGCCGTCGGAGGTGGAATAGGCCATCCACTTGCCATCGGGGCTCGGCACCGACGAGGAAAGAGCAACGGTGGCGTCGTCAGAAAAGGTGTTGGGGTCGATCAGAACGCGGGGCTCGCGGTCGAGGGTGTCGGCCACGTAGAGAACGCTCTGATTCTGGAGACCGTCATTGCGGCTGTAGAAATAGCGGCCGCCCTCCTTTTCGGGTATGCCGTAGCGTTCGTAGTCCCACAGTTCGGTGAGGCGGGCCTCGATGTCCTCGCGCTGAGGGATGGCTTCCAGATAGGGGAAGGTGATGGCGTTCTCGGCCGCAACCCACGCGGCGGTGTCCGCGCCGTCGAGGTCCTCGAGCCAACGATAGGGGTCGGCAACTTCGTCGCCGAAGTAGGTGTCCACCACATCGCCGCGGAGCGTGTCCGGGTAGGTGATGGGCGCGTCGCCCGTGGGCGCGCAGGCAGACAGCCCTAGAGACGCGAGACCCACGGCAACGAGCGAAATGACGTGCTGCTTCATGATTCCCCTCCGAGCCGCGGACGCGGCGCCACCGATGCTACATGGGCGGGGAAATGCGGAGCAAGGCGCGGCTCGGATCAGCGCCCGTTTCCCGAGAGGATGCCGGGAGCCAGGCACCTCCGCCGCACGCGGTCCACCCACCCCGATCTCTCGGGTTTTCCGGTAGTGGGGTGGGCGGGCGGGAATTCAAAATTGAGAATTCAGAATTCAAAATTCGCCCGCGGGTGGGCGGGCGGGAGCTCAAAACTCAAAACTCACAACTCAAAACTCTAGCGCTTCCGGTCCCAGCCCCAGTTCTCGTAGTACTGCCAGCTGGCCATCGAGTTGAGCTCCTTGATCTGGCGGTCCTTGTCGAGCAGGTTGGCGCGGAGAACATCACCGATCGAGACCATGCCGAGGAAGCGGTCGTTCTTCTTGACCGGGATGTGGCGCAGGTAGAGACCGATGAACATCTCCTCGAGTTGGGTCACGGTAGCATCGTGCTTTGCAAAGTGCAGAGGCGAGGTCATGTGGTCGTCGATCCGGGCGCTCTTGGGGTCGAAGGCGGGATCGCTGCTGCTGCGCAGGTAGTCGCGCTCGGTCCAGATGCCGATGATGTCATCACCCTCCTTGATGAGGATGGCGCCGATCTTGTTCGCGTTCATCAGGTCGATGGCCTCGGCGACGGTCTGGGTCCTGGCGACGTGGACGATCTCGTTGTTCTTGTCGAGGATGATGTCTTCAGCTGTCTTCAACTCTGCCTCCTTGGCTCACGGGGCCCGCGGTGGGGCGGGAAAGTAGGAACGTTAACACGGCAATACCGATCACCAGTGCAACCACACCCCACGGTGCATCGAGGCGGATCGTCGAGTATGTGACCGAGGCGGCGACCATGACGACGGCGGCGATCTTCGACCGCAGCCCGATGGCCCCGTGCTCACGCCACGAGGAGATCATGGGCCCGAAACGCGGGTGCTCGAGCAACCAGGTGTGGAAGCGTTCGGAACCCCGCGAATAACACACCGCCGCCAGGAGGACGAAGGGCGTGGTCGGCAGCAACGGGACGAAGATGCCGATGAAGCCCACAGCAATGCTGGCGTGGCCGATGAGAAGGTAGGTCGTTCGCATGCGAAGGTATCAACCGTTGATTGTGCCCACATCTTCCCGGGTGGTGATCGACTTCAGTCCTGCAGCGTCGGGAGTTCGGGCGGCTCGAGCCCCATGCGCGGTCTTTCAGCCGCCCGGAACTCGGCCATGGTGCCGACGAAAAAACCGGTCGAGCGCTGGACTACCGCGCCCTGATCATCGGTGACCACCCGCAGGTTGTACTCGCCCCAGATCTCACCCAACCGGGAGAGTGGAACGAGGCCGTTGTTGGTGCGCCGGAAATACTCGCGGTGGGCGAAGCCCTGGTCGTCGGCGGACGGGGTCGAGGTCTCGAGCCGGCCGGAAGTTGGGTACTCGACCACACGAGTCTCACCGTCCAACGAGAGAGCTGGTGCGCCTTCGACCCCGAAATGGAGAACGGCCCATCCCTGAAAGCCCTCGGGAACGACGTGGCTCTCGGGCGGGGTGGCGTCCATCCCGGCGGCCGTCTGGATGCGGTAGAGGCCTTCGGCGGTGAAGGAGTAGCGAAAGAAGAAGAACACCGCGGCGCCGATGATGATCAGCACTCCCGCGATCGCGCCGATGCTGCGTCCGATGCTCATGGTGGATATACGCACGGTTCAGGCGAGGGATGCAGTCACGGGGACCTCGTCGATCAGGGGACCCAGGCGTAACCGATCTTGAAGAAGGCGGCGCGGTTGAGCTGGGTCAGATCGATCGAGCTGTCGGCCTCGTAGTTGTCGGTGTAGCCGAGGTAGAGGGCGGTTCTCGGATTGATCTTGTAGGTGAAGAGCCACTGGGTCAGGAGGTGTTTGAATTCGGGGTCCCTGCCGTCTGCGTAGAGTTCTGGATTGTAGGCGTAGTCGGCGTACTGGAGGATCAGCCGGACAAAGGCCCGGCGGTTGAACTGGTAGATAGTCCGCAGCTCGCTGAGATTGGCGGTGTAGAGGCGGCCGTCGTCGATGTCGAACTGCTCGTAGGTGTGGGTGAAGTCGAAGCGGAGGTGGCGGCCGGCAAAGAGCTCGAACGCCGGTCGAACTCGGAGCCTCGTACCGGGGCGGCTGTGGGTGTAGTCGATGTCGTCTCCTCCCTGAACGCGCAGATTGAACACCAGGTTGCGGGCGGGCTGGAGATCGAGATCCACCTGATAGGTCCGGTCGTCGTACTCCTCGCCGAGGTACGTCTGCCTGCCGTAGTAGAAGATCCCGAACAGGGTGGACTGGAGCGGACCGTTGTAGATGACAAAAGTCCCCGGGGCGCTGCGCAGCATGTTGCCGTCCCAGTCGTCGTCGCGTTCGTAGCCGAGCCAGACCTGGAGACGGTTGTACCAGTGGGTGGGGTCGTTCTGCTGCCAGGTGTGGAGGTAACCGGTGTCGTAGTGCCGGTAGCCGGTCTGCGGGACAAAGCCCAGATCCGCCCGAAACCCGGGGCTGATCTCGCTGTAGAAAGCGTAGACCTCGTCGCTCCGGGTCTGGTGGGCGTAGAAGAAGTCGATGGCGTGGCCTTCGAACTCGCCCGTCGGTTGTTCCTGAGCCTCGGAGATGTCGTCCGGGTACAGGGTCTTCGACTCCAACAGCTGCAGCCTGAGCGTGTCCTTCGGGGTGAAACGGAGATCGAGGTCTACGCCGTAGAGCCGGTTGTAATAGTCGTTTCCCTCGCGATCGGTGATCAGGGCCCCGACGGTCGAGGATGTACCGATGTCGTACCGGTAGCGGAAGACGGTGCCCGTGTTCTGCTCTTCCCGCTGGGTCGAAGACGACCACTCCGTTGCGGGGAACAGGAGATTCGTCACGTCGTCGCGCACGGAGAAGAAGCCGATGGCGCTGCGTCCTATCTTGCCCGCCGCCTTGACGCCCCACTCCGGGTCGGCCAGGGTCCGGGTGTAGATGGCGGTGAGCGGGGTCTCGAAATAGTCGAAACCCTCCAGAAAGAAAGGGCGTTTTTCGGGATAGTAGAGGCTGAACTGGGTGTTGATGTCGAGTTGGGCGGCGTCGGTCTCGATCTGGGAAAAGTCCGGGTTGACGGTGGCGCTCAAATTGAGGTTCGGCGTGACGCCCCACCGCGCCGTCAGCCCGGGCTCGATGGTTGAATCGACCTCCTGGAAACTGCCGTCCGGGAAGGGCTCACGTTCCTCGCTGTAAATGGCCGAGATGGTCGGATCGAACTCGAGGGCGCGGCCGGGGCTGGCGCCGGCGAAACCGTGGATCCGGTCGGCCTGACACAGATAGCAGTTGTTGCTGCGGTCGCGCGGGAAGAGGCCGATCTTGTGGGTCACCAGCCGCGGGTAGGAGCGGACCGCGTCGAAGCCCCAGGTCTGCTCGCCGTCCTTGGGCTGAAAGCGGAGAGAACTGAAGGGAATGGCTATCTCAACCACATAACCCTCACCGTCGACACGACCGGCGGAGTCCCAGATGGCGTCCCACTCGAGGCCGTCGCCGGTTGGGGTCTCGATGCCGTCGGCCTGGATTCCCAGGGGGTTCACGAAGAAGTTGAACGACCTCCGGTCGTCGTTGAAGGTGTCGAGAACCAGCGCCACCCAGTCGTCGTCAAATATCTTGTCGCGGTCCGAGAAACGGGCTCGGATCGCCGCCGGGTCGGGGTCCCAGGCCCTGAAGGCGGCGTAGAAGTGGCGGTCGTCGTAACAGATGAGGACCCGGGTTCGAACCGGCGCCGGAATGTTCTCACCCGGCCGGACCTCGACATCGATGTCGAGGACCAGAGCCTCCTGCCAGGCGGGTTCGTCGAGAACCCCGTCGACCCGGATCCCGCCCTCGATCTTCGGCACCTGGTGGGAGTCG
>CAWGLE010000008.1:0-393007 GCA_963823345.1 Candidatus Sulfomarinibacteraceae bacterium
TTGCAGTACAAAACCCATCATTTTTGACGATCTCCCCTCGCCAATTCGTATGAAAACCTGTCCTTGCCGCCCGAGCTTCGACCCTGACCGACCATTCCATACTTCAATCCGACCCATCTGGCGGAATTGACAACGGATTGGCTGAGTTCTATCATTTGCGGCATCGCACGGCGAAGGGGCCGGTGCGCTCTGGCACGCCGGGCGAGGTAGAATCTCCCCGAACAATCGAACCGTAGAATGGCCACCCCGGGAGGAACGGGACGGCCGAACTGATGGCGGCTCGGGCCGCATTGGCGAGGACACCATGATCAGCGACATCAAAAAGATCCGCAACATCGGGATCTCGGCCCACATCGACTCGGGCAAGACCACGCTCACCGAGCGGATCCTGTTCTACACCCAGAAGATCCACGCGATCCACGACGTCAAAGGCAAGGACGGCGTGGGCGCGACCATGGACCACATGGAGCTGGAACGGGAACGCGGCATCACCATCACCTCCGCCGCCACCTACGTGGAGTGGAAGGGCCACCACATCAACATCATCGACACCCCCGGCCACGTCGACTTCACCATCGAGGTGGAGCGGGCGCTGCGGGTGCTCGACGGCGCCGTGCTGGTGCTGTGCGCGGTTGCCGGTGTCCAGTCGCAGTCGATCACCGTCGACCGGCAGATGAAGCGCTACAAGGTGCCGCGGATCGCCTTCGTCAACAAGTGCGACCGCTCCGGCGCCAACCCGGAACGGGTGGCCCACGCCCTGCGCGACAAGCTCGGCCACAATTCGGTGATGCTGCAGCTGCCCATCGGCCTCGAAGCCAACTTCGAGGGCATCATCGACCTTATCGAGATGAAGGCCTTCTACTTTCGCGGCGACAACGGCGAGATCATCGAGGAGGCGGAGATCCCCGCCGGGCTGCGCGACGAGGCCGAGGCCAAGCGCGCCGACATGCTCGACGCCGTCAGCTTGTTTTCCGACGAGCTCCTCGAGGCCGCCCTCGAGGACCGGGCGACGCCCGAGCTCATCTACGAGGCGATCCGCCGCGGCACACTGTCCCTCGACCTCACCCCGGTCCTGCTCGGCTCGGCCTACAAGAACAAGGGCGTGCAGAAGCTGATGGACGCCGTCACCTACTTCCTCCCCTGCCCCGAGGACGTCAGGATCGAGGCGGTGAATCTCGACAACGACGCCGCGGCTGTCGAATTGAAATCCGATGCGTCCGCGCAGACGGTTGCGTACGCCTTCAAGCTCGACGAGGGCCGCTACGGCCAGCTCACCTTTCTCCGCATCTACCAGGGCACCCTGGCAAAGGGTGACACGGTGATCGAGACCCGGACCGGAAAAAAGACCAAGATCGGCCGTTTGGTGCGGATGCACGCCGACAAGATGGAGGACATCCCATCGGCAAACGCCGGCGACATCGTCGGGCTGTTCGGGATCGACTGTCACTCGGGCGACACCTTTGTGGGCCCCGGGCCGCGGCTCGCCATGACCTCGATGTTCGTGCCCGAGCCCGTGATCTCGCTGTCGGTCAACCCGGTGGACTCCAAGGCCCAGGACAACATGTCCAAGGCGCTCCACCGCTTCACCAAGGAGGACCCGACCTTCCGGGTGACCCTCGACCCGGAGAGCAACGAGACGATCATCTCGGGGATGGGAGAGCTGCACCTCGAGGTCTACGTGGAGCGGATGCGCCGCGAGTACAACGCAGAGGTGGAGACGGGTGCGCCCCAGGTGGCCTACCGCGAAGCGCTGTCGAGGCGGGCCGACTTCGACTACGTCCACAAGAAGCAGACCGGCGGCTCGGGTCAGTACGCCAAGGTCGTGGGCTACATCGAACCCCTCAAAGAGGGCGACTACGAATTCGTCAACGAGATCCACGGTGGCCGAATCCCGACCGAGTACATCCCTGCGTGCGACAAGGGGTTCCGTTCGTCGTTGGCGAAGGGCAGCCTGATCGGCTTCCCCATCGTCGGTGTGCGAGCGGTCCTCACCGACGGCGCCTCGCACGCTGTCGACTCGTCGGACATGGCATTCCAGACGGCGGCGCGGGCGGCGTTTCGCGAGACCTACAAGAAGGCCAAACCGCAGATCCTGGAGCCCGTCATGAGGGTCTCCGTGGAGGGGCCGACCGAGTTTCAGGGCGCGATCTACCGCACTCTGATGCAGCGGCGCGGCATCGTCCTCGGCTCGACCGAGGACGCCGGCTTCGCCCGGGTCGATGCCGAGGTCCCGCTGGCCTCGATGTTCGGCTACTCCACCGATCTCCGTTCGGCCACCGAAGGCAAGGCCGAGTTCACCATGGAGTTCGCGAAATACTCTCCGGCACCCGGCGACGTGACGGAAGAACTCCTCAAAAAGTACAAGAGCAAGCTCGTTGTGGAGGTTGAGTGATGACCAATCTGATGATCCAACTCCGTCGTTCCCCCCGCACCCTCCTCGAGCGCGACGGGCACTCCGGTCCGGGGCCCGGCCACCTGGCTGCGGTGCTGGCGCGGGCCGGCGTCGGCAAGACGGCCTTTCTCGTCGGCATCGGGATCGATGCTCTGCTGTCGGGCCAGAAGGTCCTCCACATTTCGCTCGAGCGCACAGTCGAGAAGGTCCGCGACTGGTACGACGACCTCCTGATGGAGATGTTGCGACGCGAGAAGAAGCTCGAGTTCTGGGCGGCCATCCAGCTCGAGATCGAAAAGCGCCGCAACATCCACACCTATGTCGGCAGGTCGTTCTCGGCCGACCGCCTGCGGGAAGCACTCGACCTGCTGCGCGACGCCATGGATTTCGTGCCCAACGTGATCATCCTCGACCGGATGGAGATGGAGGGGTTCGACCCGGCCACCATCAGGGCCGCCAAGGCCCTGGCCGCCGAAATCGGCGCCGAGCTGTGGATGGCCTGCCGCACCCATCGCGACGAACCCGGCACCGAGGGCCACCTGCCGCCTCCGGCTGATCGTTTCGAGGACCTTGTCGACATCGCGTTTCTCCTGGTTCCCAAGGATGCCAAGGTCCGCCTCCAGGTCGTCAAGGACACCAGCAATATGCTGGCTCAGGAACTCAACGTCGTGCTCGATCCGAAGACCCTTCTCCTCGACACCGGGATCGGTGCGAAACGGTGACGCGCCAGAGTTTTGAGTTCTGAGTTTTGAGTTTTGAGTTTTGAATTTCCCAATCCGAATCGATGGGGCTGTTTGTAACTTTGTGGGGCAGCCGTCCCGGCTGCCTGGCACGCGGGACGCGTGCCCCACAAGAGACACATTTCTGCATCTCCTTGCCAAAAACCTCCATGTGTGAGATGCTCTCTCAGCTGCCGAGACAGGTTGCTTCCAAGCAATCCCACCGATAGCCAACAACTCGCAGGGCCTCCCCGGCCCGGACGGCAGCCTCACCGGCAAGTCTCCCGTTTCCCACAGCCAGCCGGAATGAACCCGCGGATCGACCCGTCGTGACGGTAGTGTGTCCGCAGAAAGTACGAGATCTCTGTGCACTTTTCCGATTTTGAATTCCACCCCGCCATCAACCGCGGGATCAACGACATGGGCTTTACCGAAGCCACTCCCATACAAAAGAACGCAATGCCGCCTGCCCTCGAGGGCCGCGACGTGCTCGCCTGCGCGATGACCGGCAGCGGCAAGACCGCTGCCTTCGTGCTGCCGATCCTCCAACACATGGCCGGCAGCCCCTGCGGCCGCACCCGTGCGCTCATCCTCACCCCGACCCGCGAGCTCGCCTCGCAGATCCACGAGCACATCGAGGCGCTCGCGCGCCACACGCCGGTCAAGTCGGCGACCGTCTTCGGCGGCGTCAAACCCGGCAAGCAGGAGCAGGCTCTCCGCTCGGGAGTCGACATCGTGGTCGCCACCCCGGGGCGTCTGCTCGACCTGATGCAGAATCCGTGGGCGCGCTTCGAGCACCTCGAGTTCCTGGTGCTCGACGAGGCCGACCGCATGCTCGACATGGGCTTTCTGCCCGACATCCGCAGGATCCTTGCCCGCCTGCCCAAGAAGCGGCAGACGATGCTCTTCTCGGCGACCCTCCCGGCGCCGATCGTCACCCTCAGCAAAGACCTCCTGAAGGACCCCGTGCGGATCGACGTCGAGCGCCGCTCCGAGCCGGCCACCGGCGTCACCCAGGCGATCCTGCCGGTCCCCGAGCTCCTCAAGGCGAATCTCCTCCAGGAAATGCTCAAACGAGGCGACGTCGAGACCGCGCTGGTCTTCACCCGCACCAAACACCGCGCCAACCGCCTCTTCCAGAAGCTGGAACGAGCCGGGTTCGCCGTCGAACGGATTCACGGCAACCGCAGCCAGCCGCAGCGCGAGGCCGCTCTCGCCGGCTTCAAAACCGGCCGCATCAAGGTGCTGGTGGCCACCGACATCGCCGCCCGAGGCATCGACGTGGAAGCCCTGCCTCACGTCATCAACTTCGACGTCCCGGTGGCGCCCGAGGATTACATCCACCGCGTCGGGCGAACCGCCCGCGCCGGTCTGATCGGCGACGCCCTCACCTTCGCCTCGCCCGCCGAGCAGCCGCTGGTCAACGCCATCGAGCGCGCCGTCGGTCGCCGCATCAACCGCCGCACTGTCGACGGGTTCGACTACAACGCCAAACCCGAGGGGCGGCTCGAGATCCCGGTCGGCGAGCGGATCGCCGCCCACCGCGCCCGCAGGACCGAGGAGCGCGCGCGCGGAAACGGCAAGGCGCAGCGCAGGAACCGTCCCGCCGGCAATCGTTCGTCAAATCGAAACGCTCGAGCGGCGAGGTAGCCGAGTAGTTCTCAGTTTTCAGTTCTCAGTTTTGAGTTTTGAGTTCCCACCCGCCCACCTCGGGCGGGTTTTTTTGCAGTCGTCTCGGGTTGTCTTGTAGCGGAGGCGTCCCGCCTGCGCAGCCGTTTCCGCTCGGCAACACTCTGGAAAGAACGCGGATTATGAGACGTGACCGAGGTAATCAGAACAGCGTGTAGATAAATGGTGCAGCAGCCGATCCGGAGAGGACGATCAGCACCGTAACCAGCAGGAGCACCAGGATGATAGGCGTCAGCCACCACTTCTTGTTGTGCAGGAGGAAATCGAGGAACTCGCGCACGATCCCGTGCTGGCTTTCACTCGCTTCGCGCTCGAAGTCGTTATTCTTGCCATTCTGCTCGTTCATCAGCACACCTCAAAATTGCCGGAAGTGGCGCTTCTCATCGGGCACCTCTGCAGCGCGTTCGATCCAGTAGCTTTTCGCTTCGGGATCAAATCGCTTCTTCATTGAATCATACCCAAAGAGCCTCGTCAGCAAACCGATCGGCGTCACCACCAAATAGAAGACCACTGCCAGCACCACGTGAGAGACCACGAAGCCAATCGGCCACGCCAGATACGACATGCCGAGGAACACCAGCCGCATGAATGCCGGCACCAACCAACCAACGGCCGGTACCACCACCGCTGCGACCCACAGCCAACGTGCGATCAGAGGATTTCCGAACTTGAAAAAGGCGATCACACCGAACATGCCAAGGAACCCGAGCCAGATAAATCCGAACTGTCTGAGATCGCGCTGAGTGGGGTTGGTGTTGATCTGGATGACGCTCATCTTCAGTCCTTCAATCGAGCTCGAACTGCGCGAGATAGGCGTCGCGGTCCGGAGCGCCCTTCTCTGGTTGTTCGGTTTTCAGAAGAAGGAAGTTCTCCAACACCAAAACGTCCATGTCGGTGCCCATGAAACAGTGGTAGGCGTGCTCAGGACTGCAGACGATGGGTTCGCCGCGGACGTTGAATGAGGTGTTGATCATCACCGGACAACCGGTGCGCTCCTCGAAGCTACGCATCAGCCGATGGAGCCTTTCGTGGCGCACCGGGTCGACAGTCTGGACCCTCGCCGAGTTGTCGACATGAGTGATAGCCGGCACTTCGGACCGGATGACTTTGAGCTTGTCGAGCCCAGTCGCACCGTCATCCGACACCGCCAGGCGCTTGCTTGGGGCGACGTCAGCTACCAGCAGCATATAGGGGCTGTCGGCCTCATGTTCCATCTCAAAGTAGTCGCTGACCCGCTCGCGAAGGACGATCGGAGCAAACGGCCTGAAGGACTCCCGAAACTTGATCTTGAGGTTCATGACTGACTGCATGGCACGGCTTCGGGCATCGCCGATAATCGAGCGGCAGCCGAGAGCCCGCGGCCCAAACTCCATTCTTCCCTGGAACAGACCCACCACGCACTCTTTTTCGATGAGGTCGACGATTTCACGGTCGAGTTCATTTTCTTGATCAAAATAGCGGTAGACTGCTCCGGTGCTGTCGAGAAAAGTGCGGATCTCTTCCACCGAAAACCTCGGCCCCAACAGCGATCCGGTCTGACCGTCCGGGTCCTGGACGCGGCGCTCATTGCCGAGGAGCTGATACCAGATGAATAGAGCAGTGCCCAGCGCACCACCGGCGTCACCCGCCGCAGGCTGGATCCAGATTCGATCGAACGGCCCTTCCCTCAGGATGCGGCCGTTTGCGACACAGTTGAGGGCCACGCCGCCCGCCAGGCAAAGGTTTTTTATGCCGGTTCTGGAGTGGAGATGGCGGACGGTACGGAGAACGACTTCTTCAGTCACTTTCTGGATTGAAGCCGCGAGATCCATCTCGCGCTGTGTCAAGGGCGACTCCGGGGCCCTCGGCGGCCCACCGAAGATGCGGTCGAAGCGCCGCGATGTCATCGTCAGGCCCTGACAGTAATTGAAATAGCTGAGGTCGAGACGAAACGACCCGTCGTCCTTCAGATCGACCAGTTCGTTGAGAATCTCGTCGGCGAACTTCGGCGTACCGTAGGGAGCAAGACCCATCAGCTTGTACTCGCCGGAGTTGACCTTGAATCCGCAGAAATACGTGAAGGCCGAATAAAGGAGACCGAGCGAGTGCGGGAAATGAAGCTCGTGGCTCAGATCGATCCTGTTGCCGACGCCAACCCCGAAACTGGCTGTGGCCCACTCCCCCACACCGTCGAGGGTCAGGATAGCAGCCTCCTCGAAAGGCGACGGGAAGAACGCCGAGGCTGCGTGCGACGCGTGATGCTCAGTGAAGACGACCCTGCGGCGGTACTCTCCTTCGAGCTCGCGACGGATTTCACGGGGCAGATGGAGCTTCTGCCGCATCCACAGCGGCATCGCCTTGAGAAAAGACCTGAAGCCTGCCGGAGCAAAAGCGAGGTAGGTCTCCAGAATGCGTTCGAACTTGAGGAAGGGCTTGTCGTAAAATCCGACGTAGTCGAGGTCGCCTGGTCGCAAGCCGGCTTCACGCAAACAGTACGCGATGGCGTTCGTCGGGAAAGCGTGGTCGTGCTTGACGCGGGTGAAGCGTTCCTCCTGGGCCGCAGCCACGATTTTGCCATCGACGACCAGCGCCGCTGCCGAGTCGTGGTAGTACGCAGAGATTCCGAGGATCGAGGTTGGTTTCTGGCGAGTCATTCGATCGAGTTTATCACCTGGTGCGCCCTCATTTCCGCGTGATACACCTGGCCGAGGAAGGACAACCCGTGCGTTCGAAAGAAATGGGTATCCGGATCCTGGCACCTCGCCCGCACGTGCGAGAAGTTGGGGGGTTTTCCGGCCACATATCCCCCCCACCCGGCAGCCGGGACGGCTGCCCCACAAATGCTCACGGTCACTCGGGCAGCTTTGTGGTGCAGGCGTCCCGCCTGCACGTGCGGCCGGGACGGCCGCACCACAGTTCTTCACGGGCGTCTCGGGGTGGATTGTGGGGCACGCGTCTCGCGTGCCGGGCGGGCGGTCTTGGGTTGAACAGCTTCCCCCAACCACCCGGCAGCCGGGACGGCTGCCCCACAAATGCTCACGGTCACTCGGGCAGCTTTGTGGTGCAGGCGTCCCGCCTGCACGTGCGGCCGGGACGGCCGCACCACAGTTCTTCACGGGCGTCTCGGGGTGGATTGTGGGGCACGCGTCTCGCGTGCCGGGCGGGCGGTCGAGAGTTGAACAGCTTCCCCCAACCACCCGGCAGCCGGGACGGCTGCGCCAATGGCTACGCCGGCACGGGCGGCTGCCCCACAAATGCTCACGGTCACTCGGGCAGCTTTGTGGTGCAGGCGTCCCGCCTGCACGTGCGGCCGGGACGGCCGCACCACAGTTCTTCACGGGCGTCTCGGGGTGGATTGTGGGGCACGCGTCTCGCGTGCCGGGCGGGTGGTTGAGAGTTCGGTGCGTCAGAGGGCGTTCAGGTCCGCGTCGACCATCATCTCGACGAGGGCTCTGAAGCGGGTCTCCGGTTGCCAACCGAGCCGGTCCCGCGCCCTTGATGCATCGCCGAGCAGGTAGTCCACCTCGGCCGGTCGAAAGTAGCGCTCGTTGATGCCGACAAGAACCTGCCCTTCAGGGCCGAGGCCCCGTTCTTCGAGGCCCTTGCCCGTCCAGGTCAGGGGCAGTCCGACGCGATCGAAGGCCAGCTCGCAGAACTCGCGAACCGAGTGGGTCTCGCCGGTGGCGATGACGAAGTCGTCGGGCTCGTCGGTCTGCAGCATCAGCCACATGGCCTCGACGTAGTCGCCGGCAAAGCCCCAATCGCGTTTGGCATCGAGGTTGCCGAGATACAGGGTGTCCTGCTGACCGGCCTTGATCCGGGCGGCCGCCATCGTGATCTTGCGGGTCACGAAGGTCTCGCCGCGCCGCGGCGACTCGTGGTTGAAGAGGATGCCGTTGGTCGCGAACATGCCGTACGCTTCGCGGTAATTGCGGGTGATGTAGAAGGCGTAGGCCTTGGCGGCGGCGTAGGGGCTGCGCGGATAAAACGGCGTGGCCTCGGTCTGCGGGCTTTCGACCACCTTTCCGTACAGCTCGGACGACGAGGCCTGGTAAAAGCGCGCATCGAGACCGAGCTCGCGCATGGCCTCGAGCAAGCGAACGGATCCGACGCCTACCACCTCAGCGGTGTACTCGGGTATTTCAAACGACACCTTGACGTGCGACTGCGCACCGAGATTGTAGACCTCGTCGGGACGCACGGTCTTGAGGATGCGGTTGAGGGACGACGCATCGTTGAGGTCGCCGTAGACAAGGTTGAGCCGCTTGTGTTTCTGCCAGGGTGGCTCGTACAGGTGATCGATGCGCCAGGTGGTGATGGACGACGATCGGCGGACGACGCCCCAGACTTCGTAGCCTTTTGAGAGCAGGAGCTCGGCGAGGTACGAGCCGTCCTGGCCGGTGATGCCTGTGATCAGAGCGCGGCGGCCGATCAGGTCCGGCCATGGAGGAGCAAAGTACGGTTCACATTTCACGGCTCACCCCCCCTGGCCGATCCTCTCGGAGCCGGGCCGGCCGGGGTTCATTCCCCGCATTCCCGAATCCAGGTTTTCGAGGAACCAGCGATAGGTCGAGTCGATCCCTTCACGAAGCCCGATGCTGTGCCTCCAGCCGAGGTCGTGGAGCCGCGAGACGTCGAGCAGCTTCTGCGGGGTGCCGTCGGGCTTCGTCGTATCGAACACCAGTCGGGCGTCCGGATGAACCACCTCGCCCACCATCGCGGCGAGCTCGCGGATGGTGAGGTCCTCACCGGTGCCGACGTTGATGTGGGTTTCGTCGTCGAAGTGGCGCATCAAAAACAGGCACGCGTCCGCCAGGTCGTCGACGTGCAGGAATTCGCGGCGCGGGTCGCCGCTGCCCCAGATCACGACCTCGTCACGGCCTTCCTTCCTGGCGTCGTGGAACTTGCGGATCATCGCCGGAAGGACGTGCGAGCTTTCGAGGTCGAAGTTGTCGTTCGGCCCGTAGAGGTTGGTCGGCATGGCGGAAATGAAGTTCGATCCGTACTGCCTGCGATAGGCCTGGCAGAGCTTGATGCCGGCGATCTTCGCGATGGCGTAGGGCTCGTTGGTCGGTTCGAGAGCTGACGACAGGAGGTCCTCCTCCCGCATGGGCTGCCGGCAGGCGCGGGGGTAGATACAGGAGCTGCCGAGATACAGGAGCTTCGCCGCATCGAAGAGATGAGCGGCATGGACGACGGTCGCGTGGATCATCATGTTGTCGTAGATGAACTCGGCCGGACGGGTGGAGTTGGCCATGATCCCGCCGACGGTGCCGGCCACCAGGAAGACGTACTCGGGGCGGTTGGCTCGGAACCAGTAGTTGACCGCCGCCTGGTCCCGCAGATCGAGCTGTTCGCGGGTGGCGGTGAGGACGTTGTCGAAGCCCTCGCGCTCGAGGCGGCGGAGAACTGCGGAGCCCACCAGCCCGGAGTGGCCCGCCACGTAGACGCGAGAATCGAGTGAAATCATCGGCATCATGATCCTCTATTCCTGACCGACACTACAAGACCATCATCGCACGACGCGACGCCCGCCTCCCACTCTCTCGTCCGGGTGCGGCGCGGTCTGGGGCGAGCCGCGTGGTACGGTGGGTGCGACCGGGTCGCAGGCCCTCGACACGACATTTGGAGATTTTCACTCATGACGGTTGATTCACAGGAAACTGTTGCCACGCCGAAAACCACGCGGCGCCGCCCCATCGTCTGGGGCAACGTGGCGTTTCTCACGCTGTTGCCGCTGGCGGTGGTGATCGCGGTGCCGTGGTACGTCATCACGTACGGGGTGACCTGGGTCGAGATCACTGCGTGCGTCGCCATGTGGTTGCTGACCGGCCTCAGCATCACCGCCGGCTATCACCGGCTCTTCACCCACCGAGCCTGGGAGGCGCCGGCGCCGGTGCGGGCGGTGTTTGCGGTCATCGGGGCGGCGGCCTATGAAAACAGCGTCATCTCGTGGGCGGCGGCGCACCGCTTCCACCACCGAAACGTCGACACCGACGAGGACCCCTACAACGCGCAGGAGGGGTTTTTCTACTCTCACATGGGCTGGGTGATGGTCGAGGGCGCGAAGCACGACGACACGTCGAATGTCCCCGATCTGTGGAAGGACCCGATTCTCCGTTGGCAGCACCGGCACCCGATCGTGATCGGCACCGTGTTCAATCTCGGCACGACGGTCCTCCTCGGTCTGATCACCGGCCATATGCTCGGCATGTTCGTCTTCGCGTTGCTCCTGCGGTTGGTCCTGACCCAGCACTTCACGTTTCTCATCAACTCGGCGGCCCACATGTGGGGCAGCCAACCCTATTCGACCGCCCATTCGGCACGGGACAACTGGTTCCTGTCGTTCCTCTCGTTCGGCGAGGGCTACCACAACTACCACCACAGCTTCCAGGCCGACTATCGCAACGGGCCCCGGCTCTACAACTGGGATCCGAGCAAGTGGCTGATCTGGCTCCTGGCGCGGCTCGGCATGGCGAGCAATCTCCGGCGCAGCCCCATCGACGTCACGTTGGGGCGGATTTTCGAGCACGCGCGCGAGACATTCAACGAGCATCTGAAGGCGGCCGGTGAAACCATCGACGGCTGGCAGGCAACTGCGAGAGCCCACACGACGGCCGCCGGCGAGGCCGTCCTCGAGATGATCGGCCCCGGTCGCACGCAGGCCCTGCGCGAGAGCATTCTCGCGGCCGAACGCCGGTGCGAGGAGGCGCTGGCCGAACTCAAGCACGCCCGCACCGCGTTGCAGGCTACCCTCGCCGAAGGATCGGACTTCCTGTCGCGCCGGCAGCTGCGCCGGCGGTATCGCGAGGCGAAGAAATCCGCACACGAAGCTTTCGAACACTGGCGGGACCTCGGCAGGGCATACCTCGAAAGCGCGGCGCCCACGACCTTGGCGCCGCAACCTGGATAGATTCGCCCCGGAGCATCTGTCGACAAGACCCTTCGCCTTGAGACCCAGGCTCGTCTTGGCAACCCACGTGACGCCAGACCGTACCTGACTTTGAACGGTCGTACGGAGGCCGTTCAGCCACAACGGGTCCACCGGGGGTCACATGAACAAGCCGCACAGGTTCCTCATCGCATCCATGATCGCAGCCGCGCTCGCCGGTGGGGCCTGGGCGCGGTCGTCCGACAGCGTTTTCCAGATCGTCGACATCGCACCATCCGTTGTGATGGCCCAGAACCCCAGCGGCTCGAACCTCACCTGCATCGCCCTTGACGACGGTCTGGTGTTCGTCGACACCGGACTCAGCACCGAGGCGGCGGCGACGTTCCGGCAACAGATGGAGAAGCGCTTTGACCGTCCGACGAAGTACCTGATGCTGACCCACGCGCACATCGACCACATCTTCGCGATGGGTGCCTTCGCCGACGTCGAGGTCGTGGCAGCTGCAGCGGAGCGGCCGCTGTTCGAGCATCAGCTGGCCCTCGAGTGGGACGAAGACTCCATCCAGGGATACAACAACATCTTCCCCACCTTTACCGAGGCGCAGAAGACGGCAAAACCTTTCCTTCCCACGATCTGGGTCGAGACAGCGAAGGTTTTCGGCTCCCCCGAAGAGCAACGTCGTGTTCGCCACCACCGGCGGCCACACCACAGGTTCGTCGTACGTCTCCTTCCCGTCGGAATCCGTCCTGGTCACCGGCGACCTGGTCCAGGTGGACAAGTACCCCTACTTCGGCGATGAAACGACCGACCTCATGGTGTGGATCGACACCCTCAAGAGCTGGTATGCCACCGACCCGGCCCGGGTGTGCCCCGGTCACGGCCGGGTGGTGGATCGCGACTACCTGCGTCTCGAATGGGAGTACTTCGAAAATCTGTTGGCCGCCCTCAGCGCCCTCAAGAAGGACGGTGTTCCGATGGAGGAGGCGGTGATCCACCCCAGTCTGCCGGCGGGCTGCTGGGTGGACAACTGCCCCGAGCCGCGGTGGTTCAAATACTGTATCGCCCTGTGTTACAGCAAGCTTTAGATCGCCGGCACGAGGTACCACGAGCCCTCCTGAATCTGCATCCAAAAAACGACTCCGCAGCCCCGATCTGCTAGGGTAGGAACAGGGGAGGACGGATTGGGCAGAAAAAGCGGATCGTACAAGTTCGAAAAACGGCAGAAAGAACTCAAAAAGCAGAAGAAGAAGCAGGAGAAGATGGATCGCCGCCTGAACAAGGGCGGTGAGTTCGATGACGAACCGCAGCCCACAGGTTGGGTCGGCGAGCCACTCGGCGAGGACGAGGCTCCGGATTCGGATGGCGAACCGGACGAAGACGACGACTCCTGACATCGCCTGCGGCTGACCCAGCCCGATGGTAGTTCTTGGATCTTTCTCCCTGATTTCCGGGATCACAGGTGACACCCCCTTGAATCCGGTGACCCACGACACTCGATGAAAGCCGTCATCTTCGACATGGACGGGGTCATCATCGATTCCGAGCCCTTGTGGCGAACCGCCGAGCGTCAGGTCTTTGCCGAGGTCGGCCTCGAGCTCTCCGATGCCGACTGCGAACACACCATGGGCATGCGCACCGACGAGGTCATCGCCTCCTGGTTCGTCCGATATCCCTGGCTCGACGCCTCACCCGACGAGGTGGAACGGCGCCTCACCCGGAGAATGCAGCTCCTGATCGCCGAGCGGGGTACGGCCATGCCCGGTCTCGACCGGGCCCTCGCGACCGTCCACGGCGCAGGCCTCGCCCTGGCCCTGGCGTCGTCGTCAAGCCCTGCTCTCATCGATGCGGTCCTGCGCAAGCTCGAGTTGACCACGACATTCGATGTCGTGCGGTCGGCGATCCACGAGGATTCCGGCAAGCCCCACCCCGCCGTCTATCTCGCCACCGCCCGCGAGCTCGGGCTGCCGCCTTCGGCGTGCACCGCGATCGAAGATTCGGCGGCGGGCGTTCGATCCGCGAATGCGGCCGGGATGCGGGTCGTCGCCGTTCCGCCGCCCCACCTCTTCGAAGACCCGGCGTACGACCTGGCGGACATCAAGCTCCACTCACTCGAGGAGCTCACGGCCGACATGATCGTCTGAGCTATCCCCTTTCGGTGAGCGCGACCCCTGCAAAAACCAACGCCCCACCCAACAGCAGATTGATGGTGATGGTCTCGCCGAGATAGAAGGCGGCGAAGCCGGCTGTCAGCGGCGGGATGAGGTAGAGGTACACGCCGACCTTCTGCGACTCCGATTGACCGAGGGCCACGAAGTACAGCAGGGTCGCCAGGAACGAGCACCCTACCCCGAGGAAGGCGATGGCCGCCCACGCCTCCCCGCCCAGGGCCGACAGGGCAAACCCGGTCAACCGTATCTGCGCCCAACCCACAGGCGCCATCCAGGTCGCACCGATAACCGTAACCCAGGCCGTCACCCGGAGTGCGCCCAGCTCATCCGTGAGCCGCTTGCCGAAGACGGTGAACAGTCCCCACAACACGAGGCTCGTGAGCACCAGAAGATCGCCGAGGATGTGTTGATCGAGCTCGAGCGAAGTCAGCTTCGCCGGCCCCATGACCACCAGGACGCCGGCTACTGCCAGGGCCACGCCGGCGGCTTTACGCGGGGTGATCCTCTCGCCGAGAACGAGGGCCGACAACAACAGGATGGTGATCGGGCCGGTGGTGGTGAAAAGCGACGCGTTGGATGCCGTGGTGTATTGCAGGCCGATGGTCTGGGTTGCGTAGTGGAGCCCGGCGCCGAAGAGGCTGAGCACGAACAGCTGACGCAGTACCCGCAATCCCCCGAGACCACGACTGCCGCCGGTGGCGACGATCAACGGCAGAAAGCAGGCGGCTGAAATCAGCAACCGCAGCGAGACCACCACCAACGGCGGCGCCGACTCGAGGGCCACCTTGGTGGCGACGAAGGAGACCGCCCACAGGACGATGGCGGTCAGCAGGGCGAGGCGGGCCCGGGTCGGCATGGCGATGCAGTCTATATGAATTTCGGATTTCGGATTTCGGATTTCGGATTTGCCGCCCAGCCCCACCCGAACAGGCCCTCATATTCCGTGAGTTCTGCACACCCAAATGGCAGCCGGGACGGCTGCCCCACAAATCTCTCAGGTCCGTCCCTTGTGGGGCAGGCGTCCCGCCTGCCGGATGGTTGGGTGGAAATTCAAAATTCAAAATTCAAAATTGAGAATTGTCCGTCAGTGCTACCCTCGGGGTGCGCAGACGAGGCCCCGTGGTCGAGGAGGGCTCACATGAAGACGAGAGTCACCGAGCTGTTCGGCGTCGAACACCCGATCGTTCTCTCCGGGATGAGCTGGATCAGCACCCCTGAGCTGGTGGCGGCGGTGGCCAACGGCGGCGGTCTCGGCGTTCTCGCCACCGGGGTGCTGGACGCAGAACAGACCCGCAAGGCGGTGCGCCGGACCCGCGAGCTGACCGACCGGCCGTTCGCGGCGAACGTCACCCTGTACTTCCCCGGCAACCGGAAGAACGCCGAGGTGCTCCTCGCCGAGGAGGTGCCGGTCATCAATTATTCGCTCGGCAAGGGCGACTGGATCTGCAACGGCGCCCACGCCTACGGCGGCAAGGTCATCGCAACCGTCGCCACCCAGAAACACGCGGAGGCGGCCGAGCGCGACGGCGCCGACGCCCTCATCGTCACCGGTCACGAGGCGGCGGGGCACGGCGGTCAGATCACCTCGCTCGTCCTGGTTCCAAGCCTCGCCGATCGGGTCTCGATCCCGATCATCGCCGCCGGCGGTTTTGCCGATGGTCGAGGCCTCGCCGCAGCGCTTGCCCTCGGCGCCGACGGTGTCGCCATGGGCACCCGATTCATGAACACGCTCGAGAGTCCGGTCCACGATGGGGCCAAACGAGCCAGTATCGAACACCAGGTCGCGGACACCGTCTACACCAACCGGGTGGACGGCCTTTACGGCCGCTACGTCGATGCGCCGGGAGCGCAGCGGCTGATCCACCAACGGTTGAATCCCCTGTCCGCCCTGCTGCGATCGCGCGAGATCGCCGGCCTCCTGGGTCTGCCGTGGGGCAAGCTCGCCGCCGGGATCGTCCTGTCCGGCTTCAAGAAATCCGTGCAGATGGCGCGGATGGCGATCGGGTTCGAGGCCTTCAAAAACGGCTGCACCCAGGGCGATCTCGAGCGGGGCGTGCTGCCGCTCGGGCAGTGCACTGGATTGATCGACGACACGCCCACGGTCGCCGCGGTGATCGACCGGATCGTCCGCGAAGCCGAGGCGGCGACGACCCGTCTCGAACAGACGATCCGCCACCCGGCCACGGTGGGGTGACACGCCAGTTTTGAGTTTTGAGTTTTGAGTTTTGAGATTCGGACTTTTGGGCAGGGTTCCACCATCGAAATGGCAGCCGGGACGGCCGCCCCACAAATCTTTCAGAAGCGTCAGAAGCGTCGCGAAGGGCTTGTGGGGCAGGCGTCTCGCCTGCCATTGCGATTCGCGTAGCGAATCGCTGTGGGATACTGAGGCCGTATGGAAAACTACCCCGACCAACACTCCCGTTTTGACCGCGAACCGCCGGTCGACGATCATCCACCACCGCGCGGGCTCAGCATCTTCGGCTTCCCGCTGCGGATCGACCCATTCTTCTTCGTCACCGCGTGGCTGATCGGCGGGCGCCAGGAACCGCAGTGGATGGTGGTGTGGGTAGTGACCGTCATTGTCGGAGTCCTCGCCCACGAGCTCGGCCACGCGTTCGCCGGGCGCCGTCTCGGCATGCAACCGTGGATCCGGTTGATGGCCTTCGGCGGCATGACGGGCTGGATGCGGCCGCGGCCTCTGACCCCGTGGCAGCAGATCGGGATCAGCATCGCGGGCCCGGCGGTCGGGATCGCGATCGGTGGCGGTGTCCTGCTCGGGGTCATGGGCGGCCTCTTTGCGGATGCCTCGCCGGCCGTGCTGCGGGTCGCCAATTTCGTCGTGTGGGTCAACCTCGGTTGGGGCGTGCTCAACCTGCTGCCGATCCTGCCCCTCGACGGTGGCCACATCACATCCTCGCTGGCCGAGATGGTTGCCGGCCGCCGCGGAAGGATCGCGGCACGCGCATTTTCGGTCGTGCTCACGGTCGCGATCGGCCTGTGGGCCCTGCTGGCCGGCGACTGGTGGATCCTCATCCTGTGCGCCGTCTTCACCTTCGCCAACGTTCAGGCTCTTCGCGCTGAGACCACCCATGGCTGAGTTCAGCAATTCGCACCAGCGAATTGCAAAGGTACAATCGGAGCCCGCCATTCGTAAACTGTCCGGCGGATAACTGACAACCATGTACCAGGAGTTCTACGGCCTGTCGGCCCCACCGTTCAACATCACACCGGATCCCCGGTACCTGTTCTTCAGCCGCCGCCACCGCCAGGCCTTCGAGCACATCCTGTTCGGCATCAGCGAGCGCAAGGGCTTCATTCAGATCACGGGAGAGGTCGGGGCCGGCAAGAGCACCCTGTGCCGCAAGGTGCTCGAAGAGCTTCGCGATGGGTACGCCACCGCTCTGATCCTCAATCCGGTGATGACGCCGATCCAGCTCACCCGCTCGGTCCTCCGCGAGCTCGGCCTTGACGACAGCGGCAACGACCGCATCCGCCTCGTCGAACGCCTCAACGACTTCCTGCTCGAACGCGCCCATGCGGACGACGTGGTCGTGCTCTTCATCGACGAGGCCCAGGACATGCCGGATGAGTTGATCGAACAGGTGCGGCTGCTGTCCAACCTCGAGACCGACCAGCACAAGCTGCTGCAGATCGTCCTCATCGGCCAACCTGAATTGCGTGACCGCCTGGATGCTCCCGGCCTCCGCCAGCTGAGGCAGCGGATCACGGTGCGCTACCACCTCGGCCCGATCAACCGCCAGGAGACCGTCGCCTACATCCAGCACCGGCTTCTGGTGGCTGGATCGAACGGCCGCCCGTCGTTCAGCCGGCCGGCCCTCAGGGCCATCCATCGCTACTCCCGCGGCATCCCGCGTTTGATCAACGCCGTCTGCGACAAGAGTCTGTTGTGCGGCTATGTTCAGGGCCGGGACCAGATCGGCTGGTGGCAGGTGCGGCGCGCCATTCACGATCTGGAAGGACAGGGCTGGTGAGCCTGATCAACGAAGCTCTCCGCAAGGCGCGCCAGGCCGCCGCAGAACACGACGACCAGCGCAGCGCCGGTCGCGAGCCGCAGGCGTATCCGTCGAGGGGACCGCGCAGAGGCGCGGGCCCGACAGCGGTGGCTCTGGTGGCCGTCCTTGCCGGCCTCGTCGGCGCCGCCGGCGTGTGGTGGATCGTGGGCGCCGGGGCGGTCGATTCGGATCCCGGAAGGGAGCCGCCTCTGCAACGACCGGCGGCCACCCCGATCGCCGATCAACAATCACCCGAGCCCACTCCCGAAGCACTCCGGGCACCGGCGCAGACGGATCGATCGGTTGAACGGGAACCGGCTCCAGAGGCGAGCACGCCGGTTTCCGGATATCCGGATCCGGTGATCGAAGCGGGGCCGACCGCGGCAGCTCCCCCGGCGGCCACACCTGTCATCACGACCTCCGGCGAGCGCGTGTTCATCATGGACGCCGAACTCGGCTACGCCTCCCTGTCGCTCGGCTACATCGTGTTCAGACCGGTCCGTCCTTTTGCCGAGATCAACGGGATGGAGGTCTACGAAGGCTCCGAGGTCGCCGGTTTCACGGTCGAGAAGATCGAGGTCGACCGGGTGGTTCTGCGCGACGGCCGCGGCCCGCTCGAGCTGCGAGTGCCGTGACGCAACTCAACGTTTGAGAACCCGATACACGTACACCTCGTGGATCTCACGCTCATAACCCGGATACAGACCTGTCGGCATCCCCAGAACGATTCGTTTGCCACGGTTCGCCAGGACCACCATCTCGCCGGCGGCGGCATCGAAGTCGACGCCTTCGATTTCGCCGGCCCGTCGGAACTCGACAAAGGCCTTTTCGTGGGTCACGTAGGCCGCAGTCGCCGCCGGTTCGGCCCGGACCCTCCAGAGGTTGTCCACCTCGTCGTGCTCGGCGTCACCGTCGTCGGCAGTGATGTACAACGACCCATCGAACGCCGCGATGCCTTGTTGCCACTGCGGTACCGGCCGGACGTGCAGCTTGCCCGCATAGGTATCCGTCGCCAAGTCGTAGCGGTAGATATACCTGCCGTCGACCCAGTCGGTCATCCACACCAGGCCGTTGGCGGCATCTACGGCGAGTGCGCTGACCTCGACCTGGCCCGACCCGGGCTCCCAGAAGATTGACCTCTTGTACTCGAGCGTCGCCGCATCGTAGACGGCGATCTGGATGTCCAGGCCCCGTCCGTCGACAAACCACTCGATGCCCGCGAACAGCTCTCCGTCATGAACGCCGATGTCGCCGATGTGATTGGCTGGTTTTTCGAGATCGGCGAACGGCTCTTCGTTCGACGCGAGCAGCTCGCCGTCCTTTGAATAGATGTGGAGTGCTCCGCTGCCGCTGACGTAGTAGCGTTCGCCGTCGGTTGCGACTCCCTGCCGCCCCTCCACCTCGAACACGCGAACGAGCTCGTAGTCGGCCGATGTCTGGTGACCCGCGAACGTGCCGGAATCCGGCTGGCAGGCGCATCCGGTCCACATCGAACCCAAAACGGAGGCGACGACACAACAGAACGAGCGCATGCGATCCATCGAGGTGGGCATTGGGGAAACCTCCCGGCTCATTCTCTCAGAGATCGATCGACCGGGCCCTCGGACAGCATCGCAGACGGTGAAGGCGTGGAGCCGCTTCACGTCTTCAACCCTGCCGGTGTCTCCCGCTTTCGCGGTGAGCTCAAGATCTGCAACTGGCCTCAGCCAGCCGCCTGCTTCTCCATGATCCGCGCCTCGATCGCAGCGAACTCGTCGCGGAGGTGGTTCTGGAAGATCGTGAAACTCTCGTCGGCGAGAACCCGCTCGGAGACGAGGTCCGACAGCGCTCGGTGACGGATCTCGTAGAGTGCTTCGCGATGGCCGACCAGCTCCGCGAGCGACAGTGAACCGAGATCGGCCGCCTGCTCTTCGACGTCGATCAGGTAGGCATCCATCCGGTTTTTCATGCGCCGTTTCAACCACTCCCGGAGCGCAACGTAACCGGAGTAGGCGCCTACGAGCAGCGTCAGACCGAGGCTGATGGCCTCGGCGTAGGCGACAAAAAACGGGGGCTCCTCGCGGTGGTAATAGGCGGCCGATCCCCCATGAAAGGGAATGCCGTAGCCGGCCGGCCGGTAGTCCTCGCGGATCTGTTGGGCCACAACCAGCTCCTCACCCTCGAGACCGCCGGCGCCACCCCGGTGATACCATGGTAGTGCGATCCTCCATATCGACGGCTGGATCGTGGCGCGACACGGCGTCCAACAGCGAGGCGAAAGTGGCGAAAAAGACGCGAGAGGGAACCAAGGCTACGGTGGACAACGTCCACCGACTCCCGACCGCCGGGCGGCGGCGGGCGGCCGCCACGGAAGCCCCGGCGGTCTTCCCGAACGTGCCGACCATCGTCCACAACGCGTCGCGGGCCGCCATAGCGGTCGATCCCGACAACCGCATCCTCCACTGGAACGCTGCCGCCGTCGAGTTGGTCGGTTTTTCCGCCGACGAGGTCCTCGGCCGCAACCTGCAGCAGGTGATCCAGGCGCGGGACGTTCACGGCAACCGCCTGTCATCCGACCACAGCGCGCTTCACGAGATGGTCCGGATCGGCGACATGCCCAAGAGCTTCGAGATCGCGATCATCACCGCGACCGGCAAGATGATCCGGGTCGCGGTGTCCGTGGTGGTGGTGTTCGGCCCCGAGCCCACCGCCTACCAACTCATCTACCTCATGACCCAGATGCACCGCCGCCGCCGCGCGGACGAGGCGATCGACCGGCTCCTCGCCCAGGCCAACATCCCCGGCGTCACGGTCCCCGGCACCAGCGCCCCCAGCGGCGCCGATCAACGCGGCACCACCCAGCAGCCCCACCTCACCCGCCGCCAGCTCGAGGTTCTGCTGTTGCTCGCCGAAGGCAAACGCTCGCGCGAGATCGCCGAGGAGATGTGCATCAGCGTCCATACTGTTCGCACCCACATTCAGGGCATTCTGCGGACTCTCGGCGCCGCCAACCGCCTCGAGGCGGTGTCCAGGGCCCTCCACGAACGGATTATTTGACCCGGAATCGCAGAAAAACGGAAGGCGAATCACAGCCCTGAGAAGAGGTCCGTGTCACGCTGAGTTTTGCTGGAGGGCGGGTCGCGGGCCCGGTGTCGGGTCAATCCTGCACCGGGCCGGATTTTCTTTCGAGTTCCTGGAGCGGGGTCCCACCATCGACATGGCAGCCGGGACGGCTGCCCCACAAGATCTTCAGAAGCGCATCGACCGGGTTGTTTTCAGGGTGTTCAGAGGTTCCTTGAAAGCCTTGTGGGGCAGCCGTCCCGGCTGCCGTTGCAGTCCGGTCGCCGGAGTCGATTGAGCCACTCCTGCCGTCCGACGCCGGCAGCGCCCATCTCATCGTAGTCCGGAGCGGCCAAACCCCGAGCCCTACCGCACACCCTTCGGTGCGGTCACTTCCAGGGTCTTGTCGTGGCTCGCGACCGACACTGCAACCGGCAGGGTCACCGACGGCGGCAGGGCGAAGCGAAGGGCCACTCCGGCGTCGATCATCGGCCCGAACCTTTCGGCCGCCCGATCGAGCTGGTCGCTGCCCTGCACGAGAAACAACCCGCCCCCCGAAGACTCGGCGACCTCCTTGAGGTTCCTCCGGATGCGATAGTTGAAGTTGTCGTCCCACAACGCGATCACCAGCACCGGCACCCCGGCGCCCGCCGCCGCGTCGGTCGCAGCCTTCCAGGCCGCCTTGTCCTCATCGCTCCGGCCGTCGGTGACGACAACCAGGAAAGACCTTCCCCGACGTCCTTCGAATCGCCCGAGCGACTCGATGATCAGCGAGGTCAGACCGGCGGCACTCACGACATCCTGATTTCCGCGCGCCGCCCCGGGGCCGCCGTCCCAGGCGCCGATCCGCCCGTCAGCGGCAAAGAACACGTGACCACGGCCCCCTCGCGTACGCTCGACCAGCGGGAAAAGGCGGCCTCCCGACTGCGACCAACCCGCGCCGGAACCGGCGGCCACATCGACGGCAACACCGAGCAGGAGGGGCGCGCGGTCGGCGCCACCCACCGCCTCGACCGGCGTTTCCTGACGGTCGACCAGCAGACGGAAATCCGCGGCCGAGAGCCCGGTCGCCGGATCGCCGTTGCGAAACGCCACCACCGTCAGGTCCACGGTTCCCGAAGGCGCACGGGCCCAGTCCTCGAACGCAGCCGCGATCTCGGCGGGTGGCGGCGCGGGAGCATCCGCTGACTCTCCGGATCCCGGTTCGGCCGCAGTTTCCGGTGCGGCGACCGGCGGAACGACCTCGGACCGCAGCGGCTCGACCACCGTCGCTCCGGGTTCCGCAACACTCGGCGCCGGTTCAACCGGCGAATCCTGAACAGTTGGCGCTACGGGCTGGGGAGCTGTCTCGACGCGCTGCAGCCGCGGCGGACGCCGCCTCGTCACGACCGCTTTCCTTTTCTTCCGCAGCCCCACCAACCGGCACGTCGTCCGGAGCTGCCTCCGGCGGCGCCGGCTCGGTCTCCGCCATGATCTCTTTTTCCGCGGGAACGGCTGTCTCGGGCGGCGGTTCCGGCGCCTGGATGGACGCCGCCACCTCCTCAACCTCGGGAGTCGTCACAGCGGGCGGGACCTCGTCGAAGCCTTCCGCGACCTCCACCGTTTCCTCGACCGCGGGCGGCGTCTCGTCGATGACTTCCATTACCTCCACAGTTTCGTCGGCGGCAGGTGATGCTGCGTCGATGACCTCCGTAACCTCCGCGGTTTCCTCGACGGCGGCCGGGACTTCGGGCACGGAAGACGTCGCCGCAGCGGCCGCGGCATCGTCGAACTCCGCTTCGGGCGTCGGCACCGGCGGGGGCTGCGGCGGCTCGGCGCGGGCGGTGGATCCGCTCTTTTCGGTGGTGGCGCCGGGGATCCGGACGGTCCCCACCCAGAGGCCCGTGTGTTCGCCGTTCGGACTCGCGATGTCGACCCGCAAGGCGTGCTCGCCGGGCGGCCAGACGGTCTCGATCCTGCCGCTGCCGTCGCTTTCGATCCTCACCGCCCACAGAGGGCTCTGGCCCGGAGGAACTCCCCCGTCAAGCGCGATCCGCACCATGGCGTTTTTACCGATCCGCGAACGATCTTCCGGCGAGATCTGGATGGTCAGGGCGACCCGTGTCCCTTCGGCGCTGACCACGAGGGACTCCACCTCGACGCGAACGGCCACCGGTGCGTCCGCAGCGGCGACCATGGCGGTAGCGATCGCCACCAGCACCACACTCGACTTGAAGATGTTCACGGTGTTCTCCTGCCCGAATTGTCGCATGGACCCGGCGCGCCGTCTCCCGGTGGGTGCCGGCGAACGTCGATTACCCGGCGGCGGACGAGTGGAGGGCAAAAAGGGCCCCCTGCGGATCGAGGCACTGCGCGATCAGATCGCCGCCTGGAACCTCCATCGGTCCGTTGATCACCTGGCCGCCGATTTCTTCGACCTTCTTCACCACCTCGTTGACGTCTCCGACCTTGACGTAGTAGAGCCACATCGGCGGCCCCGGCATCTCGTTCGGCTTGTTGAACATGCCGCCGAGAGGTGCGCCACCGCCCCCGTAGAGCTGGTAGATGCCCGCCTCGCCCATATCCATGGCTTCCCCGGGTTTCCATCCGAAAAGGTCGCTGTAGAAGCTGAACGCACCCTTGGAATCGGAGGTGGCGAGCTCGTGCCACGAGAACCCGCCGATCCCGGGCTCACCGGCCTCGGCAGGAGGCTCTCCGGCAGACTGATAGACCGAAAATACGGCGCCCTGAGGATCCGTGAGCACGGCCCAGGTGCCGACCCCCGGAATGTCGGTAGGTCCGTGCAGCACTGAACCGCCGAGCTCAACCGTCCGAGAGACAGTGGCCTTGATGTCCGGGACCGCCACGTAAGCGAGCCATTGCGAGGGTGCGGCTGCGGCCCGCGCCTCCTCGGAGAGCTCGATCACGCCGCCGAACGGCGTGTCGCCGTTGGTCCACAACGTGTGCTTCTGACCGCCGTCGTCCCAGGTCCTGGTCTTCCATCCGATCAACCTGGTGTAGAAATCCGCAGCTCCTCCCGGGTCGTCGGTCATCAGGTCGTACCACACAAAACGGCCGACGTTGCTCGAACCGGTCATCTCGGATGCCTCCACGTCGTGATCTTGAATTTCAATACGAATGCCCAACCGGGGAGTTTCCCTTCCCCGCTCCTCTCTTGCATCGAACTCAATCGTCGACCAGGAAATACTGGACAGTCGTCACGACCCGGATTTTCTTGAACTCAGGCGAAAAGCGGTCGCGGTCCTCGATCGAAAAGTATCCCTGCTGGGCGCTGCGGATACCCCCGACCCGGCTTCCCGAGTCCTCCGCGAACTGCTGCGCGGCCCGTCGTGCGTCCTGGGTCGCCTCGCGGATCATCTCGGGTTTGACCTGGTCCAGCGCCGTGAAAAAGTACTCGGTCGAGGTTTCGTAGCTGCGGATCAGGGCCACGCCCTGCGCCACCAATTCGCCGCTGCGCTCCATCGCCGCGCGTACCACGTCGATGCGGTCGCTCCGTACGGTGACTGTCGACTCGGCGACGAAACGTTCGAGGCGCCCGCTCTGGTCCATCATTCCCTGCGCTTGGCGGTCCGTCACCCTCGCCTCCGACGAGCTGATTTCGTCGTCGGAGAAGGAGCCGGAAAGGAACGAACGGATCTTGGCCGCGCCCTCGTCGGTGCGACGCTGGAGCGTCCCCAGATCGTCCGCCGTCACGGTGTAGGTGATGGGCCAGATGACGAGGTCCGCAGCGACCTCGCGTTCCGCGAGCCCACGGACCGTGACCGAGCGGTCGGCCGACCGCGCTTTCAAGAACCCGCTGCCGATAAAGTAACCGGCGAGAGCGACGCCGACCGCCATCAGGGCTGCGGCGAGGGTGAAATTTCTGGACTGCATCTCCATCATGTGCCTCCCGGTCCTGATAACCCCCATCCCCTCGTCAGTATTCTCGACCTTCCTGCACGCCGGACCCGGCGGGCCTCGTGACTTCGGACGCGACTCAGATAGAATCAACGGGCTGGAACCACACCTTGGAGGCATGGTCGATGACGCGAACCGGGATCTCCGCTGCAGTGATATTGACGCTCCTCGCTTTCGGTTGCGGGGGCGAGACCCCCGGCGAAAACGATACCGACGGGGTATCAGAGATGGTATCTCCCCCCCCATCGCCGGGCGGGGTGGCGCTCGACCCCGACGACCCGACGATTCTCGCCCGACCGTTCACCGCGGAACAGATCCGCGATGAGTGGGTGCCCGGTCTCCGGCTCCTGATGCGGCGGACCACCCCCGAGGGGACCGGGGTCGAACGGTGGACGGTGATTGACGCCGATGACGAGGGCGCCGACATCGAGTACGCGACCATCGCCGACGACGGCACGGTGGCCGGTGAGCCGCCGGTCGAGCGATCCACCTGGATCGAGCTCCGCGACCACGCCACGTTCCCGGCGGCTCAGTCGACCCGCGAGTGGGTCTCCCGAACCACCGGATTGGGAGAGTACGAGGGCTGGTTGTATCGGGTCGCCGACGACAGCGCCGGAACCGTGCAGGAGTTCTTTTTCGTACCCGAGCTGCCCGGAGCGCCGGTGCAGATGCGCATCGTCGAAAACGGCACGACAACGTTCGAGCTCGAGCAGACGGCTCGCCTGCGTCCCGACACCGATGGAATGTAAACGCCCGGTAACCACGGAGGCGCCATGAGAAACACCCGGTTGATGTGCATCACGGCCGCATTGATGGCGCTCGCTGTGGCCTCTCCCGTCGTGGCTCAAGAGCCGCCACCGAAAGAAGACAAGCTCGTGCTCGTCCTGTCGGGCGGCGGCGCCCGCGGTTTCGCCCACATCGGCGTCCTGCGCGTCCTCGAGGAGCTGGACATCGCCCCCGACCTCATCGTCGGCACCAGCATGGGCGCGGTGGTCGGCGGACTCTATGCCTCCGGTTGGTCGCCGGACGAGATCGAGACGATCGTCAAAACCATCGACTGGGAGAAGATCTTCACCGATCGTCTGGACCGCAAGCACCGGTCGTTTCGCCGCAAGCAGGACGACTACCCGGTGATGATCCAGGGGCGTCTCCACTTCGACGGCCTCCAACCGGTGTTGCCCCCCGGCGTCATCGACGGCCAACGCCTCGATCTGGTGCTGCGCTCCGTCGAAGCGCAGTCGCCCACGGCCACCGACTTCGACGACCTCCCGATCCCCTACCGTGCCGTGGCGTCCAACCTTGCGACCGGGCACGCCGTCGTCCTCGCTTCGGGAAACGTCGCCACCGCCATGCGTGCGAGCATGTCGGTGCCGGGCGTCCTGCCTCCGGTCACGATCGATGGTCAGGAGCTGGTGGACGGCGGAATCACGGCCAATTTGCCGGTCGGCATTGCCCTGGAACTCGGGGCAACGAGAATCATCGCCGTCGATATCTCGAGCCCCCTCCTCGACGAGAATGACGAACAGTTCTCATCATTCATGGACATCTACAGCCACCTCAACTCGCTGTTGACCGTCGGCAATCGGGATCGGGATGTCGCCCTCCTCGATGCCGACGACCTGTTGATCGTGCCGGCCCTCGGCAACATCAGCTTCGTCAGCTTCGATAAATCCGAGGAAGCGATCGCGATCGGAGAAAAGGCCGCTCGAGACCAGATCGACAGGCTCACGAGGTACAGCGCCACCGAGCAGCGGTGGGCCAGGTTCAACCAACGCGCTCGACCGACCCCTGACGCCCCCCTCGAGGTCGACCGGATTCAACTGGAGAACGGAAGCCAGGTCGACGACCGGCTGATCCGGCGGGCCCTGCCAATCGACCCTCCCGAGCCCGTCAATCGCAGGGACCTGGTGCTGGATCTCCTCGGCTTGTACAACCTGCGCTACTTCGACGTCATCGGTTTCGATTTCGAGAAGGTCGAGCCGGACGTCAAGGAGCTGGTCGTCACCACGCCTCCCCCACCCTATGGCCGGGGGTCGCTCCAGTTCGGTCTCGGCTTTACCGACGACTTCGACGGCGACTCGAGTTACCACCTCCAGGTCCGCCACCAGTACCTGCCCGCAAACCGCCGCGGGGGCGAGTGGGAGACCCTGCTCCAACTCGGCAACGTCGGCGGCGCCAGGACCTCGTTCTACCAGCCGCTCGACTGGGGGATGCGGTGGTTCGTCGAACCCTCGCTCACGTACGAACGCGGCGTTCAAGAGATCTGGTTGTTCGGATATGCCATCGCCGAGTATCAGTTCCGGACGTTGGACGCCCGCATCGCAGCCGGCAGGGTTCTGGGACGGTGGGGAGAGCTCAGCGTCGCCGCGTTCACCCGCAACAACCGCGGGTCTCCGCGCATCGGATCGCCCGATTTCGACTCCGAAGACGAGCAGCGCGCAGGCGGTCAGGCGATGTTTCGCATCGATACCGAGGACTCGGTCGTCTTTCCGCAGTCGGGCGCCAATGTCAAACTGCTCTACACCGTATCGTCCGATGCTCTCGGCACCGAGTACGATTTCGAGCAGATCTGGGGCTCCGCATCCTACGCCTGGAGCTTTGGAAAGAACACCCTGGTGCCCGCCGTCGAGTACGGCGACAACCTGAAACCCATCGATAGCTTTTTCAGCGCTTATTTTCTCGGTGGGTTGTTCCGATTATCCGGGCTCGGGAGGAACGAGCTGTTCGGCGCGCAGACTGTCTTGGCGAGGCTTCTCGCGTACCGCCGGCTTCTCTCTTTCAATATCGCCGGATCCGGAGTCCGGATCTACGCCGGGTTGAGCCTGGAGGCTGGCAACGTCTATTTCCCCGGCGAAGCTGTTACCTGGGACAGCATGCTCAAGGGCGGCAGCATCTTCGTGGGCGGCGACACGTTCATCGGGCCGATCATTTTTGCCTACGGGCGAACCAGCGGCGACTACCGAACCGGAGGCGCCAACGACCGCTTCTACTTCGCGATCGGCGACACGTTCTAAATCATTCCTGGAGGACCCATTTCAGTGCGGCTTCCAGCTCGCGGTCGCTGTTCTCGGGGAAGTTGTGCCCGGTGCTCGGAACGACCCTCAGTTTCACGTCGTATCCCGCGGACTCATAGTCCCTGGCGGCGCGCCGCATATCGGTCACCACGCGGTCCCGCGAACCGACGATGAAGTAGTAGTTCGGGCTGCCCACACGAGCAGGGGGCGGGGCATCGACCTCCGGGATGTACGGCCCGGCCATCGGAATCACCCCTGAAAACCGGTCCGGATACCGCAAACCGAGGGCCAGGGCGATGAACCCTCCCTGGGAGAACCCGGTGAGGACCACGCGGTCGGGGTCCACCTCGTACTGCCGGCCCACTTCGGCGAGGGCGCGTTGGAACACGGCGTCGGCCTCGTCCACGCTCCCCCACCCGAAACCGTTGCCCACCGGCTGGAGGCCCTGTGGAACGGCGAGGATGGCGCCGAAATCCGCCGCCGGCCCGCTCCAGAATCGGGGGTAATTCGTGGCCCGGTCTCCGTATCCGTGAAACGCGATGACGAGCGGTGAGGGCCGCCGCCTGTCGTGGTCAGGAGGGGCCACGATCAGGATCGGCGATTTCGAGGCGCGCTTCACGATCTCCCGGTTGCGCCGGCCCTCGTTCTCGGCAACCGCCGTTCGGACGCTCGAATACCCGGGACGATCACGAACCGAATCGAGGTCCGAATCAGAGTCGAGGAGGGCAAGCCGGGTGAAGCCGCTGGCGGCCGCGCGACCGAGCCAGTGGAGAGCGGAGTCCGGGTCGCCCGAGAGCGCGTAGGCACAGGCCAGGTTGTATTTGATCGTGTCGCTGTCCGGCAACATCTGAACCAGACCGAGCCCGACCTCGATGGCCCGCGGCCAGTCTTCCTGCCGGTAGGCATCATTGAACGCGCTTTGCGCGGCCTGCACCGTCACGGGCTGCCCCGCCGCCACACTGACTGCTGTGGCTGCAAAGCCGACGGAGCAGGCGATCGCGACGAGCGCCAGGAACCGAATTCTCACCGCCTTCACAGCTACCCCCCTCCGGTCCGGTCACCGGATCTCGCTCGAGGGGATGTACGCCGTAGCGCATGAAGGGTTGCCGCCGCGACCCAAAGCCGGTGGTCAATTTCCGCTGGTAGTGGATAATGCACGTCCACCGGGCTTGCACCCGGCTCATGGAGGCGACGTGAAATCAGGTTCTTCCCGGTTCGGGATGCGGAACGGTCGATGATCGGTGCATTTGCCGCCGTGTTTTCGGCCGCGGTCGTCGCCGTGGCCAGCATCTTCTTCGTCATCTTCGCGGCCGGTCTGATGGTTCGCCGCAGGATCATCACCCAGAACCAGATCGACGGCCTCTCGAGCGCCACCGTCAAGGTCTTTCTCCCGTGCCTGATTTTCACGAAAGTGGTCGACGCCCTCGATCCTTCTTCGCAACCGTGGTGGTGGACGCTGCCGCTGGCAGGAATCGTCATGGCGCTCATCGGCACCGGGCTCGGCGCTGTCGCGTTTGCCGGCCGCCTGCGGGAGAAGCGCCACCTCCTGCCGCTCGCCGGGATGCAGAATGCGGGCTACCTCGTCCTGCCCGTCGGTCTGGCCCTGTTCCCGGAGCAATTCGACACCTTCGCTCTCTACACCTTTCTCTTCATCCTCGGCTACAACCCCATCCTGTGGAGCCTCGGCAAATACCTGGTCTCCGGTGTTTCGAGCGAACGCCCGGTGTGGCGGGGCCTCCTGACGCCGCCCTTCGTGGCCAACGTCGTCGCCATCACCGCGGCCCTCACCGGCACGGCGTCCCTGCTCCCGCGACCTGTCCTCGATGCCGTAACGCTGATCGGTTCGGCGGCCGTTCCGGTGGCCACCCTGGTGCTCGGGGCGGTGCTCGGCAGCATCGCGATCCGCGCCCGGTCCATATTCACCGACGCCGTACGCACGATGGGCGTCAAGCTGGTTGTTTTGCCGGCGCTGACGGCCCTGGTCGTCCATCTCTCCGGTCTCGCCGCCGCGAACCCGCTGCTCGCCGAGTTCCTCGTCATCGAGGCCGCGTCGGCTCCGCCGGTGGGGGTGGTACTGATGGTACGGACCTACGGCGGAGATGAACAGCGCATCGGCAGCATCATGGTTTTTTCGTACGCCGCATGCGTCCTCACGCTGCCCGCCTGGATCGCGATCTGGCGGCTGATCTCCGGCTGAGGGTCGGGCCTTCCTCGGCTGATCGCCCGCCAGCCGTCCCGGCTGCCAGGTGAATGGGTTCCGGGTTCAAAAAGGTCCCGGGGCGGATACCCGCCCCGGGGATCGACACTCAAGGTTTCTGGGTCACGGCGACCCGATCATCCATGACTTCGACCACCACTGCCTGCGGCGCGTCGGCTGTGAGGATCCGTTCGTCCGGGCCGGTCTCCGCGACCTGCACCTCAAACCCCCCGCTTTCGGGGGCTCGCGGGGGCCAACCCAGAGCGTCCCTCAGCTCGTGGAGCGTGGCCAGGACGCGCCGGGAGTTGTCAGGGCCCATCCGGAGAAGCTGTTTCTGGGCGTCACTGAGCTGTTCGACACGGTCGTCGGCATAGGCGTAGACGGTGGTCCGCTGTTCGAGATCGAAGGGACCTGCGACTCCTTCCACCTCGAGCAGGTGGTCGATCGCCTCGCGCATCCTGGTATCGAAGTCCTCGCCGGCCCATCCGACCTCGTCATAGATCTCTTCCAGGCGGGTCTGGTATCGACGGTAGATCTCGACCGCGCCGGCGACGTCGATCGAGCCGATCATCTCGGCCGCCAGCGCGTAGCGTTGGTGGCCGCCGGCCGAGGCCAGCAGCCGTCCCTCGGACTCGCGAACCAGAAACGAACCCTGCGGACGCAGGAACTCGACCTGGTCACGCGGGCTGTAGCCCCCGGCGACGGCGTCGATCGCCATGACCCAACGAACCAGAAGGCGGTCGGTGACAAAGAGCGCGGCAAACCGAGGGTGTGCCGACAGCTGCGCGACGGCGAGACGGACCGCGGCGTCCTCGGTATTTTCCCGGGTGCTCGCCTCCACCGCATCCGCGGACGTCACCCCGGAGGCCGTCACCTCCGGCGCCGCTCGAGCGGCACCACGACCGTTGCTCGCCGGGGGGCGTCGACGGTGATCCCGCCGCCCAACCACGTGAGGGCGGCGACGAGAGCCGCAACGGTTACGACAAAGGCGCCCACGACTGCGAAGATCCGGTCATCCTTTTGCATGGTGACCTCCTTTCGCATGCAACGATGGCTGACCGATGGGTTCGGTTGAGGGCAGGAATGGGGCACGATCAAGGAATATCGAGGCAGATTGCAGGCAGCGCAGCACGTTGAATGTTGTCCCGTAGCGGGTCAGGTCGGGTGACCGATCACTGCACGGAGAAACTGACGGTGACGAGGTAATAGACGGCGACCGGTTTCCCTTCGAGGGTCGCCGGCTCGAAGCGCCATTTGGACACCGCTTCGACGGCAGCTTCGGTGAGTCCGGACGGCAGACCCTTGAGCACCTTGACGTCGGTCACGTTTCCGACCTTGTCGATGATCGTCTGCAGGATGACCACTCCCTGGACCCTGGCGTGCCGCGCCTCTTCGGGGTAGTGGGGGTCCGGCGAGTAGATCCTCTTGGGCGCGAGGACATTGCCGCTGATCTGCATCGGACCGACGCCCGGTCCGACCGGGCCCTGCGGAACCACAACCGAGTCGCCGACCTCTGGAAAATCGAGATCGGAGACATCCACCGATTCCTCGCGGACAATGGGTTCGGGATCGTCCGGAGTGGCGTCCGGCACGGGTATCCGGCGAGCGGTCGGCCGCGTCACCGTCTGTTGCACCCTCGGCTTCGGGGGCTGGGCGAACTGCACCTGTCGCAACCGGTAGACCCGCGGCGCGCTACCGACTTTCAGAATCCTCTCTTCGTAGTAGGACGGAAAGACAATAAAAAAAAGCACGACGTGCAACACGACAGCTGCCGCTACACCGAGTCGGAGGGCGCGTTTGAGGACCGGCCGCTCCTCCTCCTGCAGCTTCAGTACCACCGGGTCGAGGGAGTTGTAGGGCCGGTTCCATCGGCTCTCGCGGGCCCGTTTGATCCTGCTTTCTCCGATTCTCATTCGAGTCCTTGTCTCGTCATCTCAGGTTCGCTCTGTCACGATCTACGTGGGCGACGGGTCACGGGTTCCACCGTTCCGGTCATTTCGTTCGGGTCTTCGGTTCGCAGCGTCGGTCATCGCGATCACCGGGAGGGGAAACCACCGCAGCCTCTCCAACTCTTCCGAAAGTGCGGCGGGAGCGTCTTCACCCGCGCACTCCGCTTCGGCCTCCGCGATGATCCGGCGGGCGTCGGCGAGGTACTCTTCGAGCGCACTTTCCGGTTCCGTCAGGTGTCGCCCCTGATAAACGAGGCTTCCGGAGTCGAAGCTCAGGTCGTCGAGGCCGAACTCCCTGAACCCGGGCTGATCGCGGTGCCGCCACAGCCCGCTGTCGATGGAAAACCGGTACTGCGGCAGGAGCTTCCAACCGTCGGAGGCCACCAGGTGGACGGCATCGATCAGGAACCGGAAGACCGGCTCCGAAATGAAGTAGTTGAAGTTCACCCGAACCCACCCCGGCTTGATTCCCTCGCAGCCGCTGTTGATGGCGTCGCGAAACCTGCCGGACCGCGCCAGGTCGATACCGAGGAGGCGGTGGCCGTACGGTCCCGCACACGAACAACCTCCCCGCGCCTGGATGCCGAAAAGATCATTGAGGAGCGCCACGACAAAGTTGTGGTGCAGGAAGCGGTCGCCGCGGCTGATCAGGAAAGAAACGATGGACAGCCGTTTCGCCTCTTTGTTGCCGAGGATCCGGATGTTGGGGTTTGCAGACCAGCTTTCGATCGCGCGGGCGACGAAGGCATGCTCGCGTGCTTCGATCGTCGACTCACCCACCGCCGATTTGAGTTTGAACACCAACCCGGCGCGGATGGATTCGATGATGGCGGGAGTACCGCCCTCTTCGCGGAGCGCGGGATCGCTGACGTAACTGTGGCTGTCGGCGCTGACATAACGCACGGTGCCGCCGCCGGGCACCGTCGGAACCCGGTTGGTGACGAGCGCGCGTTTGACCACCAGCACGCCCGGGGTACCCGGGCCGCCCACGAACTTGTGGGGCGAGATGAAGATCGCGTCCTTGTCGGCCGGGTGATCCCCTCCCCCGTCCTCGGCGTTCATTTCGATCGAGACGTACGGGGCGGCGGCCGCGAAATCCCAGAAGGCGAGCGCTCCGTGTTTGTGGAGCAACCTGGTGACCGATCCGGTGCTGGAGACGATCCCGGTCACGTTCGACGCAGCCGAGAAACTGCCGATCTTGAGCGGCCTGTCGCGGTGGGCCGTGAGCTCCCGTTCGAGGTGGTTCTCGTCGATCCGACCGTCCCGATCCTCGTCGATGACCACGACGTCGGCGATTGTCTCCCGCCACGAGATCTCGTTCGAATGGTGCTCGTAGGGACCGATGAAGACGACCGGACGTTCGCCGGCGGGGATCCTGCTCGACAGGTCGTACCGCTCATCGAGATCGGCGGGCAGACGGAGGTTGAGGATCTCGATCAACTTGTTGATCGCCCCGGTGGCGCCGGAACCGCAGAAGATGACGACGTCCCGCTCGCCGCCGCCCACCCCTTCGAGGACGGCAGTCCGCGCATCCTCGCGGAAGCGGGTTGTCTGGAGGCCCGTGGACGACGTCTCGCTGTGAGTGTTGGCGTACAGCGACATGACCTCGTCGCGGATGAAATCCTCGATGAAACGCAGGGAACGGCCCGACGCCGTGTAGTCGGCGTAGGTCACGCGACGGAGGCCGAATGGTCCCTCGATGGCGCGGTCGCCGCCGATGATCCCGGTCCGGATCTCTTCGATCAGCCTGTTCGGATCTTCCGCCATCCTGCTCCCTGCCGGTGAACCATCCTACGCGACCCGGGTTGTGCGGGCGACACCCCGTTCCGTCCTCTGGCGGCGCGCGTCGCCGAATCCACTGGCAGCGCAACCGGCCTCGGAGGACGGCCATTCCCAGCGCGGCCGTCTCCTCTGGCAGCCGATCGCACCGGAACGGCGACCGCAGTGGCAGCGGTTTCTCGATCGGCAACTCCGCGGCGCCGGGTGCGGAGGCGCCCCGATTTCGGTTTACAATGGAGTCCTCGTGTGCACGGTGGATGGGATGAGAGCCACCGAAAGGAGCAGCGATGACACCCCGAGACCGGAGGAACGTCAGCGACACCGGTGAGCACCCTTCGTTCAGGCGTCGTAAGTATCTGGTGGACAGTCGGATGCAGCTCGCCGCGACGATCAAGGTCGCGGGCCTCGTGCTCGTTTTGTTGATCATTCTCAACAGCGTCCTGGCGTGGCAGAATCTCAACGAAACCCGCCGGATCGTGACCGCGAACCCGCACCTCACCGCTCAGATGCACGCCAACGAGGTTCGCAACATGGCGATCCTCGCTGCGATCTCGTTGATCATCCTCGCCATGGTGGTTCTCCGGTCCATCATGATCACCCACAGGACCGCAGGCGCCATGCACAAGATCATCCAGCACATGGACGACGTGGCGGCGGGCCATTACAACCTCACGCTCAGACTGCGACAGGACGACACCCTGCGGCCGATCGAGGATGCCTTCAACAAGATGGCTGGAGCCTTGAAGCGACGGGCCCACGACGACCACAAGACCCTTGCCAAGCTCGCCGACGAAATCAGGGAGCACGGCAGCCCGGTCGATGCCGAGATGGTGCGGCGGATCGCCGATGCCAGGGGCCGGCTCGCCGAGTGACCCTTTCTATTTCGCGGGTTTCGGCGGGAAGTTCTTCAACAGCTTGGTGACGGCCTTTTCAATCCGATCCCCCGGGGGATTGACGCTCCGCACCTCCTTCGAGATCGACCCCATCCATACCAACTGGTGGGTTCGGGCGTCGATGATGTCCAACACCACCGTCCCTTCCGTATATTTGCGGACGGTGGTGTATCCGCCGCCGTAGCCGCCCCAATAGCCGTAACCCCACGGCTGATACACGCTGTAGCCCACGTAATCAACCGCGAATTCCTCGCTGGCGCTGAAGTGGTAGGTCAAAAAGAGGTCGGTTTGAGGCGGCGCGGGCGCGGGCTCCAAACCCTTCGTGGCCAGGACATCTTCGGTGACTCGCTGCAATCTCATGCGCAGGTGGTCCGGCAACCGCTCGGTGTTTTCGTCCCCGCGTTGCAGCCAACCGTAGGTCTTGTAACTGGAGAAATCGGCGTTCGGATCGAAATCGAAAATCACCTTGGCCCACGCATACCCGGTGGCAACCACAGCCACAAGCGCGAACGCCGTCACCATACGTTTGAACCTCATCGCCCAGGTCTCCTTTCTCGAGACCCACAGCCTAGCAGAGGAACATCTGAACCGTTGCTGTGTTGCATAGAGTGACGTGCGAAGATCGGACCAAAGGAGGTCGTCATGGCCGGAGCGCGGCATTTTTCTCCCGAGTTCTTCGATTTCCTGGCGGAGCTCAAGGAAAACAACACCCGCGAGTGGTTCCAGAACAACAAGGAACGATTCGTCGCCGAGGTCCAGGCGCCCATGCTGCGCTTCATCGCCGACTTTGCGGCGCCCCTGAAGGCCATCAGCCCGCACTTCGTCGCCGATCCCCGCCCGTCCGGAGGTTCGATGTTCCGGATCTACCGCGATGTCAGGTTTTCGAAAGACAAGAAGCCCTACAAGACCCACGCCGCCGCGCAATTCCGTCACCGGGCGGGACGTGACGCCCACGCCCCGGGTTTCTACCTCCACCTCGAGCCGGGCAACGTCTTCGTCGGCGCCGGGTCGTGGCACCCGGCCCCGGACGCTCTCTCCGACATTCGCGGCGCCATTGTCGAGCAGCCCTCGCGTTGGCGCTCGGCGATCAGCGATCCAGGGTTCCGCAAACACCACCGACTGGGCGGCGAGAGCCTGCAACGTGCGCCGCGCGGCTTCGACCCCGAGCACCCGCTGATCGACGAGATCAAACGCAGAGACTTCATCTGCGTCGAGGAGTTCACCCAGTCGGCCGCCTGCAAGACAGGGTTCATCGATCGTGTCGAAACCTCGTGCCGCGCCGCGGGTCCGTTCGTGAAGTTCCTGACCGAGGCGGTGGGACAGAAGTTCTGAGATTTCGGATTTCGAATTTTGGATTTCGGATTTGCCACCCACCCCCCCGAAAAGGCGGGTGGGACCACGTGCGGCGGAGGTGCGATGCAACGTTCAAACGTTCAAACGTTTAACGTTTCAACGTTTCCGTGCGTATCGGCATCGCGTGTCGCGACGTACTCGCGGATTCCGTTGCGCAGAACGAATGCGTGCTCGATGCTGAACCCGCGAAGAACCCGTTCCACGGCGACCGGAGTCATCTGTGGAGCGCCCAGCACCTCGGATGTCGCCGACTCATAGGACAGATGGCTGGCATCGACGACCCGGTACTTCCTCGGACACGCCGGCATGGTGTCTGATGTGGTGACCATCGCCATGCAGCGTGCCTCTGGGCCGCACAGCCGGGAGATCGCCTCGACGACGCCACCGGCCTGTGCGGCCGTCAGGTAGTTGAGGATGTCCCACAACAAGACCAGATGAAAACTGCCCTCGTATCGGCCCGCGAGGTCATCCAGGATGCGGACGGCCGAGGCAGCATCGGTCGCATCTCGATACGCATCGACGACCTGGACCCCGGTCGCGTACCCCGAATAGAACTCGATGTTCTCCGGCACGGCCGGGCCGAGATCGAGGACCCGGTTGGCGCCGCCCCGAGGCAGTTCGGACAGCACCGCTTCAAAACCGGGCGAGCGGTGGACCTCCACGGGTGGCGGCAGCGCCGCCGGAGGGTTTTCCGGTTCGGGGGCCACGATCTCCGTGCGAGTCCGCCAGGGCAGCTTCATCAGACCCGCATTATGCTCCAACCCGCAGCGGTCGATGGGCTCAGACCGGAAGAGACTTGCCGCCCGTTCCGGCGGGGGGCGCAGCCGTGGCCCCGCCCTTGTCGCGTCCGTTGCCGCTGACGGCAGCGGCCTTGGCCGGCTGATTCTCCTTGCCGATCTTGGAGGCGGAGTCCATTTCGATGCCTCCCCGGAACACTGCGCCGTCTTCCAAGGCGACGCGCGGGGCGCTGATGCTGCCTTCCACCTTGGCGGTGTGGCGCAGGACGATCTGTTCCTGGGCCTTGAGATCCCCGTGAACCTCACCCTCGACGATCACCATCTTGCCGCGGATATCGGCTGTGACCTTGCCGGTCGGACCGATGGTCACGTTGTGCTGGGCCAGGCTGACCGTCCCCTCGACCCGGCCCTGGATGACGAGGTCCTCGTCCCCCGACACATCGCCCTTGACGGTAATGGAGGGTCCGATGACCGCTGAACCACCGCTGCGTGGAGCTGTCTGCTGTTTCCCCGACGCCGCCGGTGCCGGTTGCGGATGTCTCGACGGGGTTTGATCGTTCTGGTCCTTTTTGAACATCGGCGTCCTCCCTGTCCGTCCCTCGGTCCGTCAATCCAGTTTACGCCGAGGACCCGCGCCGCACCGTGCCCGGGATCACGCCGGCCGGCGGGTCAACCCTCCAAGACGCTCCGTGATACCCTGCGCCGAGCAACCACCTTGCCTGCCGTAACTGCGGAGTCGACCCATCGAGGTGTGACCGGAGGGATTCCAATGAAAACGCTCAAAAGACTCGCGATCGCCGTTGTCGCCATCATCGTCGTGATCCTCGTGATCGGCGTTCTGCTGCCCCGTACCCGCCACGTCGAACGCTCCGTCACGATCGATGCGCCCGTGGGTGTCGTCTTCGCCCAGGTCAACGGCTTCCGGCACTTCAACGACTGGTCGCCGTTCGTCGCGGTCATGCCCGACGCCACCTATGCTTTCGAGGGGCCTGATTTCGGCGTGGGTGCGAAGATGGCCTGGGAGGTCACGGGACCGAACGCCGAAACGGGCGGCCAGACGGTCGTCGCCAGCTCGCCGTACGAACGGGTGGATGTGGAGCTCGATCTCGGGAAGCAGGGCAAAGCCCAATCGGCATTCCTCCTGCAGCCCGAAAACGGGGGGACCCACCTGACCTGGACGTTCGACACCGACTTCGGCTTCGATCTACCCGGTCGATACCGGGGGCTGCTCCTCGACCGCCAGCTGGGTCCGCTCTACGCGCAGGGTCTGACCAACCTCAAACGAATTGCCGAGGCACTGCCAAAGGTCGACTGGTCGGATCTCGAGATCGGTATCGCAGTCGTCCCATCGACCACCATCGCCTACGCGACCGGCAGCAGCAGTGCCGACCCGACCGACATTTCGGCCGCCATGGCGGCCACCTACGGGCTGGTTCTCGGGTTCGTCTCCACCAACGGTCTGCAGCTGGCCGGTCAACCTTTGGCCATCACCAACTACTGGGACGAACGCGGTTTCGGTTTCGATGCCGGTATTCCGGTCAGCGGCGCCCCGACCCGCGGCGCCGGCCCGGATTCCCCGGTGCGAATGGGCGAAACCTATGGCGGGAGAGTGGTGCGCGCGATTCACGTCGGTCCCTACAGCGGGCTCGACACCACATCTGAAAAGATCGAGGCGTACATCGTCGCCCACTCTCTCGAGAAGAACGGCCGCCCCTGGGACGTGTTTGTCAGCGACCCCGGAAACGTGCCTGAAGACGAGTTGGTCACCGAGATGTACTACCCCGTCAAGTAGCTCGAGGGCGGTCAGCCGTTAGCTGTTAGCGTTCAGCTATTAGCTGTTAGCTGTCAGGCATTCGACAGTGGCCCCCAGTCAGTGCGTCACGGGTGGGCGGGGGAGCTAACGGCTGAATGCCAAGAGCTAACGGCTCAACGCGTCGAACAGCTCCTCGAACTGGCCGGTGAGCTTGTGCGAAGGCGCCAGGTACGGCAGCGGCCTCGATGCGCCGTGGGATTCCCGCACCTTGACCGAAGACGAGATGAAGGGTTCGAGAATCGGCAGCCCTTCGGCCTTGAGCTCGTCCACCAACCGCTGCGGCAGCCGCGCCCGGGGCTGAAACTCGTTGACCACGACACCGCCCACCCGAAGTCCGGGGTTGTGGTCCTCGCGCACCTCCTCGACACTTTCGAGCAGGCTGTAGAGGGCGCGCCGCGAAAAATCGTCGCAGTCGAACGGGATCAGACAGCTCTCACCTGCGATCAGGGCCGAGAGCGTATAGAAACCGAAGGCCGGCGGGGTGTCGAGAAAAACCTCGTCGTAGCCGTCCAGTTCGTTGAGGGCGTCCCGCAGCTTGTAGATCTTGTACTTGGCCTCGAGCTTGCCCTGAAGTTCCTCGAGCTCGATGGCGGCCGGCATGATGTGAAGGTCGTCAAACCGGGTGTGGTGGACAAAATCCCGCGCCCCTTCACGAAACAGCTTGAACTCGAGGGTCTGCTCGAAAAACCCCGCCAACGTCGGCGTCGCCGCCTCGAGGTCGGACCCGAGCAGATAGTGACTCGTGTTGGCCTGAGGATCGAGATCCACTACCAGCGTCCGGCGGCCCCGGCGGGCGCTCACGGCGGCCAGATTACAGACGATCGTCGACTTTCCGACGCCGCCCTTCTGATTGAAGACCACCCGGCGCATGATCGACCTCCCGCTCGTCCGAGTCAGCATAGTCACCATGCCGCAGTGCGTCAAGAATCAGCTGGAAAGCCATGTTGCGGTATGGTCGAATCGTGAACGGGGAAATGCCGGGATATCGCACGTCCAGCGCGCGCCGCGCGCGAGTCGGGCCTTCGCTGCTGACCGCCGCGATGGTGGTACTGGTCGTGATCTTCGCGACGGTAGCGATCCTTCAGCGCAACCGGCAACTGCCCGTCGAGATCCCGCCGGCGACTCCGCCCCCGGTTCCGACCGCCTCGCCATCCCCGACCGTCACCGCAACCGTTCTGGTCGAACGCAGCTCCGAGTGGGTCGTGGCCCTCGGCCCCACCACGACACCGAGCCCCTGGCCCACCGTCGCCCCGCCTGCCACGGTCACGCCTCGCCCGCAACCGAGCCCGACCCCCCGCCTTTCCGCGTGCGTCACCTACCGCTGGAGCTCCGGCCAGGTCTTTCGCCCGTCCGCGCAGGTCCTGGTGGAAATCGAGGCCGTCAACAGATGCAACCGCGACCTCGGGCCCCTCGAACTGTGGTTCGAAGTCACCGGGTGGCGCCAGGGGAGCTGGGTCCAGTCGGTGCGAGGCCACCCCTTCGAACGCGTCCGCCAGGGCGGCTCCGAGATCATCGCCATCGGTCTTCCCGGTTCGATCGACTGGTACGACCGGATCACGGTCGAGATCGTCGACTGAATTCGGAATGGGGAATTCGGAATGAGGAATTCCCGCCCACCCCCCCACCGACGGACCACGCTCGCGTGCTCAGAGGCGTTGAAACCACTCACCACCCACCCGGCACGCGGGACGCGTGCCCCACAACCCGGCTGCCGGGTGGGTGGGGCCGGGGTAGGATGGCACCTCAACGAAGGACGACGTGGAGGCAGCGCATGACCGACGAGCGACTGAGCGCCGAAGAGCTTACAAACCTGGTGCAGAGGGTTTTCGAGCCGACTGCCGCGGATCGCGCGCTGGCGGTGATCATCGATCTGCCGGATGATCAGACGCCAGACACCGGGGCGTGGAAGACCCGACGCCTCCTCGCGGCCGGGTGGGTCGAGGAACTCGCGAAGGCAAGGGGGGACCACGGTCTCGAGGTCGCGCTCTTCCTCTACCCCAACGTGCACTCGAACAACGCCGATCTGCCGCCGATCGCGTGGCGGTGGACCGGCGCGGAGCCGCCCGATCACGTCGACGCCATGGCCGGCCACCTGTCAGAACCGATGGAGGGTGTCCTCAACTCGCACCAGATCGTCATCGCCCCGACCGAGTTTTCGACCACCGCTCCCCTGAAGGTCATGGCGCCCGGATTCGGCTTTCGTGCCGCAACCATGCCAGGATTTTCTCCGGCGATGGTCCCCGCCCTGCGCCTGGACTACACCGAGGTCAACCGCCGCGTCACGCTTCTCAAAGACCTTCTCGACCGCAGCGCCGCGGCTGATTTCCGGTTCGTCGTCGACGGTGCGGAGGAGCTCGGCCTCCACCTCGACCTGCGCCACCGCACCGCCCACGCATCGGGCGGTCTGCTGCCGAAGCCGGGTACCGCGGGCAACCTGCCGTCGGGCGAGGCCTATATCGTTCCCTACGAGGGGGAGATGGCGGGGGACCCCACGTCCAGCGCAGGGCGCCTCCCGGTCCAGTTCGGCGACGAGGTGGTGGTGTTCGAGATCGAACACAACGTCGCGGTCGACGTCATCAGCAGCGGTCCGGAGTCGGATGCCGAGCGCGGGCGTCTGTCGTTCGAACCGGCCCGAGGCAACGTCGCCGAGCTCGGGTTGGGCGTGCTCTCCGACTTCGGCGTCAAGCCCATCGGCGTGGTGCTGCTCGACGAGAAGCTCGGGCTCCATCTCGCCTTCGGCCGCAGCGAGCACTTCGGCGGCCAGGTCGGCCCCTCACGGTTCTCGCGCCCGGAGGCGGTGATGCACCAGGACCACGTCTACCTGCCGGAACTCCAGCCGCGCGTGCTCGCGGCAGAGGTGATTCTGGAAAACAGAGATGGAACGAAACTGGAATTGATGCGCGACGGGCTCTACGTCATCGACTTCTGATCAGCCGAGGAGCGCTCCGACGACCAGAAACGCGAGGAAGAGGGCGCCGACCGCCATCGGAAAGAGAATGTAGTTCGGGGATTCTTCGATTTCCCGGCCCTTGTTCACTGTCGCCCCCCTGCCCTGTCGGTGCCGGCTGATCGCAAGCACGGCGGGCATCGTAACCCAGAAGTCCGGGATCGCCAAACCACAGCGGACGATCTCCGTCTGAGGAGCATTAAGGACCCCGATTGAGACGGCCCGATGGAGGATCACGGCAAATCCGAGGCACTTTGTGGCAGAAAAAAGGCACTGCAATTCTCCACTCCGGGTTTCGGAAACCCGGAGTGGAGAATTGCCGAAGAAGATGACGAACGGCTGCGCGCCTGAAACTCAGTTCTCGGCCACCGTGCCCTCGGCGATGACGATCTCGACCCGGCGGTTCTTGGCGCGGCCCTGGGAGGTCGCGTTGTCGCCGACCGGTCGCGTCATGCCGTATCCGATCGACACCATCCGCAGCGAATTGATGCCCTGGCCCGCGAGGAAATCGCGTACCGACGCAGCACGCTTTTCGGACAGACTCTGGTTGTATTCCGCGCTGCCGGTGGAATCGGTGTGCCCTTCGACCCTGAGGTTGAGCTCGGGCATGATGAGAAGGATGCCGGCGAGTTTGGCGATCACGATCTTGGCGTCGGTCTTGAGCGTCGCTTCGTTGGTGTCGAAGAGGATGTCGGGCAGGCTCACGACCATGCCGCGTGCGGTGGCCTGGGTGTCGGCGACCTCCGACAGCGCCCCCTGGAGCCGATCCGACAGATCCTCCTTTTCCCGTGCGAGGGTGGCCGCCTCCTCCTGCAAGGCGGTGACCGAGCCCTGAAGCTCGAGTCGCTCCGCCTCGATGGCCGACAGCTGGCGCTGCGCCGTCGCGACCGCCGCTTCGGCCTCCTGACGTTCGCGCAAAGCCTCTGCGGACGCGGCCTCCGCCTCGGAGGCCCTCGCGGTCAAGGCCTCCATTTCAGCGGTGCGACGCGCGATCTCCGCTTCGACGGCCTCCGCTTCCTTGCTCCGCGTCGTCACCTGAAGCGCCTCCGCGCTGAGGGCGATCGACCGTTGGCAGTAATCCAGCGCCGCCTTGTCTTTCTTCCCGGTGGTGAGGTTGCGTCCCTGAGCCAGCGTCGTCGAGGCTCGCCGCAACACGCTCGGCGCGTACTTTTCAGCGCCCGCCGCGACGGCGAGCTCGTAGGCTTTTTCCGCCTGCATCAGGGTGAGAGGCTGGCTCTTGTCCCAGATCACCCGCGCCACCGACGGGTACTCGATGGCGGGCGCCGGCGCGAACGCCGAGTAGGTGAAGGAGACCGTGGGCGCTTTCTTGGGATTGGCAGCGTCGGACCAGAACATCACCAGTTCGGACGGCTCGGACACCAGAGGATGGGACTCTGCCGTCACCACCATTGCGAACGACTTGAGGCCCGTGGAGTACTCCACGGTGTCGACTTCGTTGCGCACCCACAGCTCACCGAGGTTTTCGACCGTGCCGTCAGGAACAACCGCCCACAGAACGTAGCAGGTGACATCGCCGTCGAAGAGAATCGCCGGTTTCATGTCCCGAAAGCGGATGTTCATGGCCGCCTGACCCTCGCGGTACTCGACCTCGGCGATCACGGTCGCCTCCGGCGCCCGGGGGTCGCGGCTGAATCCCAGTTCGACCTCGTTCTTTTCGGGGAAGGTGACCTGTTGAAGCGTCACTTCGACGGCGTCAACCGTGCCGATCATAGCCAGAAATAGTGTCGCGATGAACCGCACAACGAATTGAATTCTCATGATTTGCCTCCTGCTATCGAGCCAGCATGACAGAGACGATCTTGGTTTGGAATCAAGGCGCTGGCCGCACACCCGCAGACGATATCACCGGGAGATGATCTGCCAAAGACCATGGAGCCAAGAAACCGTCTGGCGGGCTCCGCGGGCCACGGATCGACAGCCGGAAGCTCCCGGATAATCCGCATCAGTCGCCGCGCCGGAGGGGAAGCAGAAGCCCCATCACCATGAGAACGGCGGCCAGAACCCACGGCCCGCCGAGGCCGACGAGAATCGCGCCTGACACCAGGCAGGCGCCGCCGAAGAGGGTCGCCCGCACGCCCGACAATGGGCGCTGGGGTCGCCTGCGGGTGCGCTCTTCGAGGGTGCTCAGCCCTTCGGAAACCAGGCGGGGCGTTTTGAGCAGGGCGTCCACGATGTCCGGGGCCACCCTCAGCACTTCGAGCCACAGCCGTTTCGGCGAGTACTCCTGACGGAAGATCCTGCCGACGTGCCGGACCGACACGTCCGCCACGTTGAAACCCGGGTCGAGGATGTAGCCGACGCCCTCGTAGGTCACCAGGGCCTTGACCATCAACACCATGTCCACCGGGAAATAGAGGTGGTAGCGACCGCCGAGCTGAATGCACTCGAGGATCAGCAAGGCCAGGGAGAACTCCTCGAACCGGGCCTGTCGCCGCCACCGTCTGGCAACCTCGCGAACCGCGGTCCGAAAACCGCTCACGTCCGATCGCGGATCGGTCTGCGACACCGAGGCGAGATGGCGCGCCGCACCGTCGAAATCTTCCATCACCATGGAGTAGAAAAGCTCGAGGAGGTTGTGGCGCAGCACGGGATCGAAATGCCCGACCATCCCCAGATCGAGGAAGCCGATCTTGACACCCGGCAGGATGAGCATGTTCGCAGGGTGGAGATCGGCGTGGAAAAATCCGTCCTGGTAGAGCATGCGGAGGATCGCCTCGGCGCCGAGATCGATCAACCTCTGCCGCTCCTCCGCGGGCAGCGACCGTACCCGTTCGTCGTCCGGCCGCAGACCGTCGAGATACTCCATGCACAGCACGCGGTCACCCGAGTACTGGCGGTAGATCCGGGGGAAGACCACGTCCGGCTCGTCGGCGAAATTCTCGGCAAAGGTCTCGCCGTTCTCCGCTTCGAACGTCATTTCCACTTCGCGAAGGGTGTACTCGCAGAACTCGTCGATCACCCGTTTCGGCTGGTACCTCGGGATGATCACCTGCAGGAAGCGGGCGGTGGTCCGCAACAGCGTTGCGTCTCGGTAGAGGAGGTCCCGGATGCCCGGTTTGACCACCTTGAGGATCACCTGCTCGCCCGAAGCGAGCCGGGCCAGATGACTCTGCGCGATCGATGCGGATCCCAGGGGAACCGGGTCGACCTCGGCGAAGATCTCGTCGATCGGACGTCCGAGCTCGGCTTCGATGATCTCCCGAATCAGTTCAAACTCGACCGGCGGCAGGTCCGAAAGGAGGTTGCGGAGCTCGTCAGTCACCATCTCGGGCAGAATGTCCTGGCGCAAACTCAGAATCTGTCCGAGCTTGACGTAGGTCGGTCCGAGCATCTCCAAGCGAATCCGAAGCTGGACCGGAAACGGCTGATTCGCGATCTCCGGGTCGAGGAACCGACGGAACACCCAGGCGACCATCGCGCGAAAGCGGAACAACAGCCCACGGCCGCCGCGGCGGCGGCTCGATTCCACCGACGCGACGTAACCGCCGAAAAGCAGCGAGATGACCTGTCGGATGGTGGCGCGCCCGCGCCGCGCGAGGCCGGGAATATTGACGTAGGCCCGCCGGTCCATACGCCGCCGCGTTTCCGGTTTTCGGCCCGGCTCGCGGGCGGGGCTCGGCGTCGGGTTCTCCTCCATCAGCAGATTCCTGGATTCCTCAACGATTGCGGCCGTACTTCTCGTGGCTCGACACCCAGTCGAGCGACGAGATCGCCGAACCGAGGGAGATCTCGCCGGCCAGCGCCACACCGGCGATGATCTCGGCCAGCTTCCTCACCTTGCCGCGGCCGACACACCCCATCATCGCCAGGCATTCGCGTTGGGTCGGCAGACCCGTGCCGCCGCCGAAAGTGGCGACGATGAGCGACGGGATGGTGAGGGACATGTAGAGGTCTCCGTCCGCGTTCAGCTCGGAGTAGAGGATGCCGGCAGACGACTCGGCGACGTTGGCGACATCCTGCCCGGTGGCGATGAACATCGCGGTGATGCCGTTGGGCGAGTGGGCGCCGTTGTTGTTGGCCCCCGAAAGGAAGGCGCCGACGTTGGAAATCTGCGAGTGATACTGGAGGCTTTCCGGCTCGACCCGCATGTGCTGCACGAGCACGTCCCGTTTGACCACCGCCTCGGCGATCACTCTCTTGCCCCGGGTCCGCATGATGTTGATCTGCGAGTGTTTCTTGTCGGTGGCGAGATTCGACTCGAGGTAGAACGCGCGCACGTTGTCGAGCTGGTCGAGCATCCACGAGCAGGCGGCGAAGGTGGCCCTGCCCACCATGTTCTGACCCGCCGCATCGCCGGTGGAATAGTTGAAACGAAGATAGGCAAACCGACTGGCCAGGAACATATCGATGTCGAGCAGTCTGGCGACGCTCGAGGTGGCCTCGGCGGCTCGCGCGATCTCGGGGATGTGGGCGTTGACCCAATCGCGGAAAGCGCGGGCTTCCCGGGCTGAATCGAAGACGAAGACCGGCGCCCTCTGCATGCGGTCATCGGAAACCGTGCAGGTGACTCCTCCCGACAGATTGAGCACCTTGATGCCCCTGTTGTAGGACGCGACCAGCGTCCCTTCCGTGGTGGCAAGAGGCACGAGGAACTCACCCGAGGCGTGCTCGCCGTTGATCTTGATCGGACCCGCGAGTCCGATCGGAATCTGCGCCACACCGACGAAGTTTTCGATGTTCCCCCTGGTCTCCGGAGGGTCGAACGAACACTTTGTGACGTGTTGGAACTCGACACCGCTGAACGACCGGGCGAACTCCTGCCGTCTGCCGATGATGTCGGCGCTGTAGTCGTCCTCCTTGTCGTAAGGGACCGTGACCCGCGTTTCCTTCTCCTCGCGAATGGCCTCCTTGACCGAGAACGAGAGCTTTCCGAACGGAGTGCTGTCAAAACTCAGAGCAATCGTGTGTTTTCCGACCTCGAGTTGATCGCCCCGGGCGAGAACGTTCATCGTCTTGCCGAGCGGAAAATCGATCGCGTTGTCGGCACTCACGTCGGCCGCCGAAAACTCCCGATCGCCCATCGTGAACACCACGTTGGACGTCGACAGTTTTCGACCGTCAATGGAAATCTCGCGAATTCCGGTCACGACGGCATCGCTGAGGCGGTTCTTGAGCCCGAACACCACGCCATCGGGGGTGTTTTCCAGGCTTCCGTGGTTGAAGAGTTGTTTGAGGACGAGCGACGGAATTTTCACCGCGTACCTCCACAAGGTCGTTCGAACCAGGCCAGAACTCAAGTGCAGCCGAAACGCCCCGGCATTGTAGCAGCTACAAACAGCCGTGGACGGGCCGCTTCGGAGTCCACTCACTCCCCTTTCAGACGCGCGACCAGATCGTTCATCGCGGCCTGCAGTTCGGGTTCGAACCACGCCTGGGCCAGACGGCTCGCATCCCGCTGGCGATGGCGCTCGATCATTTCGATGAGGTCGGCGCGCATCCTGGTGCGGGTCTCGGCGAGGGCCGACGACGGCGCCGCCACCACCTGCTCGCACCAGCTCCTGGCAGCCTCGACCACCCGGTCCGGAGCAACGACCTCGTCCACCAGACCCACCGCCAGCGCCCCCGCGGGGTCGAGCAGCCTGCCGGTGACACAGAGGTCCTCGGCCCGGCGCGCACCCACCGTCCGCCGCAGGAGCGACGCCACGATCTCGGGTATGGGAATTCCGATCCGCACCTCGTTGAGACCGATCTTGAAGGCTCCGTCGGCCATCACCCGCCGATCGCAGGCAAGCGCCAGTACCGCGCCCCCGGCCGGGCTGTGGCCCGTTATGGCAGCCGCCACCGGCACCGGAGAATTCGCCAGGCTGCCGATGGTGCCGAAAAAGACCTCGAGCGCGGCCCCAAGATCCTTCCGATCGAGAGCGAGGAGGCACGGAACATCGAGCCCCCCGGAAAACATGCCGGGACTGCCGGAGAGCACGACGGCGCGAGCACCGTTGTGCGGCGCACTCCGCACCCCGTCCCCGATCGCGGCCAACAGCTCGGGCGAAAGTGCGTTCACCGGCGGTCTGTTCAACCGCAGTTCCAGGACCTCGCCGTGCTCGATGCGGTCAATCATGGGCGCCTCCGGGAGCATCCTACCGGAAGAGAGGCACCTCCGCCGCACGTGGCTTGTCCCGGCATAGCCAGAGGCGAAGCCGGACACCTCCGCCGCACGCTGACTTTCCGTACGCGCTCCTCGAGAGGATGCCAGGCAACTCCGCCGCACGTGGGAGCGCCTTCCCCCTGTCATCCCGACCGAGGGAGCGAAGCGACCAAGCGGAGGGATCTGGGCGGGCGGCTCCAGGCAACGTCCCGCCTCAAGCCACCCACCCAGATCCCTCGGCTCGCTGCGCTCGCTCGGGATGACAGTTTGTGAGCGGGGTTCGTTTCTCGTCAGAGAGGAACCAGGCACGCCGGCCCGTAGGACGGGCCGGGAGCCAGGCACCTCCGCCGCACGTGGTCCCACCCGCCCTGAGCACTCGAGTGCTGATTGTCGGTGGGGGGGCGGGTGGGAAATTCGAAATCCGAAATCCGAAATCCGAAATCCCGGCGGCGCAGCCGCCGAGCTGTGTGTCCCCTTCAGAGGTCAGATCAGCGTGGGTACGGGACGGTTCATCATTTTTCTGGCGTCCTTCCGCGGTCAGGGCGATGGCATCGAAGTTGCTATTCCCCGTGGCGACGGCGGGTGAATGGAATCACCCGACCGGAAGGAGGTCTCATGCGCCGTTCGACATTTCTCGTGGTCAGCGCCGCCACCATCATCCTCGCAGGGTTCTCGGTCGATGCGACGGCCCAGGGCAACTGGCAACCCGGAGATTTCGGTTCGGTGCGGGGCTCCATCGGCATCTTCTCTCCGCAGGGTGATTCCCAGTACTGGGATGACACGTTCGACGCCTTCACCGGTTCGCCCTCGAGCTTCGAGGACGTGGTCTTCGGCTTCGACTATCTGTGGCGGACCTCCCGCCGGTCGGGGCTGCTGTTCGGCACCAGCTTCTACAGCGGAGCCACCACTCAGGCCTACCTCGACTGGGTCGACGGCGACGGCAACGACGTCAGCCACACCACCACCCTCGACCTCACGGACCTGACCGCGGCCTACGTCTGGCGCTTCGGCGCTCACGGCGCCCGGCCCTACATCGGCGGCGGCGGCGGGCTGCTGTGGTGGGGACTGCGGGAGGAAGGGTACTTCATCGATTTCGCGGAACCCGATCTCCCGATCGTGTATGCCTGGTACGACGCCGGCGGAACCACCTGGGAGTTGTTCGCCCTCGCGGGTCTCGATGTGCCTCTCGGTTACCGGTGGAGCTTCTTCATCGAGGGCCGCTACCGGTGGTCGGAGGCAGAGCTCGACGAGGACTTTTCGGGCTTCGGCACGCTCGACCTCTCGGGGCTGCAGCTGGTCGGCGGTCTTTCCTGGAATTTCTGAACTCGCGCGGAGCTCGAGGCGTCGGACGCAACGAGACCCCGCGGTGGCGGGGCCTCGTTTATTCGCACGCAGGGGGTGTTGCCTACCAGCGTTCTCCGAAGTCCGACCGGCGCTGCACGTCGTTCTTCGGCTGCGCCTCGTTGACCCGGATCCGACGACCGTCGAGCTCGACGCCGTCCATGGCCCCCCTCGCGGTCTCGGCCATGTCCTCGGTCTCCATCTCGATAAAACCGAAGCCCCGCGAGCGTCCCGTCTCGCGGTCACGGACGACCACGGCGGTGACCACTGTTCCGTGATCCGAGAACGCGGATTCGAGCTCGCTCTCGCCGACGCTGTAGGCCAGGTTGCCCACGAACAGCCTCTTCTCCATCAGACTCTCCTTGGTCTTGCCGACCTGCCGCGGTGGGACCGGCCGGACTCCGAGGCCCCCGCGTTTCCGCACCAATCGCGGCAGAGCGGCCGCACCTTTGAAAAATACCACGCAAAGGTCCGTGACGCAACACTTTCCGTCCTCCGGATGGAATTTCGCGAGGGCTCGCCGCCTTGTACCAAGAGCACGTATAATGCTGGGGCGAATCGACGCGGCGACATGCTCGAGGAGGCTGCATGCGGCAACCGGACGGGAGTTCCGCGGTGCTCACCACGCGGATTGCAACGATGCTCGCCTGGGCGCGAAAGAACAGCCTGTGGCCGCTGCCCTTCGGCACGGCGTGCTGTGCGATCGAGTTCATGTCCACCGTTTCCTCCCATTACGACCTGGCGCGGTTCGGTGCGGAGGTCGTCCGTTTCTCGCCGCGCCAGTCGGACATGATGATCGTCGCCGGGACCATCACCGACAAGATGGCGCCGGTCGTGAAGCGGGTCTACGACCAGATGGCGGAGCCGAAGTACGTGATCTCGATGGGTGCCTGCGCGTGCACCGGGGGCTTCTATCGCGCGTACCACGTCGTCCAGGGCGTCGACGAGATCATCCCGGTGGACGTCTACGTACCGGGCTGCCCGCCCACCCCCGAAGCACTGATCGAGGGCGTTCTCAAGCTCCAGGATCTGATTCAGCGGGGAGAAACCCATTATGACCGACTCGCTTCGAAAGGCTGAGATGTCAGCAACGGGTCTGGCGGACCTCCTCCCGGTTGGCGCGGCGATTGACCCGCACGCTGCGGCGGATGGATTTTTCGAGATGGAGGTCGACCGGAGCCGCCTGGTGGAGGTGCTCAGGACACTGCGGGATCACCCCGATCTCGCGTGCGATCTGCTCCTCGACATCTGCGGCGTCGATTACCCCGAGCGCGAACGGCGCTTCGAGGTCGTCTACCACCTTGCGAGCCTCGATAAAGGGCATCACGTCCGACTCAAGGTCCCGGTCGCGGAGGACGAGCCCAGCGTGCCCTCGGTCTACGGCATCTGGAAGGCGGCCGACTGGTTCGAGCGCGAGGCGTGGGACCTGATGGGCATCCGGTTCGACGGCCACCCGAACCTGCGCCGGATCCTGACCCACGAGGCCTTTCAGGGACACCCTCTGCGCAAGGACTACGACCCGGCCCAGCGGTGGATTCTGACCGAGTCCGAGACCATGGTCCCGGACTGGGCGACCGATCGACCGAGGACGAGGACCACTTCGAAACCCAGATCCTCAACCTCGGCCCCTCCCACCCCGCGACCCACGGCACCCTGCGGATCGTCGTCCGTCTCGACGGCGAGGTGATCACCAGGGCCGAGACCGAGATCGGCTACCTCCACCGGTGCTTCGAGAAGATGTCCGAGACCCACGGCTGGAACCAGGTCATCCCGTACACCGACCGCCTCAACTACTGCTCCGCGATGATCAACGGCGTCGGCTACGCGCTCGGCGTCGAGAAGATGCTCGGCATCGAAGCACCGCCCCGGGCGCAGACGGTGCGCCTGATCCTGTCCGAGTTTTCTCGCCTCATGGACCACGCGGTCTGCCTCGGCGCCAACCTGGTGGACCTCGGCGCGCTGACCAACTTCTGGTACTTCTTCCAACCGCGCGAGGAAATCTACTCGCTGCTCGAAGCCTGTGCGGCGGCCGCCTGACGGTCTCCTACGCCCGGATCGGCGGTCTCGTCCACGATGTCCCCGACGATTTTGTCGAACGGGTGCGGCATCTGCTCGCGCACGATTCCGAAGTTCATCGACGACGTCGACCGACTGGTGACGTCGAACCGGATCTTCCGGGACCGCACCGAGGGCGTCGGGGTCATGCCGGCCGACGAGGCGGTAGCCTGGGGCTGGACCGGCCCCTGTCTCCGCGCCTCGGGCGTCCCCTACGACGTCCGCAGAGAACAACCCTACCTCGGCTACGAGCAGTACGACTTCGACGTCCCGATCGCCACGACCGGCGACTGCTACGCGCGCTATCTGGTGCGCCTGGAAGAGATGCGTCAGAGCCTTCGCATCATCGGGCAGGCCGTCGACCGGATTCCCGAAGGGCCGGTCATCACCGACGACCACCACGTCGCGCTGCCGCCGAAATCGAAGGTGTACACGGAGATGGAGTCCCTGATCTGGCACTTCAAGCTGATCTATGACGGCATCAAGGTCCCGCCGGGGGCGACCTACACCGCGACCGAGGGCGCGAACGGCGAGCTCGGTTTCTACATCGTGTCGGACGGTTCGGGCCACCCCTACCGGATCAAGGTCCGCCCGCCGTGCTTCGCCATCTTCCAGGCCTACTCCCACATGCTCGAGGGCCACCTGGTCTCAGATGCCATCGCCATCCTCGGCAGCCTCAACATCATCGCCGGTGAGCTCGATCGATGAGGACCACCGCCACCGTCAACGTCGAACGCTCACGTCCCGGATTTCTGAGCCGGCTGTACCTGCCTGCGATTCTGGGCGGGCTGGCCGTCACCATGCGGCATCTCCTTCGCAACCTTTTCGGACAAAAAGACGTCGCGACGATTCAATACCCCGAAGAGCGCCGCGAGTACTCGGAGCGGACCCGGGGACGCCACATTCTGACCACCCGCGACGACGGATCGCTCAGATGCGTCGCCTGCTACATGTGCGAGACGGCCTGTCCGGCGGATTGCATCACCATCGTCGCCGAGGAGGACCCGGAAGCGACCGTGGAGTGGGAGAAGCGGCCCCTGAGCTTCGAGATCGACCTGCTGCGTTGCGTCTTCTGCGGCTACTGCGTGGATGCCTGCCCCAAGCAGGCCCTGGTCATGAGCCGGCATCACGAGATGGCCTTTACCACCCGGGAGGAGGCGATCGTCGGGATTGAAGATCTCAAACAAAAGGGCCCGATCGAGGACCAGGATCTTGGTTATCGGCCGTACTACTGATCGAGGATACGGGTCGCTGAGGCTCGTGGAGGCCGGTGGTACGATGGATCATGAACAACTCAACAAGGAGGATTGGAATGAGCCCACATCCCGAGCAGGTTGAGACGTCTCCGACCATCGACGAACTGCGGCTGCAGCACCGCGACTACGAGCGCCGGCTCGAAGAGATGAAACAGCGCGCCTGGCTGTCGCCCGAAGAAGAAGTCGAAGAGAAACGCCTCAAGAAACTCAAACTCCACCTCAAAGACCAGATCGCCCAATTGCAGCGATCTTCCGCCTCCTGAAGCCGCGCTCGTAGTACACTCCGCGACATGATTGCTCCGGAGGGGTGGCCCTTCGTTCTGGTCCCCGCCTGCGTCGGCGCCCTGATCTGGCGAGCAGGGTGGCCGTGGGTCGGCGGCCTGTTGATTCTCGTCGGTCTGTTCGCGCTGTTGTTCTTCCGCAACCCGTCGCGGACCTGCACAGCCGATCCCATGGCGGCGTGTTCGCCGGCCGACGGCAAGGTGATCAAGATCGGCGACGCACCGCAGGAGATGGTGGAACGCGGACTGCCGCGCCAGGTCAGCATCTTCATGTCGGTCTTCAACGTCCACGTCAACCGCGCTGCCATTGCAGGGACCCTCACCGAGTACCGCTACTACCCGGGAAAGAAATTCTCGGCCTTCAAGGAAAAAGCGTCGTTGGAGAACGAGCAGAACCTCTCGGTGTGGGAAGGCCCGGCCGGCCGCGTCGGCCTCAAACAGATTGCCGGGCTGGTGGCGCGCAGAATCGTCTTCGACCACCGGACCGGAGACGCCGTCGCGCGGGGGCAGAGGATCGGCCTGATTCGCTACGGTTCCCGCGTCGACGTGTTCCTGCCGGCGGACGCGACGGTGCTGGTCGCCCTGGGGGACACGGTGCGCGCCGGTGAATCGCCGATCGCGCGCCTCTCCGGAGAGGCGCCGTGAGGGTTCCGCGGGTCAAACGTCGCAAACGGGGCGAGGCCATCCGCCGCGGCTTCTACGTGATCCCGTCGCTGTTCACGGTCGCCAACATGTTCTGCGGCTTTCTGGCGATGGTCGAGTCGACGCGGGGACATTTCGAAAGGGCGGCCGTCCTCATCCTGGTCGCGATCTTCGCCGACGTCCTCGACGGGCGCATCGCCCGGCTCACCGGCACCGCCACCGCCTTCGGCGAAGCCTACGACTCGCTCGCAGACGTCGTCTCGTTCGGCGCCGCACCCGCACTGCTCGCCTACCTGTGGGGGCTGTCGGAGGTCCACCGCGTCGGGATGGCCGTGGTCTTCCTCTTCCTGGTGGCAGGTTCGATCCGCCTCGCCAGATTCTCCGTCCACAGTCACGACTCGCTGGATTTTATCGGCCTGCCGATCCCGGCCGGTGCGGGCGCCATCGCGATGCTGGTTCTGATGTCACCGACACCCGTCACCCACCCGGCCTTTATCCCCGTGGTCGCGGCCTTCGTGCTCGCTCTGGCGCTGTTGATGGTGTCCAACCTTCCGTACAAATCGTTCAAGGGAGCCAATCTCCGCCGCCAATGGCCCGCGCCGACCCTGTTCCTGATCGCGCTGGTCTTCTCGCTCGTCACCCTGACCCCGTACGTGCTCTCCGTGCTGGCCGCCATCTACATCCTGTCCGCGCCCGTCGCAGTTCTCACCGGGCGGGTGCGCCGGCGCACGCGAAACCCCGATCCGCACGCACCGCACGATGAGGCATACGATGGCACCGAACACGCTGCTGATTCTTGACCCGCTCACTCTCGCCGGCCGCGAGTTCCTGAATTCAGGGGACGTCCTCGATCGGTTGGGTCTGGAACTCGACTTCCGCCACACCGGCGTCGACGACGAGCACCAGATTGCTGAAATGCGGCGCGGTCCCGCCCTCGTCCCACCACTGGATTCGATCGACGACCTCGAAGGCCACGACGCGATCCTGGTGGCGTCGGACAGCCAGGGTTCGCGCCATGACCATCTGATCGAGTTCCTCGACCGCAACCCCGACGCCCTCGTCATCGACATGGGGCGTCTCGCCGGCCTGATGGACCGAACGACCCCGTCGGCCGGCCGCGACGCCCCCGACTCGCGCCACATCCGCGTCGCCCATCCGGCGCTCGTGGCCACCTCGCGGCTGGTCTCCGCGCTCGTCGATTTCGGCGATCTGCGGGGCACCCTGGCGGTTGTCGACCCGGTTTCGGTCCACGGTCGTGAGGCCGTCGAGCTGCTCGCCCGGCAATCGGCTCGCCGCCTCCAGGGCGAATCGGCCGACGAGTTGATTTACGGGCACGTGAGGGCCTTCGACGTGATCGCGCTCGACGGCTTCGAGATCCAGGAGGAAGCGGCGGTGGTCATGCCGGGGGTTCCCCTGGCGGTGACCCACAGCCTGTCCGGGGTCTTTCACGGTCACCTCGCGCACCTCGGCCTGACATTCGCAGACCCGGTCGATCCCGCCGAAGTCCATGACGCCTTGTCGCGGACCGAAGGCATCGAAATCTCGGACCTCCCGGTCAGTCTCAGCGGGGTTGCCGACCGGGACTTCGCCATCATCACGCCGCCCGTGATGTCGCCGGACAACCGCCAGCTCGCCGTCACCCTCATGGCCGACGGGCTGCGGATCGGCGGCGCGCTGACCGCGATCGACATTCTCGAAGATCTCCTGTGACCAGAAACATCGCCTGATTCCGGACGACCGCCGCCGCCCTGCCGCGGACGGGGGAGATCCGGTATCATGTCGGGGCTGGTTCGCCAGCTCCAAGGAGGTCCATGATGAGCAGTCCCCTCGAGTCCCTCGAACCCGCCCTTCTGTGGCAGAACTTCGACATCATCCGCAAGACCCCCCGGCCCTCGAAACACGAAGAGAAGATCGTCGCCGAGGTCAAGAAATGGGCCGCCGATCGCGGTTTCGAAGTCCTCCAGGACAAGGCCGGCAGTTTGACGATCAAGGTCCCCGCCACGAAGGGCCACGAAAAGGCGCCGACAGTGATCCTCCAGGGCCACCTCGACATGGTGTGCGAGAAGAACTCCGACGTCGAGCACGATTTCATGACCCAGGGCATCGAGGTCGAGGTCGTCGGCGACTGGGTTCAGGCGAAGGGCACCACCCTCGGCGCCGACAACGGCATCGGCGTCGCCGCCGGCATGGCGGTGGCCGACGACCCGGACGTGGTGCACGGACCGCTGGAGCTGCTGTGCACCATCGACGAGGAGACCGGCCTGACCGGCGCCAAGGACCTCGACCCCGCCATCGTCAGCGGCCGCATCATGCTCAACCTCGACACCGAGGAGGACGGCGCCGTCTATATCGGCTGCGCCGGCGGCGCCGACTCGATCGGCACCCTCAAGATCTCGCGGCGAACCGGCGCCCTGAGCTCGGTACCGGTGCAGATCACCGTCAAGGGGCTTCGCGGGGGACACTCCGGCCTCAACATCATCGAAAACCGCGGCAACGCCATCAAGCTGGCGACCAGGACGCTTCTCGCCGCGATCGCCGACGGCATCGACCTCGAATTGGTCTCCATCCACGGTGGATCCAAGCACAACGCGATCCCTCGCGAGTGCTTCGCCGTGTGCCGGGTCGACAAACGGCAGGCGGAGAAGGTCGGCGCCGTCGCGAAGGCGTGTCTGGCCGACTTCAAGGAGGAGTTCGACGCCTCCGACCCCGACCTCGAGATCTCGGTCGAAACGCTCGATGACGACGATGCCAAACGCGAGGTGCTCAACGTCCACGCCCGCGATCGCCTGCTGCGTCTGCTCGACAGCCTGCCGCACGGAGTGATCTCCATGTCGCGCGAGGTGCCGGGTCTGGTGGAGACATCCAACAATCTGGCGGTCGTCGAGACCGGCGAAGACGAGGCGAAGATCATCGTGTCCTACCGCTCGTCCGTCATGCCGGCGCTGTATGCCATGCGGCGCCAGGTCGACTCGGCGTTCCGTCAGGCCGGCGCCGAGGTGGCGATCAAAGATGCGTATCCGGGTTGGAAACCGAATCCCAACTCGCCGATCGTCAAGACCACCTGCGCCGTCTACGAACGTCTGTTCGGCAACGCGCCGCACCTCAAGGCCATCCACGCCGGTCTCGAGTGCGGCCTGCTGATCGAAAAGGTCCCCGGGATGGACGTGGTGTCCATCGGTCCGCAGATCGAAAACGCCCACTCGCCCGAGGAGAAGGTCCAGATCTCCTCGGTCCAGAAGTTCTACAAACACCTCACGGCGGTGCTCGAGGAGCTGGCATAACGAAGTTTTGAGTTTTGAGTTTTGAGTTTTGAGTTCCCACCCGCCCACCCCACGTTCCGGGGGAGGCCGGTGGGTGGGCATCATGAGCGTCTCCTTCACAGCTCCTCGCCGGAGATGGGGTTCGGCTGGTGCGCCATAATGGGCGGGTGAGCCGACTGAAGCCCGCTCCCGATCCGCGCCTGACGGTGTTTCTGGTCGGGTTTGCGACCGTGGCAGCCCAGGCTCTGCTGGTGCGCGAGGCCATGGCCGCCATGGGTGGATCGGAAGTGGCGTGGGGCGTGGTGATGTTCTTGTGGCTGATCGGCATGGCCGCCGGGGCACAGGTCGGCGTCCGTTTCGGTTCGTCGCGCCTCGCGCTGTGGCTGCCCACCCTGGTTCTGGTCCTCGCGGGTATCGGCGTGGTCGCCCTCCGGGCCGCACCGGCGGCCGCCGGAGCCGCACCCGGCGAGACCGTGACGACGGCATCGGCGATCTGGCTGTGGATCGTGGCGATCGTTCCGGCGGCCGGCGCCGGTGGCCTCGCGTTTCCGGTCCTGGCCCAGACACTCGGCACCTCCGGCGGCGGCCGCGCCTACGCACTCGAGGCGGCGGGAGCCCTGGCCGGGGGAACCCTCCTCACCCTCGGGCTGGTTCACGTCGGTGCAGCAACCGCACTCTGCGCCGGCCTCGGCGTCGTTGCTGCCGCTGCCGCCTGGCAGCAGCGATCCCTCATTCCCACGGCCGTGGCGGTCGCCGCGTTCGCACTGTCGATTCCCGCCGCAGGAGCGCTGGCCCGGGCCGGCTGGGTCTGGTCAGGCCATCCCGGCACACTGCAGATGGGGTTCGAGACCCGCTACCAGCAGGTCGTCGTCTCCGGCGGCCCCCCGACATCGATTTACGGCGACGGCCGCCTGGTCGCAACCTACCCCGACCCGTACAGGGTGCAGCCGCGGGCCCGGCTCCTGATGAGCCTCCACCCCCGTCCCCGCGACGTCCTGGCCGTCGGTTGTGTGGTCGACGGATCCATCGAGGCGATGTCCCGCCGGCCGGTGACGCGCCTCCGGGCGGTGGAAGAAGACCCGGACCTGTTGCGCGTCCTGCCCGTCGTCTACGGCGGCGGGATGGAGGCGGCCCTCCACCGATCGACGGTGCACGCCGCTGCGGCCGATCCGCTCGTGGCGCTCGAGGAGGGAGACCCCTGGGACCTGATTATCCTCCTCGATCCGGACCCGACCACGCTGCGGCACAACCGCACCCGGACGCTCGAGTTCCTGCAAAGATGCCGCGAGCGGATGCGCCCCGAAGGTGTGATCGTGATGCGGGTCGGAGTTTCAGACACCTATCTCGGAGGGGTCGGCGGCAGACTGTTGTCGGTCCTCGCAAGCACGGTTCACCGGGTTTTCGAACAGCTGGTCGTGATCGCCGGCGAGGACACCCTGCTGGTGGCGGGCGGCCCGGCCGCGGAGATCACCCTCGATCACGAAACCCTGGTTCGCCGTCTGGCAACGTCAACACCGGATTCTTCCGATCTTCCACCCGAGATGATCTCCCTCCTCGTCGACCGCGACCGGTCCTCCGATCTCGGATCCCGGCTGCGACTCGACTCGGAACCGAACACGATCCTCCACCCGCGGGCGGTGTTGCTCGCCGGCGGTCTCCACGAGGCGCGCGCCCTGCCGGGTCTCCTGCCGGCGGTCGCGGCGGTCGCGGCGCTCGAGGGAACCGATGTGCGGCGGCTCGCGGCGGCTTCGGCGATCATCGTCGCGTGTCTCATCGTCGCCGCCGGATTGGGCCGCCGTGCCGCCAGTGCCACCGCGGCCATCGTCGGGTTCTGCTCCATGGGTTGGTGGCTGCTCCTGATCGCCGCATGGCAGTCGACGCGGGGATCCGTCTACTCGGAGATCGGCGCCCTGACGGCGGTTTTCATGGCCGGTCTCGCGGTCGGGTCCGCGGCAGCCACGAGGCTGCCGGCACCGGAGCGCGGTGTGCCGGCGGTGCTTGTCGCGGGCTCGGCATTGTCGGGAATACTCGCCGCCGGTTGGGCGCTCTCCGCGCCAGTTGCGATGGTCCCGCCGTTGCTGGCCATCGGCGGAGCACTGACGGGCGCAGCCTTCCCGGGTCTGACGCGGTTGGGTTCACCCGACACCCGCCGGGCGGCCGGGATGGCGTTTTCCGCCGACCAGGCGGGAGCCGCAGCGGCCGCACTCGCGGTCGGGATCCTCATGATCCCATGGGTCGGGATGAGCTATACCGCGCTCGGCCTCGCCGCCATCCAGACTTGCGGCGGTCCCGCTCGTGATGGTCGCGCTGCGTCGGAATTGATCAACGGAATAAGGAGCCTGTGAATGGTAGCCAGAGGATGGAAGGTCGCCAACCCCTCGGGAAGGCGGCGGGTTATTGTGACAAAAGAGCTGCCCGGCGACCGTTGGCTTGAGATCCTGGTCGCAGCGGATGCACGGGTCGAGTACGGGACCGGAACCCGGATCCTGAGGATGAGTGAGATCAAGTCCGCCATCGGTGACCGTTGCGACGGCGCGATCGGACAGTTGACCGAGAACTGGGGAGAGGCGTTGTTCGCAGCCCTGGCGAAGGCGGGAGGGACGGCCTACAGCAACTACGCCGTGGGCTACGACAACGTCGACGTCGGAGCCGCGACCGCGAGAGGCATTCCGGTCGGCAACACACCCGGAGTTCTCACCGAGGCGACGGCGGAGATGGCGGTCGCGCTCACGTTATCGGCCGCCAGGCGCATCCCCGAGGCCGACGCCTATATCCGCGGCGGCAACTACGAGGGGTGGCTCCCTACCCTCTTCCTTGGAGAGTCGCTGGCCCGCAAGACGGTCGGCGTGATCGGCGCCGGGCGCATCGGAGCCGCGTACGCAAAGATGATGGTGGAAGGGTTCAGGATGGATTGCGTCTACTACGACATCCACCAGAATCGAATACTCGAGCGGCGCATCCGTGACTACTCGAAATTCCTCAAGTCCCAGGGTGAGCGGCCCGTCAGGGTGACCCGGTGCTCGAGTGTGGATGAGGTGCTGAGGAGGGCCGACGTCGTCAGCCTCCATCCTCCGTTGGCCGAAGCGACCCACCACCTGATCGATGCCGGGAAGCTCCGTCTGATGAAGGACAACGCGATCCTGATCAACGCCTCCCGCGGGCCGGTGATCGACGAGGCGGCCCTGGTGGCGCACTGCAGGCGGAACCCGAACTTCAAGGCCGGGCTGGACGTGTTCGAAAACGAGCCGAAGATGCAGCCGGGTTTGAGCCGGCTGAAGAACGTGGTGATCGTGCCGCACATCGCGTCGGCCACGCAGTGGGCCCGGCAGGGGATGGCGATCCTCGCGGCCTCGAACGTGGCGGCGATCCTTCGTGGGTGGCCGGTCTCGAACGACCAGGACCGGATTCCGGAGTTCGTCGACGGCAAGGCACCGAAGGCCGCACCGAGCATCGTCAACGCCAAAGAGCTCGGGCTCGAAATCGCAAGTTCTCAGTTTTGAGTTTTGAGTTGTTGTTCCGAGGCGATCCACCGATGGGTGGGCGTGAAACTCAAAACTGAAAACTAAAAACTCAAAACTCCAAGAATTGCCACCCACGTCACGAGCAGGAAGTGCCAGTACATCGCGACGAAGTGGACCCCTTCATGGTCGGCCGCCGAGTAGCGCCCGCGTTGCGCGCGAACTGTCACCAGAACCAAGGGCACCAGTCCGGCGAGAACGTGCGCGGCGTGGAGAAAACTGAGGGTGAAGAACCCCCACACCAGGAGATTCTGTTGCGGGAGGACGTTGTCGGCTGCCATCCGCATCCAGCACCCCACCTGGGACGCCAGGAAGGCCACCGCCAGCAGGTCCGACACGATCAGCATCCTCGCCAGGCTCTCGATCCGCCCTTCGCCAACGGATCGCTCGGCCAGGATCAGGACCATACTGAGGGCAGCCAGAAGTGCGGTGCTGATCCACACACCTGCCGGTAAATTCGGCGTGCCCGACGGCGGCCACTCCGGCGCCCGCAACCGGATCACCAGATAGCCCACCAACGCCGAGGCGAAGAGCATGCCGAGGGACGCGATCAATAGCCACGTTCCCAACCTGCCGACCCCCTCCGGGCGGGGATCCGGCACGGCGGCGATCTTTCCTTCAGACATGAGTGTTCTCAGCCGCCCATTCCCGGCGAGTAGCCCGGGATCAGATCGACCTGGTAGTGGGCTGTGTCCATCATGGCAAACCCGATGAAGAGAAACAGGAAGAAGAACGCCGCGAGGAACACGAATGCGTTGAACGGCTTGTCCCACCGAAGGTGCATGTAGTAAAGCGCCACCAGCGCCGCTTTGCCGGTGGCGATGCCGAGACCGATCCAGATGTTGAGCGGGCCCAGATCGACGTTCGATGCTGACACGGTGAGCCAGGTGCCGAACATGAGGGCGATCCACACCCCCACCAGCAGCTTCACTGAAGCGATGTGCACAAAGGTGTTTTCGTGATCACTCATGCCCAATCCCTATTCGACGAGGTACAGCAGCAGGAAGAGGTAGATCCAGATCAGGTCCACCACGTGCCAGTAGAGCGCGACCATGTCGACGCGGGTGAAGTGGCCGGTGGCGAAGTCGCCGCGATGGGCGCACCACAGGAGCCATAAAAAGGCGCCGATCCCGCCCAACACGTGGATCCCGTGCAGACCCGTCATCAGAAAATAGATCGAGAAAAAGGTCTGTGCGTTGGCCGGCTCGATGTCGACCGCGTGTGCGTCCGCCACGTGTTCGGCTGCGCCGGCGAGCCCTTGCGGACCCTCGGCTGCAGGTGCGATGCTCGAACGGTCAGTCGCCGCGTCGGCGACGACGGTCTCCGAGACCGGCGCTGCCTCTTTGACGTGAAGTTCTTCCTCGGTGGTGCCTTCGGTGGCCGGCTCGTCATGGTCGAGGTGCGGGTCGTAGCTGCCGGCCCACAACAGGCCATGTTTCCACTTGGCGTTGTACTCCACCGCCTTGATCCCCATGAAACCGAAGGCGCAGAGCATGGTCAGGACCAGCATCAGTTTGAGGAGGCGGATCTGTTTCAGCTGCGCCGCCCGCACCGCCCACGCAGCGGTCAACGAGCTGCAGATCAGGATGATGGTGTTCAGCGCGCCGAGACTCTTGTCGAGGAAGTGGTGGCCGAAGATGAAGACCTCGGGGTGGTTGGCCCGGTAGACGGTGTAGGCGACGAACAGACCACCGAAGAACAGGATCTCAGTGGCGAGGAAGACCCACATCCCGAGCTTGGCCGACTGGTACTGCTGGTCGGCGTTCTCGAAGTGGTGGTCGACCCGCAGCCCCTCCTGAGGAGTCGTCGAGTGGCCCGTCATCAGCCGGCCTCCCCACTCGATGCCAACACCGAACTCGGGTCCTTGCGCACGTAACCTCCGGTCGCGGGGTCCCAGCGCATGGCGTCGAGGTCGTAGGGGTCCCCCGCGCGCATGTCGTGGGCGAAGTTGTAGTACGCGGGCGGAGAGGTGGTCTCCCACTCCAACGTCGCGGCTCCCCACGGGTTCGCAGGGGCCTTTTCACCGGCGACCAAAGAGTGCAGGAGGTAGCCGGCCATGATCAGGAAGCCGAGAGCGAGAATGAAGGAACCCGACGGTCGACGCCTGGTGGTAGGCCGTGAATCTCTCGAGGTAGTTGTAGTAGCGCCGCGGCATGCCGTGGCTGCCCATCACGAACTGGGTGAAAAACGTCAGGTTGAAACCGACAAATACCAGCAACGCCGACACCTGCGCCCACCGTTCGGAGTACATGCGCCCGAACATCTTCGGCCACCAGTAGTGGATGCCGCCGAGGAAGGCGATCACCGTGCCGCCGAACATCACGTAGTGGAAGTGGGCGACCACGAAGTAGGTGTCGTGGAGGTGGATGTCGGTCGACAGCGAGCCCAGAAACAGGCCGGTGAGCCCGCCGATCGCGAACAGGAAGAGGAACGACAGGGCGTACAGCATCGGCGCCGCGAGCCGGATCGAGCCCTTGTACATCGTCGCCAGCCAGTTGAAGACCTTGACCGCCGACGGGATCGCTACCGAGAACGTCAGGGCGGAGAAGATCATGTTGGTCAGCCCCGACTGGCCGCTCGTGAACATGTGGTGGCCCCACACCAGGAAGCTGAGCAGGGCGATGGCGATCGACGACCAGGCGATGAACCTGTATCCGAAGATGTGCTTACCCGAGAAGGTCGAGATCAGCTCGCTCATGATGGCCATCGCCGGCAGGATCATGATGTAGACCGCCGGGTGCGAGTAGAACCAGAAGAAGTGCTGGTAGAGCACGGGGTCGCCGCCGAGGGCGGGGTCGAAGATGCCGACCCCGAGGGTCCGCTCGGCGACCAGCAGCAGCAGGGTGATCCCGAGCACCGGCGTCGCCAGGACCTGGATGATCGCGGTCGAGTAGATCCCCCACAGGAACAACGGCATCCGGAACCATGTCATGCCTTCGGGCCGCATCTTGTGGATGGTGACGATGAAGTTGAGCCCGGTGAAGATCGACGAGAAGCCGAGGATGAACGCCCCCAGGGTCATCGCGGTCACCGCGGTGGTCGTGGTGGTGGAGTACGGCGTGTAGAAGGTCCACCCGGTGTCGACCGCGCCGATGATGATCGAGGCCACCGCCACCGTCGCGCCGGTGAGCCACAACCAGAAGCTCGCCAGGTTGAGCCGGGGCAGCGCCACGTCCTTGGCGCCCAACATCAGCGGCAGCACGAAGTTGCCGAGGGTCGCCGGGATGCCGGGGATGATGAAGAGGAAGATCATCACCGCCCCGTGCAGGGTGAACATCTTGTTGTAGGTGTCCGCCGTGATGATGGTCTGCCCGGGCGTCCACAGCTCGGTGCGCAGGACCAGGGCGAAAACCCCGCCGAGGAAGAAGGACCCCAGGATCGCCACCAGGTACATGACCCCGATGCGTTTGTGGTCGAGCGTGAAAAGCCACGAGAGGACGCCCTGACCGTGTTTGAGATAGTTGTCGGCATCCGAGGCGTGGGCGACGGCCCCCGCGCCTGCCGGTGCTTCGATCGCTTCAGCCATCAGCTGTTGCCCTCCTGCGAGGCCCCCTCGGGCGCCTTCAAGTACTCGATGATCGCCAATATCTCCGCGTCCTTGAGCCGGCCCTGGTAGGTCGGCATCACCGGTTCGAACCCGGCGACCACGCGGGCGTTGGGCTCGAGAATCGATTCACGGATGTAGTTTTCGTCAACCGTGACCGTTCCGCCGTCGACCAGGTTTTCGGCTCGTCCGAACACGCCGAGCAGCGTCGGTCCCGTCTTGGCTGACCCGTCCATGCTGTGGCACTGCATGCAGCCGCGGACTTGGAAGAGCTTCCGGCCGGCGTCGACCGGGCTCATGGTTTCCAGGAAGTTGGAGGCCTGCTCGAGCCACGCCTCGAACTCTCCCGGCGGGTGGACGACGACGTGGGCCAGCATGTCGGAGTGGCTGGTGCCGCAGTACTCGGCGCAGAAGAGGTCGTACTCGCCCGGTTCGGTGGCTTCGAACCAGACCTTCGAGTAGCGCCCGGGGACGACGTCCTGTTTGATCCGGAAAGCGGGCACATAGAGGCTGTGGATCACGTCAGCCGACGACATCACCAGCTGCACCGGGCGGTCCACCGGCACGTGCAGGTTGGCGTCGACGTAGCCGTTGGGATAGGTGAAGCTCCAGTTCCACTTCTGGCCCTCGGCCATGACCTCGTAGGCGTTGGCCGGCGGCGTCGCCATGTCGAGATAGCCCTTGAAGCCGAAGAAGAAAATGACGATCACGATCACCACGGGGATCCCGGTCCAGGTCAGTTCGAGCGGCAGATTGTGGCTCGCCGACGGCTGAGCTCCCTCGCCGTCGCGGCGCCGGTACTTGAGGACGAACACCACCATCACCACGACGATCAGGGCGAAGAAAAAGACCGAAATGGCGAGGATGAAGTTGAACAGCCAATCGACATTCTGGGCCACCGTCGACACCTGAGGGGGCATCCAGAAAGAGCCGTCCTCAGGGTCCGGCGCCGCTCCGAGCATTCGTATCAGGTGAGATGCCGTCATGCAGCCTTTTCCTTAGTGTGTTGCTTCCGTTTGCGCCGCCACTCGCGAAGCCAAAAGACTCCGAGTGTGGTTCCCAGTATCAATGCAGTTGCCCCGCCCCCGAGCCGCATGATGTTCATGGCCACCGGCGAGTAACGGCGATTCGTCGGATCGTAGTGATAGCAGTAGAGGATCAGTTGGTCAAGCGTCGAACCGACCGTACCCTCGGCGGCCTCCAACAGAGCGAACTTGAGCTTCTGAGCCGGGTACTCGATGCCGTAGAGGTACCGCGCCACCCGTCCGTCGGGCGTGCACACCATGACGGCCGCGGCGTGGGCATACTCCCCGGTCTCGGGGTCGTAGGAATAGGCGAATCCTACGGTCTCCGCGAGCCGCTTGATTTCGAGTTCCCGCCCGGTGAGGAAGTGCCACCCCGCGGCTGCCGCCGGTCGATCGAGCAGCTTCAGGTAGTTCTGTTTCTTCGCCAGGGCGAGCTCGGGAGTCTCCAGCGGGTTGATGCTGATCGTGACGATTTCGAACTCTTCGCCTGGCGACCACGCCATGGACCCGAGCCCCTCGACGAGGCCGTTGAGCATCAGCCCGCATAACATGGGGCACTTGTAGTAGTTCAGGGTCAAGATGACCGGGCGGTCGCCGTCGAAATATTCCCCCAGCGTCACCCGGCCACCGTTTTCGTCGCGAAACTCGAGATCAAGGGGCAATTTGGCATCGAGGTGCTCGGTGATTCCGACGTCCTGCAGCACCGCCGGGACCTGCTCCGCGAGCTGCGCTTCGCCGACACCGCCGGCCCACACCGTTGCCAGGACGACGACCGCACACCTAGCGAATCCTTGTCTCATTCTCATGTCTTCACTCAACAATCCCCGTCCCGCTCGCATCTGTCAACCCGCGAGTGCAACCCGAGATTCCCGAACCGGCGGAAGGCGGACCGCCGGCAGCGATCGGCAGCCTAGCAGATCGTGAACCGGCCCTGCACGATCGCATCCGCGGAATTACCCTATACTCGAACCGACACATCCGAGGAGAGGTATTTCATCATGATGCAGATGCTTGCCGGCGATCCCCGCGAACCCGCGACGGCCGGACGTCGTGGCCGCCGATCCTCTTGCGACCGCTGCTCCCCCCGAAAGTCCCGGATGAGATCGGGATTCCTGCTCGCAGTCTGTGGGATTCTCCTGGCCGCGGTCGCCGGATGCTCGTCGATGGCGACGATCGAGCCCCTCGCGGTGACTCTCGCGAACCTGAAGATCACGGAGGTCACGGTTTTCGAGACCACCCTGGTGGCAAAGCTCAGGATCACCAACCCCAACCCCGAGGCCGTCACCATCGATGGCGGGTCGTTCCAGCTGATCCTCGACGACAAGAAGGTCGGGACCGGGACCGCCTCCGAGACAGTCACGGTGGAACGTCTCGATTCGGCCATCGTCGACGCGATCTTCCACGTCAACAATGCTTCAGCGCTGTTGCGTCTGCAGGGCATCCTCCAGGAAAAAGAAGTGACCTACGGAGTCCGGGGATCGCTCTTCACACAGGGCCCGTTCGGCACCAAGAAGATCACGATCGAAAAAACGGGCCGCCTCGATCTGTCGAATATGAACTCGACCGACATCGAGGGGCCCGATATCAACGACCTGTCGCCGACCGGTTGAACCGGGTCAGGACTTGAAAAGACCGCCGAGCAGACCCGACCCCATTTTGACGATGTCGTCCATGGGGTCGCCGTCTCCGTCGCTGTCGAGCAGCTTGGAGAACATATCGACCGCAGACGGGGAGACCTCGCGAGCAGCACGCTCCTGCCTGCCCAGAGCTGCCGCGAGTCCGTCAGCATCAAATCCCTGCTCGCGCTTCGCTTTGCCCAGCGCACCCATCAGCAGCGGGGCGATCAAGGCCAGGATTTTGCCGACCGACGCCACGTCAACCCCGCTCGACCTGCTGATCGCCTGTTCCACGTTGGCCTGGCGACCGCCGAGGACGTGACCGAGGATGCCCGCGCCGGCGCCGAGATCGCCGCCGCCGCCGAGGTAGCCCATCACATCATCGAGCACGCTGCCGTCATGATCTCTGTCGAGGGCGCCGAGGAGACCGGCCGCGCCGGCACCCGAAGAAGAGTTGCGGGTCAACCCGGTCAGAATGGCGGGCATGGCGCCGGCGAGCACTTTCGAGACGTCGTTGCTGTCGAGACCGACCGCGCGACCGATCTCTTGAATGCCGCCGCCGCCGAGCTGCCCCATCAACGAACCGAGAAGATCTGATGAGTCCATGCCCACCTCAACCCTTGAGCACGAAGGTGACCTTCATGTTCACCCGGTACGCGCTCACCTTGCCGTCCTCGACCTCGACCTTCATCTCGCTGACCCATGCCCCCTTGACCTTGTCGAGGGTCTTGTCGGCGCGCTCGATGCCCTTCTGAATGGCATCCTCGAAACTGGTTTTTGACGACGAACTGATTTCCGTGACTTTTGCGACTGACATCTCAGACTCCTTTATCGGCAGTGGTTGCACGCAACCGTGTTGAACATGGGGGCAACGGACCGTCTCCGTTGCCTCGTTGACTGAGGGTACGGACGGATCGTACCACCACCGCCCTGTTTCTCTCATCAAAACGCCGCCACGAACGAAGAACGCGCCGGGCGCAACCTCGCTTCCGCCTACCGGTTGTGAGACCATGCCTCCGGCCCCTCGCTCCATGACCGGTCGCCGGGGCCGTTCAACGGAGCCTGGGCCCGTCAACGCCCAGGTTCATCTCACGAGGAGGATGGTCATGAAGAAGGGGTGGATGCGTTGCGTGATCGTGGCCGCGGTGGCGCTCCTGGTCGTATCGACCGCGGCGTGCGAGAAGACGGTCGAAAGCGCCAAGGAAACGGCGGCCGAGATGGCCGACTCCGCCGGCGAGGCTGCGGAGCTGGCGGCCGAGGCCGTTGACCAGGCAATCGACGACGGGGCTGAGGCGGTCGACGAAGTTGTCGAGGACGGCAAAAAGGCGGTTGAAGAGAGCGCCCAGGCGATGGGCGAGATGGTCGAGGACGGCAAGCAGGCCGCCGGCGAGGCGACCGAAGCTGCCGGCAAGGCCGTCAAAAAAACCGGAGAAGCGATCGAAAAGAAGGGCAAGGAACTGCAGAAGAAGGAGGGCGGCGACCACTAGCCCGCTTTTTCACCAACCTCCGCTGGCGCCTCCGCCCCCGAAGCTGCCGCCGCCGCCCGAGAAGCCGCCGCCCGAGAAGCCGCCGCCCGAAAATCCGCCGCCGCCACCTCCGCCGATGAAGGGCCCCCAGAAGGCACCTCCACCCTTTCCGCCGGTTTTTCGGGAGGGAGCCTTCGGCCAGATCATCCGGAGCAGCGGGAATCCGATCAGCCACGCGAGAACCACGACCACTCCGGTTCGCACACCGAACATCGCCGCCGGCACCACGAGAAAGAAGGGCGCCAGGAAGAGGTAGAGGACCCAGCCCGCAGCACCCCGCGACGACAGCGCGGCGTTGATGAACGGCAGACCGAAGATCAAGAAGAACGCGAAGACCGCAAAGTCCGGTGCCGATCTTTCGGACACGGGCTCGGGTAGATCGAGGGCCTCGCCCCTCACCGCCGCCGAGACCGCCTCCACCGCCGCACCGACCCCTCCGTCGAAGTCGCCCTCGCGGAATCTCGGCGTCATCAGACGATCGATGATGCGCCCGGCCTGCGCGTCGGTGAGGGCGCCCTCGAGGCCGTAGCCGACCTCGATCCGCATCCTGCGATCGTCGCGGGCGATCAGAATCAGCACCCCGTCGTCGACACCCTCGCGTCCCAGTTTCCAGGTGTCGACGACCCGCATCGAGAAGTCCTCGATCGGATCGCCTTCGAGACTCGGAACAGTCAGCACCGCCACCTGGGCGCCCGTCTCGTCTTCGAGCAGCCGCAGACGTTCTTCGAGCTGCAGTTCGAAAGCGTCATCGAGCATCCCGGCCTGGTCGTCGACCCTGCCCGAGAGATAGGGCACCTCGAGGGCGGCCGCAGCAGCTGCCAGGAAAAGCGCCGCAGCACCGGTGCACGCCATCAGCCGACGGACGCCGATCGCGCGCATCTCAGCGTTTCCGAATCCGTGGCGCATCGGGCAGCTCGTCGGTGTCATCCGGCCGCAGCGCAACCTCGTGCTCGGCCAGGATTTCGCCGCAACGGGTGACCGCCCGCTGCATCGCTTCGGCGGCCCGACCGGCCCGGATGCCGCCGACCAACTCGTCGACCACGACCTTCCAGGTGTCTTTCGGCACCGACCGGTTGATGCCGGCGTCGGCGAGGATCACCGCGCGGCGTTCGAACAGCGACAGAAAGACCAGGATCCCGGTCCGGTCCCGGGTGTCGAAGACCTCCTCCTCGACAAAGGCGGCCTCCGCTCTCATGGCCACCGCCCGCTCCAGCTGATCCGCTGGAATCAGTCTGCGGCCGACAGCCTCGAAGCCGCCGACCAGGAACCCGAGACCGGCGCCGGCAACCGCCGGCAAAGTGATCCACAACACCCCGGAACCGCCCCAGAACGGACCGAGGAGATGCAGGAGACCGGCGGACAGGGCCGCGGCGAGCGCCCCGAGGGCGGCGGCGCGCCACCTCGGCTCGTCTCTCTCGACCACCCGTTCGACGATGTAGGGGACGATCTCGCCGCCGGTTTTCGACTCGGCCGCAGTCGTGGCTTTCTTGATCGCCTCCAGGTCGTCCTCGGAAAAGAGCCTCTCGATCCTCATCGGGGTTTGTTTTTCTTTGGCCGGTGATCAGAACTCGACCACCGGCGGTTCGTCGGCGCCCGGTTTCGACTCGAAGTAGCCCTTGTCACCGAACCCGAGCATGTTGGCGATCATGACCGCCGGGAACTTTCGGCGAGCCGTGTTGAACGCCCTGGCGGCCTCGTTGTAACGGTTGCGCTCCACCGTGATCCGGTTCTCCGTACCTTCGAGCTGGACCTGGAGATCACGAAATGCGTCAACCGCCTTCAGTTCGGGGTAGCGCTCGACCACGACCAGCAGCCGCGACAGGGCCGAGGACAGGGCGTCCTGGTTGGACTGAAACGCCTGCATCTGCTCGGGGGTCGGGGCCCCTTCGATGTTCATCTGGCCGATCTTCGACCGGGCCTCGATGACGTTCTGCAGGGTCTCCTGTTCGAAATCGGCGGCGCCCTTGACCGTCGCCACCAGATTCGGGATCAGATCGGCGCGCCGCTGGTAGACGTTCTCCACCTGGCCCCACGCCGCATCCACCCCCTCGTCCAGACCGACGAGGTTGTTGTAGATGCCGCCGACCATCACGGCCACCAGAACGACCACCCCGACAACCGCCAGGCCACAACCGATCAATGTCTTGCTCATGGTGTACGCTCCGTTTCTCCACAGAGATTTCGGTGCGGCACATTGTACAGGGTCCAGGATGCAGGATGCAGGTCACAGGATCGAGCATCCTGCATCCTGCATCCTGAAGACGGGCGCGATACACTGGAGCACGCGAGGACGTCATGGCAGAAAAGAACGATCTCCCGGTCATCGACGACTACCGTGTCATCGGTCGGCGTGACCTCATTCGGCAATGGGGGCCGCCCGCCGTGGCCGGGGTTGCGCTGGCAGGTATGGGATTCGGCTTCTCGGGCCGGCCGGGCCGTCACCGGGCGCCCGATGTGGAGTCCCTCCCACATCCCAGGGATTGGCGAGCGCAGCCCGACGCTGCGGGCCGGCTGGCCGCCGCCGGGGGCTCGGGACCGGCTGCCAACGTCCGCGCGGCGCTGGTCGCGATGGGGGGGATCGAGACGTTTGTCAAACCGGGCGACCGGGTGGCCATCAAACCCAACTGCGCCTGGGACAGGACCGCCGAACAGGCCGCCAACACCAACCCCGAACTGATTGCTGAACTGGCCCGCCTGTGCCTTGCCGCGGGCGCGGCTTCGGTGGTGGTGGTCGACAACTCGTGCCACGACCCTGGGCGCTCCTTCGTGCGCTCCGGGATCGATGCCGCGGCGCGAGGGGCCGGCGCCGCGACCGCCCACCAGCGCAGCGCCGGTACCGTGAGGATGGATCTCGGTGGTACCGTGCTCGGCCCGTGGGAGGTTCTCGAGCCGGTCGCCACGGCTGATCGGGTCATCAACGTCCCGGTGGTCAAGCACCACTCCCTGTCCCGCGCCACGCTCGGGATGAAGAACTGGTTCGGCGCCGTGGTCGGGAATCGATCCAACCTCCACCAGCGCATCGCCCAGGTCTGTGCCGAGCTCGGCGCCGCGTTCCGGCCCACCCTGACGGTGATCGACGCCACCCGCGTGCTGACCGGCGGCGGACCGACCGGCGGCTCGTTGGCGCTGGTGCGGCCCGACGACCGCATCGCCGTCGCCACCGACCCGGTCGCGGCAGAGGCCTGGGGAGCATCACTGCTCGATCTGACGCCGCAGGATCTCCCCCACATCGCCATCGCCGAGCGGCTCGGTCTCGGTTCCGCGGATTGGAAGGCGGTCGAGGTGCGGAGCTGAAGTGATTTCGGATTTCGGATTTCGGATTTCGGATTTCCGGCCGCCCACCCCGTGTGATCCGCGGAAACGGGGGGTGGAGGGGAAATCCGAAATCCGAAATCCGAAATCCGAATTTGTCCCGCTATCAGGCAGGCCTTCATGATCAATCCCCGCGCCCGCCATCTTCGGATCGCCACTCAAGGGCTCTTTCTGCTCGCCTTCGTGGCGTTGTTCTGGGGACTGGCGGAGCCGAGGGTGCCGGCAGCCGCGGCGTCCATCCTGCTCGCCCTCGACCCGCTGACGGCCATTGGTACGGTGCTCTCCGACTGGACCATCGTCGGCTGGACGTGGTTGGGTCTGGCGGTGCTGGCTCTGACGACGGTGTTCGGACGGTTCTTCTGCGGTTGGGTATGCCCGCTGGGAACGCTGCAACAGCTGGTTTCTTGGATCGGCGGACCCGAACGCCGCAAGCGCTACAAGATCAACCGCTACCACACGTGGTTCAATATCAAGTACATCATCCTGACCATTCTCCTGGTGTGGGCTGCCCTGGGGGCCAACCACATCGGCTGGCTCGATCCGATTCCGCTGCTTCACCGCGCCTTTGCCGCCGGCATCCGGCCGCTGTGGCACGGCGGGCTGTCGCCCGGTGGTTGGGTGAGCTTCGGGCTTGTGGCGGCGATTCTCCTGATGTCGGCCATGATCCCCCGTTTTTTCTGCAGGGCGGTCTGCCCCCTCGGCGGGCTGCTAGGGGTCTTCGCGCGCCTCGCCCCGGTGCGAATCCGCCGCGATCAGGCGGCCTCCTGCACCGGCTGCACGCTGTGTCTCTTTGCCTGTCAGGGTGCCGACGAACCGCTCGAGAAACACCGGGTCAGCGAGTGTCACGTGTGCCTCAACTGTCTCGGCTCCTGCTCTGAGGAGAGCCTTCGTTACGGGCTCGCGGCGTCCGACGCAGCGGAGCCGATGCCCGCTCTCGATGTGGGCCGGAGACGATTCCTGCTGGCGATCGCAGGCTCGGCGGCCTTCGCCCCGGTGCTGCGGGCGGCCGGCGGCGGCATGGAAGGACGAACACACGACGCCATCCGCCCTCCTGGGGCGTTGGACGAAGAGTCGTTCCTCGCCCGCTGCATCACGTGCGGCGCCTGCTCGGCCTCGTGCCCCACCGGTGTCATCCGGGCCGATCTCGGGAAAACCGGGATCGAGGGTCTCTTCACTCCGATCCTCGACATGCGGAGGGGGTGGTGCGAACCCTCCTGCATCCGCTGCGGCGAGGTCTGCCCGACCGAGGCGATCGCGACCGTCGACCCCAACGCCAAACAGGCGATCGGCGGCCCGGCCGCGGTCACCATCGGCACCGCCTTTGTCGACCGCGGCCGCTGCCTCCCGTGGGGCATGGAAACGCCCTGCATCGTCTGTGAGGAAATGTGTCCGACCTCCCCCAAGGCGGTGTGGCTCGAGACGGTGGAAATCACCAACCGCGCGGGAACGACGATCACTCTTCAGCAGCCGTCCGTCCAACCGGAACTGTGCACCGGCTGCGGCCTCTGCGAGAACCGCTGTCCGGTCGGCGAGCAGGCGGCGATCCGGGTGTCCTCGGTCGGCGAAAGCCGCGATCCGCGCAACCGGATGCTCCAACGCGCGAACGTTTGAACGTCAAGAAGTTAGAACGTTACGATCCTGAAGAGTTGGGTGGGTGGGAACGTTCTCACGTGCAAACGTTCTAACGTTCTAACGACTCAGGCCCTGCCGGTCCCTGTGTCCGCTGCCACCACACGACTCGAGGGCCGGTGAGGAGGGAGACCCGGGCGGTGATGGTGGAGCGCCAATCACCGCGCACGCCGGTTGCGACAACCTCGACCTCCCACTCTCCCAGCAGTCGCACGGTGCTCGAGATGGTGCCGCCGGCGACCTGGCGCTCGGTGATTCCGCGAAAGGAGCGGCCTCTTTCCGCCAGCTCGGCCAGAGTCTCGGCCATCGCCCAGTCCGAGAGGGCGGTGGTTCGAATCGAGCGTTCCTCGAGCACCACCCCGGCGCCGCGAGAGGCAATCTCGGCCGCAACCGCGGCGATGGTCAGGCCGACCAGGGTCAGAGCCGCGAGGGCAAAGACCAGGGCAACGCCGCGTTCCGATTTCGTCCCGGTTACCACCGCTGGCCTCCCCAGCCACCCCGCATCGCGAAGCGGAGGTTTTCGATGCGGCGCTCAGTTTCGTATCCGACGACCCGGGAGGAGATGGACTCGGGCGGAGGGTGGACCAGGTGGCCGATGTTGATGTCGATCACCGCCGGGGCCGTGGATCGCCACCACCACGAGGTCACACCGCGCAGGAGAACCCGTTCTTCGGGCGAAGAGCCGGCCGCAGAGACCTCCTCGCGCACCAGATTGCCGTCGACCACCGAGTAGCGGACGATCGAGCCGGTGCGGGTGTGGATCTCCAGCGGCTCCTCGCTCCAGATCAACTCGACCACGCCCAGCCCCGCTGCCTCCTGGACATCTCGGCGGATGCGCTCGTTCACATGCACCATGATCGGATTGCGGACCGCCTGTCCCGTCGCCCCGAGCAGCCCTATCGAGTGAGTGATGAGCTGAGCGCCCGCGACCACCATGATGCTGACGAGTGCGAGCACGACCAGCAGCTCGATCAGGGTGGTCCCCCGGCGGGACGTCATGGCCGCCACACCTGGGTTGTGATGGACACCACCATCTCCTGTCCGCGCACCATGGCCCGGGCCACCACCCGGACCTGATAGAGGCCGGGCAGATCGCTCCTCTCCTCCACCTCGACGTTGGTCTCAACGGTGATGGCCGACAGCGGTTGAAACTCGTCACCGAAATCGATCTCTGCCGTCTCCAGCGGCAGCACTCCTCCGCGCACACTCTCGAGCAGGATCTCGGCGGCGCGCACGAGATCGGCCCTCGCCTCGAGCCGGCGCGCGGCGCTCATCTGCGCATCGAGAAAACCGGCGGCAACCAGAATCGCCAATCCGAAGATGGTCAACGCCGCGAGAGCTTCGACGAGGCTGTAGCCGGATTCCCGGCGCCACGATCGGGAGCGGTTTGCTCCGCGATCTCTAGACGGAAGAACCGAGCAGCTCCATGAGCTTGGCCTTCGACCGTGCCTCGACTTCGTCGTGCAGTGATCCGCCATGTGAGTCCATGGTAACCATGACCGGGAATCTTTCCACCTCGATGACCCACAGGGCCTCGGGCACGCCGAACTCCTCGAGCATGAAAACCCGCTCGACCCGCGGAATGGCTCGTGCCAGCACCTGGGCGGCGCCACCCACCGCGTGCAGATAGACGGCACCGTGTTCGACGAGACCGGCCAGGGTCTTCGCGCCCATGCCGCCCTTGCCGATCACGCCGCGCAGGCCGTAGCGGCCGATCACGTCGGCCTGGTAGGGTTCTTCGCGGATCGAGGTGGTCGGGCCGGCGGCCACGAAGTCGTAGGACCCGTCGTCGTTGGTGGCCACCACGGGGCCGCAGTGGTAGATGACGGAGTCCTTCATGAAGGGCGCCACGTCCTCGCGGAACTCTTTCATCAACCACGTGTGGGCGGCGTCGCGGCCGGTGATCATGCGGCCGGTGAGCTCGACGAAATCGCCGACCTTGAGGGCCCGGATCGCCTCCTCGCTGACCGGAAGTTTCAGCTCAGCCATGTCGCCACCCCCTTTTCGTCGATGCTCACACCGGCCTTCCGGTCCGCCCAGCACATGTAGGTGACCGTGACGAAGTAGCACGCCGGCAGACGATCGAGAACGCCGATCTTGACCCCGAGAAGCGTGGTCTTACCGCCGAATCCCATCGGTCCGACACCGAGCTCATTGCCTTCCCGGAGCAGCCGCTCTTCGAGCTGGGCCAGTTCGGGGACGGGGTTGACGTCCTTGAGCGGGCGCAGCAGCTGGCGCTTCGAGTGTTCGAAGGCCGACACCCGGTCGCCGCCGACGCACACCCCGAGAACTCCCGGTGCACAGCCCTTGCCCTGGCCCTGGAACACGGCGTCGAGCACCGCCCGGCGGACGCCCTCGAGATCCCGTCCGGCGCCGAGCTTGGTGTCGGGCAGCTTGTACTGCGTACCGACGTTTTCGCTGCCCCCGCCCTTGAGGATCATGCGGACCTCGATCCTCTTCTCGTCCCACTCCTCGAAGTGGACGAAGGGAATCCCGCGCCCGGCGCCGTCGCCGGTGTTCGAACCGGTGAGAGTGTTGACCGCGTTCGGCCGCAGGAACTTGCGGCGGGTGGCTTCGCGAACCGCCGATTCGAACTCGGCCTTCAGCGCCCTGGTGCTGACGCCGACCGGATGGTGGATCCACACCACCGGCGTCCCTGTGTCCTGGCAGATCGGCGCCGAGATGTCCCGCGCGAGCTCGACGTTCTCCAGGATCGTGTTGAGCGCAATGCCGGCAAGACCGCCGGCCTTCTCGGCCTTCCGACCCTCCTCGAGCGCCGTGACCACATCGGCCGGAAGCTCGGTCGACGCCCGCCGAATCAACTCGACGAATGTCTCGGTGTTGGTTCCTGTCGCACCCATTGACACCTCCCCGCGGGCTGCTTTTTCGCTGCCGTCCGCCGGCCATTATACGCTGCCGCGGAGATTGTGAAAATTGTTACGAGTGAATTCACTGCGCTGAACGGGTCGGATACCGGAGGTGGGCGGCTGACGGCCGGTCACGACGGCGGAGTCAGAAACTTCCTTTTCATGACCAGGATCTCGAGGGCGACACCGGCCTTTTTGGCCGCCGTCACGAGATTTTCGAGATCGCCGCGAGAAATGGCGGAGTCCGGCACGTCGCCCACCAGATAGGCGACAATCCGGCCTTTGATGGCGATCGGAATGATCACCACTTCGACCGGCACCGGATCTCCCAGCATCTCGACGAGGAGCAGGTTGATGACGCCATCCGGGAGGCGCCCGCAGAAGCTTCCCCCCCGTGCGATCGTGGTCAATACGGACGGCTCGTCGGTGCCCGCCGAAAACGACTGGACGTCGTCGAGCACGACCCCCCGTCCGCGCGACAGCCAGCCGGCGATCTTGCCCGGGTGGACAGCCAGAAGGAAACTGCGTTCCAGCATGGCCGCCGCCCTCCGCAGCAGCAACTCACCGACCTCGTCGCGGTGCCTCGCGTCGCGCAGCAGGATGGAAAAGGCCGTGTCGTCGAGCGGATCCCTCGCGTCGCCCGAGGCCGAGGACGGAACCGGCGACAATCCGGGAAACGTGGCCGCCATCGGGATCTCGTCCCGGGCCGCAACCGTCCTCGGGTGCAGAAGATCCTGCGCCTGCAAGGCGGGTGGCGTCCACAGCCTCTGCCACTGGTCGGCGGCGCCGCCGGCAGCGATATCCACCATCGGAGGCGGGGCCTCCTCGATCTGTTCCTCGAGCTTCATGTCCTGGAGGGCGGTCATGATCCCGATCTCGGTGGCGACGTGGGGCTTGATGTCGAGACCCACGTAACTGATGACCTCCTCGAGCGCCGCGGGGTTCCTCGGAGCCGTCATCGCCACACTCAGTTCGCCGTCCCTGCGGTCGAAGACCATCGCCTGCAGCCGCAGGGCCACGTTCAGCGGGATCATGCGGCGCAGCGGGTCCGGGGCACGCCGGAGAACGGTGGTCGTCACCGGAGGCACGCTGAGTTGCTCCGAGAGGGCCTCCAGCAAGGCATGCTCGTCGACAAAACCGTACCTGAGGAGTTGCGTCCCGAGCCGTCCGCCGCGGAAGTGGCACGCCTCGAGACCGGTGTGAAGTTCGGCGATGGCGATGGCGCCCCGATCGAGGAGGATTTCCCCCAGACGCTTCATTGGCCCATCTTAACCCGAACGGGGAGAGGGTTTCAGTTGCGCCCCCGCAGGATGCCCGCCAGCGCATTGCCGGCGGCGCGGCCGGCGGGTACCAGGGCCTCCCGCACCGCGTCGGATACCGATCGTCCTGGATTGTCCCCCAGCAGATAACCCTTGACCCGCCCGTTCATCGCCAGCGGAACGATCAGAACCTCTGACGGCATCGGCGGGCCGAGGATCTGCATCAGACGGTCGTTGATCGGGCCCATCGGAACCGGGCCCAGATAGCTGTCAGTCCCGTCCTGCTCGCGGAAGAGAGACGGCTCGGAAGCTGCGACGGAAAAGGAGCGGAGCTCGGCGGCGTCGAGCGGCAGGCCGCGCCCCATCCAGCCGGAGATCTTGCCGTGGTGGGCCGCGAAGACACAGATACGTTCCAGCATCTGTGCGGAATAATGGATCAGGATCTCGCCGACCTCGGCAGCCGTCGCCGCGGTTCCAAGCAGGCGGACGAACTCCTTGTCGTCCGCGATCGCGGCGGTCATCCTGCGTTCGACGACCCCGATCGGCTCCAGGGTCGGAAACCTCGCCACCAGGACCACGTTGGCGGCCTTCGGTCGGCTGTGGACATGGAGGAGGCTCGATGGTTCGATCCGGGCAGACCACAGCTGGTCCCAGTCGGCAGTGGGACCGTCGTCCGTCACCACCTCGGTGAGCAGTTCCTCTTCCTCCTGCTTCGGTACTTCCCGGAGCGTGGGGACGAGGTCCATGGCGAGGTCGATCGTCCGATCCGAAGCGACAAACGGCTCGACGTGAAACTGAGTGAAGTTGGCGATGCGATCGATGATTCTCGCATCTCCGGGATTGCTCATTGCGACCTGGATACGATCGCTGACCGTGCGGAAAGGAACCGCGCGCAGCCGTCTGACCATCGGTTCCGGCAGGAGGCCGACGTCGAGGGACTCGAGGAACTCCCGCAGCATCGCTTCGGTCACGAACGGCACGCCGTGTTGTTCGGCAAGGGTCTCGAGCAGAGATCTCTCGTCGATGAACCCGAGATTCACCAGCTGAGTGCCCAATCTCTGACCAACCCGGCGGCTGGCGGCAAGACCCATGTGGAGCTGGTCCACAGAGATCGCTCCACGCTCGACGAGCATCTCCCCCAACAGTCCCATACAGCCATTCTACAACTATCGACACCCGGCGAACCGGTCCGCGATGCCCCGTTCGCCGAGAACCAGGGAACGGACGCGCGGCGTCCGGGGTTACCCTGATGGGACGAACGTCGGGAGGTGAGGCCGTGAGCACGCGATTGGAACGCGACACACTCGGTGAGGTGGAGGTGCCGGCCGACCGTTACTGGGGCGCCCAGACCGCCAGGTCGCTGGCGAACTTCCCCATCGGCGACGAGCTGATGCCCCGTGAGGTCATCCGGGCGCTCGGAGTCCTCAAGCTGGCCGCGGCCCGTGCGAACGCCGCCCTCGGCCTGCTCACGGATCGCCGGGTCCGAGCTCATCGTCCGTGCAGCCGAGGAGGTGGCGGACGGCACCCTCGACGACCACTTTCCGCTCGTGGTGTGGCAGACCGGCAGCGGCACCCAGACCAACATGAATGCCAACGAGGTGATCGCCAATCGCGCGATCGAGCTGGCCGGAGGCGCTCTCGGATCCAAGGACCCGATCCACCCCAACGACCACGTCAACCTCGGTCAGTCGTCCAACGACACCTTTCCGACCGCCATGCACATCGCGGCCGCACGACAGATCCTCCACCACCTCCTGCCGTCGCTCGAGCATCTGCGCGACACCCTCCGGGCAAAGGCCGGCGAATTCACGGACATCGTCAAGATCGGCCGCACCCACATGATGGACGCGGTCCCCCTCACCCTCGGCCAGGAGTTTTCCGGCTACGTTCAACAACTGGAAAAGGACATTGTCCGGGTCCGTGCGGCCCTGCCGGACCTGTACGAACTCGCCCTCGGAGGCACAGCCGTGGGGACCGGGCTCAACAGCCACCCGCAGTTCGCGGCCCGCGCCTGCGCCGAGATCGCGGAGATCACCGGGTTGCCGTTCATTGCAGCTGCGAATCCCTTCGAGGCGCTCGCGGCCCACGACGCGCTGGTCGCCGCCAGCGGGGCGCTGAAGACGACCGCGGTATCACTGACCAAAATCGGGAACGACATCCGACTGCTCGGATCCGGTCCGCGCAGCGGCATCGGCGAGCTCATCCTCCCGGCCAACGAGCCGGGGTCGTCGATCATGCCCGGCAAGGTCAACCCGACCCAGGTCGAGGCCTTGACGATGGTGGCGGCACAGGTGATCGGCAACGATGTGGCCATCACCATGGGTGGTGCCAATGGACACCTCGAACTCAACGTCTACAAACCGATGATGATCTTCAACCTCCTGCAGTCGATCCGGCTGCTCGGCGACGCGAGCCGCTCCTTCGCCGATCGCTGTGTCGCCGGAATCCGGCCCGACCGTGCCCGGATTTCGGAGCTCGTCGCCCGCAGTCTGATGTTGGTGACCGCTCTCAACCCGAGGATCGGTTACGACAACGCCGCAAAGGTCGCGAAGAAGGCCCACGCCGACGGCACGACGCTCAAGGAGGCGGCGGTCGCTCTCGGTCTCCTCTCCGCCGACGAGTTCGACGAACTGGTGCAACCGGAGAGGATGACCGGTCCGAACCGGGAATGACCCGCTTCAGAGATCCCTGACCCGTTTCGTCATGATCATGGCGTCGTCGCCGTTCGGATAGTAACGGGGGCGGACACCCCGGCAGGTGTAGCCGAGCTTCTCGTAGAGGGTGATGGCCGGGAGGTTCTCTCGCCGCACTTCGAGAGTGAGGCTCTCCCCGCTCATCGCCTCGGCGTGGCTCTCTGCCAGCTTCATGAGCTGACCGGCGAGACCGGATCGCCGGAACGCAGACAGGGTCGCCACCTTGAGAACGTGCAGATCGAGGTACTGCCAGGCGCAGAAGAGGTAGGCCGCCATCCGGCCCGCCGGATCCACCAGGAGGCGGTTGAACCGGCCGTCGGCGAGCGTCTCGGAAACGAAGAACTGCGCCGGCCAGGGGTCGGGAAAACACTCGATGTCCGCCTCGGCGAGGATCCTCGCATCCCCGATCTGGGGCGGACGGACGGAAAAACGGCCGCTCACGTCAGCCCCCGCCCGGACTGCCGTGGATCGGCGGACCCTCCACGTACAGTGGCTCCATCGGGTCGGACGGAACGCCGAGGCGGTACAGCCTGAGCAGAGCCTCCGCCGAACCGCGAGACACGGCGGCGGCCTCCACGCCGCCGAGGTCGAGACTCTCTGCAGCGACCCACGGACCGCGGTCACCGAACCCACCGATCGGGAGAATCTCGATGCCTCCGGTTCCCATCGGGGTCCCCGAGTCCTGAACCTCGAACCTCCGGGCGTAGACTTCCGAGCGCCGTCCGGGCTGGGCGGCCCACACCGGTCCGGACGTGCAGCACCGCGCCGCCAGCATGAGCAGGGAGTCATAGGCGACGCACGCAATCCCGGTGGCGGCAGCCAGACCCATGGCGGTCGCGAGACCGGCGCGGATGCCGGTGAAGGAACCCGGCCCCCGCGAAACCACGATCAGACCCAGGTCAGCGGGTGTGATGCCGGCGTCTTCTACCAACAGGTCGACCGCCGCCAACAGCAGGGTCGACCGCGGCGTGACCCCGCCCAGACGGACGACTGAGTCCACCGCGAGAAACGGCGCGCCCAGCGCGATCTCGAGATGGGGCCCGCAGGTCACCAGCGCGAGGCACGGACGGTCCCGCGCATCGGCATGCCCGGCCGCCGTTCCCGTCATCGTTCCACTGCCGGACCGGGGATACGGACGTAACGGGGGGCCAGGTGGAGTTTCGCGATCGCCGCCTCCTCGACCGCTCCGCGGCTGAAGGGAAACGCTGCGGCCTCGACCCGCAGCCAACTGCCGATCTGGTCGGAATAGAACCCGGACCACGGCCGGCCGGACTGGCCGGTGGAAAGACCCAGCACCGTAGCGTCCCAATTGCCGACCTCGGTGACAAAACGCATCGCCGGAACCGCGGTTACCTGAAACGGCCGCCGGGGGTTCCAGTATGCGGCGTTGATCGTCGCGTAGTCTCCGCCAACGGGAAACGGTCCCCGGTTCCACGTGGCGGCGAGCGCCGAACCCGGACCGGGAAGCCACGCCAGCGGGTGGGAGAAAACGACCCGGTGGACCTCACCCCAGGGTCTCGGGTCGGTCTCGCCATCGAGGCGATCGAGGACCTCTTCGAGAATGTCGGATCTGGTCTGTCGGCCCTTTCGGCTCACGTCGTCCCACCACGCCTCGTCGATGCCTCCGGCCAGCAGGCGGATGATCTCTTCTCGACCCAGCGGGTTCCGGCCAAGCGCGAGGCGCCTGGCTTCATCGCCGCCGACGGCGTCTTCGAGTTCGAGCATGAATCGGGAGAACCGGGTCGCGGCCGGGGACCCGGCTGCCATCTTGCCGTCCCACTGCATCAAATCGCGGGCGACGGTGCCGCCGTGTTTCTCGAGTTCCGGGCGCAGGAGCTTGAGCACCGCGATGGCCTGGCTTGACGTCACGTCGCCCTGCAACTCGAGACACCCGGCCACCGTCCACCGGTCGTTCGCCGCCAATGCCCTCCTGATGCGTCGAACCCGCCAGGGCGGGGCGAAATCGCCCGGGAACGACAGGGAGGTGGGATAGTCACCCTCGGCAAAGAGGTCGTGGTTGCCCGCAGCGAGAAAGCCGTCGGATGGATTGACCTGCCTCGGGTTCGCCGCCATCGGCAGAAAGCCCTTCCAGGCCCATCTGGAGTCCGAACCCGGTGTGGGCAGCCTGCCCGCCCCGCGTTCCCGCTCCGGAACCTGCCCGACCACCTGGTGAAGAATAGTGCCGCCGGTGTCGGCAGCCAGCAGATTCATCGATGGACCGATCACCGACTCCCACGATTCGGCCGCGTCCTCGGCCGTCTGCGCCCGGTTCATTCCGAGCACGGCGGGCAACAGGCTCGGCCCGCTGAGCCCCGACCACGCCAACGCCAACACATTGCCGCGTTGTTCGCGGACCACGGGGCCGTGGGTCGACAACCGGACCTTGACCAGGACGGGATCGGGTTCCCAGCGAACCACGATGTTCTCGGTCACGGTTCGCAACGGGCGCCACCGGCCGTCGATCAACTCGCGATCACCACCGTCGTCCAAGGTGAGCACGAACAGGTCCTGACCGTCCATCATCGAAAAAGTGAGACCCCAGGCGACTCCTCGCGTGTGGCCGATGAAAACACCGGGCATACCCGGAATCGAAGCCCCGGCCACCTCCAGACCCGGCCCGCTGAGGTGGATCGGATACAACGCGGACGGCATCCGGGCGCCGAGATGAAGATTGTCTGCGAGCAACGGAAGACCCGACGCGCTGCGCTGCGGCGCAACGGCCCAGGCATCTGATCCAAGATCTCCCATCGGGTGCGTGATGGGCTCGTACTCGCGCGGCGGTTCGGTGATCGGTTCTCCGGGCGGAATCCAGGCCCGCGCCTCAGCCGGTGTCCAGCCCCAGACGTCCACCGCCCGATCACGACCGAGGCGGGACATCTCCACCGATCGCTTGAGCTCCTCACCCATTGCCCAGGTTTGTTCGAGCTGCAGGAGCACACCGCTGACCAGAGAGTCCTCCACCGTCCACGGCTCCGGTGCGATCCCGAGCAGCCAGACCTCAGGGGCGATCCACGATCCAAACTGCTGAAGGGCCGCGTTGACCCCGGCGGCATACGTCTCGAGGACGCGCCGCTCGTAGCCGGTCAGCAACGCGGACTGCCGCCGCGCGGAAGCCTCGAGCCTCAGGACCCGCATCTTGCGATCGTCATCCAGTGCCCTGGTACCGAACAATTCGGCGAGACGCCCGTTGGCTTTCCTCCTCGTCAGGTCCATTTGAAAAAAACGGTCCCTGGCGTGCAGGTAACCCTGGGCGAACCACAGTGCCGAGTCGCTCCCTGAGTAGACGTGCGGCGCTCTCCGCCCATCGAACAGGATCTCCACCAGTGCCGGGCACCCTTCGATCGCCTGGATCGAGCGACCGCGCTCGGGCAGCCGGCTCGCCCCCACCCTGGCGCGGAGATGCGTGAGCCCGAGCACCATCAACAACAGCGCTGCCACCCCGAGCGACAGCGCCAGAAACCACCCTCGACGGATCATCCGGTCCTCCGGCGGCCGGCACACCGAGCCAGGTCGTCTCTGTCGGCACCCGACGGGCCGTGCGGCCTCCATCATTCTACGATGGGTCGGACACGGTTCCACAGAGTCCCCCGACAGGGGAGTCCCCGGGTTCTCATCTCATCACGAGAAGGACGAAGCTCTCCACCGGACAAAGGCCGGCGAGGTCGGGACCCGGCATCCGGCCGGATCCGGCAAGCGGTTTCCGGCCCCGGTGACATTGGGCCGAGCGAGCGGGCGGTATATACTCCCCCGCTGGAGTTTGGTGTGTTTCTTCTCGATGTTGATTCGGTCGCAGACGGTTCGGGTGCCGGCTGATGGCTGGCGTGATCACCCCGGCAGTTCGTCTCGACCGCCTTACCAGGGTTCTCGACGGCGCCCGAAGTATGCTCATCGTCGTTCAGAACACTCCGGATCCCGACGCCATCGCAGCCGCGGCGGCGCTTCGGGAGATCGCCAACGTCCGCCACGATATCTCGTGCTCCATCGGACATTCCGGTGCGGTGTGGCGGGCTGAAAATCTCGCGCTCTTGAAATATCTCGGCCTCAATACCCGCGCTCTCAGCGATCTGGACCTTTCGCGATTCGACCGCTTGTGCATGGTGGACGCCCAACCCGGTGCAGGCAACGTGAATTTCGATGCGTCAAGGAAGCTCGACGTCGTCATCGACCACCACCCGATCCGCCGCGAAACCCGATCGGCGCGGTTCACCGATATCCGCAGCCGATACGGCGCAACGTCAACGATTCTCTACGAGTACCTCAAGGCGGCCAGGATCACCGTTGGGCCGCCCCTCGCCACCGCGATGGTCTATGGGATCCGCTCCGACACCCAGGACCTCGGCCGCGAGAGCACCCGGGCGGACCTCGAGGCCTTCCTCGACCTCTACCCGCTCGCCAACGCCAGGGCCCTCGGCCGCATCGTCCAGGCGCCGCTGCCGAGAAGCTACTTTTCGAAGCTCAGGATCGCCCTCGACCACGCGACGGTCTATGGCGACCGGATCGTCTCGTTTCTCGGCAACCTCGACTCGCAGGAGATGGTCGCCGAATCCGCCGATCTTCTCCTCCGCGCAGAAGACGTCAACTGGGCCATGTGTCTGGCCGTTATCGACGGCTGGCTTCACCTCAGCCTGCGCACAACCGATCGTGACCGCCACGCGGGCCGCATCGCCCGCAACCTGGGAGGCCGCATCGGATTCGGCGGCGGCCACCAGGCGCTGGCTGCTGCCCAGATCCCGCTGCCCACCAAGAACAACGGCCATCGCAACGTCCGCGCACTGGTCCGGGGCATCACACGACGGTTCCTCAAGGCCACCGGCAACCCCGACGAACCCGGCGTGCCGCTCTGCCAGTAGTTTTGAGTTCTCAGTTTTGAGTTTTGAGTTTTGAGTTGCGCATCCGCTCCGGTGAGGCGGGATTGAGGGATGGAAACTAAAAACTGAAAACTAAAAACTAAGAACTTAAAACTGGCTTCTCGTAGATCCGGTAGATCTTGTAGAGTTCGCCGTCCATCAACCGCACGGTGCGTTTTGTGACCTCGTTGTCCTCGAGGATCCACGAGTACTCGCACCACTTGTAGCCGATCTCCAGACTCTTCTGGAGTCCTTCTCCGATGAGGATGCCCTCGATCCCCCGTTTCCGGTGCTCCGCCTTGACTCCCAGCGTGAACAACCGGATTCCCTCCATGGTCTCGGGCTTGCTCTTGAGCACATGGTGGAGGGTCTTCAGCGGATGGCGCCACGGCGAACCGTCGAGATCAGCCAACACCGGGTTCCAGTCGGGCATGACCAGGAGGAAGCCCACCGGCTGCCCGTCATCGAGGGCAAAGCGCAACAGGTCCGGCTGGACGAGCGGCCTGAGCTCCTTCGCCAGCCAGCCGATCTCGGAATCGGACATCGGCACGAAGCCCCAGTTCTTCTCCCAGGCCGAGTTGTAGATCTCCTGGACCAGTCGGACCTCACCCTCGAAGTTCGCGAGGTCGGCTCCCCGCGTGTTCAGGCCCGGGTTGCGGTCCCTGGTTCGATCGGCGAGCCGCTGCAGTCGCTTGAGGCTCGCTCCGTGCACCGGCGATATGTAGGCGTGGAGATCCTTCACCTTGATGAAGCCCGAGCCCTCGATCAGCCTCGGGTAGGACGGCGGGTTGTACGTCATCATCAGCGCGGGCGGGCGGCTGAAGCCGTGGATCAGAAGTCCGCATTCGTAGTTGGTGGATGGGTTCATCGGTCCCCGTACCGCGTTCGCGCCCCGGCCGGCCGCCCACCTTTCCACCGCACGCAGGAGGTCCCGCGCCACGTCCGGTCTGTCGATGGTCTCGAAAAAACCGAAGAACACGACGTTTTCTTCGTGCACCCGATTGTGGGTGTGGTTCAGGATCGCGGCCACCCGGCCGACGACGTCGGGCCCATCCCACGCGAGAAAGAGTTCGAGTTCCGCCTCGCGGCCGCCTGCGAAAGAACGGGTGACGGTCGACATCGAGCATTTCGCGGACCGAAGCTTTCAGCGGCGGCACCCAGTTGGGGTCGCCTCGGTAGATCTTCCACGGCAGGTCCACGAACCGCTTGCGGTCCGCGCGGCCTTTGACGGGCCTGACCGTCACGAGATGACTTCCATTTCACGGCCGACCTTGCGAATCGCCTCGAGGGAACGATCGAGGTGCTCGCGGGTGTGGGTCGCCATGTACGACGTCCGGATCATCGCCCGCCCCTCGGGCACGGCCGGCGAAACCACGGGGTTGACGAATACCCCTTCCTCCTGGAGACGCATGGTCATCCTGAAGGCGGCCATGTCGTCGCCCACCACCAGCGGGATGACCGGCGAAGCGGACTCTCCCGTATCGAAGCCCATGGCCGTGAACTCCTGCTTCATGTAGGCGGTGTTCTCCCACAGACGCTGCCGCCTCTCCGGTTCGCGCTCGATGATCTCCAAGGCCTTGATGACCGACGCCACCGACGCCGGCGGCGGCGCCGCCGAAAACATCAACGACCGCGCCGTGTGCTTGACGTAGTCGATGATCCTGCTGTCGCCGACGATGAACCCGCCGACCGTGGCCAGCGACTTGGAAAAAGTCCCCATCACCAGGTCGACGTCGGCTTCGAGCCCGAAGTGCTCCGCTGTCCCGCGCCCGTGTTCGCCCATCACGCCGATGCCGTGCGCGTCGTCGATCATGAAACGGGCGCCGTACTTGCGTTTCAAATCGACAATCTGCGGCACGTTGGCGATGTCCCCTTCCATTGAAAACACGCCGTCGACGACGATCATCGCCGCCCTCTCCCCGCCCACCGATCGCAGCCGCTCCTCGAGAACCTCCATGTTGTTGTGGGCGTACTTGAGGACGCGTCCGTAGGAAAGCCGCGCGCCGTCGAGGATGCAGGCGTGATCGAGGCTGTCGAGGATGACCACGTCGTTGCGGCCGATAATGGTCGAAATCACGCCCAGGTTGACCTGGAAGCCCGTCGAAAATGTGAGCGCGGCCTCCCGCTTCATGAAGCGGGCGAGCTTCTCTTCAAGCTCGACGTGGATCTCGAGGGTGCCGTTGAGAAAACGGGAGCCCGCAGTGCCGGTTCCGTAGTCTTCAAGCGCCCGTGCCGCCGCCGCCTTGATCTCCGGGTGGTTCGTGAGACCCAGGTAGTTGTTGGACCCGAGCATGATCACCCGGCTGCCGTTCATGCTCACCACGGGATCCTGACCGGAGGCGATCATCCTGAAGTACGGGTAGATGCCCAGATCGCGGATCACGTCCGCGGCTTTGAAGGTCGAACACTTATCGAAAACGTCCATGTCACTCCGTTGGATAGGCCACCGATGTCATCACCGAATCCGGCGACCCGCAGAAGTCTTGCAGCGCGCCAATAATAGCAGGATACGCCCTTTCTTCAGCCCAGCCAGCCCCGGTCTCGATACCAGGCCCAGCTGCACGCCGCTCCGTCACGAAAGCCGGTGTGGTGATCGACGCCGAGGGCCAGCAACGAATCGGCGGTTCGCGACGTCCAGTGGCGGGCGAGCAGCTCACGCGCCTTGTCTCCCGTCAGCGCGATTCGACGCCAGCCGATGCGGTGCAATGCACTCCCGACGGCACCCGCGCCCGAGACCACGAACTCCGGAATGCGGATCAACCGGCACCTGGCGCCGCCGGCGCTGCACAGATCCGAGATCAGGGTGTCCAGGAGCACCGGTTCGGGCTCGCCAACGTGGAACACCCCGCCCGGCCGGCCGACCGCCGCCGCCGCGACGATCGACCGCACGACATCGCCCACCCAGGCGACCGTCAGCCAGCGCTCGCCGCCCGGGACCGCAACCACGCCACGGTTCGCCATTCGAAAGAACTCGAACACGTCGGTGTCGCGCGGGCCGTAAACCGCCGGCGGCCGAACGATCGTCCACCTGGTCTCGCCACCCAGGCCGCGGACCTCGGCCTCGCCGGCCAATTTCGAACGTCCGTACCACGAGATCGGAGCGGGCTTCGCCTCCGGTCCCACACCCGCCGGTTCGGCCGAGGGACCGACCGCCGCCAGCGACGACACGTGGACCAACCGTGCGCGCGGTGCCGCCTCGCGAATCGCTGCAACCAGGCTCGCGGCGCCGCCGCGGTTCCCGAGATCGAAATCCGCCTCGCTGCCGGCCCTCAGGACGCCGGCCAGGTGGACGACAGTCCCCGCCCCGCGCACCAGGTGTTTCAGGGCCGCGAGATCATCGAGCGACCCGGGCACCCACTCCACCGGCGCATCCTGAATCCACCTCGGTGATTGCGGATCGCGGACCAGGACCCGCGGCGTGAACCCGGCCGAACACAGAGTGTCCACGACGTGGGAGCCCACGAAACCCGTCCCGCCGGTCACGGCGACCGGCTGCGGCAGGACGGCAAGCCACTGCGCCACTGCTTCGGGCGCGACGAGCGGGTTGGTGTGGGAATAATCCGTCATGTCCGGGGGAACATTGTAGTGGTGTGTGGGGAGATCTCACGCCCGATTGAAAGTGGCAGCCGGGCCACATGACTTTCCGGACGGGCCTCCGCGAGAGGAGCCACCCTTGACATTGTTTGCCCGGGATACCCCGCCGAACGGAAGGCTCAGGCTTCAAACAATGTCAAGAGTGGCACCTCCGAGGCACCTCCGCCGCACGCGGGCCGTTTCCGCACGCGCATCCCGAGAGGATGCCAGGCACCTCCGCCGCACGCGGGCCCACCCGCCCTGAGCACTCGGACGTTTCCGGTCGGTGGGGGTGCGGGCGGCAAATCCGAAATCCGAATTCCGAAATCCGAAATTCCTCATTCGATCCCCACGTACTCTCCCCACGACGACGAGGTCTCCCACACCCTGACTTTTTCGAGCTCGAGCCCCTGCGGGATCTCGTACTGAGTCCCGCTCGGCGTGGTGACGGCGCCGTCGGCCGCGAGGCGTTCGGCGATCTGCAGATACAGCCACCGCGCCAGCACCTCGGTGGTGGGGTCGGTGTCGTCAAAAAGGATCACCCGGTCGCCGATGGCCATCAGGCCCTCGAGCTTGGGGTCCGCGGAGTTGAGCGCCATGGCGTGGTCGAGACGCTCCACCACGTCCACGACGAGCATTTTCAGAGCCTTGTAGTCGCACACCATGTCGTTGCCGTCGAGCTCACGCCCGCGCGCCACCACCTCGATCCGCAAGCTGTGCCCGTGGGGAAACCGGCACTTCTCGGGATGCTTGCTCAGGCGATGGCCGTACTCGACCTCGAACGTCTTCGCGATTCTGAAGAAACCCATTCACACTCCCCGGCCGCCTCCGAAGAGGTCGAGATGCAGTCGGGGAGTGTAGCGAAAGCCATACTCCAGGCACAAGGCCGCCACCACAGGCGCACGGAGGGCGACCTCCTCCGCGGTTCGCCCCTGGGCCATCAGCAGGACCCGGGCCGGGTCCGCACCACCGATCGACTCCAACAACCTCAAGCACCTCCGGCAGATCGTCGGCATCGTCGACCACGAACTTCAGCTGGTGGTCCGGGAAACGCCGCAGCAGGCGGCCGAGCGGACCGCGGCCCCCGCGCAGCCGCTGGTGGCGAACCCGGTCCGCACCCGGTGGGTCCGAGTTGGCGGTCTTCGGCGACACCGACAGCAGATCGCAGTGGAAGGCCGGGTCGACCGTGCCCGCGGTTTCGACCGTTACGTGAAGGCCCGCCTCGTTCAGCCCCCCGGTCAGCGCGCCGATCTCGCGTTGCAGGAGCGGCTCGCCACCGGTGACCACCACGTGCCGGACGCCGGAAGCCAGCGCCTGCGCCAACAGATCCGCAACCGGCAGTCTCTCGCCTTCCGGCACCCACGAGGTGTAGGGGGTGTCGCACCACCGGCAGCGGAGGTTGCAGCCGGATGTACGGATGAAGAACGACGGAACACCGGTCAGCATCCCTTCGCCCTGAAGGCTGGTGAAGGTTTCGGAGATGAACATACGGCGTCAGACTAGCATTTTCGAAAAGGGGTCCAATTTCGGATTTCGGATTTCGGATTTCGGATTTACGGTCGACGGAAATTGGCTCCCGAGTGTCCCTCGGGAGATAGACTTCACGAATTGCCGTGAGTTGAAAACTGCGAACTGTCGAATAGAGATAACTCACACATGACAACTCATGACATCAGTAAGGTAATTGAAATGAAACACTATCCGTCGTTGCGGTTGAACCGGGGGAGGGTGGGCGGGAAATCCGAATTCCGAAATCCGAAATCCGAAATTCGCGACTCGTCAGTCCTCGACGGACGACTCGCCGGCGTGGAGGTGGTGGAAGACGTGGCGGCCGAGGTGGGGGCCGAGTGCGCGCTGCAGCTCGTCGACGGTGGCGTTCTGAACGGCGCGTACCGAGCCGAAATGATGGAGGAGGGCCCGGGTCCGGCCGGGACCGACCCCCGGCACCGAGAGGAGCTGTGACGAAAGGGTCTTCTTGCCCCGGCGCGCGCGGTGACGGCTGACCGCGAATCGGTGCGCCTCGTCCCGGATCTCGCGCAGCACGAGGTGCGCGGGATCCGATCGATCCAGCCGCAGCGGCTCCGAAGCGGCCGGCAGCCACAACTCCTCTTCGCGTTTGGCGAGGGCGGCAAGCGGCAGGTCGAGTCCCAGGGAGTCCAGCGCCGCCATCGCCGAGTTGAGCTGTCCGACGCCCCCGTCAATCAGCACCAGATCCGGGAAAGGGCGCTGCTCGTCCCGCAACCGCCGGTAGCGGCGGCCCACCGCCTCGGCGATCGACGCGAAGTCGTCGGCACCTTCGACCCCACGGATGAGAAACGTCCGGTACTGGCGCTTGTTCATCCGCCCGTCCTGCCACACCACGCACGAGGCGGTGGTGTCCTTACCGCTCGAATGCGAGATGTCGAAACACTCGACGCTGCTCACCGGGCCGGGAAGGCCCAGTGCCTCCCCGAGCCGCCGTGACAGATGCAGGGCCTGCGAGCGTGGCGCCCGGAAGCGCAGATCGAAGGCCGCCCGGGCGTTCTTCGATGCCAGCGCCACCCGCCGCGCCCGCGGCCCGCGCTGGGGATTGGCGACGACGACCGCCCGGCCGACGGTGTGGCGGAGAAAGGCCCGCAGCATGGCGCGGTCGTCCTCGTCGATCTCGACCGCGGTCTCCACCCGGCGCGGGACCGCCGGGTTGGCCTCGTAGTACTGGGCGGCGAAGGTCACCAGCAGCTCCGACGGCGCCACCTCACCGACCCCCTCGAAATGGAACTCGCGCTTGTCGACCAGACGCCCGGCCCGGTAGGGCAACACGCACACCGTGGCGTGCTCGCCGTCCGTCCACAGCGCCAGAGCGTCGGCGTCGCTCCGACCCGGCCGCTCCACGTCCTGGCGCTCGCCGAGACGCTTCACCACCGAGATCAGATCGCGATAGCGCGCCGCCATCTCGAAGTCCTCGTTCTCCGATGCCCGCCACATGCTGCGCTCCAGCCGCGGCAGCAGCTGACGGTGCTTGCCGTCCAGGAAGAGGCGCAGTTCCTCCACGACCTCTGCGTAGGCTTCGGGCGTCGTCAGACCGTCGACACACGGGCCGAGGCAGGCGCGCATGTGGTAGTAGAGACAGGGCCGCGGCAGCTTGCCGTCGATCTCGATCTGGCAGGTGCGGACCTGAAAGTGGGTCCGCGCGAGGTCCATCAGCTTGCGCGCCATGCGCTGCCCCATGTAGGGCCCGAAGTACGCGTGGCCGTCATCCCGGACCCGCCGCGTGAGCTCCACCCGCGGCCACGCCTCGCCGACGGTGAGCTTGAGATAGGGGTAGGTCTTGTCGTCCCGGAGCAGTACGTTGAAACGCGGCCGCAGCCGCTTGATGAGGGTGTTTTCGAGAATGAAGGCCTCGGCCTCGCTGGCGGTGACCGTGAAGTCGAGACGCCGCGCCCGCGCGAGCATCGACTGCGTGCGCTCCGGCAGATCGTGGCGACCGAAGTACGAGAGGACCCGGCGCCGCAGGTCGCGCGCCTTGCCGACGTAGATGTCCTTCCCCGATCGATCCTGAAAGCGATAGACCCCCGGCTTTTCGGGGGCCTCCCTGGCGCGCTCGAGCAGCGGGTGCGGTGTCGTCACCGGGTCATCGTACCCCGACCGGAATTTCGGATTTCGATTCGATTCATCCGACGCCCACCGAAATCAGTCCGGGCTGGAAATGGGTGTCGGATACGTGCATCGGAGGTGCCATCTTCATTGTTTGACACCCGATCCTGTATTGACGGAGCTTGGGCAAACAATGATAAAGGTGGCTCCTCACGGGACAACGTGCTGAGACGCGGCCTACGGACGAGTAACTACTCCTCCGGCACCAGCCCCAGACGGACCAGCGCCCTCCGCGCCGCCTGCTGCTGCGCTTCCCGCTTGCTCATGCCTTCGCCGCGGGCGATCTCGTTGCCGTCGAAGATCACCTCGTACGCCCACCGACGGCTGTGATCCGGGCCCGAGACAGCCACTTTGCGGTACTCCGGCAACGCCAGGCCGCGCGCCTGCGCAGCTTCCTGGAGTGACGACTTCGGGTCGGCCAACGCCAGCGTGCGCTCGTCGAGCCCGCCCAGGTCCTCGGCAAACTGGTCGCCGACGAAATCAAAGGCCGCGCTCCAACCACCATCGAGCACGATGGCACCGACCACCGCCTCGAAAAGGTCCTCGAGCATGGCGGATCTCTCCCGACCACGGCTCTTCTCTTCGCTCGGGCCCACCTCGACCCAACCGTCCAGCCCGAGCAGCGCGGCCCGCTCCGCGAGCCGCTCCGACCGCACCAGGTGGACCCGCTTGCGGGTCAGCATCCCCTGGTCGTCGCCGGGAAAGACCTCGAACAGCAACTGCGCGACGGCGTGGCCGATGACTGCGTCACCGAGAAATTCGAGCCGCTGGTACGAGCCTCGCCGCTGCGCAGTGGCCGCCGATCCATGGCGCAGAGCCATCCTCAGGAGCTCCCGATCCTGAAAACGGTGGCCGAGAATCTCTTCGAGCTTTTCCAGAGCCTCGTCGGAGTTCGTCATCATGCGCGCATTGTAACGTGTCGGGGGCCTAACGCTAAAACGTTCAAACGTTTAAACGTTCAACGATCGTGTGCATCCGGGCGATGATCCGCTCGCTGTGGCTGCCAGGCCAGTACACCCGGCCGCACCCGACGCAGCGACGGAATCGGGGCGCCGTGGCGAACACGTAGGGCGGTATCACCGCGGACACGTCGTCTCTGCCGACCGGGAGCAGGTCCCCGTTGCACTCGCTGCAGCGCGCTCCGTCGAGGTTCGCGGCCGGGCGAAGTGCGAGCCGCGACATCACCTCCACCAGCTGGTCATCCAGCGTTTCGGCGCGCACCAGCACGGTCCGTGGTCCGGCTGCTGCGAGCTTGCGGTCGCGGGTCAGGAGCCAGCGCCCCTCGGAGCGCGCCGTCTCAGCCAACCGGTCGTCCGGCACGCCGGGCTCGAAAAAGGCGGTGTCGAAACCGAACAGCCGCAGCCACCGCGCCAACGACCCCACCATGGCGTCACACAGAAATTTCGGTCGGTCCGGATGTTGTCCTTTCAGATCGTTCATCGTCCAGGAGAATAACGCCGCATCGACATTCCGCCCAGAGGGACCGACCGAAATTTCAGGTGTAGAATGCGTGACGCACTGCGGCGCCCGCCGGGCGACGCCGGGTGCCGAAGCCCAGGCCAAGGAGATTCTGCATGCCAACCATCGAATCGACTCCCGAGTTCGTCCAATCGGTCTACGACACCACCCGTCAGCGGCTCAAGGTGGTCCGGCAACGGCTCGGCAGACCGCTCACGCTCGCCGAGAAGGTGCTGTTCGGGCACCTGGCCGACCCCAACGACGAGCTCGAGCGCGGGCGGGCCTACCTCCAGCTGCGGCCCGACCGGGTCGCCATGCAGGACGCCACGGCGCAGATGGCGCTGCTCCAGTTCATGCTCTCCGGCCGCGACACCACCGCCGTGCCGTCGACCGTCCACTGCGACCATCTGATCCTCGCGAAATCGGGGGCGGCCGAGGACGTGGAAGCCTCCATCGAACGCAACCGCGAGGTCTACGACTTCCTGCAGTCGACGTCGGCCCGCTACGGCCTGGGGTTCTGGAAACCGGGGTCGGGCATCATCCACCAGGTGGTGCTCGAAAACTACGCTTTTCCCGGCGGCATGATGATCGGCACCGATTCCCACACGCCGAACGCAGGCGGGCTCGGGATGATCGCCGTCGGTGTCGGCGGCGCCGACGCCGTCGACGTCATGGCCGGCTTCAACTGGGAGGTGCTGCAGCCCGAGATCGTCGGCGTCAAACTCACCGGCAGCCTCAAAGGCTGGACGTCGCCGAAGGACGTGATCCTCAAGCTGCTCGGCATCCTCACGGTCAAGGGCGGCACCAACCGGATCATCGAGTACTTCGGCCCCGGGACCTCGACCATCTCGACCACCGGCAAGGGCACGATCACCAACATGGGAGCCGAGCTCGGCGCCACCACCTCGATCTTTCCCTACGACAAGCGCGCCAAGACCTATCTCGACGCCACCCAGCGGGCACGGATCGCCACCCTCGCCGAGGCCAACAAGGATCTCCTGCAGGCCGACCCCGAGGTGGCGGCGGACCCCGAGGCCTATTACGACCTGGTGATCGAAATCGACCTCGACACCCTCGAACCGCACGTCGTCGGTCCGTTCTCACCCGACCTCGCGCGGCCGGTGTCCGGGTTGGCGGCCGACGTCCGCAAACACGGTTATCCCGACAATCTGACCGCCGCCCTCATCGGCTCCTGTACGAACTCCTCATACGAGGACCTCACGCGCGCCGCCGACGTGGCCGCACAGGCCCTGGCCCACGGCGCCAGGACCCGATCGACTCTGTGGGTGACTCCGGGTTCGGAGCAGATCGAAGCCACCATCGAGCGCGACGGCCTGATGGACACCTTCAATCGCCTCGGTGGAACCGTGCTCGCCAACGCCTGCGGTCCGTGCATCGGACAGTGGCACCGCAACGACGTCTCCCAGGGCGACGTCAACTCGATCATCAGCTCCTTCAACCGCAATTTCGCCAAGCGCAACGACGGCAACCCGCAGACCAACTCCTTCATCGCCAGCCCCGAGGTGGTGGTCGCGTACGCCCTCGCAGGCAAGCTGACGATCGATCCGCTCGCTGACGAGCTCATCGCCGAGGACGGTTCCACCTACCGCCTGGACCCGCCCGGCCCGGCACCGGAGGTGCCGGTCAAGGGCTTCATCTTCAAAGCGGAAGGCTACCTGGCGCCGCCCGAGGACCGCTCGTCGGTCGAGGTCAGAGTCCGGCCCGACTCCGAACGGCTGCAACTGCTGTCGCCGTTTCCCGCCTGGGACGGCAAGGACTACGAGCGCATGCCGGTGCTTCTGAAGGCCCGCGGCAAGTGCACCACCGACCACATCTCCCAGGCCGGCCCCTGGCTTCGATTCCGCGGCCACCTCGACAACATCTCGGACAACCTCTTCCTGGGCGCAGTCAACTCCTTTGCGGAGGAGCCCGGCTTCGGGGTCGATGTCGAAAACGGCGACGTGGTGTCGCTTCCCAAGCTGGCGCGGTCGTACAGGGACCGGGGCATCCGCTGGGTGGCCGTCGCCGACGAAAACTACGGCGAGGGCTCATCGCGCGAGCACGCCGCGATGGAACCCCGCCACATGGCGGGCATGGCCGTCATCGCGCGCTCGTTCGCCCGCATCGCCGAAACCAACCTCAAAAAGCAGGGCATGTTGCCGCTGCGGTTTTCCGACCCTGGAGACTACGAAAAGATCCGCGTCGATGACCGGATTTCACTCACCGGGCTTGCGGAGATCTCGCCGGGAGCACAGATCACCGCGGTCATCCACCACGCCGACGGTTCGCAGGAGAGCATCCGGCTCGACCACACCCTCAACGCCGAACAGGTGGAGTGGTTCAAGGCCGGCTCGGCGCTCAACGTCCTGCGCAGCAAGAACTGACCGGGCGGCTCCGGCGGGGTCGCCGGCGTGGCAACGGCAGGCCTTCGAGTTCACCGGATCGGTGATATCCGAAGGCAGATATGACCAGGGGTTCACCGCTCGTTGACTGGAGAGAGGGGTTCTGCGAACATCGATCGATGAGCGAACGACGAGCCGACCAACCCGACATACCCGTCGCCGGCCACGAGTTCCTGAAGATTTTTCTTCCCTACGAGCTCCGTCTCGCGCAACGCCGTGCGATGGTCACGAGCTCCAGATCACCCGATCGTTCGCCGGGGACCTGCCTCGGACTCTACTGCGTCCGCCTCGAGCCGATCACGGGCGACTGGTTTCCCGCTCCGCTGGAGGGCGGAGCGCAGATCAGCAGCCACATCCAGACCCTGCTGCGAGACGTGATCCGCGATTCCGACATCCCGATCCGGCTCAGCGACCAGGAGCACCTCGCCGTGCTTCGCGACCTCGACCCGGAACACACCTACGTGGTCAGCCAACGCTTTCTCGCGATGGCCGCCGACTCGGACCTGCTCCTCGCGGCCAACCTGCGGACCCGGGTCGGCTACGTGGTGTACCCGCTGTCGAGCCAGCCGAACTTCCCGGCTGAACAGTGGGCCACGGTCGTCGACCTGGCGCGGAAGATGAGCGATCGCGCCCAGCCATCCGGGCGAGCCTGCGGTCACGGTCTGCTGCGGGGGCCGGCGATGGCCGAATCCGGGATCCCCGAGAGCGACCTCATCCCTCTCGCGCTGCGCGACCCCGACGCCCTGGTCAGGGTCGGGCTGTTGCAGATCCAGCGCATCCACCTGATGCCGAACGTGTGAGCCCATTCCCGGGCAGCCGGGACGCCTGCCCGGGAATGGGCGGGGTATGATCGCGGCATGGCTTTTGAACTCGGCGAGTGGCTTCCGAAGTTTCCCATCAGGGAGCACGTGCTGTACCTCGACCACGCTGCGGTGTGTCCGCTCCCCGCGCCGGTGGCCGAAGCCATGCGCCGACGCATCACGGAGCAGGAGGAGACCGGGCACGAGAAGTACCGCGAATGGCACAACGACCTCCTGTCGTGCCGCCACCTCGGAAGCCAGCTCATCGGCTGCGCACCCGACGATGTCTCGATCGTCCACAGCACATCCGAAGGTCTCTCGCTGATCGCCGAGGGGCTCGAATGGGAGCCCGGCGACGAGGTCCTGGTCGGCAGCGAGGAGTTCGCCGCCAACGTCGCACCGTGGATGGCCCTGGCGAGGCGGGGCGTCCGTGTGATCAGGTTCTCCCAACCCGACGGGCGCGTCGACCCGGCGGTCGTCGAGCGGCACATCAGCGATCGCACCCGCCTCCTGGCGGTGTCGTGGGTCGCCTTTCACAGCGGTTGGATCGCTCCGCTCGCCCAACTCGGCGGCATCTGCAGAGACCGCGACGTCCTCCTCGTGGTCGACGCGATCCAGGGCCTCGGCGTGCTGCCCATGCATATGGGGACCTTCGGTGTCGACGCGGTTGCGGCCGACGGCCACAAGTGGCTGCTGGGGCCCGAAGGTGCCGGCCTGCTGGCGACCTCCCCCGATCTCCGCCTTCAGCTGCAACCGGTGATCTCCGGCTGGCGCAACGCGGTTCTCGCCCCGCGCGACTTTTTCCTCCACCGCCTTGAGCTGCACGAGGACGGCCGCCGTTTCGAACCCGGGGCCAGCAACGGTATCGGCGTCGCCGGTCTCGCCGCCGGTCTCGATCTCGTCGCCGCCGTCGACCGCGAGAACATCCAGGCCCGGGTCGAGACGCTCGCGCGATTATTGACCAGGGTCCTGTTGGCTCACGGCTGGGATGTGTTCTCGCCCGGTTCCGGACACCCTATCGCCGGCATCGTGGCCGCCCGCCACCCGTCCGTCGCACCGGAGGACGCCCGCCGCCGACTTCTCGACCGCCGGGTCGCGGTGTCGGTTCGCCAGGGGTACGTCCGTTTTTCGCCGCACTTCTACACCACCCGCGGCGAGATCGATGCGCTCGACCGGATCCTCGAAAAAATCGGCCTCTGATCAATCGGACACGCAGCGGATGCCGATTCCGCGCTGCGCACTGTGCGGGTTGCGGTCAACGCGATCGGAGACCCGGAGTTTGGATGGGGGATCGCCGTAGGAGCCGCCGCGAACCACCCGTTTGCGTTCAGAGATCGCTCCGGTCTCCTGCTCCCACGGCCTGCCATCCCGTGGCGCGCCGTTGTATCCCGGATGGTAGACGTCTTGCACCCACTCCGAGGCATTTCCGACGAGATCCAAAACACCCCACGCGTTGGCCGGAAACCTGCCGACCGGCGCTTCCGCCGCCCAGTGATCCGCGCCGTCGATTCCCAGGCCGTTGGCGAGGGCCGGGTCCCACCGTTCTCCCCAGGGAAATCTCGCCGGGCTGCCGGCACGCGCCGCGTATTCCCATTCGACCTCCGTCGGCAGCCTCTTCCCGGCCCAGCGCGCGTACTGGCGGGCCTGGAACCAGTCCACCCACAGCACCGGGTGGTTTGCGCGATTCGGATCATCGTAGGCTTCGGTCTGGCCCGGCGGCGTACACGCTGCCTCCTCGACGCAGCGGCGGTAGTCGGCATTGGTGACTTCTTCGCGGTCCATCCAGAACCCCTGGACCAGAAAAACACCGGCGGGAAACTCGTCGAGATCCGCCTGGTTGTCTCCCTCGCTGGCGCCGTAGCGGAACGTCCCGGCGGGAATCCACACCATCGTCCTGCTGTCTTTTTCGGTGGTCTTGGTGACCCCCGCGCGCGGCATCGCGGCATCCATGCTCCGCAGCAGGGCGTTGTCGTTGTCGGAGATCTCGAGCGCCTTTTCGAAACACGCCCGCGCGAGATCGCGCTGCCCCGCGCGGGCCGCCGTTTCGCCGCAGGCCTGGAGTGCGGACACGACCTGCGGCTCGACTTCGCGGCGGCGGCGCTCGAACCGCGAGTTGCCGGCCGCAGCCAGAGCGAGAACCGACCGCAGCTGATCGAGCTCGGCGAGGTCGCCGGCTCGAGCCGCGCTCGAGAGCTTGGCGCCGATGCCGTTGAAGACATCGAGGGCCACCGGATCCGTCGGGTCTCTCTGCAGCAGCGAGACCGCCACTTGCAGCGCGTTGCTCACCTTTTCCTCCAGGAGCAACCAGGTGATGGCGCGGCGGTCGAGATAACGCCGATCTTCGGCCGACAGCGCCGCACCCGCCAGATCGTGCCCGAGCCGGATTCTGAGAGCGAACGTGCGATTGGCTGTCGCCAGAACGACCGCATCCGCGACCTCGTCGCTTCGCGGCAGCACGCACCGGAAACCGAGGTCGTCGGCGCGATACCACTCGTCGAACCAGCTCCTCGTCGAGACCCGCGCGAGATCGATGCTGCGCCGCCACGACCCGCCGCGAACCGTCCGCCCGATGCCGGCGCGCGCGGGTGAACCGTCGTCCGGCAGCTCGATCAGACCGGCCTGGTAGCGATCGGCACACCACTCCCAGACGTTGCCCCCCAGGTCGAAGAGCCCGGGGCCGGTCGGCGGGTAGGAGCCCACAGGTTTCGTACCGACGGCGCTCTCCGCCGTCTCCGTCCAGACGTTCGCGTGCTCCGGCCGTCGACTGTTGCCCCACGGAAAACGCCAGAGCTGGTCGCCCGCCCTCGCCGCACGCTCCCACTCGGCCTCCGAGGGAAGATGGCGCCCGGCCCAGGCTGCAAAATCGCGTGCCTGAAACCAGGTCACGCCCACCACGGGGTCGTGACCGCGCGCGCGATCGTTGTAACGGAAGTCATCGAGCGGCGGTGTGCACGACCCCGCCTCCACGCAGAGCCGGTAGCGGTCGTTGCTGACCTCGTACTTCTCGACCCAGAAACCCGGCAACTCGAACCAGCGGAAATAGATCTCGTTCTGTCGGCACCGACGATCCGATTCGGAACAGCCCACCCTGGTCCGCGCCGGAGGGAGATACACGAGCACCGCACCGTCGAGTTCGGACCTCCAGAACGCACCGGCATCGGGGTTTTCAGGCGGCAGGAGGATTTCGCGGATCAGCGCCATGCCGCGCCCGGAGGAGTCATAGGTCGCGGCCATGGTCCATGCGGTGGCGGCGGTCTCGAAATCCTGAGCGCGTCGCTCCAGCCCGTACGCCACCAGGGCCTCGGACACCTCCTTTTCGACGATCCGCATCCGCCTTTCACCGTCCGGCAGCTGCGTCACCAGGCTGGAATAGACCTCCATCAGCGTCGCCACCGCGCTCAGACGGCCGGCGGCGGCCTCGAATCGAATGGACGCACCGGTCTGCCGAACCACTTCGGAGGCCGACGGGTTTCGCGGATCGGCCTGCAACTGGGCCACCGCGTCGGGGAGACTTGCCCAGGAACCTGCACCGGCCGTGACGGCTGGAAGCAGCATCCAGGAGACCAGCATGAGACGGGTGACGCGCTGCATCGATACCTTCGCATTGTACAGATTCGGGCGCGGTACACTCACCTCATGGTCCCGGACAAAAACGCCGAACTCGACTATTACCGTGCGGTGGAGGATCTCTTCGCCGCTCTCCGCGGCGTCCCGCACGTCCTCTCGCCGAAGGACTTTCAACTGCTCCGATCGTGGTGGAACGACGGGATCCCGATGTCGGCGATCCGCACCGGCATCGCGGAGGTCTTCGCCCGTCGCCTCGAGCGCGGCGAGGATGAGCCCGTGGTCAGTCTCTCCTACTGCAGGCACGCCGTGGCCGAGCACGCCCGGCGTCTGGCCGAGATGAGGGTCGGAGCGACGACGACGCAGGCTGACACACTCTCCGCCGCGGAGGCGATCCTGCGGCTTGCCGGGCGCCTTGCGGCGTCCGCAGAGTCGGCCCGGGCTTCAAGGCCGAGGGCCGCCGCCGTCATCGATCGCATCCGCCTCGAGGTGGAAGCTGCATCGGCTGTCGACACGGCCTTTGTCGAGGAACACCTCTTCGCCCTCGAGTCGACGTTGTTGGCCGACTGTTTCGACGCCCTCGAAGACGACGACCGCCGACGGTTGGAGGAACGCGCCCGGAGCGAAGCCGGGGCCATGACGGTCACCCCGGATGCCCGCGACCGCACGTTCCGGGCCTTGCGCGACCGGCTGCTCCGCGCCCTGCTCGAACTGCCGCGCCTGGAGATCGCCGGTTGAACGGCGATCGGAGTCGCTCGGCCCGTCCGGGTGGCCCGCCGGTCATCCTGCGAGCCGAAAAGCTGATCGGCGGCGGCCGCGCCCTGGCCCACCACGACGGCGAGACCTGGATGGTGGCCGGCGCGCTACCCGGCGAGCTCGTACTGGCCCAACCCTCCCGGCGCCGGGCGGGAATCGTCGAGGCCGACACGGTGGCCGTTCGGGAATCACCCCACGCCGCCCGGGAGAGCGATCCGTGTCCGCATTCGGACCGCTGCGGCGGCTGCGACTGGCCGCACATCACTCCCGAGGCGGGGGCGCGTCTCAAGGCGGTGGCGGCTGCCGATGCGGCCCGCAGCCGGCCCGTCCTCGCCGCCATGTTGGCGCAGGCCCCGATTGTCGCCTCGCCCCTCGCCTATCGCCTGCGCGCGCGGCTGCACTGGGACCCTGAAGCCCGCCGACTCGGCTTCTTCGAAGTCAGATCGCAGACGGTGACCTCCATCCCCGCCTGCCGCATTCTTTCCCCCGACCTCATGACCGCCTTGCCGTCGATGATCGAAAGCCTATCGCGGCGGTGCCCGCACAAGGTCGACCTGGAGTGGTTGCAGGGCTCGCGTTCCGGAGACGCCGTAGCCGGGCTGCGGCCCGCCAGGGGCGGCCCGCCGCGCATCGACCCCGGGTGGATCCCGCCCCGCGCCGACATCGACGACGCGGTTTCAGGCTTTCACAGCCTCGACCGAACGGGAGAAATCCGCGGCGGCTGGGGCGCGACCACGGTGGCATTCGACCTGCCGCTCCCGCTCACGGTTCCCATCGGGGCATTCTTCCAGGGCAACAAACACCTCGTACGGGCTCTCTTCGAACGCATCGCCGAGCTCGCCGGTACCGACACCGACCCGATCTTCGATCTCCACGCCGGGGTCGGTTTTCTGGCTGCGGCCGCGGTGTCCGCCGGCGCCCGCGCCGCTTGCCTGGTCGAACCGCACCGGGTCGCCGCGCGGGCCGCCGCCCTCAATCTTCCGGCCGCGACCGTCGCCGTCGGGCAGACGGCCGAAGAATTCGTCGAGAACTCCCCGGACCTCCCCGGGGAGGCGCTTGTTATCACCGATCCACCGCGCTCGGGGCTGACAAAATCCCTGCGAACCCGCCTCGTCCGCTGGCAACCCCGCCGAGTGCTGATGCTCGGATGCGATCCCGCAACCTGGGCGAGGGACGCCGGCTTTCTCCTCGACCACGGTTTCACCGTGCGCTCGGTCGAGCTGTACGATCTATTCCCCTCCACCCACCACGTCGAGATCCTCGCACTGTTGGAGCGGGCGTGACGGACGACAGCGCGCAGGGCCGGGCCCTGCGACCGCTGTGGTCGATGACCGGAGGGGCCGTCATCGCGGCAACGGCCACGTGGTGGGTGACCGTGCCCGGTTCGTCGTGGGCACGGGCAGCGTTGATGCTCCTCGGCGCAGCGTCATTGTCCGCCGCGCTCGGGGCGATGGCGCACAAAAGGGGAAGCGCCAACGCACTGCTGTGGTTCGCCGCGGGTCTGGCGCTGGTCGGCGGCAGAGGGCTCGGCGCGGCGGCCGACCGCTCGACCTGGGAATCGTTGCTCGCGAGCCCCGGATCCACCCTGCGCGCCCGGGTCGTCGTGACCGAGGGATGGAGCGCCACCAGGTGGGGCCGTGGGTCGCGAGTCCGCGTCATTGAAGCCGCTTTGAGGGACCGCCCGTTCCACCTCGCGACGAGCTGTCGAATCGACGTCCGCGGCGCCACCCTCGCCGATGATCTGCCCTCACCCGGCGCTGTCGTCGACATCCTCGCCCTGCCGACGGGCGAAGCGGCGTTGCCGCTCCTGGTGGTGCCGTCCGCACGGCTCGTCCAGGCGACCGGCCACCGCCGTCTGCTGCCGCGCCTCCGCGACCGGCTGGCTCTCGACCTGATGGCCGCAGCGGGCACCGACGTCAGGAGGATCCGCACCGCCGAGCTGGCAGCGGCGCTGGCCCTCGGACGCCGCGACCTGATTCCGGAGTCCCGGCGCGACCGCTGGCGGCGCTCGGGTTTTGCCCACCTGCTCGCCGTCAGCGGTCTGCACGTCGGAATCGTCGGCGGTTCGGCGTGGCTGCTGGCGGCGCTGTCGGGCGCCGGACCGCGAACCGCCCGCCTCATCGCGCTGATCGTGATCCCGGCCTACGCCGTCCTCACCGGCGGGTCGTCCTCGGCCGTGCGTGCGGCCCTCATGGGCGTCGTCTACCTCGGCGCACGGTTTCTCGGCCGGGCGGTGCTGCCGATGGCGGCGGTGCTGTTGGCGGCACTGGTCCTGCTGATCGCCGATCCGGGTCTCATCGCCGAGCCCGGCTTCCAGCTGACGGTCGTCATCACCGCCGCCCTGATCCGGTGGGTCCCCCCCGTCACCGCCGCCCTTCGCGGCCCGATCTGGCTGGCCGGTGCGGTTGCGGTGCCACTGGTGGCGCAGACGGCGGCCGCCCCGCTCGTGGCCTGGCATTTCCGGAGCCTGATCCCGGGCGCGTTGGTCTCCAACCTCCTCGCGCTGCCGCTGCTCGCCCCGGCCGTCCTGGGTTCGGTGCTGGCGGCCGTGGTCGCCCCGCTCTGGGGCGGCGGCGCCGGGCTCGTCCTGGCAGCGCTCCACCTCCTGGAGTCACTCCTCCAGTTCATCGGTGGAACCGCGCGGGCGGCGGAGTTGATCGCGCCGGCGATCCCCGTCCCGGCGGTCGCGGTGCTCACGGTCGCGGGTTGGCTCGCCCTGCAGCCCCGGCGGCGCGCGGTGTGGGCGGCTGTAGCGTGGCTCGGCGCGTTGCTGATGCTCCATCTCCGCCTGTTCGTCGGGCCATCGCCGGTCGTCCCCCTGGTCGCGGTACTGCCGGTCGGCGACGGCGCGGCCGTCATCGCGGCCTCCGGTCGTGACGCCGTCCTCGCCGACGCCGGTCGCTTCCCCCGCGAGGCCGCGGTTCTGGCCGCAGACGCCGGCCACCGGCGTCTGCGCGCGCTGCTGGCGTCGCACTCCGATGAAGACCACATCGGCGGCGCCGTCCACGTTCTGCGGACCCTTGAGGTCGACCGCCTCGTGGTGCCGGGATGGATGGTCGCGGCGGAGGAAACCGTGCCGCTGCTGCGCGCCGCCCGCTCCGCCGGCACCCGGGTGGCGCCGGTGGCCCGCGGCTCGTCCCTGTCGTTGGGCGGGCTCAGGCTCGAGGTCGTGTGGCCGTCCGCTCGGCACCTGCCGCGGGAGGAAAACGAGCGGTCACTGGTGGTCCGCGTCGACCTCGGGCCGGGCTCCGCACTGATCACCTCCGACATCGGCAGGACCACCGAACGCCGCCTCAGCCGGGAGACGCGCCTCGACTGCGATGTCCTCGTCGTCCCCCACCACGGCAGCCGCAACGGCGGGTCGTCGTACCTGCTCGACGCGGCCTCACCGGCGGTGGCGCTGATACCGGCCTCGTCGGGGAACACCCACGGCCACCCCCACCACGAGGTCCTCGAACGTCTGGCCGCGCGAGGGATCGTGGTCCGAACACCGACCCGGGACGAGGCCGCCGGCGCCCGCTGGAACGGCCGGCGCTGGCAAGCCTTTCCGTGACGGCAAAGAGCTGTCAGCTGAGCGGTTAGCTATCAATGCGGCTAACAGCTAAATGGCTAATAGCTAAACACGCTTCATCCTACTGGATATACCCCAGGCTCTTGAGCTGCTTCAGGGTGTCCTCGTCGAGCTCTTCCTCGGCCCTCAACTGGGGGTCGAGAGACGCCACCGCCACCATCTTCTCCCACGCCTGGAGGTGGCGGACCATCACCTCGAGCTTGTCGCTCTCGCCGGAAGCGAGGTCCCGGGCCGCCGCCGGGTCGCCCACGAGGTCGTAGAGCTCCGAGTTCTCGCCGGAAATTCCCCCGACCATGGCGAGACCGCCGAGGGCCACGAACCGCTGACCACCGCCCTGCGGCGACTCCGCAAACGCCACGTAGGGCGGCTGCCCGGCACCATCGAGGATCGGCAGCAGGCTGGCCCCCTGCACGCCCGCCGGCACGGGCTGGCCGGTGAGTTGGAGGATGGTCGGCATCAGATCCACCACCTCCACCACCTTGTCCACGGTCTGGGGATCGCGTCCGCCGGGCAGACGGATCATCAGCGGCACGTGGGCGACCGCCGGGTAGAGTGATTCGCCGAACAGGTCGCCGTGCTCCTGGAGCGCGAACCCGTTGCTTCCGAGCACCACCACGATCGCCCGCCGGTCGAGACCGAGTGCCTTCAGTTCGTCCATGAACGCGCCGAACAGTGAGTCGATCACCTGGACGCGGGCCGCGTACCAGGCGTGCGCCCACTCGAGGTCTTCGTCGCCGAATCCGACCGGGTTGTCGGTCGCCCTCGAAGCCAGCACCTCGCGCACGCGGTCGCCGATCCCGGCGGGCCTCCCGGCGCCCTCGAGCAGGGCGGTGACGGCTTCGTGCGCGGGCCGCGACCAGCCGCCGACGACCGCAAGGACGTTCGCGGACTCCTGCTCCGCCAGCCAGCCGAGGGCGGCCTGGCCCGGCGCTGCCGAGGTCTGGTAGACCTCGAAGCCCTGGGCAAGCCCGTAGTCGCTGTCGCTCGCACCGCCCTCGACGAAGGCGGCGGTGCGGAAGCCCGCGGCGAGCAGGACCTCGGCAAGGGTCGTCGCATCGTCGGACATGTAGTCGCCCGGCGCGCGCAGCCCGTTGGTGGTCGGGTACATCCCGCTCACCAACGCCGCCAGGGAGGGATGGAGTTGCGGCGCCTGGGCGAAGGCCCACTCGAAAACGACCGATTCGGCCGCCATCGCGTCGAATGCCGGGGTTGCGGCAGGGGCGCCGTAGCACCCGAGCGCGTCGGCGCGAAGACCGTCGATGGCGACGACGATGACGGGCACCGTTTCGGTAGTCGCGGCCTGTTGCACGCCGCCGTCGCCGCCGCACGACGCCACCAGAACCAGGGCAGCACAACCCAACGCCGCCACGCTCAAGGAAGTCAGTTGTTTCATCTTTGGAACACCCTCCCGGGAATCGCGAGTCTAGCACGGGGCGGGTGGTGTCCGCTGAACTCGGACCGTCAGGTACCTGACCTCATGGCCACAAACATGTACATTCAAACTGTACATGTTAGACGGGAGGCAGACATGCCGACAGTGACAACCTACACAAACGCCAGAGCCACTCTCGCAGCGCTTTGCGAGAAAGTGTCGTCGGCCCGGGAGCCCGTAATCATCCGGCGCCGCAATGCGGAAGACGTTGCTCTGATTTCTGCAGACGAGCTTGAGAGTATTCTGGAAACCGCCCATCTCATGCGTTCCCCGAAGAACGCGGAGCGACTGTTGGCGGCGCTTGCGCGGGCGCAAGGCAGGGAGCTCCCTCCGTCATCGATCGAGGAGCTTCGAAGAGAGCTCGGATTTGGCCAGGAAACGAAGTAAGAGCGCCGGTGCAAGGGTGCCCCGCGGGTGGGTGGCTGTCTTTCAGCCCGAATTCGTCGAGGATCGCACATACCGGGTGAAGACGGATCGAAAAGTCGCCCCTCGCGCACGTGGCCTTGTGCAAGCCGTTTTCCGCGAACCGTTTTCAGGCATCGGCAAACCCGAACCTCTCAAGTATCTGCCCAGTGGTTCATGGTCGCGTCGTCTGACCGAAGAGCACCGAATTGTCTACCTTGTGAGTGAAGGCCGAATCGATTTTCTGCAGGCGCGCTATCACTACTGCGGTGCATGCCTCACACTTCGTTCCAGCGGACCCTCACCCGCGGCGGGTGTGGTCCGCCGAATTCGGGCGGTTCGAAAGGGTGGATAGGGGGTCTCTCCGGTGAAGCTCACGATCTTCCACATCAAGGTGATTCACACCCTCGTTTTCTGGGTCCTCAGCGTGTGTGTTCTCTACGCCCTTTACAGCGGAGTGACCGATGCCATCACCGGTTGGACCTGGGTTGCAGTCGGGCTCGTGCTCATCGAGAGCGTGGTGTTGGCCGCGTTCGGATGGACGTGCCCGTTGACCATCCTCACCGAGCGTCTGGGCGCCGCACGAGGTTCGGTGACCGACATCTTCCTCCCCAGGTGGTTCGCGGATCGGATCTTCCCGATCTGCGGGACGCTGTACGGGGTTGCGCTGCTGCTGATCCTCTTCGACGTGTTCCGCTAGCCTGCGGTGCTCGAGGGAAACCGGGCAGCCGGGCGGGAGAGCCGACAGGGAGATGCGGTACCATACCGGCGGCCCGCCGAGAGGCGCCGGCCACCCAAAACCTCGAGATCGGAGTCTTTCATGCGTCGTCACATCGCTTCATTCGTGTTCATGGCCCTGGTTCTCGCCCTCGGCGGCTGCGCCAAGGCGCCGGCGGTGGAGCCCCTGCCGAACGGTCTGCTGCTCGGCCTCGCGGTGCTCGAGAACGGCCCCTCGGGACCCGTTCCCCAGCCTGCGCAGCTCGGGATCCTCACCAACGACGGGACGGCTTGGAGCTACCGCTTCATCGAAGACACCGACAGCAACGTCTTCCACAAGGCGATGGTCTACCAGCCACTGACCGGCGAGCCGGGCATCCTCACCGCCGGTGGAACCAAGGCCATGGTCAAGCTGTGGACGCCCGACGGCACCAGCACGACGCTGTGGGAGAAGGACTTCGGCGGCAAGTTCAGCCGCATGCGCGACCTCGAGGTGGCCGACATCAACGGCGACGGGTTCTCGGACATCGCGGTCGCCACCCACGACCAGGGCGTGGTGGCCGTCCTCTGGGGTGACGGAGCGGGCGGCTTCACGGTCGAGGAGCTCGACGCCGATCCCAACACTTTCGTGCACGAGGTCGAGGTGGGCGACCTCGACGGCAACGGAGTGCTCGAGGTCTATGCCACGCCGAGCCTGCCCAACAAGCTCGACGGCACCCCGCAGCCCGGGTTCGTCACCCGCTACATTCCGGGTTCGGACGAGCCCAGAGCCGTTGTCGCCGACCTCGGCGACCGCCACGCCAAGGAGATCCTGGTCGACGACGTGGACGGCGACGGCACCGACGAGCTTTACGTGTCGGTTGAGGCGGTGGCCGGTGGGCGCGTCGAAATCCTGCGCTTCGACGCCGGCACCGACCCGGCCGCAGGCATGCTGATCACCAGCCTCGACGACAACCTGACCCGCTTCCTCACCGCCGGCGACATCGACGGCGACGGCATCGAGGAGATGGTGGCGGCCGCCAACAAGAGCGGTCTGTGGCTGCTGCGCCCGGGCACCGACCCGCGCGCCGAGTGGTCCATCGAGTCGATCGACCGCAACTCGGGCGGTTTCGAGCACGCCTCGATCCTCACCGACCTCGACGGCGACGGCGTCGACGAGCTCTATGTCGCCAACGACGACGAGGGCGAGATCAACCGCTACATCTGGGTCAACGGAGTGCCGCAGCGCGAGCTGCTCTACACCCACCCCGAAGGTCTGTCGGGCTTCACTTGGAACATCATGCCCGCTCCTACGGCGCTGATTCCAGCACCCTAGGAGTTTTGAGTTTTCAGTTTTGAGTTTTGAGTTGAGGGAGCTCGCCCCCCTGGTTCGTGGGAGGGTGGGCGGCAACTCAAAACTAATAACTCAAAACTAAGAACTCTCCCCGAGGGTGACGGTGATGGCGAAGCGCTCGCCTTCCGGGGCCTCGCCGTCTGCAAGGGTCAACCCCCCGTCAACGACATTGCCGGCGCGGAGGATGTCGGCGATGACCGGGGCGAGGGCGGCGCGCGCCGCTTCGGAACCGGTGATCTCGAGTGATGCCACCGGCCACTTGAGGCTCTTCTGCGCTACCGTCTTGGCGCCGCGGATCGCGGTCATGACCGCCACCGCCGCCTCGAAGCCGCCTTCGGCCTCCGGCTGCGGCACGACCGCGAGCTCGACCGCGGTCGGCCACGGCGCGGTGTGGACGCTCTGCATCCGCCCTGTTCCGGCGAATCGCCACGACCACGCCTCTTCGGTGACGAAGGGCAGGAAGGGCGCCAACAGGCGGAGGTAGGTGTTGAGGCCGAGCCCGAGCGCCGCCAGGGCCGAGCGCCGGCCCGCCGTGTCGTCGTCTGCGTAGGAGCGCAGCTTGACCAGCTCCAGGTAGTGATCGCAGAACTGCCAGAAGCTCTCCTCGATCACCTGCAGCGCGGCCGCGTAGTCGAAGGCCTCGAAGGCGCGGGTCGCCTGCCCGATCACCACCCGCAACCGCGCCACCAGGGCCAGATCGAGGGGCTCGGAGATGTGGTCGGGGCCCGGAATTTCGGCGCCGTCGCGGCCGAGCTGCAAGAGCACGAACCGGCTGGCGTTGAAGACCTTCATCGCGAGCCTCTTGCCGACCTTGAAGACGCCGGGGTCGAAGGCGGTGTCAGTGCCGAGGCGGGCGCGCGCCGCCCAGTAGCGGACCGCATCGGACGACCACTCCACCAGGAGGTCGTCGGGGGTGACCACGTTGCCCTTGGATTTGGACATCTTCTTGCGGTCCGGATCGAGAATCCACCCCGAGAGCACGATGTGGCGCCACGGGATCTCACCCTCGTGCATCCAGGCCTTGACGATGGTGTAGAACGCCCAGGTCCGGATGATGTCGTGGGCCTGCGGCCGGATGTCCATCGGAAAGAGCCTCTGGTGCCGCTCCGGGTCGATGCCCCAGTAGGACTGGATCTGCGGCGTCAACGACGAGGTCGCCCAGGTGTCCATGACGTCCGGCTCGGCCGCGAAACCGCCCGGACGATTCCGCTGGTCATCGGAGTAGCCCGGTGGGGTGTCGGTCAGCGGGTCCACGGGGAGGGCGTCCGCCTCGGCGTAGATCGGGTTCGAGAAGTCGGGCTCGCCGGTGCCGTCGACCGGGTACCAGACCGGGAACGGGACGCCGAAGTAGCGTTGCCTGGAGATGCACCAGTCCTGGTTCAGACCCTCGACCCAGTGGGTGTAGCGGGTCTTCATGTGGGCCGGGTGCCACTGGATCTTTTCGCCCTGCGCGAGCAGCGCCAGCCGGTGCTCGAGCACGCGGACGAACCACTGCCGGGTGGGAACGAACTCCAGCGCGCGGTCGCCCTTTTCGTAGAACTTGACGATCTGGTCGGTGGGTCTGGGCTCACCGGCCAGGGCCGCGCCCGGCCACCCGGGAAGACTCCCCTCCTCGGCGAGCAGCTCGGCGATCCGCGTCTTGGCCTTGCTGATATAGAGGCCGGCGATTTCGTCGTGCGACTTCTGGGCGAGCCCGGGGTCGACGCTCGCAAAGGGCGCTTCTCCGAACGCCGCGGGCACGATGCGGCCGTCGCGGCCGATGAGCTGTTTGAGCGGCAGCCCCGACGCCTTCCACCACTCGACGTCCATGGCGTCGCCGAAGGTGCAGACCATGAGGATGCCCGTGCCCTTTTCGGGGTCGGCGTGGTCGGCGGCGACGATGGGCACCCGTGCGCCGTAAAGCGGCGTGATCGCGTGTTTTCCGAAAAGGTCCCGGTAGCGTTCGTCATCCGGGTGGGCGACCACCGCGATGCAGGCGCCGAGGAGCTCGGGCCGGGTGGTGGAGATCTTGAGCTCGCCGCCGCCCTCGACGCCGAAACGGAGATCGTAAAACGTGCCCTGACGCGGGCGGTCCTCGACCTCGGCCTGGGCAACCGCGGTCTTGAAGTCGATGTCCCACATGGTCGGCGACTCGACGTTGTAGACCTGGCCTTTGGCCACCAGGTCGAGAAAGCTGAGTTGCGAAACGCGCCGGCAGTGGTCGTCGATGGTGGCGTACTGCTCCGACCAGTCGAGCGACAGGCCGAGGTGGCGCCACAGGTGCTCGAAGGCCTTTTCGTCCTCGGCGGTGACCACGCCGCAGGCCTCGATGAAGTTGCGCCGCGAGACCTCCTCGATCTCCTTGCGCTTGCCGCCCGCAGGGTCCGGCTTCCAGTCGGGGTCGTACGCGAGGTGGGGGTTGCAGCGGATGCCGAGAAGGTTCTGCACCCGTCGTTCGGTGGGCAGGCCGTTGTCGTCCCAACCCATCGGAAAGGCGATGTTCTTGCCCGTCATGCGCTGGTAACGCACGAGAAGGTCCTGGTGGGTGTACGAGAAAACGTGGCCCACGTGGAGAGATCCGGACACGGTCGGCGGCGGGGTATCGACCACGAAGGTCCGGTCGCGCGGCACCGCGGGGTCCCAACGGTAGATGCCCCACTCCTCCCACAGCCGCCGCCAGGTGGCCTCGATCTCGAGGTGGTCGAACTTCTCGGGAATCTCAGACATGGATGGGTTCAACTTTCCTGTATTTTTCGGCCTCGGCGAACGCGAACGCCGCGTCCTCCACACCGATCCGATCGCTCGTCACCCAGGCGGCGGTCCCGCCGTCGGCGCCCAGGACGACGGCGAGACAACGGTCGCCCGTGCCGAAGAGCTCACCGGCGCGATCGGTATCGAGCACGCCCGGTTTTCGGATCCACACCACCGCGCGCCGTTCATCGGCCTTTGCGGCGTCGAGGGCGTTGGGCAGAAAGACCCGCACCTGCGGCCCGTCGCCGCGCACCAGCATGACCGTGGACCCCGGGCGGTCCGGTGGTCCACCGGCCAGCCATGGGGCAAGCTCCATCGGGGTTCTGACCTCAATCAACCAGGGTCCCACGCGCACTCCTCGTCGCTCGATTCGGACGCCGCCCGGAGGGCAACGTCGGCAGATCATACCACCCGACACGGTCATCGCTTTCCGACCTTTTGCTTGACAAGCGCAGCGGGCTCCGCTCTCCTATGGGCCCTATGGCCGATACCAAGCCGCTCATCATCGTCGAATCGCCAGCCAAGGCGCGGACCATCGCCCGCTTCCTCGGACCGGACTACGTCGTCGAATCCTCCATCGGCCACATCCGCGACCTGCCGCCGTCCGCCGCCGAGATTCCCAAACAGTTCAAGGGCAAGCCATGGGCTCGGCTCGGCATCGACGTCGACAATGATTTCGCGCCCCTCTACATCATCCCGCTGGCGAAGAAGCAGCAGGTCGCAACCCTCAGGAAGAAGCTCGCCGACGCTTCGGAGCTCTACCTGGCCACTGACGAGGACCGTGAGGGCGAGGCCATCGCGTGGCACCTCGTCGAAGTGCTGAAACCCACGGTCCCGGTCAAGCGGATGGTCTTCCACGAGATCACGGACTCGGCCATCGCGCACGCCCTCCAGTCGCCGCGGGACGTCGACAGCCGCCTGGTTGCGGCTCAGGAAACCCGCCGCATTCTCGATCGGCTGGTCGGCTATGAAGTCTCGCCGGTTCTCTGGAAGAAGCTCCGTCCGAAACTGTCCGCGGGTCGCGTGCAGTCGGTGGCGACGCGGCTCATCGTCGCCCGCGAAGAAGCCCGCATGCGGTTTGTCGAGTCGGTCTTCTGCGGCCTCGAGGCGACGCTCAAGAAGATCGACGGAGGATCGGTCTTCACCGCGAAGCTGGCCGAGCTCGACGGCGCGAAGGTGGCGATCGGCAAGGACTTCGACCCCGAGACCGGTGAGCTCAAGAGCAACGCGTTGATCCTCGACCAGGAACGCGCGACCGCCCTTGCCGGCGAGCTGGCGGGCGCGGAGTTTTCGGTCACCGAGGTCAACGAGAAACCCTTTACCAACCGCCCGTACCCCCCCTTCATGACCTCGACCCTGCAGCAGGAGGCGGGGCGCAAGCTGCGTTTCAACGCCCGGCGCACCATGCGACTGGCCCAGGACCTCTACGAGAACGGCTACATCACCTACATGCGCACCGACTCGCTCACCCTGTCGCGGGAGGCGCTGAGCGCAGCCCGCCACCAGGTTCGCGAGCTGTACGGCGACGAGTACCTGCCGGAGCAGGTTCGGGTCTACCGTTCCAAATCGAAAAGCGCGCAGGAGGCCCACGAGGCCATCCGCCCGGCCGGTGAGCGCTTCCGCACACCGGCCAGCCTGCGGTCGGTGCTCGATCCCGATCAGTTCAAGCTCTACGACCTGATCTGGAAGCGCACCATGGCGTCGCAGATGAAGGACGCGGTCGGCGTGCGCACCCAGGTCCGCATCGAAGCCGGGACCGCCGACCAGGGGACGGCGACGTTTTCGACCTCGGGCAAAGTCATCACATTTGCGGGTTTCCTGCGCGCGTATGTCGCCGGATCCGACGACCCCGAGGCCGAGCTTGCCGATCAGGAGAAGATCCTCCCGCCGCTGTCGCCGGGCGAGGCCCTCGACGTGGCCGGGCTCGAACCCACCAACCACACGACCCAGCCGCCCGCCAGATACACCGAGGCGAGCCTCGTCAAGGAGTTGGAGACCCGGGGCATCGGCCGTCCGTCCACCTACGCATCGATCATCCAGACCATCCAGGACCGCGGCTACGTGTGGAGCAAGGGCCAGGCGTTGGTGCCGACCTTTACGGCGTTTGCGGTCACCCGGCTTCTCGAGCGCAACCTGCCGGACCTGGTCGACTACGACTTCACCGCCCGCATGGAGGACGAACTCGACGCCATCGCGCGCGGCGAACACGAGGCGACGCCGTGGCTCCGCGACTTCTACTTCGGCGCCGCCGACGCCGACAACGGACGGCGCCAGATCATGCGCATGGGTCTGCACGCGCTGGTCGCGACCGGGGAGAACATCGAACCCCGCGAGGCTTCCCGCATCACGATCGGCCAGACGCCCGAGGGCGAAAGAGTGGCGGTACGGGTCGGCCGCTTCGGCCCGTACATCCAGATCGGTGACAGCGAGGTCCGGGCGTCGGTCCCCGACGACATGCCGCCCGACGAGCTGACCCTCGAACGTGCACTCGAGATGGTCGCCAAGACGGCGGAGGGAGACCGGGTGGTGGGCGATCGACCCAGTGAGCGGTAAGCCCATCTACGTCAAGAACGGGCGCTTCGGACCGTACGTCCAGCTTGGCGACCGCGAGGACGGCGCCGACAAACCCAGGATGGCCAGCCTGTGGAAGAGCATGGACCCCGACACCGTGAACCTCGAGCAGGCGGTCATGCTGCTGTCGTTCCCGCGGGAAGTCGGCGCACACCCGGACACCGGGGAGATCATCACTGTCCAGGACGGCCGCTACGGGCCCTACATCAAGATGGGCTCCGAGACCCGCAGCATCGACTCACAGGAACAACTCGCCACTCTCAGCCTAGACGAGGCGGTGGCCAAGCTCAAGGAACCGAAACGCGGCCGCCGGCAGGGCGCCGCCTCGGCCATCGCCGATCTCGGCGCCCACCCGGCGAGCGGCGCTACGATCCAGGTCAAGAGCGGCCGGTTCGGCCCCTACGTCACCGACGGCACGGTCAACGCCACCGTACCGAAGGGCACCGACCCGGAAAAGGTCAGCCTCGAGGAGGCGGTGGAGCTGCTCTCCCGCCGCGAGGAGAAGCTGCGCGCTCAGGGGAAGGACCCCAGGGCGAAGAAAACCAGGAAGCCGGCCACCAGGAGGACGGCCACGAAGAAGTCGGTCAAGAAGAAACCCGCCAAGAAAAAATAGCCGGGCGGCGCCAGGCACGCGCCTCGACCCTCTCCTCAGGCAGTCACCCGCTCGCGAGTTTCCTCCGGGCCTCGTCCTCCGATCCGCTCACATGCAGGATCTCCTTTAAGAGGACGATATCGAAAACGTCGCAGATGTGGTCGTTGCAACCGAACACCGCCAGCGTTCCACCCTTGCCGCGCAGCCGGATCAGAAGACGAACCAACATGCCGATGCCGGCGCTGGTGAGAATGGTGACTCCCGAGAAATCGAACAGGAAGAAGCGGGCGTCCCCGCCTGCTCTCTCCGAAGCCAGCTCCCACAGACGATCGGCCGTGACGACATCAACGGCTCCTTGTAGCCGCACGGTCAGGGCGCCATCGATCTCGCGATCAGGCTCGAATATCACCTGCATCTCAAGCCTCCCCCTGGAACCGACCGCGATTTTGACGCGGTTCTGTTGACGATGAACTGGCTGCGTGAGTCTACCACCGCCCTCGAACAGGAGGTTTGAGATCTCCTCCCCTGTGTTAAAGTGACCGACAGAAAAAGCTCTGGACAGCAGGGGTACGGTCTGGCGGCAACGGGGGACCTGATGGTTGCGCCACATCGTCGGAGGAGTCGGCATGACGGGCGCGCGAAGGGAATTCCCACGCAGGATCGAGTCGTTGGACGGGATCTTCGCGTTTCTCGAGGCCTTCGCCGAAGAGCACGAGTTCGACGCGCGCACGGTTTTCTGTATCAACCTCGTGGTTGAAGAGCTGTTCACCAACATGGTGCGCCATAATCTCGGCGGCGCCGACACCGTCACCCTCGGTCTCGACCACGATGACGAACAGGTTTTCCTGGAGCTCATCGACATCGATGTCGAACCGTTCGACGAAACCAGCGTGGCCGCGGTGCCGGTCGAGGCGGGAATCGAAGCCAGGCGACCCGGCGGCCTCGGCGTCCACCTGGTGCGGACGATGGTCGACGACCTGGAGTACGAGTACGAGATCGAAGACCGGCGCATGCGGATCTCAGTCCGCAAAGTACTGGAGAAGTGAGATGTTCGAGATCAAACACAGCCCCGATGGGGCCGTTCTGTTGCACGGGCGGTTCGATGCGTCGCAGATCGAGGCAGCCAAGGCCGTTTTCGAGGGCATCACCGGGTCGTGCACGATGGATTTCCAGAATCTGAGCTACATCTCGAGCGCCGGCCTCGGGCTCCTTTTCGCGACCCAGAAACGCCTCGTGGACAACGGTGAGGCCATCACGCTGGTCAACCTCAACCCCCACATCCGCGAAATATTCAGCATTGCGGGTTTCGACAACATATTTGCAATCAAATAGATGTCACCGACTGTCGACAGTCCACCAACTTTCGAGCCCGCGGCCGGTACTTATGACTGATGAAAGAGACGTCATGTTGGTTGCCGCCTGCCTCCGTGGGGACCGCGATTCGTTCGCCGAGATCGTCGATCGCTACGAGGGGCCCCTCTACAACGCGGCGTACCGCATCACCGGATCGGTGGAAGATGCCATGGACGCCACCCAGACGGCGTTCGTCAACGCCTTTGAGAAGCTCCACACCTTCGATCCGAAGTACCGGTTTTTCAGCTGGATCTACCGCATCGTCGTCAACCAGTCGCTCAACATGGTCGATCGGCGGCGAGACGAGTCGGAAATCGACGGCGACTTTCCGGCGGCAACCGCCAACCCCGAGACCGAGTACCGCAGAACCGAGGCCGCCGAAAATCTCGAGGCGGCGATGAGAGAAATCACGCCGGATCTGCGGGCCGTGATCGTGCTCAAGCATATCGAGGGGTTTTCATACAACGAGATCGGTGAGCTGCTCGGCATCCCCGAGAAGACCGTCAAATCGCGGCTCTTCACGGCCCGCCAGCGCCTCCGTTCGATCCTGAACGACCGGGGAGCCACCCCATGAAGCCAGAACATTTCGAATCTCTCGTGTGGGAGTCCATCGACGGGGGCCTTTCCGCCGCGGAACGGGCCGACCTCGAGGACCACATCGAAGGCCACCCGGAGGCGAGAGCGCTCCAGAAGGAGATCGAGAAGCTCGCCGAGCAACTCGACGGGTTGGGCCGCGCCGCGCCCCCTGAGAGCCTGAGGCCGCGCATCACCGCGGCGCTGCAGGAGGTCCCGACGCCGACCCGAACGACGCATACGAGCTCGACCTCCGTCGTCCCTCTGGCGTCCAGGCGGTGGTCGGTCGCGTGGCTTCCGCTGGCGGCGAGCCTCCTGGTCGGAGTCGCGGTCGGTTATCTCCTGCAGCCGGGCACCGGCGGCTCGGTCGACAGATCGAGCGTGGTGGGCTCCATGACGGCCACGTCCGTCGATACCGCGAGCCGGGAGATGGAGATCACTCTCGGGGAACGGGCGGGGACCCTGGCTGTCGGCCGACACGACGGCGATACGTCGATTCGCATCGATCTGGCAACGACCGCGGACCTCGAGATCGTTCTCGAGGTGGCTGACGGCTTTCTCCTGCCGACCGGAATCGACACCACCGCCAGCGCCGGCTTCGAGGTGGAGGCCGAGGGCTCGAGGACCGTCATTCGCACCCGCGGACCGGCGGTCCATGAACTGGTGATCACGGCCACCGCAGCCGCGTCCCCGGTGCACCTGATCGTCCGTTCGGGCGGCGCCGTGGTCGCTGACGACTGGTTGGCCGGAGACGAAAACGGAAATCGGGGGTGAAATTCCACCAACTTTTTTTCGACTGCCCTGTATTTGGGATAGTGACACCGGTAAGGATTCAACAACAGGAATCATCTTCAGGAGGTGAATGATGGCTAACAAGAACGGGATCATCGTGGGTATCGCAGCGGTCGCCCTGGTCGGCGCAGGAACGATCATCTACATCTCGCAGCAGTCACCGCCGGTTCTCGGCGAAGACGCGACCGGGGCGATCACGGCCGCCGACCGCTATTACTCCGAGCAGATCTCGGCCGAGGACGTGCAGATCGAACAGGTTGAGTTTCAGGAGTTCCTGCAGACCGACGTCTTCGACCAGATCGTCAACGACCCCGAGCTGCGTGCGGCGCTGTCCAGCGACGCCATGCGCCAGTTGATGGCGAACGACGCCACGCGTCAGGCGATGGGCAGCGACGCCCTCCGCCAGGCCATCGGCAATGACGCCATGCGGCAGGCCCTCGACAACGACGCGATTCGACAGGCGATGGGCAGCGAGGCCCTGCGGAGCGCGGTGGACAATGAAGCTGTGCGCTCGGCCCTCGACAACGAGGCCTTCCGCTCCGCGCTCGACAACGAGGCCTTCCGCTCCGCGCTCGACAACGAGGCCTTCCGCTCCGCCATGGACAACGAGGCCTTCCGCTCGGCGCTCGATAATGAGGCCTTCCGCTCGGCCCTCGACAACGAAGCCTTCCGCTCGGCGCTCGACAACGAAGCGGCACGACAGGCACTCGACAACGACGCCTTCCGCGCCGCCCTCGACAACGAGGCCTTCAAACAGGCCATGGACAACGAGGCCTTCCGTTCGGCCCTCGACAACGAGGCCTTCAAACAGGCCATGGACAACGAGGCCTTCCGCTCGGCGCTCGACAACGAGGCCTTCCGCTCCGCCATGGACAACGAGGCCTTCCGTTCGGCCCTCGACAACGAGGCCTTCCGCTCGGCGCTCGACAATGAGGCATTCCGGGCCGCCCTCGACAATGAGGCTTTCCGCTCGGCGCTCGACAACGAGGCCTTCCGCTCCGCCATGGATAACGAGGCCTTCCGTTCGGCCCTCGACAACGAGGCCTTCCGCTCGGCGCTCGACAATGAGGCATTCCGGGCCGCCCTCGACAACGAAGCTCTGAGGTCTGCACTGAACCAGGATGCGGTGCGCCAGGCGCTGGCCGACGGCGCGCTCGCCCAGGCGTTGGCCGAACGCTGAAGATCGGACGCATGCTGAAGATCGATGCAGGGGAAGGGCGCCGCAGGCAACTGCGGCGCCGTTTCCCGTTCCTCGCAGACGCGGTCCGGCGGAAATGATCCGCCGGATCGCCATTTTCGCGTGCGCACTCGCGACCCTGATGTGGGCTGCGCCTGCCGCCGCCCAGTTGCATGAGATGCGGGTCGGGAACCTCCGGCTCCTCTACTTCGAACCCACCCAGGGCTACCTGGCGCCCTACGTCGCCAGGACCTTCTTCAACTCCCTCGAGTTTCAGGAGGAACTGTGGGAATGGGATCCCTCGCAACCGATCACCGTCATCCTCGTCGACCTCAGTGATCGCGGCAATGCGGCGGCGGGGGCGGTTCCCCGCAACCTCCTGATGCTGCAGATCGCGCCGCTCAGTTTTGTCTACGAGATCGTCTCCGCCAACGAACGGATGAACTGGCTCATGAACCACGAGCTGGTCCACATCGCCGCGGCCGACCAGGCGTCGAGCGGTGATCGTGCCTGGCGGAAGTTCTTCCGCGGCAAGGTGAGACCGATTCCGGAGCAACCCGGAACCGTCCTCTACGCATACTTGACCGCGCCGCGGGACGCCGCCCCGCGGTGGTATCACGAGGGCATCGCCGTCTTCGTCGAGACCTGGATGGCGGGCGGGATGGGGCGGGCCCAGGGTGCGTGGGACGAAATGGTCTTCAGATCGATGGTGAGGGACGACAGCCACTTCTACGATCCGCTGGGGCTGGTCGCGGAAGGCACCAAGATCGATTTCCAGGTCGAGGTGAACTCCTACCTCTACGGCACGCGTTTCATGACCTACCTCGCCTATGAGCACAGCCCAGAAAAGCTGGTGGAGTGGATCTCGCGTCACGACGGCAGCCGGCGGTACTACGAGAACCAGTTCAAGCACGTGTACGGCACCACGCTCAACGACGCGTGGGCCGATTGGATCGCGTGGGAACGCGAATTCCAAGAGGCGAACCTCGAGCGCGTTCGGCAATATCCGACGACCCCGGTCGAGGACATATCGGATCACGCGCTGGGCTCGGTCTCCCAGGCCTTCTTCGACGCCGAACGGGGGAAGATCTACGCCGCCTTCAACTACCCCGGAGTGGTCTCGCACGTGGGTTCGATCTCGGTGGGGAGCGGCGAGGTCGAGAAGATCATCGACGTCAAGGACCCGGTCATCTTCACCGTGACCTCGATCGCCTACGATGCAGACAGCAAGAAGATTTTCTACACCACCGACAATCTGGAGTACCGCGATCTTCGGGTCGTCGATCCGGAGACCGGAAAATCCGAGATCCTGCTCAAGGACGCGAGGATCGGCGACCTCGCCTTCAACCCGGCGGACCGATCCATCTGGGGAGTGCGCCACTTCAACGGTTACGCCACTCTGGTTCGCGTTCCCCACCCCTACACCGAGTGGAAACAAGTCCACACCTGGGACTACGGCAACGTGATCTACGACCTCGACATCTCGCCCGACGGGACGATGCTGTCGGCGTCGATCGGCGAAATCAACGGTCGCCACACCCTTCAGGTGATGACGACCGAGGACCTGCTGGCCGGCGGCGTCACTGCGATCGAGAAATTCGACTTCGGGACCGCGATCCCCTCCAACTTCGTCTTTTCGCCGGACGGGAGATACCTCTACGGAAGCTCCTTCTACACCGGCGTCTCGAATATCTTCCGCTACGAACTGGCGACCGACGCAATCGAGGCGGTGAGCAACACCGAGACCGGGCTGTTCCGGCCGATTCCCCTGGACGACGGCTCGCTCATCGTCTTCCGCTACACGGGCGACGGCTTCGTGCCGGGACGGATCGACCCCGAACCGCTCGAGGACGTGGCTGCGATCACCTTTCTCGGACAAAAGGTCGTCGAGCGCTATCCGGTGGTCAAGGACTGGATGGTGGGCTCGCCGGCCGAGGTCAAGCTCGAGGAAAAGACGATCGAGAAGGGCCCCTACCACGGCTTCCGTTCGCTCGGTATCGAGTCGATCTACCCCATCATCGAGGGCTACAGGGACTATGGGGCCGTCGGTTTCCGGCTCAACCTCTCGGATCCGATGCTCCTCAACCGCATTCACTTCGACGCCAGCTACACGCCGAATTCCTCCCTGGCATCGGATGAACGTCTGCACCTCGAGCTGGGTTTCGAACGATACGACTGGGAGGTCGTCCTCAAGCTCAACAACGCCGATTTCTACGACCTCTTCGGCCCCACCAAACGCGGCCTCAAGGGCTACTCGGCTGAGGTCGGGTGGGACAAGACCCTGCTCTACGACAAACCCAGAAAGATGGGGCTCGAAATCGACGGCGCGGCCTTCGGGGGCCTCGACCAGGTCCCCGGGTACCAGAACATCGCCTCGCCCTACTCCACGTTGTTCCACGCGCGCGCCAGGCTGCACTACGAAAACGTTCGCTCGTCGTTGGGACACGTCGATGACGAGAAGGGCACTACCTGGGAGATCGTGGCCGCGGGGGACTATGTCAACGACAATCTGATTCCACTCGCCCGCGCGGCCTTCGACATCGGTTTTGCCCTTCCGATGCGCCACTCGTCGATCTGGCTGCGCACCGACGCCGGGTACGCCTCCGGCGACGAGGACGACCCCTTCGCGAACTTCTACTTCGGCGGCTTCGGCAACAACTGGGTCGATGACGGCGAGATCAAACGCTACCACGAGTGGTACGCCTTCCCCGGTGTCGACCTCAACTCGATCGGCGGCCAGACCTTCGCCAAGGCCCTGCTCGAATGGAACCTGCCGCCGTTGCGATTCGAAAACGTGGGTTGGCCGAGCTTCTACATCACGTGGGCCCGGGCATCGGTGTTCACGACCGGTCTCGTGACCAGCCTCGACAACAGCGATCTCCGCAACGAATACGCCAACGTCGGGGCCCAGATCGACCTTCGCTTCACAGCCCTGTCCAAGCACGACATGACGATCTCGCTCGGGCTCGCGCGGGCGTTTCTGCCCGGAGGCGGGTCGGCCAACGAATTCATGTTGTCGCTGAAGATACTGTAGATTCTGTGTGATGCTCATCGTCAACACCGGCCTTCGCGTCGCCCTCGGCCTGCTGCCGGTGTTTTCATTTCTCCTCGCCCTGCTGCTGCTGGACAGCTTCAAACTCGTGCGGCTGCGGACGGTCGCCTACCTGATCATCGCCGGCGGCGCCACGGCGGTCGGCAGCCTGTTCGTCAACCGGTTTGTCGAAGGGTCGACCGGCGTCAACGAGATGATGCTCGCCCGCTACATCGCGCCGGTGGTGGAGGAGTGCCTGAAAGGCGCGGTGATCGTGGCCCTCATCGCCAGACACCGGATCGCGTTCCTGGTCGATGCGGCGATCGTCGGTTTCGCCGTCGGCGCCGGTTTCGCAGCGGCGGAAAACCTCCACTATTTCGTGATTCTCGACGACCCCAACGTCGCCCTGTGGATCGTGCGCGGCTTCGGGACCGCGCTGATGCACGGCAGCGTCACGGCGATCATGGCCATCATCTCCAAACAGCTGGCGGACACCCGCGACACCTTCCACATGTGGCTGTTCGTCCCCGGCTTCGCGCTGGCCGCCGTCCTGCACTCGCTCTTCAACCACTTTTTCATCGCCCCGACGGTTTCCACGGCCCTGCTCCTGGTGACGCTGCCGGCCTTCTTCGTGGTGGTCTTTCAGATCAGCGAACGCCGCACCCGCGACTGGCTCGGGACCGGGTTCGACACCGACGCCGAGCTTCTCGCGGTGATCACCTCCGGAGGCGTATCCGACAGCAGAATCGGCGCCTACCTGCAGGAACTGCGGGAGAGGTTTCCGCCGACGACGGTGGTCGACATGGTCTGCCTGCTGCGGCTTCGACTGGAGCTGTCCATCCGCGCCAAAGGCATCCTGCTGGCCCGCCAGTCCGGTTTCGACGTCCCCGCCGACCCCGACATGGAGGGACGTTTTGACGAGCTGCGCTACCTCGAAAACACCATCGGCAGGACCGGACTGCTGGCCCTGTCGCCCCTGTTCCATTTTTCAGACCGCGATCTCTGGCAGTACCACATGATCGGCAAAAAGTGATCTTTCGACCGGTCGAAAGGTCATCCCGAACGTGGACAGCGGGCCGAGGGATCGGGGTGGGGGTCCCGGTGACGCACTTCCGATTCCCGCCCCCCAGATCCCTCCGCTCGGTCGCTTCGCTCCCTCGGTCGGGATGACAGGGGATGAAACAGCGACGCTCCCTCGGTCGGGATGACAGGGGATGAAACAGCGACGCTCCCTCGGTCGGGATGACAGGGAATGAAACAGCGACGCTCCCTCGGTCGGGATGACAGGGGATGAAAAAGCGACGCTCCCTCGGTCGGGATGACAGGGGATGAAAAAGCGACGCTCCCTCGGTCGGGATGACAGGAGGGTGGAATCGGTTCGCTGCCCCTGCCGGAAACAGCGATAGGAAGAGGCCGAAGGGTCCGCCCCGAAGGATGGTCAGCGAATGCAAAACAACCTGTACATGGGTATGATGATCCAACCATGAACACCATTCATATCGCGCCCGCCGAGGGCCAGCCGTTCGAGCACACCATCGACACCGAGTCGGTTGTGATCGGCCGCTCGACCAAATGTGACCTCACGATCTCCGACCGGAGTCTTTCGCGAAAGCACGCCCGCTTGTTCAAGGACGGTGACAGGTGGATGGTGGAGGATTTCGGCTCCAGAAACGGCACCCGGGTGAACGGGATGCAGATCACGGAGCCGCACGCCGTACGTCCCGGCGATGTCATTTCCGTTTCGGCTTCGGTCATCACCATCGGCGGCGCCAAGAACATCAACCACAACGCCCCTATGTTGAGCACCGAGGGGACCATCCTCCGCGCGGCCAGCGACCTGATCGCCGAGTCGGAACGCGAGTTCTCGCGGCCGATGGACGTTGCGCAGGGCGAACTCCAGCACGCCGCCGATCAGCTGCGGGTCCTCTACGACATCCACCACGCCCTCGACGCATCCTCCACCGCCGAGGACCTGATCGACGGCGTCCTCGAAAGGCTCTTCGTCCACATGACGCCTCGCCACGGCGCCGTCTTTCTCAAGGACGGCGACAAGCTGGTCCGCGCTGCCAGCCGGTCGCGCGACGCCGGCACCGACGCGTTTCCGGAATCGCAGAGCCTCGCCCGCGAGGTCATCGACAACGGCCAGGTGGCCGTAGTCCACGACACCACCACCGACCGGAGGTTCGCGGCATCGGAGAGCCTTCTCGACGCCGGGGTCAGGACCCTGGTCGCTGCGCCGTTGTTGACCCCGGCCGGCGCGATCGGAATGATCGTCTTGAGCTCCACCCTCGCCACCCGACAGTTCACCGAAGCCGACATGGAATTGCTCGCGGTGGTCTCGTCGGCAACCGGGCTCCGTCTGCGCAACCTCGCACTCGCCGAGGAGGCCGCCGAGCGGCGGCGGTTCGAACAGGAGGTCGCCCTCGCGCGTCGCATCCAGGTTGCACTGCTCCCCGCTGCAATGCCGAAGGTACGAGGTTTCGAGATCCACGGCGGCAACACGCCCTCACGGGGTGTGTCCGGCGACTACTACCAGATCGTGGAACGCGCAGATCGGGACGAGGTCGCCGTCGTCATCGCCGATGTCTCGGGCAAGGGCATCGCGGCATCGTTGCTCACCGGCTACGTCGATGCCCTGGTCAACGCCTTCCTGGGCGAGGACATGGAACCGGCCGACATCTTCAATCGGGTTTCGCCGCAAATGAACGCCAAGACTCCCGTCGAGTCATTCGCCACCGCCTTTCTCGGCATTCTCTCGTCCGAGACCGGCGCCCTGCGTTTTGCGAGCGCCGGTCACGATCCGACGATTCTGGTTCGAGCCTCCGGTGATGTCGAGCTCCTGATGCCCACCGGGATGCCCCTCGGTTTGATGCCCGATGCAACCTACTCCGCAACCGAAACCCGGCTCGAAGCCGGAGACACGCTTGTCCTCTACACCGACGGCATCACCGAAGCCGCCAACCCGGACGAGGAGATGTTCGAACGCGAACGGCTGGTCGAGGTCTGCCGTAAACACCGCGGCGAACCGCCGGAGGCACTCGCTGCTTCGATCCATTCCGCGGTGGACGCCTTCGTCGCCGGGCGTCCCTACCACGACGACCGGACGTTGATCATTCTGCGGCGGGTCGGGTAAACCCGGCGTCGCTACCGGTCCTGAAAGCTGTCCCAGATCGCCGCCATCCCCCGGTGCTCTGCGGCGAGGATCTCGAGCAGGGTCGGGTCGAGGTGGTCGCCCGGGGTGAAGCGATCGTCGCCTTCGAGCAGCACCTTGACCGCCTGTTCATGGGTGAATCCCGGCTTGTAGGGGCGCGGTGATCGGATCGCGTCGTAGATGTCTGCGACCGCGACGATTCGGGCGGAGATCGGGATTTGTTCGCCTGCACGCCCCACAGGGTAGCCCCCGCCGTTCCACTGCTCGTGGTGATTGAGGGCGATCTCGGCTGCCATTTTGAGCCGGTCGGAGGCCGACAGGATCTGGAAGCCGTACTCGGGATGGCGCATCATCTCTGCGCGTTCCTCGTCGTCGAGCGGGCCCTGCTTGCGGAGAATGGCGACGTTGACGCTCATCTTGCCGACATCGTGGAGCTGCGCGGAGTAGCGGATCTCGTCGCAGAAGGCGAGCGGCATACCGCGTTCCCGGGCGAGGAAGTAGGAGTACTCGTTGACCCGCATGACGTGCCTGGCGGTGTTCTCGTCGTGCAGCTCCGCCGCCCGCGACAGGAGGTTGATGGACAGCTGGAAGGCCTCTTCGGTCTCATCCTGGAGGGCGGCGATCCGGGCCCGTTGTTCGCGCAGAAGACGGTTGCGGTCGCGCAGGCGGACATTCTGGGCCGAGATCCGGTCCAGCATGTCGGCGCGTTCGATGGCGCCGCCGACGATGTGGTTGAAAGGCACGATCAGGTCGGCCTGCTCACGCTCGAAGGGGACCGGGCCGTTTCCCGACGGGTCGAGGCGGTTGATCAGCTGTACCACGCCGATCACGGCGCGATCATGGTTGAGCAGGGGAAAACTGAGCATCGAGCGGCTCGTGTAGCCGAGCTCGCGGTCAAAGCTGGGATCGAACCTGAAGGGCAGGCTCTCGGGAATGTTGTAGAGATCTGCGACAAAGACGGTTTCGCCGGTGGCCGCGGTGTAGCCGGCGATCGACTCTTTGTTGAGCGGCACGACGAAGTTGGCGGGTTCGAGTCCGATGCGGTCGTTCTGAGTATCCGCCGCCTCGAGCCGTCGTTTCTCACCGCGGCCGCGGGCGATGAACACGCTCCCCGCTTCGGCGTCGGTCAGGCGGCGGCTCTTGAGCAGAACGCGGCGGAGCAGATCCGCCACCGGCTGCGGCTTCGAGTACTCGATGAACTCGAGAAACTCCCTGAGGACGTCCATGTGCAACCTCTACCTCTCGAATGAAGCGGCGCCCATCATAGCTCAACCGAAAGAGAAAACCCGGCGACCTGTGAAGGCCGGCCGGGTTTCGTCAGCGCACCAGAACGGGCGCTGCTGCGCCCCCCGCGTTCGCTAGCGGCTTTCCTTGAAAACCACGTGCTTGCGCACGACCGGGTCGTACTTTTTGAGTTCGAGGCGCTCGGTGGTGTTCTGCTTGTTCTTTTTGACGCTGTAGGTATAAGCACTTTCGGTGCTCTTGAGCTTGATGGTGACGCGATGTCCTTTTCCTGCCATGATTCCTCCACTCGCACGAGCCGGGGGATGATACCCACGGGAGCCCGACATGTCAAGTGAAACGTCTGACGGTGAGAGCGTTAGCCCACGTGATTCACGAGGATTCGTCGCGGGAGTCGCGAGGTGCAGGCGTGGTGGAGAATGCGCACGATGAGAGAGCGGAGGCGTTCTTTTGGTGCGTCGAGCGAACGGATCGTGAACGCTCCGCCACCGCAGCGCATCGCGGCCCGCAGAAAAAACTCGTGAACGACGCGGGTCAGGGCTCGATGTAAGCGGTGATCACCCGTGCGATCTCACGTTCCATGTCGACCCACAAACCCGCGAACTCCGGGGTTTCCCGCTCGAATGCCGCAGCGCCCCGCGGGTTGGCGGCCGTCTCCATCCCCGCTGCCACCAGCTGCACCCGGTAGAGGAGACCGAAACCTCCACCCGCGCCGACTGCCGTCGTGGTCCTCTCGATCAACTCACCGACGGCCGACATGCGGTCGCACCGCCAACGTTGGAACCGGTAGACGACCATCGCCTCGAGGTCCTGTTCCAGCACCACCGGCAAGACGCTCAGAAACCTGGTCAGGGCGGGCCGCTCGGCGACACTCTTGGCCAGCAGATGGGCCATCCCCTCCCTGTCCAGGACCTCGGACTCATCCGCCAGCCGCCGTTCCAGGAATCCGAACCACTCCGCAAGCAGGTCCTTGAAGACGATCAGAAAGAGCTCTTCCTTGGACCCGAAGTACATCGATGCGACACCGCGTTCGACGTCGGCGCGTTGGCCGATGGTGTCCAGGGTCACCTCGGAGTACGCCATGCGGGTGAAGGTCGAGGCGGCCTCCTCGAGAATCCGCTGCTTGCGCACCCCGCGTTGTTCCTTGGCCCGCGCGAGCTTGTCGCGGTTGATCAGCCGGCCATTGGCCATCACTCATCACCCAGAAAGCTGATGTGCTTCGCCTCGACCAGCTTCCAGAACACGAGCAGAGCCTCGATCTCCGACAACGGGGAAATCTTGGCGATCGCCCGGATATCCGATTTCCCGTTGATCCGCGACAGGATGAACCCCTCGCCCGGCGTGAGCCGCAGGTTCTTCATCGCGTCGAGGGAGCTTTCGAGAACCGGCACGCGATCGGGGCGGACGCCGCGCTTCGCGATACCTCCACGGATTTGCGCTTCCTTCTGTTCGATGACCAGCCGCAGATCGCGGTTGTCCGGCTCGAGGCTCGCGGCAGCGCGAAGATGGCGAACCGCCGACTCGTACGCTCCCGCCGCCAGCTGTTTCATGGCCTCGCCAATCAGGGCTTCGGCTTTGGGCGCAACACCGGTACTGACGACGGTTTCGACGATGATGTCCCGCTCGGGTTCGATGACCCGCGGGCGGACGATCTTCAACTTGCCCTCGATGATCTTCCGGTGCAGCACCTGGCAGACGAAGAACTCGCTCGAATGGGTGTGCAGACAGATGTCCTCGATGCTGCGGTCGTCATCAACCGCCTCGAGCACCCCGCGCCACCCGGGATCGAGCTCGTCGCCGTCCAGCAACGGCGCCACCGAGACGGGCACACACTGAGGCGACGGGATGACCTCTTTCATGGCCGCCGTGTGGTCGATCCGCCGCATCCCTTCCATGATCAGTCCGGTGATGTTGGCCGAGAGGCACACCAGCTCATGATCCGGCAACTCACCGTCGTGAAACTCGAAGCTCCCTTCCTGCCAGGCGAAGAGGTCGCAGATGTTCTCTTCCGCGTTGAGTCTGAGCATGCGGTCGAGCGTGACCTGCTCGACAGCCCCACTCTCCACCAGAATCTCGCCCAGGAGCCCCCCCTGCTGTTCCTGGACCGCCATCGCCCGCGCCAGATCGTCTTCAGTGATGATGCCTTTACCGACCAGGAAATGACCCAGCAACCGGCGGGGGTCGGAGCTCGACGAGGAAAGGATCTTCCCACCCTGGAGGTAGATACGCTTCTCGATGGTTCCGTTCGAGATGATCAGGGTTCCGGTCTGCCGGTTGTTGGCCAGCCACTGGAGCAGCTCGGCCAGATTCATCGTCTCGAGGTTGCCGGTTATGGACATGGGTATCGTGTTTCCTATCGGGCCCGATCGACGGGGGTGAACCGACCACGACGTTGAAACCCCGTCCGACGCAGCCCGTCTTCAGCCGCGCCCGGCTGGAAGAATGTCGGCCCCGCTGGCTGTCTCGATCGGAGGACCCGCCGCGGCGGGTACGGTAATTCCATCATCTCCTTAGAAAAATAGCCCACCTCCGACGCGCTGTCTATCGCAGAAACCCACAACAATCAGCCAATTGCCGGGAGATCCACGTAGAACGTCGTTCCCGATCCCGGAGAGGTTTCGAAATAGATCGCACCGCCCAACTCCTCCATGATTCCCTTCGAAATGCTCATCCCCAGCCCGGTTCCGCTGCGGTGCCGCCACGAACCGTCGTCGGCGCGGGCGAACTTCTCGAACACCCGGTCCTTGAAGTCATCAGCGATGCCCGGTCCGCGGTCGGTCACGGCGATTCTCACCAGGTCTCCGGCCCGGCTCATGACCACCTTGACGACTTCGCCGGCCGGGGAATAGCGTACGGCGTTTGACAGCACGTTGGTCAAAACCTGGATGAACCGATCAGGGTCGACCCGGATTCGGGCGCCGCCGACGCCGCCCTCGAGAACGAATCCCACGTCGAACTGTTTCGCGTACGCAGACGTCGCCTCGATCGCCTGTTCGGCGAGCAGACCCGGAGCCATCTCCTGGAGCTGGAAGTCCATACGACCGGAATCCAGCTTGCGCGAGGCCAGAATGTCTCCCACCAGCCGTTCCATCCGTTCGCTGTTCCGCAGCGCGATGTCCACGAGCTCGCGGGCGCTGTCGCCGAGTTCGCCGGCCACGCCGCCGCTGAGCAGCCCGATGGCGCCGCGAACGGCGGTCAACGGAGCCCGGACCTCGTGGTGGACCATCGTGACGAACTCGTCCTTCTGTTCTTCGATCCGCAACCTCTCCCTGAGATCGGCCGCGAGCACCACATAGCCCTTCGACCGCGCAGGCGTTCCCGCGAGCGGCGCAACCGAGACCAACACGGGCACCGAATCGCCGGAGGCGGTCATGAGATCGGTCTCGAGTCCCTGCACGGCATCGCCCGCGGCGGCAACCTGCAACAACGACGGGTAGCCGCGGGGCGCGCGAAACAGGCGGCGGATGTTCTTGCCGATCAGGTCCGTCTCATCGGCCCCCGCCAACCGGCAGGTCGCGTGGTTAACCCGGACGATGCTGCCGTCGATGGCGGTCACGACCAGGCACTCTCCCATTTTCTCGAGGATCAGATCCAGCTCGTCCCGGGACACTGTGGTTTCCCGCAGCCTCTGGGTCATGACGTTGAAGGCCTCGGCGAGCTCACCCACCTCGTCGGGCGCCCGGACCCGCAGCAACGGTACGCTGTCGCCGGCCGACACGGCGCGGGTAGCCGCGATGACCTCCCGCAAAGGCCGGATCACCGCCCCGGTGAGCAGCGCGGCGGCAAGCACGCCCATCAGCCCGAAAACCGCCCCGACGAGGGCCGTTCTTCGCGCCAGCGACCCCTGTTCCCGGGCAAGCCCCGCCAGCGAGTAGCGCAGGCTCACACCGCCGAGCCTCCTGCCGCCGAGCAGGACCGGTTTGGTCACCATCATGACGTCGCCAGAGAAATCCACCAACAGCGCCTCGGATGAACTCAGGTGACGACGAACCGCCTCGTCGCCAAACATGTGTCGGCGTGGGTTTTCGATCGTGCCGTCGGTCAGGACCCTCCCCTCGTCGTCAAACGCTACCGCCTCGACCACGTTTTCCTGATTTCGGGCGTCGGCCATCAACTGCCGCAGCTCTCCGACATCGAGGTGGGCGAGAGCGTCGGTCGCGTTGGCGGCGACCACGGTTCCCAGGAGTTTGCCCCGTTCTTCGAGTTCGTGGCGCAGCCGGTTGTTCTGGGTCCGTACCGCCAGCGTCGTCAGAGCCAGCCCGAAGGCAACCACGATCGCCGACACGCTCACGATAAATCGACCCCTCAGACCGAGACGCACCGCGCCCCCCTCACCGACCACGACAGGACATGAGTGCCCGCGATCATCTGCCCAGATCCTCCACGACATACGGCAGAAGCTCGATGACCCCGGCCAAAGCCTGCTCACCGCCCTGCGGGAAGGGTTCGAACCCTGTGGTCTGCCCAAACCCTTCCAGGACAACCCTGCCTTCGGCGTCCTCGTCCATTCCGAGGAGCACACTCGACGACTGCGCGCATTACGTCGGCGTCGAGGTTTCCCCTCGCACACACGACGTTCCGCGGAACGACATCCGACCGATACAGGATTCTCGAGCTCGCCGATCCGCTGTCCCGCAAGGGCCGCGAAATAGTCCTCATTGACCGCCCCCGCCGTGACCTTGCCCTTGAGAACCCAGATCATCGTGTTTTCCGCATCGTTGGAGAACACGTAGCCGATCTCGTTGTCGGGGACGGTTGCCGCCGCGTCCGCGAAGTTCACCATCTTGTAACCGGACGACACCAATGCCGCCTTTGGCAGGAGATAACCCGTTGTCGAGAAGGGCTCGCCAAACGCGATCATCCGGCCGCGGAGATCGGCCAGCTCTTCGACGCCTCTGTCCGAACGCGCGAACAACACGCTCCGATACTCCTCCGCGCCGCCTTTGAACCGTTGCAGTAGGATCCTGGTGTCGGAGTGCCGCACGACGAAACCCACCGGAAAAGGACTGTCGATGTAAATGTCCACCCGGCCGGCATCGAGTTCGTCCACCATCGCACCGAGGGAGTCCACGACGACGACCCGCCCACGCCCGATACCGACCGAACCCAGTCGAGCTGCGAGATAGTCGGCGAGCGGCCGGAACACGCCATGCTCCTGCGCCGGGGAAAGCGACACCGACCCGATGGTGAGCACTCCGGAGGGCCGTGCAGTCGGGTCGAGTTCTCCCACCGGCACCGGCCCACCCCGTCCGCAGCCTGCGAACAGCACGACCATCAGAATGACCGAGCCCGGCGCCGCGTATCGATGCATCACTCTTCCTCACTCTCACCTAAAAGAACGCGGTCCCGACCCGCCCTCTTTGCACGGTACAACGCCTTATCGGCCGCCGCGATCAGTTGATGGGTCGTCACCTCGTCCGGATAGGCTGCGACGCCACCGCTCAGAGTCACGGTAAAGCTGCTGTCGCCGGTGTCGTGTTCAATCGCCGCGAAATTCTCCCGGATGTCGTCCATTTTCCGTTGCGCCGCTTCGCCGTCCGTGTCGGGCAGAAGCACCAGGTACTCATCGCCGCCGAACCGTCCGATGAAGTCGCTGAGCCGGAGTCGTTGCCGCAACAGATATGCCAGCGCCTTGAGAACCTGATCGCCGGCGAGGTGCCCGTAGGTGTCGTTGACCCTCTTGAATCCGTCGATGTCGAGCATCGCGACCGCGAGGCGGTCGCCGTGCCTGTCCGCCCTGCGGATGGCAGCTTCCAACTGTTCGACAATGCGGCTGTGGGTCGAGAGTCCGGTCAACCCGTCCCGCTCCATGAACTGGCGCAGGGTGCGCCCGCGCCGAGCCCGTGCACTCACCGCGGCCACCAGCTGATCGGGAGGAATCGGTTTGGGGAAAAAGTCGTCGCCCCCCTCGCCGAGAGCGGCGATCTGCTTCATGCGGTCGGTCTCCCGCGACAGGAAGACGATCGGAACGCCGACAAAGGCCTCCTTCTGCCGGATGACCGCCGCCAGTTCCATCCCGCTGCACGTCGGCATGTACACGTCCATCAGAATGACGTCGGGCTGGAACTCGACAAGCTGCGCCATCACGTCGAGCGGGTCGATCACGGTGACCGTCGCCATGCCGGCCGCTTCCAGGCTGGCGGCGTGAAAGGCGGCGGCTTCGACCTCGTCGTCGATGATCAGGATCCGGTAGGCTTCGGGTTCGCTCCGGGTGATCCGGTCGAGGGTGGTCACGATCTCGGCAAAGTCCACGGGTTTGACGAAGTAGCCGCTGCACCCCGCCCGAACCGCGTCGAGTCGCGCCGCGACGTCCGAACGATTGGAAACGAACACGACCGGGACCTCCGGGCTGAAGGTCTCCCTGACCCTCACCGCGGCCTCCGCACCGAGGCGTTCACCGGCCGGTGCGGAAAGGTCGAGGATGACCGCCGCCGGCCGGCGGTCCCCCGCAATCGAACCCAGCTCATCCATCCGTTCGCACATCTGCAGTTCGAAACCGAAGTAACCCAGTTGGGCGGCCAGCTCACGAGCGAACTCCCCCTCGATCTCGACAATCACGATGAGGTTGCGCGGCTCGAACGCCGGTGGCGGCGCCGACGGATTGCCACCCCCGACCAGGACGTGAGGGCGGCTCATTTCAGCCGTGACCGGAGCTCGGGACAGCTGCTGGATCAGCGATGACACTTCCGCGGCTCTCTGCGGCGTCGGCGGGACATCGCTTTCGAGGACGCCCACCAGCTTCCGTTCGAGGTGAAGCGCAGCGTCGGAGACCGCAGTCAGACCCAGACTGCCCGCCGTGCCCATCAGACCGTGGGCCGAGCGGTGCAGCGCACGGACGTCGTCGCGCGACCACCGGCCGTCCAACAACCCCCTCCACAGCGTGGACATTTCCTCGACGCGCTCCGGAAAACGCACGATAAATCCCTCGCGGAGCTTCGCAAGGCCCGTTTCGAGCTGTTCGGAGGGCGACCGGGTATCGCTGTCATTCGTCATCGATCGCCCGCCAGATTTCGTCGATCCGCTGCGGCAGCTTCATGGGATCGAAAGGTTTGGTAATGACGGCCGCTGCTCCCGAGGCCCTGAGGTCGCGCAGGTCACGCTCCAGCACCAGTCCGGTGAGAAACACCGCGGGGGTGTCCTGGAAACCCGGCGCCTGCCGCATCCGGTCGAAGACCTCGAGCCCGTTCATGTCCGGCATGAGAGCGTCGATGATCACGAGGTCGGGTTGGAACTCGGGGAGGATCTTCAAAAAGCCCGCGCCCGACTCGCACACGACCACGTCGTACCCGCCCACCGTTTCCAGAGCCATCCTCGAGATCTCGAGGATATCCGGCTCGTCGTCCGCGAGCAGGATTCGCTGCAGCGATTTCGTCCCCACTGGAACACCCCCACCGCCATCCGGTTTCCGGCTGCCGTTTGGTTGCGGACCATGACCCGGATTCCTCAGCCGTCTTCGTCCACCCTTGTCCACACCTCGGTCCGTCCCAGCATCGAGAATCCGATGAAACCGCGCACCTTGAGTTCGCCGTCATCACCGACGCGGATCTTGCACTTGTAGGTCTTGCCGTTGTCCGGATCGTAAATCGTGCCCTTGTGCCAGGTGTCTTTTCCGTCGAAAACAAACCCCTCCATGATGACCAGCCCGATGATCGGCCGCGACCGGAGCGCGGGATCGGGGTTGTTGTGGTCTTCCTTGGGAGTCCCCGGCGACTCACCCTCGTCAGCGGCCGTATACAACGGCTCCTCGAGCCAGATGATCTTGCCGCCGAAGTGTTCTCCGTCGGCGGAAATCTCGACATGCGCCGGACCACCGCCGCCCTTCGGGATCGGTCGCCCACACGCCGAGAATGTCGTTGGCGTCGATCGCGAGTACCGGGACAGCCCCGAGAATGACAAACAACGCGGAAACGAGCAGCTTCGACCTCATGGTGTGGCCCCCCTCAGGAGATATCTTCACCGTGATCATACCCGAACAGCACCGGGCACATCGATCCGCCGCGCGTGGCTCGTTTCCGCACGCGGTTGCTGGCGGCCTGCGGCCGCCGCGACCCACCCTGAGCACTCGAGTGTTGATTGTCGGTGGGTGGCAGGGGAAAATCCGAAATCCGAAATCCGAAATCCGAAATCCTCCAGCTTCCTTGCTATCCTACGTCGCCATGATTACGGTCACCGATCTCGCCAAGTCCTTCGGCGGACAGACGCTGTTCGACAATGCGTCCTTTCAACTCAACCCCGGCCGGCGGTACGGTCTGGTGGGCGCCAACGGCTCCGGCAAGAGCACGCTCCTGAGGATCTTCGCCGGGACCGACGAGCCGAGCGCCGGCATGGTGTCGGTTCCCAAGCGTCTCCGGCTGGGGACGCTGTCGCAGGACCACTTTCAGTACGAGGACACCCCGATTCTCGACGTCGCCATGATGGGCCACCGCGAGCTCTGGTCGGCCCTGGCGGAAAAAGAGCGCATCCTCGATGCCGCCGCCGAGCATTTCGACGGCGAACGCTACGCCGAGGTGGAGGACACCATCGTCAGCCTCGACGGCTACGGCTTCGAGGCGCGGGCCGGAGAGATTCTCGAGGGGCTCGGGATCCGCACCGCGGTCCACAGGCAACCCCTGTCGACTCTTTCCGGGGGCTTCAAGCTCAGGGTCCTCCTCGCCCAGGTTCTGGCCTCGGATCCCGGCTGTCTGCTGCTCGACGAGCCGACAAACCACCTCGACATCCTGTCGATCCGGTGGATCGAGAAGTTCCTCACGTCGTATTCCGGCTGTGCGGTGGTGATCTCGCACGACCACCGCTTTCTCGACAACATCTGCACCAACATCCTCGACATCGACTACGAGACGGTGACTCTCTACCCCGGTAACTATACGGCGTTCACCGAGGCCAAGAGGAGCGAGCGGGAGCGCAAGGAAACCGAGATCGAGCGACAGGAGAAGAAGATCGCCGAGCACAAGGCGTTTGCCGATCGCTTCCGCGCCAAGGCCACCAAGGCCCGCCAGGCCCAGAGCAAGCTCAAACAGATGGACAGGATCGTCATCGAGCCGTTGCCCAGGTCGTCACGGAGATATCCGCTCTTCCGTTTCAGCCAGATCCGGCCGAGCGGCAAGGAAGTGCTCCGCGTCGAGGGTCTCGGAAAGGCCTATGGCGACCACACGGTGCTGTCCGGAGTTGACCTCAACGTCCGGCGCGGCGACCGCGTCGCCATCATCGGACCCAACGGGATCGGGAAATCGACCCTGCTCAAGATCGCGGTAGGCGAGCTCGAAGCCGACTCCGGTAAGTTGCGCTGGGGCCACGAAGTGCGTCCCGGCTACTTCGCCCAGGACCACCGCCAGGCGCTGGTCGGGCGCGACGCCACGGTCGAAAGCTGGCTTTCCGCCGCGTGTGTCGGCGAGAGCACCGGAGCGGTCCGCAACCGCCTCGCGCAGGTGCTTTTCTCCGGCGACCAGGTCGAAAAGAAACTCCCCAGCCTGTCGGGCGGCGAGGCGGCGCGGCTGATTTTCGCCCGTCTCTCAGCCGAACAGCCAAACGTCCTCGTGCTCGACGAGCCGACCAATCACCTCGACCTCGAGGCCATCGAGGCATTGGTGGCCGGTCTCGAAGCCTACGACGGTACCCTCATCTTCGTGTCGCACGACCGCTGGTTCGTCTCGCGGCTTGCCACCAGGGTGTTCGAAATCACCGAGAACGGGATCACCGACTACGCCGGGTCCTACGACGAGTATCTGGAGAGCTGCGGCGACGACCACCTCGACGCCGACGCGGTCGTTCTGCGCGCCAAACGGCCGAAGAAGACCGGCGCCACCGGCCCGGAACCGGCACCCTCCGACGAGAGCACCGCCCGCGACGCCCGCAGACTCAAGGACCTCCGGCTGCGCCGCGACGTCGTGACGGCGGCCATTGACACGGCGGAAGGCCGGATCGCCGACATCGACGCCTCCTTCTGCGAGCCCGGTTTCTACGAAAATACGGAATCCGGCCGGATCCGGTCGCTGCAGAACGAACGCGAGAAGCTGACCTCACAACTCGAGGACCTGATGGCCGAGTGGGAGAAGATCGAGGCGGAGCTGGAAGAACGTTCGAACGTTCCAACGTTATAACGTTCCAACTTTTATCGCCTGCGGAACGCGTGCATCGTGAACCCGTCGCCATCCGGGTTCGGCAGGATTCTCGCGCCCCCAGCCGCAGTCGAGCGCCACGGCACGCCCACGGGAATCACGGTCGACAGATCGATGACCTCGAAGCCGCCAGCGAGCTTCTCCACCACGCCCTCGTTCTCCTCCGGCTCCACCGAACAGGTCGCGTACACCACGACCCCGCCGGGAGCCACGAGATCCAGCGCCGGCTGCAAAAGCCCGCGTTGCACCGCAGCCATTTCAGTCACCGAAGACGGCCGCAGCTTCCACTTGAGCTCCGGGTGGCGTCGGAAGGTTCCAGTGCCTGTGCAGGGCGCATCCAACAGCACCAGGTCCCAGCCCCCCGGTGCGAACGGCGGGCGCCCTGCGTCCGCAACTACCACCGACGCCGGGCCCACGCCCTCGAGCAGCCTGCGGGCCAGCCGCGCGCGGGTCGGGTTGAGATCGGCGGCGGCCGCGCGGCGCCACGATCCCAGCCGCACCACGAGGGCGGTCTTGCCGCCCGGGGCCGCGCACAGGTCGACGAACGACCCGCCGCGGCGGGCCAGCCCGAAGGCGGTGTGGGCGACCAGCTGGGAGCTCGGGTCCTGCGCGTAGGCGGCCCCCGCAGTCACCTCCTGGATCAGCCTGCCGGGGTTGCCGGGCGCAGACCACGCGCCGGGGCACCACGGATGGGCCGCGAGTTCGAGGCCTTCCCCAGCGAGTTTCTCGCGGGTCGTGTCATCCGAAAACCAGACCCAGGTTTTCGCGCGCTCCTGGGCCGTCGCCATGCAGCTCACCGCGTCGTCGTGCCCGAAGCTCTGCGCCCAACGGTCGTAGATCCACCACGGGTGGGCAAGTTGGACATCCACGGTCGACTTTTCGAGGGCGCCGGTCCACGCATGGACCGCCTTGCGAAGGACCGCATTGACCATTCCCGCGGCGGATGAACAGCCGAGCCGCCTGACCAGGTGCACCGCGCCGTCGGTCGCCAACGCCGGCGCCACACCGAGACGCATGGTTTCGGTCAGACCCAGCCGCAACGCCACCCGCACCTCGGGGTCGAGGTTTGCGATCGGCCGCCGGCACAAAGGCTGCAGAACGGCGTCGAGGGAGCGCAACCAGCGCAGGACTTCGAGCACGCGGACCCGCGCCGCGGGCGGTGTCGCGCCGGTCAACAGGCGGGACGAAAAAGCCCCCCGCTCGACTCTCAGAAGAAGGTGAGCCGCTGCCAGGCGGTCAGCTGAGAGATTCACCCCGCGACACCCTCTCGCCGATCAGGAAGGCGTCCACCGGCATCCGCCGCCTCCCCTCCCGTTGCACCTCGGTAATCCTCACCGCGGTCGTCTTGCCCGATCGGACGACGATTCCTTCCGGCGTCGCCGTGATCACGGTGCCGGGTTGTTCGTCGCCCGGCGGTGACGGCTTGACCTCTTCGAGACCGAAGATCTTCATGCGTCCGCCGCGAAACTTGGTGTAGAGGCCGGGCCACGGAGTGAATCCGCGCAACCGGTTGACCAGCTGCCTCGCCGGCATGGACCAGTCGACCTTTGCAAAATTCCGACGCAGCATGGGCGAGGTGTTGACGCCGTCGTTCGGCTGCGGTCGCGGCGCCACGGAGCCGGCCTCGAGCTCGTCGAGGGTGCGCACCACCAGACGGGCCCCGAGCTCCGCGAGGCGGGGCGCCAGGAGCTCAGCGGTTTCTCTGTCGTCGATCTCCACCCGTTCCTGCAGCAGGATCGGACCCGTGTCCATCCCCTCGTCGAGCTGCATCGTGGTGACGCCGGTCGCACGGTCGCCACACACCAGCGCCCACTGGATGGGCGACGGGCCGCGGTGGCGCGGCAGCAGGCTCGGATGGAGGTTGATAAAGCCGAATCGTGGGATATCGAGGAGGTTGGCCGGGATCAGCTTGCCATAGGCCACGACCACGGCCGCATCGGCGCCGCAACCTGCCAGCGCGGCCGCGATCTCCTCGCCCTTGAGGTTCGCCGGCTGAAAGACGTCGATCCCCCGTTCACGACCGACGACAGCCACCGGGGGAGGTGTCAGGACCTGGTGCCGGCCCACCTCCTTGTCGGGCCGGGACACCACCAGCACCACCTCATGAGAGCTTGCGAGCAGCCGCTCCAGAGTCGGCACGGCAAAATCAGGGGTACCAAAGAAAACGACCTTCATGGCGCACGAGTGTACAACAGGATTCGATCTCAACTTCCTTTTCTGACGGAGCCCCGCCGGGCCGGGGTCCCGTCAGTAAAGAGGTGGGTGGACGGGTGGGAGGTTTGGAATTAACTGAGAACTCGTATACATTCCACCTTTTGAGTGGTGCTGTTGGAGTGAATTCATGAGCCATCTCTCGCCGGACAGCATTCGCACGGCGCTCGACGACATCCTGCCTCGAGTCCAGAAACCGACCCGGTACCTCGGAATCGAGCGCAATCTCATCCGCAAACCGTGGTCGTCGACCGCGGTGCGGGTCGCCCTGGCATTCCCCGACGCCTACGAGATCGGCATGTCGCACCAGGGCACGCGCATCCTCTACCACCTGATCAACCGCCGCCCGGACGCCCTCGCCGAGCGCACCTTCGCACCGATGCCGGACATGGCGGAGGCGCTGCGCGGCGCCGGTCTTCCCCTGTTCACGCTCGAAAGCTACCGGGCGGTGGCGGAGTTCGACGCCATCGGTATCTCGCTGCAGTCCGAGCTCAACTACATCAACATCCCCTTCATGCTCGATCTCGCCGGGATCGCCCGCCGGGCAACCGACCGCGGTAACGGCGATCCCATCGTGCTCGGCGGCGGTCCCTGCACGGCCAACCCCGAACCGGTGGCCGACTTTTTCGACGCCATCCTCATCGGCGACGGAGAGGCGGGGCTCGACCGGATCCTGGATGTCCTCCGCGACGGCCGAGCCGAAGGCGCCGCCCGCTCCCTCACGCTGCAACGGCTTGCCGCCGTCCCCGGCGTCTACGTGCCGTCGTTCTACTGCTGGCACCCCCCGTCGGAGGACGGGCCCGCCCGCTGGGAGACTGCAGCGGAGCATGCTCCTTTCCCGGTCAAACGGGTGTGGGTCGACCGCCTCGACCCGGCCGACCAGCCGGAGTCCGTGATCGTGCCGTTTGCCGATGTCATCCAGGACCGGCTCGGGATGGAGATCATGCGCGGCTGCACCCAGGGCTGCCGGTTCTGCCAGGCCGGCTACTGGTACCGTCCGGTGCGCGAGCACGACCCCGAAGTCGTCGCCGACCGGATCGAACGCCAGGTCTGCGATACGGGTTTCAGCGAGGTCGGGCTGTTGAGCCTGTCGACAGCCGACTATTCGCAGGTCGAGCCGCTGGTCTACAACCTGGCCGAACGGCTGCAGAACCAGCGGGTCTCCGTCAGCCTGCCGTCCCTTCGCGCCGATTCCTTTTCGGTCGGATTGGCGGAAGCCGTGTCGCGCGTCCGGAAATCGGGTTTCACCTTCGCCCCTGAAACCGGTTCGGACCGCCTGCGCCGCGTCATCAACAAGACCTTCACCAACGCCGATATGGTGCGCGCTGCCGAGGCCGCCTTCGCCAAAGGCTGGCAGCTGATCAAGGTGTACGCCATGATCGGGCTCCCGACCGAGACCGACGACGACCTCGAGGAGCTGGCCCGGCTGGCGGAGGACATCACCGCGGCCGGCCGCCGGGTCACCGGCGGCCGCAAGGTCCAGGTCAAGGTCTCGGTGGGGTGCTTCATACCCAAGGCCTGGACGCCGTTCCAGTGGCAGCCCTTTGCCGGCGTCAACGAGCTCCACCGGCGGATCGATTTTCTGAAAGCCCGTTTCAAACGCGTCCGCGGCGCCAAGCTCACGTGGTCCGACCCCGAGGAGTCGGCGCTGGAGTCACTGCTGTCCCGCGGCGGGCGCAATCTCGCCGCAGCCATCGAGCGCGCGCACGACCTCGGGTCGGTGTTCGACGGGTGGTCGGATCACCTGGACCTCGCGGCCTGGCGGCAGGCCCTCGACGACTGCGGAGTCGACGTCACACGCGAACTGGGCGGTCGTGACTTCACCGAGGCGCTGCCCTGGGACCTGATCGACGCCGGCGTACGGAAGGGTTATCTCAAGGCCGAGTGGCGCCGCGCTCTGCGCGAGTCGGAGACCGAGGACTGCAAGTGGGGCCACTGCTACCACTGCGGCATCCCCGGCGACGGCGCCGACACCCAGCTCGCGCCGTCGTCTCTGCCGGTACTCGGTGAGCCGGTGGCGGAATCCGAACGTCCGAAGGTGGCCGCCTACCGTCTCCGCCCTGAACCCAGGATGCCCGCGGCGCCCCCGGGACGGCCGCAACCGGCGGTCCACCGGCGCTATCGATTGACGTTTTCGAAGATCGGTGATGCCAGGTTTCTCTCCCACCGGCAGGTCATGGATGCTTTCGAGAGGGTCCTGCGGGCGGCCGCCCTGCCGGTGCACTACACCGAGGGGTTCAACCCCCACATCCGGCTGTCCATGGGTCCGGCGCTCGCCCTCGGACACGAGGGCGCAGCCGAGATCTTCGACGTCGACTGCACGGCGCCCATCACCCCGGCCCACCTCGATCGCGCCAACTCGCTGCTGCCTGACGGCATCCGGATCCTCGACGCACGACCCTTGCTGCCCGGCGCGCCGTCGCTCGGACGATTGCTCGACGGGATCACCTACCGGATCGCCCCTCCGGTCGGCCGGCCGCCGTGGCCCGATTCTCCCGATGATCTCGAGGAGGGGCTTCGCGACGCCGTACAACGTTGGGAGTTGCTCGACGACGGCAGCTTGAGGGTCGACATCAACGCCCGTCAGGAGGCCGGACCCACCGCCTCGGTGAAGAAGATCCTGACGGGTCTCGGCTTGAACGAGGACCAGGCAGCCCGCGCCCGTGCGATCCGCGAGCGACTGGTGCTTCGCCCCAGGGAAAAACCTGCGCACGCCGGGGCCGCCATTCTCGAGACGGTATCCCGATGAGCCGCTGGGTGATCCACTCCCGTGCGAGCTTCGAAGCCCGCCACGCACTCACCAGCTACAGAGGGCAGCTGGAAACACCCCACCACCACCGCTGGGAGGCGGCGGTCAGGGTCGGTGTCGACCGCCTCAATCCCGAACATTTCGCCATCGACTTTCACGCCGTCCACCGGATCCTGTGCGAGGCGGTGGATGCTCTCGACGGCACCTCGTTGAACGACCACCCCACCATCGGCTCGCCGTCACCCACGGCAGAACGGGTCGCCGAGGCTCTGGCGGACCTGCTCGCGCCGCAATTCGCCGCCCTCGGCGGCAGCCTGCTCTCCGTCAGCGTCTGGGAGGGCCCCGACAATCGAGTAGATCTCAACCTCGAAGCACCCCAGACGTCTCAACGTTCAAACGTTTGAACGTTAAAACGTTGAACGTATATCCCTGTGGGCTTCAGCCCGCAAGGGACCTCGCCACCAACTCGATCACGTCGTAGGTGGCCGCCTTCTCGCGGCCGAGCTCGTTCTGCGCGTCGGAGAGCATCGAGAAGCAGTAGGGGCAGGCCACCGCGACGTCGGACGTTCCGCTCGCCTCGAGCTGGGTGAAACGGGTCTGGTTGATGCGCTCGCCGAGCTTCTCCTCGAGCCACATCCGGCCGCCGCCGGCACCGCAGCACATCGAGGTCTCGCGGTGGAGGTCGGCCTCGCGCACCTTCATGCCCGGTATCGCCTTGAGCAGGAACCGCGGCGCGTCGTACTCGCCGTTGGTGCGCCCGAGATAGCAGGGGTCGTGGTAGGCGAGATCCAGATCGACGCTGCCGGTCAGCTTGACCTTTCCTTTGCGCACGAGCTGCGCGACCAGCTGGGTCCCGTGGACCACCTCGTAGTTGCCGCCGAACTCGGGGTACTCGTGGGCCAGGGTGTTGAAGGCGTGCGGGCAGTTGGTGACGATCTTCTTCACCCCGTAGCCGTTCATGGTCTCGATGTTCTGCTGCGCCAGCATCTGGAACAGGTACTCGTTGCCGAGGCGTCTGGCGGCGTCTCCGGTCGACGCCTCTTCGGGACCGAGGATGGCGATCTTGACTCCGGCCGCCTGGAGAATCTTGACCAGGGCCCGCGACACCTTCTTGCCGTGGTCGTCGTAGCTGCCGGGCGAACCCACGAAGAACAGATACTCGAAATCACCTCCGGCCTCCGCCGCCAGCGGGACCCCGAGATCGGATGCCCAGTTGCCGCGCTCCTCCGACGGGAGCTGCCACGGGTTGCCGTTGACTTCGTAGCCGCGGAAGGCCGTCTGCGCCTCTTCCGGGAACTCGGCCTTCTCGAGCACCAGGTTTCGCCGCAGCTCCACGAGCTTGTCCACGTAGCTGATGTCGAGCGGGCAGGCCTGCTCACACCAGCGGCAGGTCGTGCACGCCCAGATCACATCGGGGTCGACGACGACCGGCACCAGTTCCTTTTCCGACCGGTGGCCGCCGTCGCCCGGCGAACCCAGAATCGCGGCCTGCTCGCTGTAGAGATGATTGCGAACGCTCTTGAGGAAGAGCACGGGCTGCAGGGGCTTGTGGGTGAGGGTGGTGGGGCAGTACTCACGACACCGCCCGCACTCGGTGCAGGTGTACATGTCGAGCATCTGCTTCCAGGTGAAATCGGTGATCTTCGAGATGCCGAAGGTCGACTCTTCGTCGATGTTTTCGAGGTCCATGCTCGGCAATTTGCCGGGCGCATCGAGATTGGCGAAGAAGACGTTGAAGATCGAGGTGTAGACGTGAAAGTGCTTTGAGTAGGGCAGCTCGTTGGCAAAGGCGAACAGCGTGATCAGGTGAACCCACCAGCTGAAGCTGTAAATGAACTGGAGGGCCGCCGGACCGAGACCGGCGAAGGCCCGTGCGACGAGACCCGAGATCGGGAGATAGGAGCCGTCGAGCTCTCCGGCCGCGATGCGCGCACCCTCCGATGTCAGATCGGTGATCATGAGGACGGCGATGAAGCCGATCACCAACCAGGCACCCCAACTCTGGATGACCCGCTCCTTTTTTTGGATCCCGCGCCGCCAGACGGCGAAACCCAGCCCCACCAGAACCAGCAGCTCGAAGATGTCCTTGGAGAAAAGATAGGCGTGGCCCAGCGGCGAGTCGAGCAGCGGAAGCTCCCAACCCGCGAAGAGGCCCTCGATGACCATGGTCACGGTGCGGAGGCTGACCACCAGGAAGCCGTAAAAGATCAACAGGTGGTAAAACCCGGCGACCGGGTCGTCGAACATTTTTTTCTGACCGAAGGCGTAGACCATCATGTGTTTGAAGCGCTCACCCAAGCGGTCAAAGCGGTTGTCAGCCCGCCCGCTCGTGAGCAGTTGGTACCGCCGGCTCAACGAAAGGACGACGGCGCCGACCCCGACAATCGTGAGAACCCAGAACCAGACGACGCCGGAGATCCCCAGAAACGTCCCAGCCGTGGCGTGATGCATGACCCCTCCTTCGGCGACCTGTGGCGGATCGACGCAGTGCGGCAATCCGCGCTGCCGAGTATAGCGGGGAGAGATCGGATTTCGGATTTCGGATTTCGGATTTCGGATTTTTCGCCCACCCTCCCGGCAGCCGGGACGGCTGCCCCACAAACGGCCCCGGAATCGGAGTTTTGTGAGGCACGCGTCCCGCGTGCAGGCGGGTGGGGTTGCGTGCAGCAGAGTTGCTCAGCAGCTGACAGCTGCGACCAGTTTTTTGAACAATGACGAGGTGGGCACGCCCGGGTCACGCGGATCCACCCAGATCCAGGTGTCCGAGGGCGGATCGAATCCGTCACCCTCGAGTCGAACCGGAAGCACGTCGATCCTGCGGTGGGTGATGTTGTGGCGGATGGCCGCTCCCGCGATCGCCAGCCCGGTTGCGTGCGGCACCAGACGCCGAGCCGCCGCCACCGGGTCGGCGTCGTCCTCGAGCGCGGCGAGGGGAGGCAACCACAAGCCTCGGAGGATGGGGCCGTCGTCGATTCTGGTGACCAGCCACCTGCCGTCGCGGATCGATGATGCACGCGGCGACCCATCGCAGCGAGACCGTCGCCCGTCGCGAGCGCGGCTGGCGGGAAGTCCGTGGACGCCCCGACGCCTTCGCCGCGCAACCGAGCCGAGCGGACACCGATCGACAGCCCGGATCGACCGGGGTGCACACCGTGGCGCCGAGCTCCATCAGGGCCTCGTTGACCTCTCCTGGACGCTCGATTCTCCATCAGGTCCGAGAATCCAGGCTCTCGAGCCGGCGACGGCCCTCCGCCGAACGGGGGTCGCTGTCGAGGGCCAGCACGCGGGCCCCGACCCTCATGGTGTTGCCGTCGAGCACCGGCACCTTCTCGCCCCACGCGAGTGACGCCACCGCCGCCGCGGTGTAGGGGCCGATGCCCGGCAGCCGTTCGAGGCCGGCTGCCGAATTCGGGAGATCGCCGCCGCCATCGGCCACGGCCACTGCCAGGCGATGCAGCATCCGCGCGCGGCGGTAGTAACCGAGACCGGACCACTCTTCGACGACCTCGTCTTCGTCCGCCGCGGCGAGGGACGCGAAGTTTGGGAATCTGGCGACAAAGGACTCGAACCGCGGCACCACCCGGTCCACCTGGGTCTGCTGGAGCATGAACTCGCTGACCACGACGTGGAACGGGTCCCGGCTGTCGCTGCGCCACGGCAGCGCCCTGGCGTTTGCGCGATACCATTCGACCAGGGCCCGGGCCGTCATGAACGCTATCCTAACCCGCTTGTGCCCCCGCCGCTTCGTTATACTGTGCGCGGATTCCGATCCCCGGTGTAACGAAGCGAGGAGGCAGGGCAAACCCCATGATGGCGGTCGATCGAACAGTCGAGGACGAGCGTCTGACCGCTCTCATGATCGGCTACCAGAACGGGAGCATGGATGATTTTGAAGGGTTGTACACCGCCCTCAAACAACCCCTTCTGCGCTACCTCTGGACCTTCGTTCGCAACGCCACCATCGCCGAGGACCTCCTCCAGGAGACCTTTTTACAGATTCACCGCGCTCGCCAGACCTACACACCGCCGCGACCCGTCAGACCGTGGATCTACGCCATCACCCGTCACGTGGCGTTGATGCACCTCCGATCGGGGCGCAGGCGCAAGGAGTTCCTCGCCGATGACCAGCTGCCCGACGTCCCGGTGCCGCCTGAAATGGAGAAGATGGCAGACCACGCCACCCTTCACCGGTACCTCGCCGATCTCCCCCGTGAAGCCCAGGAGGTGTTGATGCTGCACCACCTGCTGGGTTTGAGTTTCCAGGAGATCGGTCAGATCCTCGGGATCGCCGCGGGCACGGCCAAGGTCCGGTCGCACCGGGCGCTGAGGAGCCTCCGTGAGCGGCTGGCCGAGCAGCAGGGAGGCGTGTCGTGAGCACCGATTCCCTGCCCGAACGCCTGCGAAACGCCATCGGTGACGATCTCCAGCCGGTCCGTCCTCTGCCGCCGATCTGGATGCGGATGCTCACCGCAATCGCGGTTGCGGCAGCCGGCCTCGCCCTGGTCATGGTCGTGTTCAAGTTGTCCCTGCGGTCCGACATGGACCAACTCCCGATGTGGCTGGGTTGGGGCTGTACGGCGGTCCAGCTGGTGGTCGGGGTCGTGCTGATCGGGATGGCCCTGCGAGAGGCCGTACCCGGCAGCGGGGTGCCTCGAGGGTCGGTGAAACTGGCCGTCGGCACCGGCGTGGTGATGCAGGTCCTGGTCGGAGTCGCCACCTGGATGCACACACCGGGCCTGCCGTATGTGAAGAGTCAGGGACTCGCGATGGGTTTGGGCTGTGCCGCCCACGACGTGGCTCTCGGTCTGCCGGCGCTCGCGGTGACGTTGTGGCTCGTCTTCCACGCCCTGCCCCTGCGCCCGTCGATCGCCGGTCTCCTCGGAGGCACCGGCGCCGCGGTCACGGCGGATGCGATCAATCACATCGTGTGCCCCATGTCCGACCTGCGCCACGTGCTGGTGTGGCACACCGGCGTCATCTTCGGCCTCATGCTGGTCGGGTGGCTGACCGGAAAGCTCTGGGAGAGGGTGCGGTTCGGGAGGGCGGCGTCCGGCTGAGGAGAAAGGGAGCCGTCGCAGATTTCGAATTTCGGATTTCGGACTCTCCACCCAACCATTTGGCTGCAACGCGACACGAAAAACTCTGATGGTGGGCTGAAGCCCACCCTACGGGTCCGCTCGGTTCGTGGGTCCGAAGTAGGGTGGGCCCTGGCCCACCTTCTGAAGCCCACCCTACGGGTCCGCTCGGTTCGTGGGTCCGAAGTAGGGTGGGCCTTGGCCCACCTTCAGTGGCGCCACTGGCGAGATCGCATGCGGGCGCACACGACTCCCGAGCATCGACACCTTGACTTCCACCGTCGTCGGGTTCAGAGTCGTGGGCCAAAGACCGCGGCCACCCCGGCCGCTGGAGGACCAGATGAGCCACGACATCGATTTCAACGCCCTCTCGCTCCGCGACACCCTTGATCTCGCGATCGCCGTCGAGGAAGAGGCCAAGGAGCGCTACGACGACTTCGCCGAGCAGATGGATGCCCACCGTACTCCGGAGGCGGCGAAGTTCTTCCGTTTCATGGCCAGCAACGAGATCAAACACGCCCAGAAGCTGAGTGCGCAGCGCGCCAAACTGTTCGGCGGCGAGCCCAACACTGCCGACACCTCGGCGCTCTATGACATCGAAGCTCCCGAGTTCGACGCCGCTCGCGCCTTCATGTCGATGCATGCGGCCCTCGATGTCGCCATGGAGGCCGAAGTCAAGGCCTGGTTGTTTTACGACGGCGCGCTGCCGCGGGTGGAAGATCCCAAGGTCAAGGAACTCTTCGTCGAGCTTCGCGACGAGGAGAAGCGGCACCAGGAGATGATCGAGGAAGCCAGGGCGAAGATGCCCAAGGAAGAGGACTTCGACGCCGACGACTTCGTCGACGGGCCCGCCGCGCAGTAACCTTCTCAGTTTTGAGTTTTAAGTTTTGAGTTTTGAGTGGTGGGTTGTGAGTTTCTCCGGGTCAACCCCACCTCGAGAGGCTTGGATACGGAAACTCAAAACTCAAACCTAAGAACTCAAAACTCAATTCAGTGACTGCCGTTACACTGGTTGGGATGCGCTACGCCGACGAGCCGCCGCCCGTCACCGACCCGCCGCCGGCGGGAGTCCTGCTCGTCAACCTCGGTTCCCCCGAATCCGCTCGAGCGGGATCCGTCCGCACCTACCTGCGGCAGTTCCTCGCCGACCCCCGCGTCGTCGAATTGCCCCGCTTCCGCTGGTGGTTGATCCGGACCTTCTTCATCCTCCCCTTGCGGCCGCTGCGATCCGCCCGCGCCTACCGCAAAATCTGGAACGCGGATGGTTCACCGCTCGTCGCGACCGCCCGCCACCAGGCGGCCGATCTCGAATGGCAGCTCGGCAATCGGATCGGCCGGGTGGTGCCCGTGTTCGCCGGGATGCGCTACGGCAAGCCCTCGATCGCCGCTGCCCTGGGAGTCCTGCGCCGCCGCGGCTGCCGCCGCCTGGTGGTCCTTCCGCTCTATCCGCAATACTCGGCGACGACCACGGCCTCGGCCCTCGACGCCGTCTTCGCCGAGCTCTCGACCTGGCGCTGCGTCCCCGAGTTGCGCACGATCCCCGACTACCATGACCACCCCGGCTACGTCGGGGCATTGGCGGCGAGCCTCCACGACCTGTGGCGCGATCGCGGCAAGCCATCGAGGCTGCTGCTGAGCTTCCACGGGCTTCCCGAACGCTACATCGCCGCCGGCGACCCCTACGAACGACAGTGCAGGGCCACGGCGGCGTTGTTGTCGGAACGCCTCGACCTCGATCCGGACCGGGTCGACCTCGGCTTTCAGTCGCGGTTCGGACGCGAGCCGTGGATCGGGCTCGAGACGGCGAAGCTCCTCAAGGACGCGGGCCGTGCGGGCACAGTCGGACTCGACGTGATGTGCCCGGGTTTCGCCGCGGATTGCCTGGAGACCCTCGAGGAGATCGCCATCGCAGGCCGCAGGACCTTCACTAAAGCGGGCGGCAGCGGCTTCCGCTACGTGCCGGCGCTCAACCGCCGCCCGGATCACATCGCCGCCCTGGCCGAGATCGCCATCGAGAAGATGGCGGGATGGTTGTAGCAATTCCATCCGGCCGCGGCGGGCCGCGGCCGGATGGAATTGCAGTGGAAGGATTCCTGTCCATCAGGTGTTTTCTCAAGCATCATGAAGATCATCATTTCTGGCGCCAGCGGGCTGGTCGGGTCGGCTCTCGTCCCCGATCTCACCACAAACGGTCACGACGTCGTTCGTCTCGTTCGACCACCCCATCCGCCGTCGCGGGGTGAAGCGATCTGGGACCCCGCAAACGGCGTTCTCGATCCGTCGATCCTCGACGGCGCCGATGTCGTCGTCAATCTCAACGGCCGCTCCATCGGCGGCGGACGGTGGAACGAACGGGTCAAGGACGATCTGCGCCGCAGCCGGCTGGATGCCACTCAGACCATCGTCGAGTCCATTTCCGCGTGCCAACGACCGCCCTCGCTGCTCATCAACGCGTCGGCGGTCGGCTACTACGGCGACCGCGGCGACGAGATCCTCGACGAGAGTTCGGCGCCAGGCACCGGTTTTCTCGCGGATCTTTCCCGCGATTGGGAGCGGACCGCCCTCGCAGCGGCATCGAACGGCACGCGGGTCGTGCTCCTGCGGCTCGGCATCGTCGTCGCACACGGCGGCGCCCTTGAAAAGATGTTGTTGCCCTTCAAGCTCGGTCTCGGCGGCCCGATGGGCTCCGGTCGCCAGTTCTGGCCGTGGGTGGCGATCGCCGATGTGCTCGGCGTGATTCGTTTCGCCATCTCGAACCCGAAGCTCTCGGGTCCTGTCAACGTCGTCTCACCGCAGGAGACCAGGTGTTCGGAGTTCACCCGGACCCTCGGCTCGGTCTTGAAGCGGCCGGCTTTTCTGCCGATGCCCGCGTTTGCCGCGCGGTTCGCCCTCGGAGAGATGGGAGAGGCCCTGCTGCTCGCCTCCCAGCGGGTCCGTCCGCGAGCGCTCGAAGAGGCCGGGTACCCGTTCGCCACCCCGGATCTCGGCCTCGCCATCCGCAGCGCCCTTTCCTGAACTCTCAGGGACCTTCAACTGAGAATAGAGATCATGTAGGATCGCGGGATGAAAACCGTTGAGACGATTCTCGATCTTATCGGCAATACGCCCCTCCTCCGCCTCAAGGAACTCGAGGCGCCGGGCGGCGGAGAGATCTGGGCCAAGCTCGAGAGCCTCAACCCGGGGTTTTCGGTCAAGGACAGGATCGCCCTCTCGCTCATCAGGTGCGCCGAGGCGGACGGATCCCTCGTCCCCGGCGGCACCATCGTCGAAGCCACCGCAGGCAACACCGGGCTCGCACTGGCCATGGTGGGGCGGCGGCTGGGCTATCGGGTGATCCTGACGGTGCCGGAGCAGTTTTCGGTGGAGAAACAGCGCCTGATGCGCGCCCTCGGCGGCGAGGTGGTGCTGACGCCGTCTGCGGAGGGAATTCCCGGCGCCCAGCGCAAGGCGCGGGAAATCGCAGCGACCACCCCCGGCGCCGTCCACGTGGATCAGTTCTCCAACGTCGCCAATCCCGGCGCCCACGCCGCCACCACCGGGCCGGAGATCTACGATCAGATGGGCGGCGACATCGACGCCCTGGTTGCCGGTTGCGGCTCGGGCGGCACGTTTTCGGGAGTCGCCCGGTTTCTCAAGACCGAGATCCCCAAGCTCCTGGCAGTCGCGGTCGAACCCAAAGGCTCGATTCTCAGCGGCGGCGAGCCCGGCTCCTACGAGACCGAGGGCATCGGCATGAGCGTCCTGCACTCGACGATGGACCTCGACGTCGCCGATGAGATCATCAGCGTGCCCGACGACCGTGCCTTCCAGTATGTCCGCCGGCTGGCCGCGGAGTGCGGCGTTCTCGCCGGTTCGTCGGCCGGCGCTGCGGTGTGGGCCGCCGTCCAGGTGGCCCAGCGTCTCGGGCCCGGCGCGAGGGTGGTGACCCTGATCCCCGACTCGTCCGAACGCTATCTGTCGAAGGACATCTACGAGAAGTTCCCGGAGAACCCATGAAAATCGGCACCACCTGTGTCCACGCCGGATACGAGCCCGACGATGCAACCGGCGCCGTCAACGTCCCCATCTACGCCACCTCGACCTACGCCTACCGGAAGTTCGGCGAGCACCGCGGTTGGGAGTACTCCCGTACCGGCAACCCGACCCGTTCGGCCCTCGAGAGGGCGATGGCCGAGCTCGAAGGCGGCACCGACGCCATTGCCTTTTCCTCGGGGCTCGCCGCCATCGACGCCGTCACCGACCTGCTCGAACCCGGTGATCACGTGGTCGCCGCAGACAACCTGTACGGCGGTACCTACCGTCTCTTTACCACCACCACCAGGCGTCACGGCATCGGGGTCAGCTTCGTCGACGCGGCCGACCCCGCGGCCTTCGCAGCCGCCTTGACCGACCGCACCCGGATGGTTTTTGTCGAGACCCCCACCAACCCGCTGATGCACGTGGTGGATCTCGCCGCCGTCGCCGCTTCCGCACGCGATCACGGCGCCATGACGGTGGTCGACAACACCTTCTTGACACCGGTCCTGCAGCGCCCCTTCGACTTCGGCGCCGATCTGGTGGTGCACTCCACCACCAAATATCTCAACGGCCACTCGGACGGCGTCGGAGGCGTCGTCGTGGCCAGAGAGGCGGAGCTCGGCAGGCGCCTGCATACGGTGCAGAACAACGCCGGCGCGATCCTCGGCCCTTTCGACGCCTACCTGGTCCTGCGCGGCCTCAAGACGCTGGCCGTGCGGATGGGCGTGCACGAGGCCAATGCCCGCTCCCTGGCCGGTTTTCTGCTCTCGCGGAAGGAGCTCGCCAAGGTCCTCTACCCGGGTCTCGCCAACCACCCGCAGCACGCGCTCGCCCGCAGACAGCAGTCGGGTTTCGGCGGGATGATCGCCTTCGATCTCGGGTCGGTCGATCGAGCCTCGGCCTTTTGTGACGCGGTCGCGATCTTCACCCTGGCCGAGTCGCTCGGCGGCGTCGAGTCGCTGGTCTGCCACCCCGCCACCATGACGCACGCTTCGGTCCCCGCCGAAGAACGCCGGCGCCTCGGCATCGGCGATGGCCTGGTCCGGCTCTCGGTAGGCATCGAGGACGCCGCGGATCTCGAAGCGGATCTCGCACAGGCCCTGGACGCCGCGAGTCGCGCGTGAAGTCTCCCACCCGCGAAGGGCCGCGGGAGAAAGGGAGGGGATAAACCCCTCCCCTACGGCTTTAAGAGACCTTATATATCTGTAGGGGCGGGGTTTATCCCCGCCCGCTAGCTCTCAGATATTGCGCTAGCCGCAACTGAAGACTGAAACCGGAGGTTCGTTACCCCGCGAGCGCCTCGACGGGCGTCATCCTCGCGGCGCGGAGCGAGGGGTAGAAACCGGCAATCAGACCGACGCTGACGGCGAAGACGATCGCCAACATGACCGCGAAACCTGAGATCGGCAGACCGGCCTCGAAGAACTGCCCCGCCGCTGCGCACACTCCGACCGCGACCACGAATCCGATCACCGCCCCGATCGCCGACAGGAAGACCGCCTCGACCAAAAACTGCATCAGAATGTCGCGATCCTCGGCGCCGATGGATTTTCTCAGACCGATCTCGTACAGCCGTTCGGCGAGGGAGATCTGCAGCACCGAGAAGATCCCCACGCCGCCGACGACCAGCGAGATCGCCGAGATCGAAAAGAGGATGATCGTCCAGCCCTTCATCATCTCGTCGATCTCGTCCTCGGCCTGGAGAATCTCGGCGGCCACGTTTTCCACCTCGAAGTCATCCACCCGGTTGTGCTGCCTCCACAGGAGGTTCTTCACATGGGCGTAGAGCTGACCGAGGTTGTCCGTGTTGGGGACCTTCACCACCACCAGGGGCACCCGATCGCCTCCCCCGTAGAGACCCTGCATGGTGGTCAACGGGATGGTCGCCCCCTGCATCTCGCGCCGGCTCCAGCCGTCGTTGATCATCTCGTTGCCGACCCGTTCGCCCACGCCCACCACCTCGAAACGGTGGTCGCCGATCCGCACCCACTGGCCGACCGGATCGCTGCCGCTGAACAGATCCTCGGCCAGGAAGTGGCCGATCACGACGACGCGGCGTTGTCGCTCGACGTCGAGGTCGGAGAGGTAGCGGCCGGTTTCGACGCCTCGATTGAAGACCGTCGCGTAATCGGCGGTGGTCCCGGTCAGGCGGATGCTCTTGCCGTTCTCTCCCCACGCCACCACCTGCTGGGCAAAGGCGACCGGCGCCGCCGCCGAGATCTGCTCGCTCCCCGCCACCAATACAGCGGCATCCTCACGCCGCAGACCCTCTGATAGGTGGGCTCGTTTGATGTCGAGCTTCGATGTCGGTGTCTCGGCGCCGACAAAGAGCACGCCGCGCAGACCCAGCGAGTCGATCCCGCTCCAGATCTCCACCTTGACGGCCTCGATCAAACTCACCATGGTCACCACCGCCATGGTGCCGAGGACGACGCCGAACAGCGTCAGCAGCGAGCGCATCTTGTGCGCCCAGACCTCGGTGAATGTCGTTCGCAGGGCTTCGCCGATGACCATATGACCTCACTCGTACCGCAGGGCGACCACGGGGTCGAGCCGCGAGGCCTTGACCGCCGGGTACATGCCGAAAAAGAAACCGACGACCGCCGCCGACATCACCGACACCACCACCATCAACGGAGTGATGGTCATCTCCATCTGCATGACGCTCATGATGCCGAAGGTGAAGACGATGCCGAGGGCGAGTCCGAATCCCCCGCCGCACACCGTGACGACCATGGTCTCGATCAGAAACTGGGTGAACACCTGCCAACCCGTCGCGCCGAGGGCCTTGCGGACCCCGACCTCCCGCATCCGCTCGGTGAACGAGGCGAGCATGATGTTGGTGACGACGATGCCGCCGACCAACAACGAAATGATGCCGCAGGCGAGAAAGGTGATGTTGTAGATCATGTCTTCCTGGGCGCCCTGCTCCATCCTCTCCACCCGGTCCCACACCCCGAAGTCCTCGATCCCGTGGCGCGAGCGCAACAGCAGCTCGAGGGCTTCGCGGCTCTCCTTGTGGGCCTCGGTCGAGCGCAGTCTGAGGTTGAGCTCGTCGATGTTCTTGGCGCCCGCCTCCTGGTGGCGTTTCATGTAGGAGGTGATGGGCACCACGATCAGGCGGTTGAGCCACTCGTGGGCGTTGTAGGTATCGGAGCGCTGCCAGAAAAAGATCTTTTCGGCCGTCACGCCGATCACGGTGTAGGCCTTGCCGTCGATGTTGAGGGCCTTGCCGACCGGGTCGGCGGTGCCGAAGAGCTCGCGGGCGCGGGTGGAGCCGAGCACGACCACCGCCGCCGCGGTCTCCATGTCGTGGTCGGTGATGTAGCGGCCGCTGCCGATTGACAGCTCGCGCATCTGCATGAACTGGGGTTCGATGGCGGTGACCTGGAAACGCTCTTCGGTCGCGCCCGCCCGGACCTGGTGGTTGCGCGAGATCTCCGCCACCACAAGGTCGAAGCCGTCGATGGTGTCCCGGATGGCCGCGGCGTCGGAGAGCTTGAGCCCGGTCTTCGCGCGCTGGCGGGCGGTCATCTCGAGCACGGCCGGAGGCTGGTTGTAAACCCCCATGAGGAGGGTGCCGCCGGACTCGCTGATGTACTGATCACGGCGCGCATCCATGCTGGCGGTCATGCCGAGGGTCGCCACCACCGACGCCACGCCGAGGATCACACCGAGGGTCTGGAGCAGCGTCCGGCCGAGGTGCTCGCGGATTTCGACAAAGCCCTCCTGGATGAATTGGCCAGGGTTCATGCGGCGGCCCTTTGCCCGTTCGGAAGAACGCGACCGTCGACGATCCGGATGATCTCGCGGGCGCGCGCCGCGATCGACGGATCGTGGGTCACCATGATCAGGGTCTGGCCGCCGGCGCGGAGTTCGTCAAAGAGCTCGAGGATCTCGCCCCCGGTCTGCTGGTCGAGGTTGCCCGTGGGCTCGTCGGCCATGATGACCGAGGGCCGGCCGACGATCGCACGGGCGATGGCGCCGCGCTGGCGCTGGCCTCCCGAGAGCTCGTTGGGGCGGTGCCGGGCGCGGTCCGCGAGCCCGACCCTTCTCAGTGCCTCCATGGCCAACTCGCGGCGCTCCTTGCGCCCCATCCCGCCGTACAGCAGCGGCAATTCGACGTTGCGCAGCAGGCTGGCCCTGGGCAGCAGGTTGAAGTTCTGGAAAATGAAGCCGATCTTCCTGTTGCGCAGGTGGGCGAGCTTGCGGCGCGAAAAGCCCGCCACCTCCTCGCCGTCGAGCTTGTACGAGCCCGAGGTCGGCGAGTCGAGGAGGCCGAGGATGTGCATCAGGGTCGACTTGCCGGAGCCCGAAGGCCCCATGACGGCGAGGTAGTCGCCGACCCCAACCTCGAGGTCGATGCCCTTGAGGGCCTCGACCGCCAGGTCACCCTCGCCGTAGACCTTGGTGAGTCCCTTGAGGCTCATCAGCGTCTGCATCACGAATTCTCCTCTTTCGGCTTCGAAGGATCGGCCAGGGCGACCTTCTCGCCGTCTTCGAGACCTTCCACGATCTCGACATCGGTGGTGGAGGCGATGCCGGTCACGACCCGACGCTCTTCATAGAAGCGCCGCCACTCCTGCCGCGGGTCGTCGCGCCACTTTTCGTCGCCGGACGCCTGTTTGGCCGGCGCTTCGGCCTCCGTGGTCTCGGTCTCCTCGGTGTCCTCGGCGTCCCCCGCTTTGTCGGCCGGCTCGGACTTCGGCAGCGGGGTCTCGCGCAGGACGTAGACCACTTCCTCTTCGCCCCGCACGAAGACCGATTCCACGGGGATGGCGAGGACCTGCTCGCGGATTTCACCACGGACCTCGATGTTGGCGGTCATCCCGGTGCGCAGCTCGCGGCCGAGCTCGTCGAGGGCGATCTCGACGTCGAACACCTTGACCTGATCGTCGAGGCGGGCCGCCGGGGCGATCCGGCTGATGCTGCCCATGAAGACCACTCGCGGGAAGGCGTCGAGCGTGATCCGCGCTTCCTGGCCGAGGTGGATCTTGCCGATGTCCACCTCGTTGATGCCGGCCTTGACCAGCATGGTGCCGAGGTCGGCCACGGTCGAGATCACGGTGCCGGCGTTGAACGAGCCCGAACCGGTGACTGTCTCACCGAGCTCCACCGGCCGTTCGATGATGACGCCGTCCATGGGCGAGAAAATATTGACGACCTGGCGCGGGTTGTCCCCTACGGGAATCCCCGAGGCCTCGACCAGACCGATCTGGCCGCGTGCCTCATCGAGCGCCTGCTGCGCCTGGCGGTAGCGGGTCTCGGCCTGACGGTTGGCCTCCTCCGAAACGAGGCCGTTTTCGAAGAGCTTCCGTTTGGCTTCGTAGTCCTTCCTGGCATCTTCGAGATCGATGGCGGTCGCCTCGCCCCGGTTGCGGACCGACAGCAGGTTTTGCGCCTGGTTCACATCGGGCTCGATACGGGCGATGAGCTGGCCCTTCGTGACCACGTCGCCGGCGCGGACCGGGAGGTCCACCACCTTGCCCGAGAGGTTCGACTTGATCTCGACCTTGACCTCGGGCTCGACCGTGCCCACCTCGCGCACCACGACCTGGACATCGTCGATGGCGGCCGCCAGGTTCGGGATATCAGGCCCCTTTTCCTCTTCCTTGTTGCCGTTACCGCGGGTTTTCGACGCAAAGGCCGCTGCGGCCACAGCGATCACCACGACCGCGACGGCGATCCACCAGTATTTCTTCTTCAGGGCCATTGTTCCTCCCTCTCTCTCACAAACGACTCGTCTCGTTCTGAATTACGTTGGAGGGACGGGAAATGTTCGCAAGGTCAAATTCAGGCCGGTCTGCGGCGGCCGCAGACCGGCCTGAATTTGAGGTTGAAAAAGGCTGTAGAATTCACTTCACAGAAAGACTGGAGGTTCGCATGCAGGAACTGCTCAGCACGGAGAACATCGACTACCAGGAACGGGCCCGCGAGGTGGCCGAAAAGTTCGTGCGGCCGCGCGCTGCCGAGCTCGACCGGACCGGCGACTACGGTTGGGACATTCTCGAAGCGCTCAAGTCCTACCAGCTCACCGGGGCGTGGATCCCCAAGGAGTACGGCGGCCACGACGCCGGCGTCCTCAACCTGTGCCTGATCGTCGAGCAGCTGTCGCGCGCCTGCGGCGGCGTCGGCGTCGCCTTCGCCGTCAACGCCCTCGGTTCGTTTCCGATCATCCTCGGGGGCACCGAGGAGCAGAAGCAGAAGTACCTTCCCCCCATCGCCAGCGGCGACAGCCTGATCGCTTTCGGGCTGTCCGAGAAGGCCTCCGGGTCCGACGCCGGCAGCCTCCGCACCACCGCCATCCGCGACGGGGACGATTTCGTCCTCAACGGCCACAAGAAGTGGAACACCAACGGCGGGGTGGCCTCGGTGTTCACCATCTACGCCCTCACCGAGCCCGACCGGGGCATTCGGGGCATTTCACCCTTTATCCTCGAACGGGACACGCCCGGGTTCACCGTTGGTAAGCGCGAAGACACCATGGGCATCCGCACCGTGTCGGTCAACGAGCTCGACTTCGAAGACTGCCGGGTCGCGGCCTCGCAGCTGCTCGGCGGCCGCGAGGGTGGCGGATTCAAAAACGCCATGATGACCCTCGATCGGGCGCGTCCGGGTGTCGCCGCCCAGGCCCTCGGTCTCGCCCAGGGCGCCTTCGAGTGGGCCCTCCGCTACACGTCGGAGCGGCGCCAGTTCGGCCAGACCGTGATGTCCCACCAGGCGGTCCAGTTCATGCTCGCCGACATGGCCACCCAGATCGAGGCCGCACGGCAGCTGGTGTATGCCTCGGCGCGGTTGATCGACTCCGGCGCCAAGAACATCAACAAGATGGCCGCCATGGGCAAGGTCTTCGCCACCGACACCGCCATGAAGGTCACCACCGACGCGGTCCAGCTCTTCGGGGGCTACGGTTTCTGCAGGGACTACCCGATCGAAAAGTACATGCGCGACGCCAAGATCACCCAGATCTACGAGGGCACCAACCAGGTCCAGCGGCTGGTGATCGGCCGCGCCCTGACCCGCGAGCTGCAGGAGCTCACCGGCCATCTCGACGTCACCGTCGAGCACTTCCCCGACTACGACCCGGACGGCGTAGGAGTCGTTACAACGTTAGAACGTTAGAACGTTTGAACGTTCGGCACGTCCGCCGCACGCCGTCCCACGGTGGGGATGGCGGGCCGAGACACGTCAAAACTCCAGACGGGTGAGAACTCGAAAACTACTGCGGCACCTTCGGAAACGGTGGGCGGACTCGCATGCCGAATTCCGAATTCCGATTTCGTCTATCCCTCGTCCAGTGACCGATGGTACTCGTGCTCCCAGTCGTTCCACCACTCCTTCTCGATGCCGCCGCAGGTGACGGCGAAGGCAGAGCAGGCGACGCAGCCGTCGCCCCGGATCGCCTCGTGGTCGTCGAGGGGCGGAAACCTCACTGTGAGCTGTTCGCCGAGCTCCCGCGCGGCCTCTTCCTCCGGGGTCGGCGGACGGCCCTCGAGATCGACCACACCGCCGCGGATCAGCCGCTGCCGTGACTCGGGCAGGAGCACGCTGTCCTCCTTGTCGGCGTGCTCCCACAGGTGGTGGGCCAACCTGCGGGCCACGCCGGCGGCGGCAACAGGGTCGGCGGCGGCGGCCTCGAGCTGATCGACGAGGTTCGACGACTCGCGGTGGTCGGCCAGCATGACCGGCAGCGGTCCCCGGTCGGCCGGCACCTCGGCCCTATCCACCAGGGCCGGAAACAGCACCTGTTCCTCCCGCTCGTGATGGTACCCCCCCACGTACACCCTCAGAAAACGAACGAAGTCGACCACGTCTTGGGGGGTCGTCGCGGACCTCAACGCCTGCTCCGCGAAGCGGACGAGGGAGCCCGAAGCCCGGTCCACCAGTTGGTGTTCCTCCGCGAACTCGTCGAGCAGCCGCATCAGTTGACCGTCGGCCGCACCACACCGGCGCCGCCAGGACCGCGCGGGTCCTGCGCTGCCGTCACGATGCCCCCGGCAAGCGCCTGGACCGCGCTGACCTCGCCGATCTGGTCGACGACCCGGAGTTTGTGACCCCGCCGCTCGAGCACCGCGGCGGTCTCGGGCGACACGGCGTACTTTTCGACCGTCAACACATCGGGCATCCACTGGTGGTGGATTCTGGCGCGGTCGACCGCCGCCTGCAGTTCATCGCCGTCGACGATCAGGTTGAGCAGGACCTGCGCCGTGGCGGTGGGAATTCTCGAACCTCCCGGGGATCCGAGAACGATCACCTCGTTGCCGCGCCAGGCGATGGTCGGGGACATCGACGAGAGCATGCGCTTGCCCGGCTCCACGGCGTTGGCCTCGCCCTGCACCAGCCCGTAATCGTTCGGCCGGCCGGGAGCAATGGCAAAATCGTCCATCTCGTTGTTGAGGAAGAACCCGGCGCCGCGGATGACGAGACCGCAGCCGAAAGGCCCGTTCAGTGTCGTTGTCATCGACACCGCGTTGCCCTCGGCATCGATGACGGACAGGTGGGTTGTCTGCACGGTTTCCGGGACGAGATCCCGCGACCAGGGCTGGACTTTTTCGGAGTCCGAGGCCTTGGCGGGTCGGATTTCCGCGGCGCGGAGGTCGAGCCACTCGGGGTCCAGCAACTGCGGCGCGCTCGCCTTGCTGGTGCGCGGGTCGCCGAGCAGGAAGCGGTCGGCGTAGGCACGCCGCCACACCTCGGCGAGGTAGTGATCCCGGTTCGCCCCGAAACGCGGCATGTCCGCCCACCCGACGCGTTCGAGCATTCCAAAAGTCTCACCGAGGATGATGCCGCCCGAGGACGGCAGCGGCATCGATGCCACCTGCCATCCGAAGGCCTGGAACCGGATCGGCAAGCGCCACACCGCCCGGTAGGCGTCGAGATCGGCGGCCCGGATGATGCCGCCGTTGCCGCGGACCGCAACCTCGATGGCGGCGGCGATCGGGCCCTCCATGATCGCAGGAACGCCCCGTTCCGCATACGCCTCGAGGGTGGCCGCCAACTCCGGCAACCGCATCACCTCGCCCGCCGCGGGCGGCCGGCCGTTGGGCAGCCACACCGCCTCGGTCTCGGGGAACCGGCGCAGGAGATCGGCGGACTGCGCCAGTTCCTGCGCCAGCCGGCGCGTCACCACGAAACCGTCGCGCGCGAGGCGGAGCGCCGGCGCCACCACCGCCCGCCACTCGAGTCGGCCGTAGCGTTCGTGGAGTTCGTACAACCCGGCCGGCGATCCGGGCACCCCGGCAGCCAGCGGCCCCACCAGGGATGCCTCGGGCTTCGGCTCCCCGCGGCTGTCGAGGTACATCCTCGGTCTGGCCTCCGCGGGGGCGGTCTCCCGGAAGTCGAGGGTCTCCACCTTCTCCTTGAATCGGATGACCGCGAAACCGCCGCCCCCGAGATTGCCCGCCACCGGATGAACCACAGCGAGGGCGAGCGCCGTCGCCACCGCGGCATCGGCTGCGTTGCCGCCGGCTCTGAGAATCTCGAGCCCGACCTCGGTAGCCGAGGGAACCGCGCTCGAGACGGCGCCGCCGGTGCCGCGCACCGCTTCGGGATCCGCCGCCGGCAGCCCGGTAATACCGACGAGAAACACCAGCGCACTCAGCACGCCGACCCTGAAAACGCCCAGCCTCGAAAAAACAGAAGTCGTCATCGGTCGAGTTTACTTCAGGAACTCTTTCATGAGTTCGTGCGTACTGAAGAACGGAAGGAGCCCCAATGCCGGTAACTACGACGTCCGACACGAATCCGCTCTCAACGTCCACTCTTGCTTCGGGAATTCGCGACGCCCTGGCGCGGCTCGCCACCTTCGACCGCGAAACTGCCGACTATCTGAAGGCTCTCGCCTTCATCCTGCACCGGGTGGCCGCGGCCGACCAGGAGGTCAGCGAGGTGGAGGTCCGGCGCATGGAATCGATCCTCGTCGAGCATGCATCGTTATCGCAGCCCGAGGCGGTACTCACCGTCGAGATCGCCCGCCACTGCCGGGAGATCGCGGACTGCGCCAGTTCGTACAATGCCAGCCGGCGTCTGCGCGCCCGCCTCGACGAGGGCGATCGGCGCCGGCTCCGCTCATTCCTCGACTCGGTGGCCGCAGCCGACGGTCGGGTGCGACAGACCGAGAAAGACACCATCCGGCAGATTTCGACCGAACTCGGTCTCACCGGCTGAGCGCACTCTCCTCCTTCGCAGGATCGGCTATCATTCCCTGCGCGGTGATTCGTGTCTGCGGAGGGGTGCATGACCTGGAACTACTCGAAAAAAACCACCGAGCTGTTCATGGCTGCGGTGCAGGGAAGACCGGGGACCCACCTCGGCGAGATCGAGGATGCGGACGGCTTCGGAGAGCACGGCTCCATCGCCTGCGGCGATGCCCTGCGGTTCACCTTCAGAGTCGACCGCCACCCCACCGATCCGAAAAAGGACCGCATCACCGAGGCCCGCTACCTGACCTTTGGCTGCACGTCGGCCATTGCCGCATCAGAAGCCCTGTGCGCGATCATCGAGGAGGGTGATTTCACCCCGATCGACGCCCTCAAGATCACCAACTCCGACATCGTCAACTACCTCGAGGGGCTGCCCCAGGCCAAGATTCACTGTTCTGTCATGGGCGCGGAAGCGCTCGAAGCGGCGGTCTTCAACTGGGCGCAGAAGCGAGGCGTGGACCTCGCCGATCTTGGCATCGACATCCGCCGTGAGGAGCAGGAGGAGGGGCGGCTGGTCTGCACCTGCTTCGGACTCACCGAGCCCTACATCGAGCGCAAGATCAAGGAACTCGACCTCAAGACCATCGGCGACATCACCGGCGCCATCAAGGCCGGCGGGGCCTGCATGTCCTGCCACCACACCCCGGGCGGGCTCCAGGACATCCTCAACAAGGTCTGGGGGCATCGTCCCACCGCCTTCAAGGAGCTGCCGGTGCTGCCGATGGCGCGAGAGTCGAAGGCGCAGCCGCCGCGCGAGATGTCCCCATTCAAGTTCGCCAAACTGGTCGACAACGTCCTCGACACCTACGCCCGGCCGCATTTGGCGCGGGATGGCGGCGATGTCGAGATCATCGACATCAAGGACCGGGTGGTCTACGTTCAGCTCAAGGGCGCCTGCTCCAACTGCATGGGGTCGACCAACACCGTCAAGATGCTGGTCGAGCAGGCGCTCAAGGACCACGTGGACGAGACTATTCGGGTGATAGAAGTTTGAATCGAGTAGAAATTCTGGATGCAGCATGCAGGATGCTGGATACTGGGCGTTGGCTGATTCTGAATCGAGAATCCGGGATCCAGGAGACAGCTCTGAAGGTGGGCCAAGGCCCACCCTACGGATCTGCTCGACACATGGGTCAGAAGTAGGGTGGGCCTTGGCCCACCTTCAGACTCGTTGCGGGTGTGTGGCGCCTGCGTTCTGAGCTTTGCTGCCCAAGATGGTGTTTGAGACAAGAGTGATACTGGATGCTGGATGCGACCGGAGGAAACGTGACCGTTATTTACCTGGACAACAACGCGACGACCGCAGTTGCTCCTGAGGTGGTCGAGGCGATGATGCCCTTCTTCACCGGCGAGTACTTCAACCCGAGCTCGATGTACGAGGCGGCGCGCGGACCGGCCGACGCCATCGCCCGGGCCCGGCGGACGATCGCCAAGCTGCTCGGCAACGCCCGCGCCACCGAGATCCTCTTCACCTCGTGTGCTTCCGAGAGCAACAACACCGCCATCTTCGGCTCCATCGCCGCCAACCCCGAGCGCCGCCACATCATCTCCACCGCCGTCGAACACCCGGCCGTGCACGAGGTCGGCAAGGACCTCGAACGCCGCGGATACGAGGTGGACTTCATCCCCGTCGACACCCAGGGGCGCATCGACAAGGGCGAGTTCGTCCGCGCCCTCCGCCCGGACACCCTGCTGGTCTCGGTCATGCACGCCAACAACGAGACCGGCGTCATCTTCCCGGTCGAGGAGCTGTCGCGCATCACCAAGGAGACCGACCCGTCGATCGTCTTCCACACCGACGCCACCCAGACCGTGGGCAAGCTCCCCATCGATCTCCGCGGCTCCTTCTCGAACGTCGACCTGCTCTCGTTCTCCGGCCACAAGCTGCACGCCCCCAAAGGCATCGGCGCCCTCTTCATCCGCCGCGGCACGCCCTGCCGGCCGTTCCTGCTCGGCGGCCACCAGGAGGACGGACGCCGCGCCGGCACCGAGAATGTGGCCTTCATCGCCGGTCTCGCCCGCGCTCTCGAGCTGGCCATGGAGCGCGTCGACGCCGACATCCCGCGCATCACCGCCCAGCGCGACCGCCTGCAGAACGAGCTGGTGGCGCGGATCCCCTACCTCCAGGTCAACGGCGGCGAGGCCCCGCGGCTCGACAACACCCTCAACGTGGCCTGCCACTTCATCGAGGGCGAGGGGATCCTCTACCAGCTGTCGGAGCACGGAATCTGCGCCTCGTCGGGCTCGGCCTGCACCTCGGGCTCGCTCGAGCCCTCCCACGTCCTGCGCGCCATGAAGGTCCCGTTCACCGCCGTCCACGGCTCGGTGCGCTTCAGCCTCAGCCACTACACCACCGACGCCGAGATCGACCGCGTCATCGAGGTCTTCCCCGAGATCGTCGCCAGCCTGCGCCGCCTCTCCCCCTACTGGGACGCCGCCACGAACGCCCCCCGCCCCGAGGCCCTGGCGATGATGCAGCAGACCGAGATGCCGCAGGCGTCGATGTAGTCGGAGAGGGTCCCTATCCCGCAGAATCGGGTAGAGTGCCCCGCATGAAAAAGGCGTTTGCCCTCACCGCTGTCCTTCTTGCATCGACGATCGCCTTCGCCGAAGACCCGATCCCCGAGGAATGGCTGACGGTCGCCGAGAAGACCGACTTCCGGGCGACCTCGACTTTGGCCGAGACAGAAGGGTTCCTGGCCAGGGTCCAGAAGGCGGCGCCCGGGACCATTCGCGTTTCGAGCTTTGGTACATCGGGGCGGGGGTTCGATCTGCCGTTGGTCATCGTTTCTTCGGACGGCGCCTTTTCCCCGGCGGAAATCAAGGCCACCGGCAAGCCGATCCTGCTCATCCAGAGCTGCATCCACGCCGGGGAGGTCGACGGCAAGGTGGCGACGCTGATGATCCTGCGGGACATCGCCCTGGGACGGCGGCCCGATCTGGCCGAGGGAGTGATCACGGTCTTCGCGCCGATCTCCAATGCCGACGGACACGAGAATGTGTCGCCCTACAACCGCGCCAACCAGAACGGACCGGTTGACGGCATGGGCTACCGCGCGACCGCCGACGGTATCAACCTCAACCGCGACTTCCTGCGCCTCGCCAGCCCGGAAGCTCGAGCCATGGCGAGGTTGGTCGCCGCCCTGAACCCCGATCTCCACGTGGACAACCACGTCACCAACGGTTCCGACCACGCATGGGTCCTGACCTGGCTGGTGGCCGAGGCCCCTCAGCTCGACCCCGGCGTCGCAGCATGGGTCAGCGAGCACCTGCCGAAGATCCTCGCCGAGACTGCGGCTGCCGGTCACCTCAACGGTCCCTATGTGGAGCTGGTCTCGGGGTCGGACCCCACCGCCGGGATGATCTGGGACGTGTCCCAGCCTCGCTATTCCTCCGGGTATTTTCCGCTGCGCAATCGGCCGTCGATCCTGATCGAGATGCACGCTCACAAGCCCTTTCGCGACCGGGTGTTGGCCAACAAGGCCTTCCTGGAGGAGTTGATTCTCGAGGCAGGACGTTCGGGAAAGAACCTCAGACGCGAGGTCGAGGCAGCGGATGCGCGAACCACCGCCCTCGGGCTCGCCGATGCGGAGCCGTCGCAGGTGGTGGTCAGGTGGGGCGTGGCCGAGGAGGGTGAGACCATCACCTGGCCCGCGTACGAGTGGACTTTCGAGGAGTCCGTGGTCATGGGCGTCCAGCGGGTCGTGTACCACCCGCCGACGGTGCGCGAGGTCGACCTCGCGTGGCGCCACCTTCCGGTGCCCGAGCTCACGCTGCCGCGCCCACGGGGATACGTCGTGCTTCCGGGTTGGCCGCAGATCGAGGACGTGGTGGCCGGTCACCGGCTCCGGGTTTTCGAGGTCACTGTTGAAACCGAGCTCGAGGTGGAGACCATCCGCCTCGCCTCCCCGGAGTTCGCGTCGTCCTCCTTTCAGGGCGTGGTGATGGTCGAGGAGTTCGAGGTGAGCCGCCAGACCGAAAGCCGTAAGATCCCGGCCGGCAGCCTGTGGGTGCCCGCCGACCAGCCGAACTTCGAGATCGCGGTCCAGCTCTTCGAACCGGAAGCGCCCGATTCGCTGGTGAGGTGGGGAGCGGTGTCGTCGGTCTTCGAACGGAAGATCTACATCGGCATCGAGGTTCTGGAGAGGCTCGCGCAGGACCTGTTGCAGGACCCGGTCGTCAAAAAGGAGTGGGAAACCGCCATCGAGAACCCCGATTTCGCCAATGACCGCACCGCTCGCTACCTGTGGTGGTACCGCCGTACGCCCTACTGGGACGAGACGGTGGGCCTGCTGCCGATCATGAGGGTGATGAAGCCGCCTCGCCTCGCAACCGAACCATGGCCCGGTCCCTGAATCCCGCTGCACCGATCGCGGCCAGCTGGGCCCCCCTCGGTCGCGCCCTCGTCGATTACCACCGGGGCGACAGACGCCGCCACTTCATCGTCCACTCCGACCTGTGGGATGACGAGCCGACACCGGTGGAGGAGTTCTACCGCCCCGACCATCTCCCCATATCCGAGCTCGAGCTCCGCGCCCTTTCGTTGTGCCGGGGAAGGGTGCTCGACCTCGGGGCGGGCGCCGGCCGGCACGCGTTGGAACTGCAGGCGCGGGGCCTCGAGGTAACCGCCGTCGACGTCAGTTCCGACGCCGTGGCGGTCATGCGGGAACGCGGCGTCCGCGACGCCCGTTGCGGCGATCTCGACGCCGTCGGCGACGAACGTTTTGACACCATCCTGCTGCTCATGCACGGGATCGGTCTGGTGGGGACACTCTCCGGACTCGCGGCCTTTCTCGAACGGGCACACGGAGTCCTCGCCGACGAGGGGCAGATCGTCTGTGACTCCGCGGACCTCACGATCGTCCTGCCGTCTCTGTTCGACCTCGACGGCTCGTCCGACCACGAGCCCGGGTCCTATCTCGGGGAGGTCGAGTTTCGCCTGACCTACGGCAGGCTGGAAGGCCAGCCCTACCCGTGGCTGTTCGTCGATCCCCGGACCCTTGAACGTTTCGCGAAGGCTTCCGGCTTTGATTTCGCCATCGGCGCGCGGGGCGGGCAGGGTGCCTACGTGGCCGTTCTGAGCCACAAAAAATGATATTCTGAAGGCGCGTTCGCGCTCCAGAAGCCACCGCGGCTGACACTGAAAGGTCTGAAATGAAACGAAATCAACGATTCGCTCTGGTGATGGTGCTCGCAGCGGCCATCGCCGTCCACGCTCAGGAACCGCCGGCGCCGACTCCCGACATCAACCCGCCCATTCTTCGCGTCAACGACGAGACGGTGTACGCGGCCGAGGTCAGCATGGTGATGGCGAACATCGTCAGCCAGCTCACCGCGCAGGGGCGCGAGACACCGGAACAGCAGCAATTGGTGCAGATGGCGACCCAACGGGTGGTCGAGCAGAAGCTGTTGGCCCAGGAGGCTCGCCGGCTGGGCTACAAACCCAATGATCTCCGTGTCGCGGAGATGGCGCAAACGATCGAGCAACAAGCCGGCGGCCGGGAACCGCTCGACGAGGCGCTGGCGGCCAGAGGAACGTCGTATGACCGGCTCCTCGTCACCCTCCGGGAGATGGATCTGTCCAGGACCCTGATCGAGAAAACGATTTCGCCCACGATCACGGTCACCGACGACGAGATCGCCGCCTTCTTCACCGAGAACCCCGAAATGTTCACGACTCCGGAGCAGGTCCACGCCCGGCACATCATCTTCGCCGCGGGGGAGAACGCCGACGCCGACACGATCATCAATGCACGCACGGCCGCCGACAGTGCCAGGGAAAGGGCGCTCGCCGGCGAGGACTTCGCCGAGCTTGCCCGCGAACTCTCCCAGGACCCGAGCGCTCCCGACGGCGGCGACCTCGGGTTCTTCACTTACCAGCAGATGGTGCCGCCGTTCGCCGAGGCGGCCTTCGCCCTCGACGAGGGCGAGATCTCGGGGGTGGTTCGCACCAACTTCGGCTTTCACATCATCAAGGTCGAGGAGAAGAAGCCCGCGGTCACGCTCACTCTCGAGGAAAGCAACGCTCGGATTCGGCTGCTGCTGACCCAGCAGAAAACCGCTGAAAAGGTCCAGGAGGTGATCAGGGCGCTTGGCGAAAAGGCCGAGATCGTGCCGCTGGTCGCGCCTGAGACGGCGGCATCTCCAGAGGTTCCGCCGGCGACTGAGTAAACACCTCGTTCGCAGATTTTTGTGGTGCGGGCGTCCCGCCCGCACAGTGCGGCCGGGACGGCCGCACCACAGTGGCCCCAACAGAAGGATGGGCACGTCGGCTACCGGCACCGCTGCCGCACGCGGTCCCACCCACCTGAGCACTCGAGTGCTCAGGGTGGGGGGGTCGGGTGGGAAATTCCGAATTCCGAATTCCTAATTCCGAATTCCTAATTCTCCTTCAGCGTGGTCGTGACCAGCGCGGGTTTCTCGAGCGTGCGATGGACCGGGCAGCGATCTGCGATCTGCAGCATCCTCTGTCGCTGCTCCTCGTCGAGCGCGCCCTCGAGTTGGATCTCACGGGTGAAGCGGTCGATCCTGCCTCCCGGACCTTCCACCCCGGCGCAATCATCGCAGTGGACCTTTTCGTGCCGCAGCCTCACCTCGACGGCGTCGAGCGGCCAGCCCTTGCGATCCGCGTACATCCGCAGGGTTATGGAGGTACAGGCTCCGAGGGCCGACGTCAACAGCTCGTAGGGAGTCGGCCCTGCGTTGGTGCCGCCGACACGAAGGGGCTCATCCGCGAGCGACGGGTGGCCGTTGGCGAGGATCTCGGTCCGGTAGCCCTTTTCGGTCCTGACAACCACCCGGTTGTCTCCCGGGCTCGCCACCTTACGTTCCTCCTGCGGCGCCCCGAGAAAACGTCGCGCCCACGCTGCGATCATCGACCCCACATACCGGGCATCATCGGCACCGCTCAAGAGGTGGTCGGCCCGGTCCAGCGAGATGAAGCTCTTCGGCTGTCGAGCTGCCTGGAAGATCTCCATCGCATGGTCGATACCAACGGTGGTGTCACGAGGTGAGTGAAAGACCATCAACGCGCGCCCGAGGCCGGCAATCGCATCGCGCATGTTCGTCGCCGACAGGTCGTCGAGAAACTCCTTCCGGATCCGGAAGGGCCGGCCCGCGATCTCGACCTCGGCCTCGCCGACACGGTCGATCTCGGCGCTGGATGAACGGATCAACCCCGCCAGATGGTCGGTGGATGACGGCGACGCGATGGTCGCGACCGCCGTTGCCGACGGAATTCTAGCCGCGGCCTGCAGCACCGCCGCGCCCCCCAGAGAATGGCCTACCAGAATCTTCGGCGCCTCGAACTCGCGTTTCAAAAAGTCGGCGGCCGCCACCAGATCCGAGACGTTCGAGGAGAAGGTGGTGTCGGCGAAATCGCCCTCGCTTTCACCCAGCCCGGTGAAGTCGAACCGCAGAACCGCCACCCCCTCGGCGGCCAGTGCCCGCGAGACCCGCGCCACCCCCTTGTAGTCCTTCGAACACGTAAAACAATGGGCAAACAGTGCGTAGGCGATGGGCTCGTCGTCTACCGGCTGGTCAAGCAGGCCCGACAGTTTGTGCCCGGCGTCGTTTTCGAACTGGATTTTTCTGGTGTGCACGAGTCCCCCCGTTTCGGGAAGATCCTATCGTCAGTGCCGTAGGGATGCCAGCGCTCCCCTGCTATCATCCGCAGACCGACGGATCAACGGAGGCAGGCCATGTCCACGCCGATCAGCTTTTTCGAGCAGGTGAACATCAACTTCGACCGCGCCGCGGCGCTGACCGACCACGCGCCGGGTCTGCTCGAACAGATCAAGGCGATCAACAGCGTCATCCACTTCACCTTTCCGCTCAAGCGAGACGACGGCAGCATCCAGGTCATGCACGCCTGGCGCGCCGAGCACAGCCACCACATGCTGCCGACCAAGGGCGGCATCCGCTACGCGGCGATGGTCAACGAGGACGAGGTCATGGCGCTGGCCGCCCTGATGACCTACAAGTGCGCCATCGTCGACGTGCCCTTCGGCGGCGCCAAGGGCGGCGTGAGGATCTCGGCTCACGAGTACTCGGAGCGCGAGCTGGAACGCATCACCCGCCGCTTCACCTTCGAGCTCTTCAAGAAGAACTTCATCGGCCCGGGTCTCGACGTTCCCGCGCCCGACTTCGCCACCGGCCCACGCGAGATGGGTTGGATCGCCGACACGTACGCGACTCTCGCCCCGCACGACATCAACGCCCTCGGTTGCGTGACGGCGAAGCCGATCGAGCAGGGCGGCATCCAGGGCCGCACCGAAGCCACCGGCCGAGGAATCTTCTACGCGCTGCGGGAGGTCTGCAGCCTCGGCAGCGACATGCGTCCGCTCGATCTCATGCCGGGCCTCGAGGGCAAACGCGTCGTGGTCCAGGGGCTCGGCAACGTGGGCTACCACGCCGCCAAGTTTCTCCAGGAGGAGGGCGGCGCCGTCATCGTCGGTCTCGTCGAATACGAGGGCGCGATCGCCAACCGGCGCGGCTTGCACGTTGAAGACGTCATGGCTCATCGGAGGGAGACGGGGTCGCTGCTTGGGTTCCCCGGCGCCGAAAACCTCGAAAGTCGCGACGCCGGCCTCGAACTCGACTGCGACATTCTCATCCCGGCGGCCCTCGAAAACGCGATCACGATGGACAACGTCGATCGGATCAAAGCCAGGATCGTCGCCGAGGCGGCCAACGGCCCGGTGTCCGCCGAGGCCAGCCAAAACCTTCACCAACGCGGCGTCATGGTGGTGCCGGACGCCTATATCAACGCCGGCGGCGTCACGGTCTCCTACTTCGAGTGGCTCAAGAACCTCCAGCACATACGTTTCGGGCGGATGGAAAAGAGGTTCGAGGAGAAGGCGGCGCGGCAGATCCTCAACGCCATCGAGCACGCCACGGGGACTTCATTTTCGGAGGCCGAAATCAGCGATTTCGCGCGCGGCGCCGATGAGATCGACCTCGTCAACTCCGGTCTCGAAGAAACCATGATCAAGGCCTACCACCAGATCCGCGAGATCAAGCAGCGGCACCTGGGCATCGATCTCCGAACCGCATCGATGATCAGCGCCATCGACAAGATCGCGGCGGTCTACCGGCACCGGGGGATTTTCCCCTAGGCTGGATGCTGGATGCTGGATAGGTTCCGTCGACGCCCCGGCACCCGAGGAGACAGTTACAACTCTGAAGGTGGGCCAAGGCCCACCCTACAAGTCCGCTCGACACCTGGGTCCGAAGTAGGGTGGGCCTTGGCCCACCTTCAGACCCGCCGCGGTACGGTGGAGGCTGAATTTGAACTCGAGCCGTCCAAGATGCCGTCTTGGACAAGAGTCATCCAGTATCCAGGATCGAGGCTACTCCCCGAGCTCGAACGGAATCCGGATCTCGCTTTCCTCGAGGTCGACGCCGAGCGTCCACCTGCCGCTCTGGATGCCACCCGGGACATTGAAATAGAGGCGGCCGTAGCAACCCCGTTTATCGCTGACCGTGACCTCGTCGAACGACACTCCGCCGCCGGGTGTCACGAAGAATTGGATGTCACACTCGATCCGGCTCGGCGGGAAGTAATCGAGCGGGTCGCGGTCGATGTCAGCCTTCGCGATCACCGGCCGCAACGAGCCGTAGGCCTCGTTGAACTCACTCTGGGTGGGCAGGGGGATCGTGTCGCCTGCAGGTGAGCGCAGAAAGACGTTCTTTCTCTCCACCTTCGCGGTCTGTCCACTGGGCGAGCTGAAGCCGACCTCGAGGATCATCCACTCCTCGGCCATCTGCGAGTTTGCGAATCGATAGCCGAGGACGGCCCAGAGTTCGGGGCCGAACTGTTTGAGGATGTACTGACCGAGGCGCTCGACGCCGGGAGTGTCGGTCGGTGTTCCGGTTGAGCAGGCCACCATGCCCGCCGCAATTCCGAACACCAGGATCATGGTGACGGCGATTCTCGTAGACGTTGATTTCATCGGGACCCCTTTCTTGTTCACTCACCACCGCGATTGCAATCAGGATGCCAAGTTGTAACTCGATCTCACGACCCGCCGCCCCGGGAACCCGTCCCCTCGAGATGACGGCTCAGCACACCCGGGATGGTCATCATCTTCGCCGATCCCCGTCGCGGTGTCGAGTGGCGCGAAGTGGGTGGGACCGGTTATCCTGTCCCTGGTTTCGGCCGCTTCCGGCCCCCCGCGGCTGCCGCCGACATCGCAGCGACATACCCGGAGGATTGAATGGAGAAACCGAGATACTACTTCGTCGATGATCGCGACACGGTCCATCTCGACTTCTCAAAAATCGGGTTCGATTATCTCGCGTGCCCGTACCGCTTCGAAGCGGTGTTCGAGCACGGAGTGTGGCGGGTCCGCGGCATTCTGGAAGACTCGAACATCCACCTGCCCGAAGGCAGCCAGTGCCTCCACTACGGCCAGCAGCTGTTCGAAGGCATGAAGGCCCAGCGCGGTCCCGACGGAAAGGTCTACGCCTTCCGCCCGTTCGAAAACGCTCGACGCATGAACCAGGGCGCCCGTTATCTGAAAGGCCCGGAAATCCCCGAGGACCTCTTCATCCGGGGTATCGAAGAAGTCACCCAGGCGAACCTGCCTTTCGTGCCTCCCCATGGCAGCGGCGCGGCGCTCTACCTGCGGCCCATGTATCTCGGCTATGGCGACAATGTCGGCGTCAAACCGGCAACCAGATACCTTTTCCGGGTGTTCGTCAGTCCGGTCGGTCCGTACTACCGGGGGGGGTTCGGGGCGGATCAGGGCAAGAGCTTCATGGTGAGCCACTACGACCGGGCCGCCCCGCACGGGACGGGCCACATCAAGGCCGGCGGCAACTACGCCTCGTCCTTCTTCCCGGGGGCAGAGGCCAAGGCTGCCGGGTTCGTGGACGCCATCTACCTCGATCCGGTTGAGCACCGTTACATCGAGGAGATCGGAGCCGCCAACTTTCTCGGTTTCAAGGGGGACACGCTGGTGACGCCGAGTTCCGCGAGCATCCTGCAATCGGTCACCCGGACCTCGCTGCTCGAAATCGCCTCGAGCCTCTTCGACTGGCCTACTGAAGAACGCAGGATCGCGGTCGACGAGCTCAGCGGACTCTCAGCTGCCGCGTGCTGCGGAACCGCGGCCACACTGTGTTGGGTGGCCTCCATCGTCGACGGCGACAAGCGGTGGGAGTACCCGTTCGACCCCCGGTGGCAGCAGTTGTATGACGCCCTTGTCGGAATCCAGACCGCCGCTCGCGAAGACCCGTTCGGCTGGCTGTACGAAATCAGTTCTTGAGTTCGGCGACGGCCTCAACCCGGTCCTCGAAGATCGGGAAGATCTCGTCAAGCCGAGTCAACTTCAACAGGCTCAGAATCCTCCGGTGCGGCCGCAGCAGAGCCAATCGCCGGCCCTCCTTTTCGAAACGTTGGAGGTAGCCTACCAACTCGCCGAGCCCGGTCGAGTCGACGTTGTCGATGCCCGACATGTCCACCAGCACCGCCGGTACTCCCGCGTCGAGCAGGCCCTGGAGATACCCTGAAAACTGCCGGGCGGACTCGCCGAAGTTGATGACCCCGCGCACCTCGACGACGGTCACGCCATCGCTTTCAGACTTGTCGATTTCCATCCCGTTTCCCTTCGGCTCCTGCAACACTGCCGCCACGGTTCCCGGGGGGCCGTCGGCGCATATCCACTCGGCCACCGGGCCTATTGTACGGGTCGCCTCACCCGCGGTGCAACAATCGCCGCCCGGCAACGTCGCGGGGGCCGCGCCGGGGCTCAAGCTCACACCCTGCCAGGATCACCAAAACTGCCACCATGCTGTGGGGCCGGTGCCCTGCCGGTCTCCGTCGCCGCTCTGAAGCGCGGCCTCCGAGGCCAGTTTCCGCTGCTCGGGGTCGCGTTCGACGAACAGGCATCCCGCCTTTTCGACGTCCGCCAGCAGCTCCGGCGCCGAGTTGAGAATCAACACATCGACGCACCGGTCCTCCGGGATGGCGCCCGCAACCGTCTCGGACACCAGATTCAGGGAGCTGCGCAGCGACCTCAAGCTGTCGGGCTCGAGCCAGACGAAAAGCGAAAGCTGCGGTTGCTCCTGGACGCCTTCCACCTGCACATCCACCAGATGGGCGAACGCGACATCGGGACAGGCCGTGAGCGCGCTCCGCAGCGTCCCGTTGCTTCTATCGTCGAGCGGTCGGCCCGGCGGGCTGAAACGAAAGGAGCGGTCGGGGGCAGTCACCGTCGAGATAGTACTGTGGCGCCGGCCCGGATCCAACCATCGGGAACGGTTTTCGGGAACCGGGCGATTGGCGTATGCGGAGATTTCCGGTTAGCCTTGACAGGTCATGACCAGGTTCGGCCACGTTGTCGCGATAATCATGCTGGCCGGGACGATCGGCCGGTGCGAGGACTTCGAAAGCGCCCTGTCCAGGGCCCGCGAGTCCGCCCAACGTCATCGCTTCAACGAGTCGATCGAGATTCTGCTCCCGTTTGGCGCCTCCGACGACCCCGAGATCAGGTATATCACCGCCGCCGAGCTCGGCAGGGCCTATTTCCATCTCGGGCAATACCAGCCCGCCAACCGGGCCTTTCGAGAAGCGGTCGCCATCCATCCCGAACAGCCCGAAACCGCCATCTACCTCGAAGCCTCGTCGTATCTGACCGGAGACACCAAACAGGCCTTCCTGATCTTCGAGGAGCTCCTGCGCAGCGGGGCGCGCGACCTCTACCTTGCCGTCACCCTCCCCGGCAGTCGACGATTTCTCGCCGAACCGGAGGTGCAGGCCCTCCTCGCTCGGTACGCCGTTCGTCTCGAGGTCGATGTTCGTGGAGCAACCGCGATGGGGGTCGCGCTCGGCGACGGTCGCGACGCGGTCATCAAACACCTCGCGGCGACGGCGTCCGATCCGTCGTCGCGCGCGCTCACGGCCGAGGCCGGACCGGCGGTGATCTGGGCCTTCGCGTTCGACGACTCACAGCGGCTGTCGGAAATCGTGCTGTACGCGGGCAATCTGCTCGAGTTCACGCCATACCGTCTGCAGTTTGCGGCCGGGCTTGACTGGACCGCAACCCCGGCTGCGGCGATCGCCGCCTGGGGACCACCCACGTCGATCCTCTCCGGCGAGGCGGGTGGTATCGGCATGACCTGGGACTTCGGAAGCCACCTTGTCAACGTCAACTTCGGCCCGGGCGGAGCCGTACGCCCGCCCGACCACCCACCGGGGGCGGCCATGATCCGCACTGTACGGCTCCGGACGGCTGGGCCGACATCCTGATAGGATTGAATCGTGAACGTTCCGGCACCATCGCTCGCGGGCAAGTTTCTGATCGCCATGCCGAATCTGGTCGACCCCAATTTCTGGCAATCCGTGGTGCTTCTCGGCGTCCACTCCGACAGCGAGGGGGCGTTTGGACTGATCGTCAACCGTCGGCTCGAGATCGACATGCGGGACATCCTGAGCGAACTCGGACAGGATGCCGTCGCCCATGAGTTGCCCGAGGTACTGGCCGGCGGACCGGTGCAGCCGAGCCAGGGGTTCGTCGTGTTCCAGCGCGGCTTCCACGAACCGGGGGCCGACGACATCGCGGTTTCAGAGTCGATCGCTGTGTCGGGCAACACCGAGACGCTGGCGAGCCTGGCTCTCGACGCCACCCACACCCGTTACTGTCTCATGCTCGGGTACGCCGGGTGGTATCCCGGTCAGCTCGAACGGGAGATCGAAGAGAACTCCTGGCTGGTTGCGCCGCTGGACAGCGATATCCTGTTCGAGGTGCCCGCTCCCGAACGGTGGGCGGCGGCTTTGAGATCCATCGGCATCGAACCCGGCAACCTGGTGGACGCGGGGGGCGGCGAGCCGAGTTGATCCGCCGTGGTGCGCTCGATTCTCCCGACTGAAAAACCCAGCCTCGGGGCTGGGTCTGAGTGAAACGGGAGGGACGGTTCCGCCAAATCGGTAGGATCAAGACGATGGGAAATCTTGGCTGGCCTTTAAGGTTGGCCTGATTGCAGGTAGGCATACAAGGTGGTCAGCGTCCCCGAACCCCTCCCTTTCTCATTTGATGCCTGATGCTACCACACGGCGATCCGGAAAGTCCAGCTGTCTACTCCAAGAAAACCCAAGTAGGTCAGATGTTTGCGGTTCGGATTACGATCTTTGATTTCATTCTCAAAATCAGATGAATGACCCCGGTCATTCCGGCCCGTTTCGGTTGATTTCCAGGTCGACGGTCAACTCCAGGACCTGGCCGTCTGCCAACTCGAGGTCGCGCGTCACCGTCAGGAAACCGGGTGCCGAAATCTCGATCCGGTGGCTCCCCGATGTCACGGCCAGAGCACCGACCATCCGCGACAGTTCCCGCGCAGTGGCCACGAAACCGCCGTCGATCGTGACTGAGGCCTCGTCCGGGGAAACGGTCAGCTTCAACGCCGCACCCTGGGGGAGTTTTTCGCCGCCGGATCGACCGGTTGCGGCGATGTCCGGCCTCAGACCGGGGTCGGCGCCTCCACTCTTCACCGCGCCTCCCGGCTGAACGCCCGGCAGGAGCGGAGCGAATACACGGTTGAAGGGTTCGCCCTTCCCGAAGTTCTCCGCCTTGTCTTCCTTTGCCGTACCCGGAATCCGCTGCAGTCGGTGTTTGAGATCGAATCGACAACCGGCCTGCGCCTCGAGATTGACGACGACCGTCTGGTAGCCATCCAGTCGAAGCTCGAGCCGGTACAGGCCGGGAGTGAGATAGAGATATCCGGGGCGTCCATCGAGGTAGCGGGCGCGACCGACGAACCTGTCGTCGAGGTGAACCCGTGCATCCTTGGGTCGGGCGTCGATGCTGACGATCGCCAACTCGGGCCCCGGCGGCATCCCCTCTGCCTGCGGCGGCCCCGTCCAGTACGCCGCGACCGGTACGCACGGCAGCATCACCGAACTCGCGTCGACCTCCGCGGGCCCGGACGGCTGATGTGCCGGGTCGGACGGCTGCGGCGCCGGCTGCACTGCAGCGCCGCTCGCGCCGAGTTGCGGACCGTTTCCGGCCGCTGCTGTGCCGGTGCCGCCACCAACCAGCAGCAGCACCGCCATCGCCACCCAGGTGGTCCTCATGGTGTACCTCCCGTCAACGGGAATGCAATCCAGCTGCCAACCCGTCGCGGTAGCACAGATCGAGAAAGTGCTGATAGGCCGCCGCCGGCACCAGACCCTCGACCCGCTCACCGAGCTCGAGAAGGCACAACAGGCACAACCGTTTCAGCCGGCGGAACGGAGCGGGATGCGACGCCGCATCGACTCCGAGAAATCCGCTCAACTCGGGGTGGATGCTGCGGAAGATCGCGGCCGAACGACCCGATGTCCTCTGTCGGCGACAAAACGTCCGTGGCCGTACACAGTGCTCATGGATGGTTCTCGCGCGCGGCTGGTAGCACAGGCCGAGGCCGCCACGCTGCGCACGGTAGGCGAATTCGATGTCCTCCCACGCCGCCGCAGGGAAGTCCTCGCGAAAGCCCCCGTGGCGGGTGAATTCGCTCTTGGGCAGGGAGACGTTCGAGGTGTAGAAGAAATTGAATGGGACGGCGCGCGGGTCCTCGATGATCGAATACCCGAACTGCGCACCGTACTCATTGATGAAACGCATGAACGGGCTGTCGCTGTCGCCGGGAAACGCGGTGTGACCGAGAACCGCCAGCGCGCCCGCGCCGCCGAACAGGCGGTGTTCCTCGAGATGGGCCATCAGCCAACCCGGCTGCGGTACCGTGTCGTCGCCGAGAAACAGCACGATGTCGCCGGTGGCCGCCCCAACGCCCCGGTTACGGGCGGCGGCGGGACCGGAATTGGTTTGATTGAGGACTCTCCAGCCCTGCTTGTCACCGACCGCCTGCAACCACGGCGAGGTGCCGTCGTCGGAACCGTCGTCGACCACGACAACCTCGACTTCGGTCGCCGGCGGCACAGACTGGGAGGCGATGGCGGCCATGACCCTTTGCAGCGCGTGCAGCCGGTTGTGCGTCGGAATGACGATGCTGGCCCGCATGCCTCACCACCTTCCGGGCGTCACGCGGCGATCCGCGAAATGCCGGGCGACAGGCAGTCGGAGAAACCGCAGTCAACGGTCTCACCCTGAACCGCTCCTTCTCCCATGCCGATTCGACCTCTTCCCCGGAGTTCATTGAGGACCACTTCATCCCCGGCAGCACCACTCCGATGACCCCAAATACCACCTGCAATGATCGTCATGCATACTCGTGCGACGAAAGGGGCAGATCTGCCATAATTGACACACCGAGACCGGTTCCCAAGCGAAAAGAATAACCACCCGCGGAGGCGATCGGTATGACCGCCAATTGAACCGGTCTTCGCACGGTCTCTGCCCGACCTCAACCCACGGTTTCTCCTTCTTCCGCGGTCCGGATTCAACCGACGGTCGCCCGCCAACCCAACGCCGGTCTGAACCCGCGACCGGGTGTATTTTTGGTGGATCATCCATGGCACCCCGGTTTGCGCGGCGCCGCGCACTCCGAACCACGAACCCCCCCGCCCGGCAACCGGCCCCTCTCCTTTGAAACCGGAGGCATATGGATTGGCATTAACCCCGACAAAGAAACCGGTTCCGGGAGACAAAAAACTGGTGAAGGAATCCGGAATGCACGTGACTGCAATCGAATTGGCCGCCATTCTCTGCGCGGATTTCCCGTCAATTCTGTCCACGATCGAAGTCTATCGCGATTCCCGCTACCCCGCCATGAGAGGTCTTCAACCCACTCCCCGCGAGAAAATCACCGACTCCTGAAGAACGGGTTCGACACGCGGCGTCGCTTGTCCGACAGCTGTTTGTAGTCGAGGTACAGATCCAATCGCCATGCTCTATTCCTCTGAAATTGAGCTATTTATTCCTCTCGTCTTACAAAAAAAGGCCGTCGCACCGCCTCAATTATTTCACCGGATGTTATGCCAAGTTGGTAGAATCTTCGTACAAAAAAACAATCAAAATTCAGCGATAAAACCTTGACTCACGTCGTGCAATTCCGTATTCTGGCGTCAGTCTCTCTGGGAGGTGCTCATGGGGTTCGAAAAATTCATTCCTCCGCAATCGTCTGGAACACGACCCAGAGCCACCATCCGGTCGAGCGGTCTGATCTCTTTTGACGCCGCCAGTGTCGAGACCTTTGGGCTCGACTCCGCTTCGTACGCCGTGTTGTTTTTTGACAAAACCCGCAAGATCGTCGGGGTTCAGATCACCGACAATCGCAAGGACGACGGCGCGCTGAAACTGTCCAGAAGGCGTCGGTCCGTGAGTCTGAAAGCACCCCAATTTTTCGATCTCTATGGTCTCAGTTTTGATGAAGCACAGCGTTTCGATGTCGGTCAGGACCCGTCAACTAAACTGCTCACCATCAGCCTCAAGAATATCAAGCGCCGGCGCGGGCGCCGTCCGAAAAAGGCCTGATCAACTCTTCACCCGGGCCACCCTGATCCGACGCCGAACAGAGTTTTGAAACCGGCAGTGGTGGACGACGCGACGATTCCAACCGGCACGCCCCACACCTCGGCGAGTTTCTGTCCCACCAACGGTACGAACGACGGTTCGTTGCGCCCTCCGCGATGGGGCGCCGGCGCGAGGAACGGGCTGTCGGTCTCGACCAGAACAACGTTCGGACCGAGCACGGCGACCATCTCGCGGATGTTGTCTGCAGCTTTGAATGTCACCATTCCCGATATCCCGACCATCAGTCCCATCTCGACCACTCTGAGCGCCTCGCTCGGCCCCTCGGTGAAAGAGTGGCAGACGCCGTGGAGCCGTCCTGCGCGGGCGCTCAACCTCGACTCGAGATCCGGCCACGATTCCCGATTGTGCAGTACCACCGGCATCCCGGTTTCCAACGCGAGATCGAGCTGCCACTCGAGAGCGGCCAACTGGTCTTCGAGTGGAGAGTTCATGTAGTGGTAGTCGAGGCCGATCTCGCCGATCGCCACCACCCCCTGCTTCTGAACAGCAGCTTCGATCAGACGTTTCAGCCCCGCGTCGAGGGTGGAGGCTTCGTGGGGATGAACCCCTGCCGCCGCAACCGCGGTTTCCGGGTAATCGTCGACCAGCTGCAACACCAATTCGAGATCATCCCGGCAGGTCGCCGGAACCAGCACGCCGCGGACGTTTCTGGCTGCGGCGCGTTCGAAAACCTCCGCCACCTCGTCCATTTCGAACATCGTCAGATGCGCGTGGGAGTCGATCCACGTCGGATTTTCATGCATGCCCCAATTCTCCAGCCCCATGAGGAACAGCTTCGACGTCGGTTGCGTCGTCGCGCGCCACCATCATTGCCGCGCCGACAACGGCTGCCGTTTCCGATCTCAGGACATGGGCGCCGAGCCGGAGACGCGCCCATCCGTGCGCTCCGAACAGCTCGTCCTCAGCCGGCGAAAAGCCGCCTTCCGGACCAACCGCCAGGATCCCTCCCGCCGCCGGCGGCAGGCTGCCGATCACCACGCCTTGCGGATCAGCCACGACGCCCGGCGCCGTCTCGGTTTCTGCGAGCAGTCCGATCAGCGGCCGGGGTTCGGCAACTTCCATCGCCCACGGCCGGCGGCACTGTTTGAGCGCCTGGAGGGCGATTCGCCGCCAGTGATCCGGCCTTCCAGAGGCTCCCCGTTTGCCCGCCTGGGTGTGATCCGTCACGATCGGCAGCAACCGGCGAACACCAATCTCGACCGCTTTCTGAACCGCCCAGTCCATCGCCCTGGGGTCGATGATCGCCAGTGCCAGGGTGACCCCCTCCCCCGCCAGCGGCGCGGCGAGTTCAACCGACGTCACCTCGGCTTTCACCACGGATCTTCCGGCAATCACGAGGGTCGCCGCCCCCGTCCGTCCCATGCCGTCGGCAAGCACCACCTGGTCGCCGTTGCGCAGACGCAGAGGCCCCGTGGCGTGCCTGCCCTCCGCCGGATCCAGAGCAACGACACGCCCCTGATCGATCTCCCCGACGGTCACCAGAAGCCAGGGCGGCGCCTTCACCAGCGCCGTCCCGCACGGATGCTCGCCCACTCGCCGAGACTGTCGGTTGATTCGATGTCGAGCTCACGGCGCTGCAGCTCGACCGCCAGGCCTTCGGTCTCCGACACCATCAGACCCGACAGAACCAGCAGCCCGCCCGGTGCGAGGACGGACGCCATGTCGTCGAGCAACGGGGTGAAGTGCGCAGAGATCATGTTGCACAAAACCATATCGAAGAACCCGCGAACGGCACAGCTTGCGGAACCGGTCACGTACTGGACACCCGGCAGCCACTCCTGGAGGCCGCGAATCTCGCAGGCGACCGCAACCGCAACCGGGTCGATATCCACGCCGAGAACCCGGCTCGCCCCCAGCACATCGGCAGCCAGGGCGAGGATCCCGGAGCCTGTGCCGACGTCGAGGACGTTCTTCCCCTTCAGGTCAGCCTTTTCCAGGGCGCCCAGGATGAGACGCGTGGACTCGTGGCTGCCGGAGCCGAAGGCCATCCGCGGCGGGACCGCCAGCCGTCTTCGGTGCCGAGGTGCGGGTGTGGGCGTGTCCGGGTGGGGATCCAACCACCACATCGCGCCTACCGCAAAGGGCCGCACGGCCTGCCGGTAGTTCGCCAGCCAGTCGTCCTCTTCCAACCACCCGACCTCGAGGCCGTCGCCGCCGCAGGACCTGAGACGCTCTTCCACTGCACCTGCGCCGGCGTGCTCGGTTTCCGCCAGATAGACGGTGACATCAACCCGGTCGCCGTGCCGTTCCCCGATCTCGGTGCCGAGAACGGGCACGCCGGAAAGAAGAGCGGGCAAATCCTCTTCGATCGTCCACGGGACGGAACAACGCACGCTCAGAAAGGCGTTCACGGCGCCCGCTCAGTCTTCAGTCGCCACCGAACGCCCGCCGCAGCCGATCGAAGAAGCCGCCGTCCGATTCCGGTTCGAGGCCGCCGCCGATCTCTGCGACCTCCTTGATCAGGCGGCGCTGCTCGTGGGTGAGCTTTTTGGGTACCACGACCTTGAGATGGACGTAAAGGTCGCCGTGGCGCCGTCCGTTGACATGCGGCATCCCGCATCCCGTCAGTCGAATGACGTCCCCGGGTTGCGCTCCGGCGGCGACCTCCACTTTGCGCTCTTCGCCAAACACTGTCGTGACAGGCACGTCGACGCCGAGCATGGCCTGGAAGACCGAGACCGGCACTTCGATGTGAAGGTCGGCACCGTCCCGTTCGAAGAACTCGTGGCGCGCCACATCCATCACGACGAACAGATCACCGGCGGGGCCGCCCAGGGTCCCGCCCTCGCCCTCCCCCGCGAGACGAAGCCGCATTCCACTGTCGACGCCGGCCGGCACCGTCACCTTGAGCGTCGCCTCATGCTCCTTCCTCCCGTGCCCATTGCAGTTCGTGCACGGATCGCGGTTCACCCTGCCCGCGCCGCCGCAGCTGGGGCAGGTCTGGGCGACCGAGAGGAACCCCCGACGGTATGCAACCTGTCCGGCGCCCTGGCACGTGGCGCAGGTTTCGGGTGTCGTGCCCGGCTCGGAACCGGATCCCGCGCATCGATCGCAGCTCTCGAGCCGCGGCACCCTGATGGAACGTTCGACTCCGGTCGCGGCCTCGGCGAGGGTGAGCTTCAAGGTGTATTGCAGGTCGTGACCACGCCGGGGATTCGAGCCCGAACGGCGGCGGCGCCCTCCGAAAATGTCACCCAGACCGAAGAGATCACCGAGGATGTCGGAGAAATCGCCGAATGCGTTGGGGTCGAATCCGGTGAATCCCTGGCCACCGAGGCCTTCATGCCCGAACCTGTCGTACCGGGCCCGTTTGTCGGGGTCGGAAAGAACAGCGTAGGCTTCGGACGCTTCCTTGAACTTATCCTCGGCTTCCGGAAGATCGGGGTTCCGGTCGGGATGGTATTTGACCGCGAGACGGCGGTAGCTCGCCTTGATCTCGGCCGCCGACGCATCCCGCCCGACGCCGAGAATCTCGTAGAAATCTCGCCGGTTCTCAGTGGACATCGAGGCTCAGTACTCGCTTTCGGTATCGTCGTTGCGATCGTCGCTGCCCATGTCCGACATCATCTTCATCTGGCCGCCAAGTGCGGCGATCGGGTCGAGCATGATCACCTGGGTGAGGATCTGGGCAGCATCCTGCACGGCGTAAATCGCCTCTTCGAGCACCGACCGTTCTTCGCTGGTGGTGGCCTTTCGAGCCCGGTTGAGGGTCGCCCGAACCTCTTCCCGATCCTCGGGCGACAGACCGGCACCGAACTCCTTCACAACCCTTTCGTTGGTGTAGAGCAGTCCGTCGAGACGGTTTTGCAGTTCGCGGATTTCGCGGTGCTCACGGTCATCCTTCCGGTATCTGTCAGCCTCGGCGATCAGCGTGTCGATCTCTTCTTTCGAAAGTCCGCCGGCAGGGTTGACCTCGATGCTCTGCTCCTTGCCCGTGGCGAGGTCGCGCGCACCGACGTTGACGATACCGTTCGAGTCGATCGAGAACGTCACTTCGATCTGAGGCACACCGCGCGGCGCCGGCGGAATGCCGACGAGGTCGAACCTGCCCAAAGAACGGTTTTCGCTCGAGATCCCGCGCTCGCCCTGGAGGACGTGCACGTTCACGGTTGTCTGATTGTCGCTGACGGTCGTGAAAATCATCGACTTTTTGGTCGGCACCGTCGAGTTGCGCTCGATGATCTTGGTGAACAACCCGCCGTGAGTCTCGATGCCCAGGGACAGCGGCGTCACGTCGAGCAGGATGAGGTCCTTGACCTCGCCCTGGAGGATGCCGGCCTGGATGGCCGCGCCGATCCCCACCACCTCGTCAGGGTTGATGTCCTGATTCGGGGTTCTCTTGAAAAACTCGGCCACCGTGCGCTGCACCAGAGGCATTCTGGTCTGACCGCCGACGAGAATGATCTCGTCGATCTTCTCGGGTTCCATGCGCGCCGCCTCGAGGGCGTTGCGGCACGGCTCGAGGGTCCTTTCCACGAGATCCGCGACGAGCCCTTCCAGCTGACTGCGGGTGAACCGCATCTGCATGTGTTTGGGGCCGGTGTGGTCGGCCGCGATGAAGGGCAAGGAGATTTCAGTCTCCTCGTCGGTGGAGAGTTCGCATTTCGCCGCCTCGGCTGCTTCCTTGATGCGCTGCATGGCCATCATGTCTTCTGAAAGATCGAGGCCGGTCTCGCGCTTGAACTCCTGCAGCAGATGCTCCATCACCCTCGAGTCGAAATCCTCGCCCCCGAGGAAGGTGTCTCCGGCAGTGCTTTTGACCTCGTAGATACCGTCACCGATCTCGAGAACCGAGATATCGAACGTGCCGCCGCCAAGGTCGTACACCGCGATGACCTCGTTCTTCTTCTTGCCGAAGCCGTAGGAAAGAGAAGCCGCCGTGGGCTCGTTGATGATCCGCACCACGTCGAGACCGGCGATGGTGCCCGCGTCCTTGGTGGCCTGGCGTTGACTGTCGTCGAAGTAGGCCGGCACCGTGATGATGGCCTGCGAGATTTCCTCGCCGAGAAACTCCTCGGCAAACTCCTTGATCTCACGGAGAATCAGGGCCGAAATTTCGGGCGGGCTGTAGGTCCTGTCGAGGATCTTGACGCTGGCGTCGCCGTTTTCTGCCTCGACGATGGAGTAGGGCACCAGGGTTCTGGACCAACGGACCTCTTCCGAATCGAACCGTCTGCCGATGAGTCGCTTGACCGCATAGGCAGTGTTCTGCGGGTTGGTCATCGCCTGGCGGCGTGCGATCTGGCCGACCAGCCGCTCTCCGGCCGCGGTGAAGGCAACGACCGACGGCGTCGTTCGAGCGCCCTCACGGTTGGGAATGACGACCGGCTTGGTCACGTCGACCACCGCTGCGCAGCAGTTGGTCGTGCCGAGATCGATACCGATGATTTTGCTCACGACTCGCCTCCGGCATCACCCTCGAGCGTCGCCGGCTCGACTGCCACTCCAACCAACGCCGGGCGGATCAAACGGTCACCACGGGTATAGCCCTTGAGCATCACGAACACCACCGTGCCGGGCGGCTGGTCGCCGCCTTCCACACGTTGAACGGCCTCGTGTACTTCCGGGTTGAACATCTCACCCAGGGGGTTGATTTCGGTCACCCCCTTGCGTTCGAGCGTGTCGTGGAGCTGCTTGGCGATCATCTCGACGCCCTGGTGGAAAGCGCCGCTGTCATCGCCGGCGTGCTGGAGGGCCCGATCGAAATTGTCGATAACCGGGAGCAGCTCGCGAACGAAATCCTCGAGCGCAGCCTGCCTCAGCTCATCCCGCTCGCGTTCCACCCTCTTGCGGAAGTTGTCGAACTCGGCGAGCTTGCGCAGGTAAACGTCGCGGACATGATCAAGTTCGGCCTGGAGTCTTTCGGTCCTGGCAGCGGCGGACTCGTCGCTGATCTCGATGCCGGTCTCGCGGGGCGATTCGGGTGGTATTTCGGGTTCGGGTTCGGGTTCGGGCTGGCCCCGGCTCACGCTTTCGTCCACATCGACAAACTCGATTTCGATCTCATCGTTGCCGAGATCTTTGAGCTGGCCCGAAAGGTCAATGTCGTCATGCATAGTCAGCTCCAGAAGTCTCGAGCATCTGCGTCAGCGACTCCCCGATGTACTCCACCACGGGAACGATTCGCTGATAGTCCATTCTCCGGGGTCCAACCACTCCCACCGCTCCGACCTGTTGTCGGTCCCTGAAGTACAGGGTCGCGACAATACTCAGGTTACCCCGAGCCGTCGTTTCCGACTCGCCTCCGATCAACACCTGGGTCGGGCCGCGGGAGAAAGCCCTCCGAAACTCGGCCGCGATCCGGGTCCGATCCTCGAGGGTCGATAACAGCGATCTGACTCTGTCAATTTCAGAGAAGTCGGCCGAAACGAGAAGATTCTCGGTGCCCGCAATCCGCACTTCGATGTCGCTTTCGTCGATCGCCGAGAGCTGGCGAACGACCGAGCGTGCATGCACCAACAACTCGTCTTCAGGGCCCGCGTCGCCGGCCTGATCCAACCGCAACAGAAACTCTCCGGGGTCCTGCAAGGGCGCCCCGGACAGCCGGCGGGTCATGAAATTGGACAAATTCTGGAGATCCTCGCGGGAGAGGGTTTCGTCGAGCTCGAGCACGCGTTTCTCAACGCTGCCGTCGCTTCCCACGATCAACCCCAGAATTCCCCGGTGTTCGAGCAGCACCAGCGACACCGCTTCCAACACCGGTCCCTCACCCAACGGGCGCACCGCGACTCCCGCCTCGTTGGTGGCCTGCGCGATGAGCTGGGCCACCCACTCGATATCTTCGATCAATTCCCGCCGCATCGTCGCCATCTGGCTGGCAAGGGCGCGCCGAACCGCCGGCGGCGCGCTGCGACGCGGCAGATTGTCGACGTAGAGACGAAATCCCCGGTCGGAGGGAGCCCGGCCTGCAGAACTGTGAAGACGGGTGAGATAGCCGCCTTCCTCGAGTTCGGCCATGACGTTGCGAATAGTCGCCGAAGACAAACCCAAGCCGCTGTGGCGGGCCACGAGCTGCGACGCCACGGGCTCACCCGAGCGGATGTACAACTCCACAATGGCGCAGAGAACGGACAACGCTCTCTTGCTCAACTCCATCGAATTCTCCCGGTCGATCTCGGGCCCGAGTGCTTCGTCGCCGTATGCGGGACGCCGATCTCAATCCCGTCAGGGGTCGATCGGACGAGCCCATTTGATTGTAGCATCGCCGACCCGGCTCTTCGCTCCGGCCCGGCGGTGATCAGCCATGGCGCCCATGACGCAACCGATTGTGACAATTGACCGTTGCAGGCCGCTATGTTAGGTTGGGATTTGCGGACTGGATCGCAACTCGGCCATGGTTTTTTTCAATTGGGCAACGATGCAAATGGCGGCCAAGATCGTCTACTACGGTCCTGGGCTGTGTGGGAAGACTTCGAATCTTTCCTATATCTACGCTAAAACTGCGCCCGGATCCCGTGGCGAGATGGTTTCGCTCGAGACCGAGTCCGACCGAACGCTCTTCTTCGACCTTCTGCCGATCGAGGTCGGCACCATCGGGGGCTTCAAAACCCGCCTTCAACTCTATACCGTGCCCGGCCAGGTGTTCTACAACACGACTCGAAAACTGGTTTTGAAGGGTGTCGACGGCCTCGTGTTTGTCGCCGATTCCCAGCGTCCGATGCGCGACGCGAACATGGAGAGTTTTGCGACCCTCAAGGAGAACCTCAAGGAGTTCGGTCTCTCCCTCTCCGACCTGCCGATTGTCCTCCAGTACAACAAGCGCGATCTCTCCAACATCCTCTCCATCGACGAGCTCAACGCCGATCTCAACCCGGAGCGTGAGTTCCCCTTCTGTGAAGCGTCGGCCGTCAGTGGAGACGGGGTCATCACCACCCTCAAAGAGATCACGAAACTCACCCTGAAAAAGCTCCGCACCCGCATGAATGCGAGCGACAGCAAGACCGAGGGTGGTGTCCGGGTGGCGTCGCCGTCACCGCGGGGGGTGAAACCGCCGCAGCCGGCGTCACCGATCTCCGCTCGATCGCTGAATCGGGCTGCCGAAGAAGGAGTCGGCGGACAACCTCGGACCGAACGCAGTCAAGCCGTCGGCAAAACGCCGAGGCCCGTGGCGGCGAAGGAAGCAACCTCAAAACCGGCGGTCAAAGCCCCCGCGCCGCCTGCCGAAAAGGCGCCCGCGAAAGGGACGGAGCCCGCGGCCCAGTGGAACCCGCCGGACCAGGACCCGAGCCTGCGAATCGACGAACCGGTGGTTTTCGCCGACCCGGACGAGCCCATGAAGGTGGGCTTTGAAAACGGGTCCACCGGCGACGTCGAGGCGCCGCCCCCGGTCAAACGGGTTCACGTCTCGAACCAGATCGACATCCTCGCGGAACTCGACGGTTTGCGGAAACAGGCGACAATGCGGTCGCGGGATAAGGAATTTTCGTCGACATCTCCGGATCTCGACCTCGACAGTCTGTTGTCCTCGGCGGCTCCTCTGACCAAAGAGATGAGAAAGAAGCTCGAACGCTCCGTCAATTCCGACATCTTCAAAAAAATGCGTGGCGTTCAGTTCGCGATCCGGATCCAGGGCAAGGACGGGGAAACAATTCACACGTTCGACCCGGTGTCGCTCGACATCGACGATTCCGCCAGCCTCAAGAGGCTGTGTCTCCACCTTTCGTTGGATCTGGAGAACCTTCGTTGACGTCCCAGCCGATTGGCGTCATGTGGCGTTTACTTTCCCTGGCGTCGGTGGCGATGCTGTGCTCATCGTGCGCCTCAACGCCCGGATCGGAGCGCACGGCAACCGCCGCTGCACCCTCCTCTCAGCAGTCCTTTCAGGAGTGGGAGCAAACGACTCGCGACCGCGCGGACGACGCCATGGCCGAAGCGCAACGGCTGGCCGCCGAAGGGAATATCACCGAGGCGTTGGCCCATGCGGACGACGCACTGTGCCTGGTTTTCGACATTCCCAGCGGATACCCGGTCCGCCAGGTCTACGTCGACTATCTCGCCGAAATCATCGACGCGTCGGAGGAAATCGACGCGCTGCAACAACCGTACGAGGAGGTATTCACGCCGGCGGAGGACCTGGTCATGCTGCCCCCGATCGACATCGTCGTCGACACCTCGGAGGTTGAAGACATCGTCGACGAGGGCGGCCTGCCGCACAGCGATTTTCCGCTTGTGCTGAACCCTGAGGTCGAGAAGTTTCTCGCCGCGATGAGTTCAGACGGGGAGTACCGTCGCCGAATCGGGGTCGGTCTGTCGCGAGCCGGTACCTATCTGCCGATGATACGAACCGTGTTCGAGGCGGCAGGCCTCCCCGTCGATCTCTCGTATCTGCCCCTGATCGAGTCCGCCTTTTCGCTCACGGCCTACTCACGGGCCCGCGCCCACGGCATGTGGCAGTTCATCTCGGCAACCGGCCGCCACTACGGCCTCGAGGTGGGAACGCTGGTCGACGAACGGCGGGACCCCGTCCGTTCGACCGAAGCGGCGGTTGCATACCTCAGCGATCTCTACGGCGAGTTCAGCGACTGGAATCTCGCGCTCGCGGCCTACAACTCCGGCGCCGGCAACGTCCGGCGGGCGATCCGGAAATCCGGCAGTCGGGATTTCTGGGCCCTCCGCAGTTATCTGCCGCGCGAGACGAGAAACTACGTCCCCGCATTCATCGCGTCGGTCATCGTCGCCAAGAACCCGGAGGCTTTCGGTTTCACGTCGGCGCAGGATCAGCCGTGGAATTATGACTCGGTGGATGTCCCCGACGCCCTCGACCTGCAGTTCATGGCCTCGAAGTCGGGCATCCCTCTGGACGAACTGCGCGAGCTCAATCCCGCCATCCGCCGCGATCTGACGCCGGCGAAAACCACCACCACGCTCCGGTTGCCGGTCGGCACCGCTGAAACCGCCCAGTCAGTGCTCGACTCGAACCCCCGGTCGGACTGGGCGCCGCGGATGATCCACACCGTGCGCAGCGGAGACACCTTGTCCACGATCGCGCGGCGGTACGGCTCCAACGTCAGTGCCATCAAACAAGCCAACGGGCTGCGCAGCAACCTCATCCACCCCGGGGAGAATCTGATCGTCCCACGCTTCGGCACGGAACCTGCGGTCGCTGCAAAACAGGATTTCAGTGCGGGGGCGGACGGGCGTTACGTCGTCGAGAGAAACGACACTCTGTGGGACATCGCGCGCGGCTTCTCGGTTTCCGTCGACAGCCTGTGCGCTGCCAACGGGCTCTCGCGCAACTCGGTCATCCGGCCCGGCCAGAGCCTACGCATACCGGACGGCACCACGGTCGCCCGACCGACCGGGAAGGAGACGACCCACTCCACCGCGGCGTCCGGATCGACGTACGTCGTGCGTTCTGGTGACACCCTGTATGACATCGCGAGCGCCCACGGAGTCTCGACAACGGCGTTGAAGAGCGCCAACCGGATCAACGGTTCGAGAATCCACCCGGGTGACGTCCTGAAGATTCCCGAACCGGATGTTGAAGCGCCTCCGCCGCGAAAAGCGAATTCGGGCACCACCTACCGCGTCAAACCCGGCGACACCCTGTTCGACATCGCTCGTAAGTTCGGCGTATCGACGACAGCCCTGCAGCGGGCCAACGGGCTTCGCGGCAGCCGGATCTACCCGGGCGATGTGCTCACCATCCCGGCTACTGACGCGCACGGTTGACCCGCGACGATCCCTCTTGCTGCGGCGGCCCGGCGCCCGCCACAACCCCAAATCGCTGCTACAATCCCACGCTCGGACGTCTGAGGGAGTGCTGATGGCAGAGAGCGTCGAGATCAGACCATCGTTTTCGGAGGCGATTGAAAAACAGGATTGGAATCGCGTCGAGGAGATCTGGCTGGAGGCTCTCGACGAGAAACCGATCCCGACCCGCGAGCTGTTCGAAGTCCGACGCCGCGTGTGGCAAGCCGGCCGCAAGGCCCTCGCCCGAACCCTTCTCGAGTTGCTGGCCGAGTCCCTGGAGAGCTCGAACTCACCCGGCAACGCCTTCGAAGCCCTCCGCGAGCTGATCCGGCTGGCTGAAACCAAACCCTCGCCCGCGCTGCTCGAACGGCTGGCCGCCAGCCTCGCCACGAGCCGCCAGGACAGCCCGTCGCTTCGCGCGGTGCTCGACCACCACGCCATCACCACCGCCCGGCGTCCCCTCGAGGAACTCGAGACGGTCGAACGATGGCTCGATCACGATGTCGGGACGGTTGTCGAGGTCACCGGGCAGGGCGTAGGTCGGGTGATCGACCTCAACCTCCAACTCGAAAACATCAAGGTGGACGTTCACGGGAAACGTCCGATTTCGGTCCCATTCGGCGCCGCGGGAAGGTACCTGCGACGACTTCCGGAAGGCGATTTTCGCCGGCGGAAGATTGAAGACTCCGAGACCCTCGCCGCCTTTGTCGTCGACCAACCGGGTGAAGCACTGGTTCAGGTTCTCGAAAGCCTGTCGGGACCCGCTGACGTGGCCGCAATCAAAGGGGCCCTCGAAGGTGTGCTGCCCGCCGATCGCTGGACCTCGTGGTGGAACGGGGCCAGAAAACACCCGCGGGTTCTCTCATCGGGTTCGGGCTCGAGGCTCCGCTACGAGGTCAGCCACAGCGCTGAAGCTGCCGGCGAGACCCTGCTCGACAAACTGCGGGAGGCGCCGCCCGACAAGCGCCCGTTGATCGCCAAACGCCTCGCCGAACGTGGGCCCGACGAAGCCGGCGCCGCGGCTGAGATCCTCGGGGAGTCGCTGGTCGAACTGGAACGAACCCAACCCGGTCTGGCGTGGATGACGGCCGGCGTCCTCGCCGGACTTCCAGGCGGCAACGTCGCGGCGCAGGAGTGTCAAACCCGCCTGCTCGACAGCGGCAATTACATGGCGCTGCTGTCGGGCATCAATGACCGCGTCGCCCGTGCCGAGGCGCTGGACGCTATCGCCCGCGTCGTACCCGAGAGGTGGCCGGCAGTCTGGGCGGATTGGCTCCTGCACGAGGAGAGTTCGCAGAACCTGCAGAGCATCGCGACCCGGCTCGAGGACGGGGGCCGAGCCGATCTCCTCGACCAGTCGGTCGACGTCATCTTCCGCAACCACGCCGGTCACGTCGCCCAGTTCGTGTGGTTGTGCGAAGCCATGACCGAGGACTGGTGTCCCGAAACGATCCGTTCACGGATGACCCCGTCGCTCCTCGAAAAGATCCCGGACGGACTCACACGCAAGGAATTCTCGTCAGTGCGGGGGCGGGCGAAGGGGCTCCTCGACGGCGGCAAGGTCGCGGTTCGGATCCTCATGGAGTCGGCCAACGAGCAACAGGCCGTCCGGTTCAGCCAACGGATATCCCGCATCGACTCGGTGGAACCCCAACGCGCCCGGCTGATCGAACAGGCCGCTCAGCATGGGCGGCAGGCACCCGCCGGTCAATCCGCGCCCATACTCATGGTGGCGACCCGGGAGGCGGCAGACGCGAAACAAGAAGAGCTTCGGATCCTGCTCGAAGAGGAGATCCCGAAAACCCTCAAGGGCATCAACGCGGCGGCCGCCGAGGGCGACCTGAGGGAGAACTTCGAGTACCACATGCTGCGGGACCGGCAGGAACTGCAGTCGGCGCGGGCGGCCAAGATCCAGGAGGAGCTCGCCTCCGTCCGCATCCTCGAGCCCGGGGCTGCCGACACCACCACCGTCAACATCGGCACCGTGATCCATTTCGCGAGCGGAGACGGAACGCCGATCGAGCCGCTGACGATACTCGGCGCCTGGGACGCCGATCTCGACCGCAGGATCTACGCCAACGGCTCCGGTCTCGCCCAACGGCTGCTCGGCCGCTGCGAGGGTGACGAGGTCGAGCTCGAAGAGGGATCGGCGATCATCACCCGTATCGAGGCGTGGAAGGGCTGAGACCCGCCGCCCAGTCGGAGGGGTTACACTCTCCCCATGACCTCACCCGCCAAGGGCTACGCTCTCTACATCACCCTCAAATCTTTTCTCGAGGTCGGAGGGCGGCTGCCCTTCGGACTGACCAGGGTCCTCGGCCCGCTGCTCAGCGGCGCCGCTCTGCGGTTGATGGCGACGGCGCGACGACGCGTCCGTACCCATCTCGAGATTGCATTTCCGGAACTCGACGACCGCCAGCGCGACGCCATCGTGCGCGGCTGCTCCCGCCATTTCGGGCTGATGCTCGCTGAGGTCGCCCGCTTGTGGCGGTCCGGCGCGGAGCAGGTCGAAGCAATGTGCGCGATCACGGGGCTGGAACACTTCAGTCGCGCTCTCGAGGCCGGACGGGGCGCGATATTCGTTACCGCGCACTGTGGCAACTGGGAGATTCTCAGCTCACGCCTGCCGGTCGCCGGGGTCCCGTTGATCAGCGCAGTTCGCGAACTCGACGACCCCCGCCTCGATGCGCTGGTCACCGCCAGCCGAACCCGTTTTGGAACCGAGATTTTTCCCCGTGGTCCCGCGGTCGGGCGTCACATTGCAAGGGCCCTTGGCAAGAACAAGGTCTGTGGTCTCCTGATCGATCAAGACATACGGGATGTGCCCGGGGTCTTCGTCCCGTTCTTCGGACGACCGGCATGGACACCGTCCGGTGCCGCCACGCTGGCGATTCGGATGCGATGCCCTCTGATTCCCGGATTCATCCACCGCCTTCCCGACGGGACCCACGCGGCGGAGATCCACCCCCCGCTCGATAAGCCGACCGGCGGGACGATCGAGGACCAGGTGGAGGAGCTGACGGCTTCGGCCACCGCCGTCATCGAGCGCCAGATCCGCACCTACCCCGAACAGTGGGTGTGGATGCACCGCCGGTGGCGGCGCCAGCCCGAGCCGGAAAGCGTTTGAACGTCGCAACGTCACACGTTTAAACGTTCAAACGTTCTAACGTTCAACGCCTACCTTCGGGCAGATCTCGTCGAGCACGCACTCCTCGCAACGGGGCGACCGGGCCGAACAGACGCGGCGGCCGTGAAGAATCAACCGAGTGGAAAACCGGATCCACTCCTCCTGCGGCAGCAGACCTTCGAGCTCGGTGGCGACCCTCTCCGGGTCCTCGAGCTCGGTCAGAGCGAGCCGGCGCGCCAATCGCCGAACGTGGGTGTCCACCGTGACTCCCGCGGCAATTCCGAAGCCCTCTCCGAGAACTACCTTGGCGGTCTTGCGGCCGACTCCCGGCAGCGCGATCAAAGCCTCGAGGTCAGCCGGAACCTCCCCTTGATGGAGCTCCACCACCGCTCGGGCGGCCCGGCGCAGGGCCGACGCCTTCTGCCGGAACATCCCGACGGAGCGGATAACCTCCTCCACATCGCCTTGCGGAGCAGACGCGAGGTTCGCCGGCGCCGGCCACCGGTCAAAGAGCACCGGCGTCACCGTGTTGACCCTGACGTCGGTGGACTGCGCGGACAGCATCGTTGCCACCAGAAGTTGCCACGGCGAGCGGGAGTCGAGCTCGCACCTGGCATCCGGATACTCCGTTCCGAGCAGCTCGACGATCCGCCCCGCGCGCTGCGACTTCACGCCCATCAATAGCTGAAGGACGACCCGCCGATGAACTCCCGCAGGATCGAAGTCTGCGGCACCTCGTCCGGAAAGATCGGTACGAATATCGACAGGTGTTTGAGCAGGCGGAAGGCCTCGGTGTATGTCGGGCTGGTTCGCGGGACCTGCAAAAGGAAACGCTCGGCGAACACCTTGAGTACCGCCGGTTCGTAGACCAGAGCCGAGTTGAACATGACGTCCGCCTGCTCCTGGAACGGAAAAATCCACTTACCTTCGCCGCGCCTCACCAGGTCCCACAGACCCAGCGTGCGCTCGGCGGTGAACCCCCTGAACAGCTGGTCGCGCACGATACGGCGGATCAGACGCGCGTCGGATGTGAAGATCCGGTTGTGGTCGTCGATGGCCAGCTGCGACAGTGCCGAGATGAAGATGCGGTACTTCCTCTGCCGCGGAACCGACTGGGTGAGCTGGTCGTTGAGGCCGTGGATGCCCTCGACCACCAGCACGTGGTTGTCCTCCAACTGCATCGGCGCCCACTCGTTCTGCGGTCGCCGCGACCCGGTGACGAAGTCGAAGCGAGGTGTCAGGACCGTTTCTCCCGCCATGAGCTCCGCGAGATGTTGGTGGAACAACGGGAGGTCGATTGCTTCGAGGGACTCGAAGTCCAGGTTCCCTTCGTCGTCGCGTGGAGTCAACTCCCGATCCACGTAGTAATTGTCGAGGGACAGCGATACCATCTCGATGCCGTTGACCTTGAGCTGGACGCCCAGCCGCTTGGCGAAGGTGGTCTTGCCGGAGGAGGACGGACCCGCGATGGTCACGAGCCGGACCTGCGGCTGCCTGGACAGTATCTCGTCAGCAACCTGAGCGATCTTCTTCTCGTGCAGCCCTTCGGCGATGCGGATGAAGTGCCGGTCCTCGCCTTCGAGGCACACCCGGTTGAGCTGGCCGACGTTTTGAACGCCGAGCAGTTCCTGCCAACGGCGGGCTTCCACGTAGGTTCTGAACAGCAGCGGGCGCTGTGAAAAGCGGGGTAGCTGGCTGCGGTCCGCGCGCCGCGGGAAGCGCAGCATCAAACCGTCCTCGTAGGGCATCACCCCGAAGGTCGGACAGCAGCCCGTGTGCGGCGCGCTGGGGCCGTAGGCGAAGTCGACGAACCCCCCGCAGGTGAGGGTGTGGACCGACGACGACCTCCGGGTGGCGAGGAGCAACAACTTGTCCTCGCACCCGTTCGCACGACAGTACTTCTCGGCCTCCTCGATCGTCACCGTACTGCGAACGAAGGGACGCGCCTCCCGGTGAATCGCCTGCATCCGGTCCTCGATGGCCGGCGCCATCTCCTCCAGCGGCGGGTGGGCGCCCCGGATCTGATAGTGGTAGCAGTTGCCGAGCGACTGTCCGATCACCGGCCTCGCATCCGGGAAAAGGTCACGACAGGCCTCGTTGAACATCAGGCTCACCGATCGTTTGTAAACCGACTCTCCCTCGCGGTCGCCGTAGCGGACCAACTCGAGATCGACCAGGCCCCGCAGCGGAAAATCGAGCATGACCTGGCGGCGATTGACCAACGCGGAGAGGACCGTGTCCGGTACCTCTCCGTTGATGGAACGCAGGAACTCGTCGACCCTGATCCCGGATGGCATCCGGTGCACGGCATCGCGATAGTGGATTTCGACTCGGTTGTTCTTCATGGTTCTCCGATCCGTGGCGCGTCACCGACGCGGCGGGCGCACGAAACACCAATATACCGTGCCGTCTCGACGAACGGCTGATCTCCGATCTCCGCGACGTCCCGGCAACCCTCGCAATCGACGACAAATGTGGACGTCGGGGACGGCCGAAAAGGGACGCGGTCCTTCACGAAGTGGGCGCCGACACCCCCGACAGACCCCCGGATAATCGCTGCAATTACACTCTTGCGCTCCGACCCGGGATTCGTATACTGAGAGTTCAATCAAGGCGCCCATGCCATACCGAAGGGTGGTCGAATCAGTCGGCGATACGGGGGCATGGGCGCCGATTTGCAATTCGGGCCCGTTCGCCGGCAAGCGAACGGGCCCGAATTGCGGGGGCCGGCGCTGCCGGCCCGCTACTTGATCTTCTTCGGGTCGCAGACCTCGGCCTTCTTTTTCACGACCGCACCGCAGTCCTTGCAGCGGTAGCGGCCGGGTTTGGCCTTGATCGTGGATTCGCCTTTCTTGCAGCTCATTGGGGTGAGATTATATCTCAAACCCGGGCAGCGGCAAGGCCGGACCCGCCGCTGACCTTCGCGCTCCAGCGACAACGGGCTGCTGTGGAGATTGCCGCGCGTTCGAGCTACACTCGGCCCGCAGCGAAGGGGTTTCGAATGATGCAGGTTCCAGACTGGTACACCGGCAGCGACGAGTCGGGGCGCGTCGCGGCCGCCATCGAGCGGGCCATCGAGAGAATGGATGACCGAACAGCCGACCACACGGATATCAGCGATCTTCAGGCATTGACCAAGCTCGAACAGGAGGTCAACTGGCGGAATTTCCTCCTCGGTCTGATCGGCACCATCCACTATGACCTGGAAGAGATCGACAGCGCCCGCACTATTCTCGAGGAGTCCATCACCTCCTACAAGGCCTACCTGGAGACCTTCGACGAGGTCCTCAGCGTCTATTGCCAGTCGTGCTACACCCTCGGCGTCATCCTCTTCGACGACGGCCGCTATGGTGAGGCCATTCCCTACCTCCTCCGTTGCCTGCCCTACATGCACGAGGTCTACGACGACACCTACATCGGGCACATCTACACCTTCCTGTCGTTGTGCCTCAGCTGGACCAACCAACCCGGGTACAGCGTGGTGTTTTCCGAGGCGGCCGCCTATATCCGGCGCTGTGACTGCGAGTCTCTCGAGCAGTTGATGGTCGCTTTCAGCGACGTGGGAGAGGTGGACAAGGCCACGGATGTGTTCCATCTCCTGCAGCGGCACTGCCAGGACTACGAACACTACGACCGGGTGCTGGAGTTCGCAGAACAGAACCTCGGCGAATCGGGCATCGTCAACTGACGCAGCCGGTGTCAGGATTCAGGGCAGGATCTTCCCGTACACCACCCAGTGGTAGATGACGTAGAACCAGCTCATGAATGCGTGCAGCAGGGCCCACAGGATGCTGTGATTGACGCTCCAGCTGAGCAGCGCCGCCAACACCGCGCCGATGCTCCCGAAGACACCACCCCCGCAACATCCGCAACCCCTGGCATCGGAATCACCCATGTCGCCTCCTGCACCGGTCCTGTCGTGCGGCTGGCCCTCGAGTCCGCGGTCAAGCGGATCAGGTCTCGCGTCCCTGCTTCCTGAGGTTCGTCAGCGTGTCGGGGCGCGGCAACCGGATCACGTCGGTCCCGTTCCACGGGTGGACCTCGAGACCGCTCAGCGCCCCCCCGCGAGCCCACAGAATGACTCCCACCGGCACGCCTTCGGGAGATTCGGCGTCAGCGACGACCAGCGCGTTCGGTGCGCCTTCCCGGGGCCCGCTCTCGAGCTCCAGGTCGATGCTCGGGCACCCGCAGCCGCAACCGCCCACCACCCGGACCCTGGCAACCTGGCCGAGATATCGGCCACCGCGGGCGCCGGCAGCGCCGAGGAGAGCCTCGATCAACTCGAGCTCGTCTTCGCTCAGTGCCCGGGGAGCCCCGGCTCGCTGGCCTCGTTGCATCTGTTCACTCCGGTCTTGCCACAATGGCCGCCTCTCCTCGTACCCCCACCAAGAACCGTCGCTACCGGTTTCGTGGCGACCGATCAGTCCGGTCGTGTTCCGTCATGATGTACGTCGCACACAGGGCAGGGTTCTGTTCACCGAAAAGCCCCGGCTCAGGGCCACCCCGATTGCCGTCCCCGAAGGTCTTTCGTATGATCATTTGAACAATCCGGGTGGAGGAGAACCGTGGGCAACACGCTCAACGAGCGGTTCATCGAGATCGTGGAACGCCGCCGGGAAAACACCGGCATTCATGGTCAAGAGAGACGGCCGATGGGAAAGCTTTTCGTTCGACTGGGCCATGGTGCAGGTGAGGGAGACCGCCTTCGCCATTCAATCTCTGGGATTCGAGCCCGGCACCCGCATCGCCATCCTGTCCGAGAACCGCCCCGAGTGGGCCACCACCGACTTCGGCGCCATGGCCTCGGGCATGGTCAGCGTTCCCCTTTACGCCACCCTGATCCCGGAGCAAGTGGCCTACATCCTCAACGACGCCGGGGCACGCGTGATTTTTGTCTCGACTATGGATCACCTGCGAACCGTTCTCTCGATCAGGGACCGCCTGCCGACGCTCGAGAAGATCGTGGTCTTCTACCCCGAAGACCTGCGCGAGGACGGGACCGTCCTCAGCCTCGACGCCTTCAAGGCACTGGGGCAGGGCCACGACCACGACGAGTTTCTCGCACTGGCGCGGCGCGCCCTACCGACCGACTCCGCCACCATCGTCTACACATCGGGGACCACCGGGGACCCCAAAGGCGTGGTCCTCACCCACCACTGCTTCATCGCCGAGTACGACGCCGTCTACCCGTTTTTCGAGGGCAACGAGGGCGACAGTCTGCTCTCCTTCCTCCCCCTGTCCCACATCCTGCAACGGGTGGTGGATACCTTCGCCCTCCTCTACGGTTTTACGATCGCTTATGCGGAGGGCATGGAGACCCTCGGCGACAATTTGCGCGAAATCCGGCCCACCCACATCGTGGCGGTGCCGAGGGTCTACGAGAAGATCCACGGCCGCATCCACGCCGGGGTGCAGCAGGGATCGACCCTGAAACGCGGGATATTCAACTGGGCCATCAGCGTCGGCAGGCGGTTCAATATCGCCCAAGCCTCGGGCGGTGCGCGACCCGCCCTCACCCTCCAGCACCGTCTGGCCACAGCCCTGGTGTTCAAGAAGATCCAGGCCGCGACCGGCGGCAACATCGGTTTCTATGTCTCAACCGGCGCCCCCCTCGCCAAGGGTCTGGCCGAGTTCTTCGACGCCATCGGCATCCGCATCATCGAAGCGTGGGGCATGACCGAGCTCACCGGCGCCGCCACCGCCAACACCCGCACCGATTTCCGTTTCGGGAGTGTCGGTAAACCCGGTCCGGGCGTGGAGCTCAAAATCACCGACGAGGGCGAGATCTGCGTCCGCGGCGACATCATGATGAAGGAGTACTGGCGCAAACCCGAGGCCACGGCCGAGACCATCGATGCCGACGGCTGGCTCCACACCGGGGACGTCGGCCACCTCGACGACGACGGGTTTCTCCACATCACCGACCGCATCAAGGAGATCATCGTCACCGCCGGCGGCAAGAACGTCGCGCCGCAGCCGCTCGAGAACGCCCTCAAGACCGACGGCTTCATCGCCCAGGCGATGGTGATCGGCGACCGCCGCAACTTCATCAGCGCCCTGATCGTGCCGCAACCGGATGTCCTGCAACCGTGGGCTGAAGAACAGGGTCTCGGCGGCGACCTCGGCGAGCTGTGTGCGAACCCGGCCGTCTACGCTCACTACAAAGCGATCGTCGACTCGAAGATGGCGTCGTTCTCGCGCTACGAGCGGGTTCGCGCCTTCACCCTCGTCCCCGAGGAGTTCAGCCAGGAAGCCGGCGAGCTGACGCCGACCCTGAAGCTCAAGCGACGGGTGTTGCTGGCGAAATACGCCGGGATCATCGACCGGATGTACGCCGAACCCGCACCGGAACCCCGTTGAGCACGGCGTTGCCGCCGACGGGGTCAACCACCTGATCGTCGGTGAGGTCGTTGGCGCTGGCGCCCGGGTGGTCGTGCGCCGCACCGAGACGCGTCCCCGTCCGCCGGTGGCCCCAGCCGTGGGGCAGGCTGACCACACCTCGCGCCACTTCGTCCGACACTTCGAGCCCGGCCTCGACGCTGCCCACCGTCGAAGTCACCACGACCCGTTCGCCGTCGACCAGCCCTGATCGCCCCGCATCCTCCGGATGCATCAGGAGCGTGCAGCGCTCGCGTCCGCCCATCAGCCGCGGGAAGTTGTGCATCCACGAATTGTTGCTGCGCAGGTGGCGGCGGCCGATGAGGAGGAGCCGTTCGTCCGCCTTCGAGGCGTTCAACTGCAAGTGGAGCCTCTCCACATCTTCGACGAAGAGGGGCGGCGCCAGCTCGATGCGGCGGCCGTCGGTGCGCAGACGCTCCGGCAGGCACGGCTCGAGGGGACCCAGGTCGAGCCCGTGCGGCGCCCGCTCGAGCTTGTCGCAGATTGAGCCCGCCGCCGAACGGGCGGAAACCCGTGCCGTGGGGGCCCGACCTCAGACCCAGATCGAGCAGCCGGCGCGGCCCCAGCCGGGCTTTCAACCAGCGACGGCCGCGGGCCGACGCCCGATCATCGTCGAGACGCCGGCGGAGCTCGTTCAGAATCTGCCAGTCGTGGCGGGCGTCGGGCCCGGGTTCGAACAACGCCGGTGAATACCGGGCCACGTTGCGAACCGCCAGCAGGTTGAACACGAGATCGTAGTGGTCGTGCTCGAGGGCCGAGGTCGGGGGCAGGATGAGGTGGGCATGCCGCGTGGTCTCGTTGAGGTAGAAGTCGACCGCGACCATGAAATCGAGCCCCCGGAAGGCCCGGTCGAGCTGCACCCCGTTGGGCGTCGACAGCACCGGGTTTCCGGCGACCGTGACCAGCGCCCTGATCTGACCCTCCCCCGGGGTCAGGATCTCCTCGGCCAGCGCCGCCACCGGCAGCTCGCCGCCGAACTCCGGCAGACCGCGGACGCGGCTCTTTCGCGCGGCCGAGACGGCCGCGGCCGGTCGTCGCCACGAGGTCCACGGCGGGGCGGGTGAACATGGCGCCGCCCGGGCGGTCGAGGTTGCCGGTGACGATGTTGAGCACCTTGACCAGCCATTGGCAGAGACCGCCGAACGCCTGGGTCGAGACTCCCATGCGGCCGTAGCACACGGCCGAGGGGGCGGCGGCGAAGTCCCGCGCCATGGCACGGATGTCAGCGGCGGCGATCCCGGTGGCGGGAGCGACGTCCTCGGGGTTGAAACCGCGAACCACCCCGCGCACGGTTTCGAGCGACGCCACGGCACCGTCCAGGTGTCCGAGGTCTTCGAGCCGCTCATCGAAAATCACGTGCAACAGCGCGACCAGCAGCAACGCATCGGTGCCGGGACGGATGAAGTGGTGGCGATCGGCCATGCTCGCGGTCTCGGTCCGCCTGGGGTCCACCACCACCAGCTGTCCGCCGCGCTGCCGCAGTTCCTCGAGTCGCCGCTTGAAGCCCGGTGCGGTCATCATGCTGCCATTGGAAACCACGGGGTTGGCACCGAGGACCAGCAGGTACGAGGTGCGGTCGATATCGGGTACCGGCAGCAGCATCTTGTGGCCGAACATCAGCGCCGCGGCGACGTGGTGCGGCAGCTGGTCCACCGAGGTCGCGGAGAAGCGGTTGACGGTGCGCAGGCTGCGGATCAGGGCGGGCCCGAAGAGCATCGACCCCCAGTTGTGGACGTTGGGGTTGCCGAGGTAGACGGCGACGGCGTCGCGCCCGTGAGCGGTCTGCACCGCGCGGATCCGCGCCGCCACCTCGTCGAAGGCCTCGTCCCAGCCGATGGTCTGCCACCCGTTCCCATTCCTGCGCATCGGCCGCCGCAGGCGGTCGGGGTCGTTGTGGATGTCCTGCAGGGCCACCGCCTTGGGGCAGATGTGGCCGCGGCTGAACGGGTCGTCCCGGTCGCCGCGGATGGAGATGATCTCGCCATCGCGAACCTCGATCGCGAGCCCGCAAATGGCTTCGCAGAGGTTGCACGCCCGGAAGTGAACTGTCGCAGGCGGGTCGTCAGGTACCACTGCCTGGATTGTATCCGAGCGAGGTCAATCCCGGCTCAGATAGCCGTGTGCCTCGAGGTGGCGAACCACTCGCAGCGCGCTCTCCTCCTCATCCTCGTCGGCCGTGGTGAGCACGATTTCCGGGTTGACGGGCGGCTCATACGGCGCCGTGATCCCGGTGAACTCCGCGATCTGGCCGGCCCGCGCCTTGGCGTAGAGCCCTTTCGGGTCCCGCCGCTCGCAGACCTCGAGCGGGCAGTCGACGAAGACCTCGATGAAGTCGCGCGGTTCCTGGATCTCGCGGTTGCGGTCACGGTCGGAGATGTACGGCGAGATGAAGGCGGTCAGGTTGATGATGCCGGCCTGGGTGAAGAGCTTGGCAACTTCTCCGATGCGCCGGATGTTCTCGTTCCTGTCCTCCGGGCTGAACCCGAGGTCGCGGTTCAGTCCGAAGCGGACATTGTCGCCGTCGAGCACGTAGCAGTGCTTGCCGCGATCGGTGAGCAGCCGATCGACGAGGATCGCCACGGTCGACTTTCCGGAGGCGCTCAGACCGGTGAACCACACCGTCACGCCGCGCTGGGCGAGGGCCTGCTCGCGCTGATGGCGGGTGACCTGGAATTGAACGCGTGAAATGTTGTCGCTTTTCGGCTGGCTCATGTTCTGGGCTCCCCTCCGGATCCGTCGCGCAACAACCGGTCCATCTCGAAAAAGAGCTCCTGCTCCCGGATGATGCCGACAATCCCGCCGTGCCGTGTGACGACGAGCCGACGACACGAGTTCTGGACCATCATGAAGGCCGCCTCCATCAACGAGGAGTCAGCGGCGATGTCGGGCGGCACCGCGGACATGATCTCGCTCACCCGGATCGTTCGCATCCTGGCGACCTCGCGCGTGAACATGCCGACCCAGAACATGGGCGAATACTGAATCGTGTCGGCGAGAGTCGGTTTGGGCGCGTAGAGGTACCGCGGCATGATCGCGTCGAGAAGATCGGTGATGGCGACCACACCTTCGATCCCGCCGTCGGACCCGATCACCAGCAGCGAGCGGTGGCCGGTCTCCATGATGCTGTCGTTCTCCGCCCAGGCGCCGAAGGATCTGCGGAGCCCCTTGATCGCCTCCTCGACGGTGTCGTCTCCTGCAACCGTGGTGTAGTCGGCGAGGGGAATCATCACGTCGCCGACGCGTCGTTCCTCCTCACGCCCCGGGGTGTGGGCCCACCTCCTGGCCTCGTGGATCTTGGCCGCCAGGATGTCGATATCGCAGGGTTTGGCCAGAAAGTCGAACGCCCCCTGTTCGAGCGCGATGCGCGCCGCGTCTTCATTGGCATGGCCCGAGAGCATGATCACCGGGACGTCGGGCGCGCGCCGCTTGACTTCTCGCAGCGCCGTCAGCCCGTCCATTCCCGGCATGCGGATGTCGAGGATCACGACGTCGGGGTGTTCGACGAGCCGCTCGAGGGCCTCTTCGCCCGTGCCGGCCGTGACCACCTCGAAGCCTCGTCGGACGAGAATCTTCTCGGTGGAAGCTCGGAAGCGCTTCTCGTCGTCGACCAGGAGCACCTTGATGGTATTCGCGTTCATGTCATCCTCCGGCAATCAGAAGCTCGGCAGCCCGGCCCAGCCCAGCCAGCGCCAATAGAAGGCGGCCATGAGCATGAGCACGCCGAGATTGGTGAAGAAAAGGATCAGCCCCGCGCGTAGAAAGTCGCGTTGTCCCAGGTAGCCGCTCGCGTAGACGATCGCGTTGGGCGGGGTGCCGATAATCAGGCAGTAGGCCAGCGACGACGCGATGGCGGTACCCATCGTCATGAACGGGATCATGCTGGTGCCGGGGTGGGCGATGCCGGCCATGGCCAGCGTCACAGGCCCGACCGCCGCGCAGGCCGGCCCGTCGGCCATAAGCTGTGTCACCAGGCCGATGATCACGTTGCTGGAAAGCATCAGGCCGACGCCCGCACCGAGGCCGAGGGGCACAGCGAGGCTCATGATCGAGCTCGCGATCCAGTACGCGCCGCCGGTGCTGATGAGGACGCGTCCGAAGACGACGGCGCCGGCATAGAGCCAGACCACGCCCCAGTCGACGCGGGTCTGGTAGTCGCGCCAGTTGACGATGCCGGCCAACATGTAGGCGACGCCGCCCATCACCGCGAGCACCCCGATGCCGAAGCGGATGCCGGTAAGCTGGAGCAGCAGGTTGCTCTCCGTGATCCAGGTGGTGAGCATGACAAGGAAGATCACCAGCGACACGATCTGCGGCCGCGTCCAGCGACCGCCCTCGCGGGCGATCTCCTCGCGCACCACCCGGATCGACGGCCCGAGGTCGGTGATCTGCGGTTTGAAGCGCCAGTTGATGACGAGCCAGGTGAGCGGCATGGCGAAGAACAGGAAGGGCACGCAGTACAGCATCCACTGGCCGAACCCGATGGTGACCCCGTACATGTCCTCGGCGTAGCCCATCATGATGATGTTGCGGGCCGCGCCCGACGGCGCCAACGAGCCGCCGAGGTTGCAGGCCATGGCGATGGTGATCATCAGCATCTTGCCGAGCTCGGGGTCCTCGCTCCCTGCGGCCGCGGTGGCCGTCGTGTAGAGGAGGATCCCGATGGGCAGGAACATCGCCGCCAGCGCGTGGTCCGACATGAACATGGTGAGCGGCGAGATGATCAGAACGATCACGAAGGTTATCCAACGCACACTCGGTTTCTTGAGCTTACCGAACATCATGATGCCGATGCGGCGGTCGACACCGGTCTTGACGAAGGCGGCTCCGAACATCAGGCTTCCCAGGATGAACCAGGTGGCGTCCGACCAGTACAGGGACGGCATGGTCTCGCGGTCGAAGATGCCGGTCATGAGCGCGATGACACCGATGCAGAAGGCTACCATGGGCAGCGGAATCGCCTCGGTCAGGAAACAGGCAACGACAAAAGCCGTCGTAGCAACCGCCACCTTGACGTGGAAGCCGGCCTCCCGCACCTTCGCCGCCTGTTTGGGGTCGAGCTCGTCGAGGGCGACGCCCTCGGTCTTGATTTTGAAGCCCGACCGCAGCAGCGCCTCGAAGCGTTCCGGCGGCATCGCGGCTGCGGTGTTCCGCACCATCTCGAGCCCGGCGTCAGTCGACGCGATGTCGTTCTTCGAGCACCAGCCGGCGTTGCGCTTGAGGAAGGCGGCCTGGCCGAATGACGAGCGGTCCACGCTGACCTTCATCATCTGCACCATCTGCGCCTGCCACTGGTTGAGCGCCTGGTAGTCGGTGCTGAAGACCTCGCGGGCGAAGTGCTCGCGCACCCAGGTCGGTCCGAGCGCATACTCGGCGCCGATCTCGAGCATGCTGCGCGGGGTCGGGATCAGCAGGATGCCGATAAACAGGACCAGTGGTATCGCGAACAACCGCCAGTCGATGTACCTGTCGTAACCGGTCGGTTTCGGTTTGATGGCTGTGCTCGTCATGAACAGACTCCCCCCTCCGTTGCGGCCGTCGGGACGCCGCGGCTAGACGAATCTCGCTACCAGGTACCAGACGGCCGAGGCCGCCATCGCCAGGAAATACAGGCGCCGTTCCTTTTCGCGCGACAGGCGCATGATCCACCAGGGGCGTGCCGCCGCGGGTTCGCAACCGTCGCCACCACCGTGAACGCGAATCCGTGGCGCGGCCATCAGTTTTCGACCTCGCCGTCGACCGACTTCACGAGGTCCCGCGGCGAACGCATGGCCGTCATGGTGCGCGCCTTGCGGATCTTGTCCTCCATGGCGCGACGGCGGGCGGAAGCCTCCTCGGCCTTTGCCACCAGACTTTCGATGTCGCAGGGTTTGGTGACGAAATCGAAGGCTCCCGACTTCAAGCCCTCGACCGCCGACTCGATGGTGCCGTGGCCGGTGAGCATGATCACCTCGACGAGGGGGAACCGCAGCCGGACCTCCCTCAGCACCTCGAGCCCTCCCATCCCCGGCATCTTGACGTCGAGGATGATCACGTCGACATCGTTGGCGCCGAGGGCTTCGAGCGCGGCGGGACCGCTCGTCGCCGTCAGGACCCTGTGGCCGAGACGCTCGAGGAGCTTGGCGGTCGTGGTGACGAACCGCTCCTCGTCGTCCACCAGCATCAGATTGAGTGCGCTCATCTTTCGTTCCTCCCCTTTCCTCTCCTACGCCGCGGCCTTGAGGCTCACGGTGAAGGTGGTTCCGCTGTTCTCCCGGCTCGCGACCCGGATCGTGCCGCCCATCGACTCGATGATCCCGAAACAGACCGACAGGCCGAGCCCGGTGCCCTTGCCCACCGGCTTGGTGGTGAAAAAGGGCGTGAAGATCTTGTCGAGGTCGACGGCGCTGATGCCGGTGCCGTTGTCTCGCACCGAAATCTCGACAATGTCCTCACGTCGGTTGACCTCGATCGCCACCACGCCGCCCTCCGCGCCGTGGCGCGCCTCGACGGCGTCAAAAGCGTTGTTGACCAGGTTGAGGATCACCTGCTGCAGCTGGGCGGGGTCGGCGGTCACGACCGGCGTGTCCTTCGCCACGTCGACCTCGAGGCTGATGCCGGCAACCGCTGCCTTGCGACTGACCATCGCCGCCACCTCGGGGACGAAGTCGGCGAGCCGCACCTCGCGCGCCGAGGTCTCGGTTCGGCGGGCGAACTTGAGGATGCCCTGGGTGACCGAAGCGCAACGATCCACCTGGACACGGATCTGCTGGATCGAGTCCTCGAGCTCGGCGACGTCGTCGTTCTCGGGCAGAATCCGCTTGTCCCGAAGGTCTCTCAGGATCGTCTCGACCAGCGCCTGCTCGGAGCGGATGATCTGCAACGGGTTGTTGATTTCGTGGGCGAAGCCTGCCGACATCTCGCCGATCTCGGCGAGACGGCCCGCTACGATCAGCTGCTGGTTGAGCTCCCGCGTCTCCTCGTCGGCTCGCTGGATCCGGCGGATGAGGCGGTTGGAAAACGAGACGGCGAGAAACACGATCACCGCGCCGCCGCCGACCAGGATCAGGAGGCCGATCGAGGTCGCGTGGCGCAGCGGGCGGAAGGCGTCGCCGACCTCCTGGCGCACGACCAGCAGCCAGTTCTCGTCGTTGAGCCACGTCGTCGCCCACACGTAGCGGTACCCCGCCGCGTCGCGTTGCACCGTTTTCAGCACGCCCCCGGGGGCCACTCCCAGCCCGACGGTCTCGGGCGCCCGCTCCAACAGCTCCCCTCCCGACCGCCGTTCGGTCTGGAAGACGCCGTCGCGATTGAGCACGTAGGCTTCGCCGGTGCGGCCGATGCGGACCCCTTCGACCATCCGGTTGAAGGTGGCCGTGTCGATGGTGGCGCGCAGCACCCACCGATCGGCCCCCTCGCCGGTGGCGATGGCGACCACGAAGTGCGGAGAGTTGCGGTAGCCCAGGTAGACATCACTGACGTCGTGGCCGCTGGCCATCACGTTTTGAAACCATTCGGCGTCGTTGTAGAGCTTTCCGGTCAGCTCGTATGGCCCCTGGTAGGCGACATGCACGCCTTCGGCGGTGAAGACCCCGAGATCGACGAACGCCGGGGCCTTGCGGCGGAGCCCGCGCAGCACCTCGCCGAGAACCTCGGGCTGTCGAAGCTCGTCGAACGTCCACGAGCCGGCGACGAACTCGAGATCGGAGCGGCGTTCGTCGAGGAAGACCTGAATCGCATCCCGGTGGTCCTCCGCGATCCGCACCAGCCGCGACAGGGTCGCGTCCCGCATCGCCGTGGTGAACTGGTAAACACCCACCGACAGCGCGAGCAGAAAGGGCACAGCCGGCACCAGGATCATCGTCACCAGGATCCGCCGCCGCAGCGCCTCGTAGGCGTGGGGTGAGGTCACCGGCCGCATATGCTCTCCCCGTCCCCTCAGAACCTGAAGATCGCGCGCAGAATCGCGCTTGTTTCGCTGTCGACCTTGCGGTTTCTCGCCGTGATGTCTCCGAGATCCGAGTTGCTCGCCGACAAGAGACCACCGTTGGTTTCGGGGTCCGGCACCCAGAGATGAATGAGGTTGAATTGCAGCCTGAGGTTCGGATTGAGTGTCCAGTTGACGCCCAGGGTGGCCTCAACCGCCTCGGCTGCGCCGTCGAACACCGCAGCCTTGACCGATTCGCCTTCACCGACGGCCACGCCACCGAGTGCGGCCAGCTGCTCGGCCGTGTAGCCGGGGACGGTGACAGTTTCGAAGAGGTTGCGGTCGGTGGTGGTGGTTGACAGCCGAGCGAGCAGTTCCCAGGCGCCGGTGCCGCCCGAACCGGGCTTCAACTCGCTCCTGGGCGCCGGCTGCCGCCACCCGAAGGCGTCCACGAACTTCTGCTCGCCGGTCAGGAACCACGAAATCCACACCGACGCCGATCGCACATCGCCCGCGCCCTCGAGCTGGGGATCGCTGAGCAGGAGGTTCGATCCCTGGAAGTACTCGTGGGAGATGGTGACGCCGTCGTAGCTCAATACCAGGTACTCGAAGCTGGCCGTCAGCGGACCGTTGAGCCAGTGCGCCTCAACCCCCCACCGTGTACGGGAGTCGATGTCGGCGGTGATAGCGTCGACGCTGCGGCCGTCAGTACCGATCACCTGCTCCAGCCGCCACCGCCAGACGCGGGACTCGAAGCTCGCCGTCGTCAGGCCGCCGGATTCGAACCGCTTGGTAGCCACCGATTGCGGCCCGTACGTCCCCTCGCCGACCAGGTAAAGACCGCGAAGCGCCTGCGAGTCGGAACCCCGGAACGGCTGTGCGAACAGCCGCAGGGCGACGTCCTTGTGATCGTCGATGTCGCCGCGAGGGGTGTCGAGGTCGATCCCGGAACCGTTGTAGGCCCCAAGTTGATAGGTCAGCGTGTTGTCGAAAACCTGACCCCAGGCCATCAGCCCGCGATCGAAAAACGGGTACACCGGAGCGGCCGTCGCCCGTTCGACGAAGTTGACCTGATTGTCAAACGTCATCCATGAGGTCGAGAACGGCACCTTCATCTGGCCGACACGCAGGTGGAACGCCTCCGACCAACCGAGATCGAACCAGGCGTTGCGGACGTAGGGCTCGTTCTCGAGCGAGATCTGAATGCGGTAGGTGATCCACTCGCGAAGCCGCCCACGGAAGTCGATTCGCGCACGGCGGATGTCGAATGAGTCCGGCGCTTCGGAATCATCCAGGAATGTCCGCCAGTCCAGCTGCACACTGGCGCCGATTCGAAGCTGGTTCGCCCCGTTGGCGGAGCGGATCTCGAACCCGTCGCGGTAGACCACCTCGAGTTTCTCCGGCGCCGGGGTCGGAGTCGGGGTCGGCGCCGGCGGCGCCGCCTCCTGCGACCGGACTCCCGTGGGAAACGCGGCCACGACCATCAAAGCGACGAAAACGAGAGGCCGGCCAAAAAGGTGAGAGCGCTTCACGAAACCTCCTCGGGAGACATGTCCACAGCCGGCCCCGGTGGCCCGCCCGCCCCGTGCTCGCCGTTGTAGCGGGCACGGTTGAGTTCCTCGATCCGGGTCCTGGCACGGTGATGTCGGGTGCCGGCCTGGATGATCGTCGCCACCAGCAGTTCGTCAGCCACCGGGTGCTGGAGGACCGTGAACACGCCCGCGCGCAGCGCTTCGACCGCCTCCTCCACGGGCTGTCCCACGGTTACCGCCACCACTTCCACCAGCGGCCACCGAGCGTGCAGGCGGGTGATGTGCTCGAAGATCGGCGGGGGACAACGCGTCGCTGTCGATGACCAGCACGTCGACGCCGTCGAGCTCGGCAGGCCTGCCGTTCGAGGATCAGCTCGAGGTCGCGGACCCGAAGACCGCAACGGCGAAGCGGCAGCGACAGGCTGTCCCGGTACACGCGATCTCGGGAGGCGATGGCGACGGTCAGCGTCGGGGTCGGTGAAGAAGCATCAGTGCCCATCGCCGGCACCTGGCGCAAGGCGCGTGCCAGCTCTTCAAATCATCGACGCGACGCCGTCATGTCGAGTGTTTCGAGATGCTTACGATCAGGCTCACGAGTCCGCCGTGGTCAGCTGACCGATGAGACAATCTGTCCCGGGCGCCGGCATCATTCCGCCGCTGAGGCCGTAATCACCCTCGTTCCAAAGAGATACGCCCCCAGCCCGGGTGGGACACAAGGGACCAGGGAGGAATCCAGGGCGCCCGGGGAGACCCTCCGTCAGTCGCCGCCGTCGATCCCGTACTGGCGGAGCTTTCGGTAAACGGTCCTCCGACTGATGCCGAGGATTCGCGCCACCCGCGACTGGTTGCCGTCGCACTCCTCGACCAGCTGCAGGATGTGCTGGCGCTCCAGGTCGTCGAGCGTGCGCCCGGGATCGGCGGCTCCCGGCGTCTGGAGCTCCGGCGGCAGGTCCACCGGCAGCACCAACCCGGCCTTGCGCAGGATGACCGCCCGTTCGGTCACGTTCTCGAGCTGCCGCACGTTGCCCGGCCAGGGGGCGTCCACCAGCCGGTCGAGCGCGTCCTGGCGGATTCCCTCGACGGAGTATCCGCACTCGTCGTTGAAACGGCGGATGAAGTGGTAGACCAGCGGTGGAATGTCCTCGCGCCGTTCCGCGAGACTGGGAATGTGGACCGAAAAGACCGCCAACCGGTAGTAAAGATCGTCGCGAAAACCGCCCTCGCGCACCAATTCGGCGAGATCGCGATTGCTGGCCGACACCAGCCGCAGGTCCACCGACCGCTCGCGGGTCTCGCCAACGCGCCGGAAACGGCGGTCGTTGAGAAACCGCAGGAGCTTGGCCTGCATCGACGCCGGCAGGTTGCCGATCTCGTCGAGAAACAACGTCCCGCCGTCGGCGGCCTCGACGAGACCCGGCCGCTCCGCGATGGCGCCGGTGAAGGCGCCGCGACAGTGGCCGAAGAACTCGCTCTCGAGCAGCCCTTCGGGAATCGCACCGCAGTCGACCGGCACGAACGGCGCCCGCCGGCGATCGCTCGCGGCGTGGATCGCCCGCGCCACCAACTCCTTGCCGGTGCCCGACGCTCCGGTCAACTGAACCGTCGCAGAACTGCCGGCGACCTCGTGCACCAGGGCCAGGACGCGCGCCATCGCCGCAGATCGGAACACGACCGGAAAGGCCTCGTCCCCGGCGCCGTCGTGCAGCGACCTGCGCTGGCGGATCTGGTCGGCAGCGCCGCGCACGATCTCGAGCAACTCATCGAGGTTGAACGGTTTAGGGAGGTAGTAGTAGGCGCCTGCGCGCATGGCCTCGACCGCGGAGCTGATGGTGCCGAAACCCGTCATCAGGATCACCGGCTGGTGCAGCCGCCGCGCCATCGCGCGGCCCAGAAGCTCCATGCCGTCCGGGCCCGGCATCCGGACATCCGACAGCACGAGATCGAACCGGCCCTCGTCGAGCCTGGCCAGCGCCTGGTGACCATCGCCGACGGCGATGACGTCGTACCCCTCTTCGCCGAGCACCCGGCACAGGAGCTCTCGCATCTCGCCGTCGTCCTCCGCGACGAGCACCCGGACGGGCGGTGTCAGCTCAACCTCCGGATCCCTCATCACCAATCTCCTGACTACGATCGTGGCCCGGGGCGTTTTCCGCGATCGCCCGCAGCCGCACCATCACCACGGTACCTCGCCCGGGAGAGCTGGTCACCTCGATGCTGCCTCCGTGCTGGCGCACGATGCGGTCGACAATCGGCAGGCCGAGCCCGGTGCCCACGCCCTGGGCTTTGGTGGTGAAGAAGGGTTCGAAGATATGGGGCAGGTCGGCGGCGGCAATGCCGCACCCGGTATCGGCCACCACCAGGACCACCGGCGGCCCGCCTCCCCCGGCCGTTTCGAGGCCGGTGACAAGAGACAGCCGACCGCCGTCGGGCATGGCCTGGCAGGCGTTGAGGATCAGGTTCATCAGCGTGTGCTCGATCAACTTCGGATCGGCGAGCACGCGGGGCACATCCTCCTCGAGGTCACACCGCACCTCGACCCTCCGGTTCAAACCGGGCACGATCTCCAGCCCCTGGCGGACGAGCGGCGCCAGTTCGACAGGCACCAAACGCGCCTCCGCCGGCCGCGACACGTCGAGCAGCCGGCGGATCATCGCCGCGATCCGCTGGCCCTGCCTGACGATCAGCTCGAGGGCGGGTCGCGCCGGGTCGTCCTCGCCCACCTTGCGAAGGAGGTACTCCGCGTTGCCGGTGATCACGTTGAGCGGCGTGCCCATTTCGTGCGCCAGCCCGGAGGCCAGCTGTCCGAGCTGCGATGTCTTCTCAGCCTGCACCAGTTCGCGTTCGACCGCTGCGAACTCCGCGCCGAGTTCGTCGAACGCGCCGACCAGCTCGTCGTACTCTCTCAGGCTCCGGGTGAACGGTGGGACGGGAAGAGAGGCCTTCGGGTCGCGCCCCGGGTCGCGCAGCGCCCGCGCGATATCGAGCGCCGGCCGCACCAGCCTCCGCGAGGTGACCGCGAGAATCACCATCGCCGTACCGAATGCGAACACGATCGACCACCCGAGCCACCCGGTGCGGTTGCGGAGGCCGAAGAGACTCGCGCCCACGTCGGCGCTGACGATGACGCCCCAGTCGACCCCGACCAGTCGGTGTACGGTTCCGAGCCGCTTCTTGTCCGAGACGATGCTGGTGTAGTCGATATCACCCTCGCCACCGTCCACGAACAGCCGGATCGGGGGGTTCATGCTCAGGTCGGCGCCGCGCTGCGACAGGCGGAGATCCGAGTAGAACAACAGGCGGCCGCTTTTTTCGACGACGTAAAGGTGGCGGCCTGCGCTGTCCGGGTTCCACGCCTGGAGTTCGTCGTGAAGGACGGTCGGATCGAGAATCGCCACCAGTCGTCCGTTCGTCGCCGCGCCGCCGATGATCAACACCGTCGGCGGTGAACCGTCGATCCACCCGCCGACGTCGCTGAGGAACGGCGCCGGCCCGCCTGATGAGAGGAGGCTGCCGTAGCCGCAGGGTCGATCGACCCTGGCCGGATCGAGCCCGGACTGCACCACGTCACCATCGTCCCCGACACGTTCCCACGCCACCCCTGCGAGCCGCGGCGGGAGACCGGGCGTCGACATCCTCTCGGCGAGGGTGATTTCCTCCCGCACCTGGCCGAGAAGGGTTTCAAGGTAGTGGCCGGCGAGGACCGCGATGTGCCGGTTGGAGGCCCGGATCTCCTGCTCGATCCGCGCCACATCCTGGTGGTAGCTCCACCACGCCAGAACCGCCAGCGGCAGAAAGGGAACCAGCGCGACCAGCAGCAGCGATACGGCGAGCACGGTGACGATCGACGGCGCGGCGGTTCGCCCCGGGCCGGCCTGTCGGCCGTTCATCCCCGACACGATCCAGGCCGCGAACGACGGTTGCAGCGCGAGTTGTGCCCACCGCGAGCAGCATAGCACCTGAATATCGGCACTTTTTCGAGTAGAGTGAGGGGCGGCATCTGCCGGATGTCCGGCCGGCGACGCCACCTCGAGGTGCTCATGCTTTGGTTTCAAAAGCTCTGGCAGCCCGCCGTCCTCACCATCGGAATGTTGGTTCCGTTCCCGGCTTCGGCCGTGGAGTTCCACGTGTCTTTTCCGGTCGACGTGGAGCGCGCGACTGTTGACGGCCGGGTCCTGCTGCTGATCTCCACGACCGGGGACCAGGAGCCCCGCTTCCAGGTTCGCCCCGGGGTCAGGGCCATTCAGATCTTCGGCGTCGACGTCGACAGGCTTTCACCCGGCGAGGCGGTTCGATTCGACGGCTCGGTCTTCGGCTACCCCATCGCCAGCCTCGACGACCTCGCCCCCGGCGAGTACGTGGTCCAGGCGGTGCTCCACCGCTACGAGATCTTCCACAGGGCGGATGGCCACACGGTCAAGCTCCCCATGGATCGCGGCGAAGGCCAGCAGTGGAACCTGGCCCCCGGCAATCTCTACAGCACGCCGCGAACCATCTCGATCGATGCGGCGCCCCACACGATCCACTCGATCACTCTCGATCAGATGATCCCCGCCATCGAACCGGCCTCGGACACCGACTACGTCAAGCATCTCCGGATCGAGAGCAAGCTCCTGACCGAGTTCTGGGGCCGGTCCATGGAACTCGGCGCTCACGTCCTGCTCCCCCACGGTTGGGCCGAGCACCCCGAGGCCCGTTACCCGCTGATGATCTTCCACGGCCACTTCCCGTCGGACATCGGCGACTTCCGAACCTCGCCGCCCGACCCGGACCTCGAGTGCGAGTACTCGGAGCGTTTTCGCGTCGAGTGCTACAACCGCATCCAGCAGCAGGAGGCCTACGATTTCTACCGGCAGTGGATCAGCCCCGACTTTCCGCGGTTCCTGGTGATCGAGATCCAGCACCCCACGCCGTACTACGACGATTCCTACGCGGTGAACTCGGCCAATCTCGGCCCCTGGGGCGACGCCATCACTCACGAACTGATCCCCTACATCGAGCAGCAGTTCCGCGGTCTCGGCGAAGGCTGGGCGCGCTTTCTCTACGGCGGCTCCACCGGCGGCTGGGAAGCGCTGGCGGCACAGGTCTTCTACCCCGACCAGTACAACGGCGCCTTTGCAGCGTGTCCCGACCCCATCGACTTTCGCGCCTACATGTCGGTCAACATCTACTCAGACGCCAATGCCTACTACTACGAAGGGCCCTTCCGCCGTATCGAGAAACCTTCCGCCCGCGACTGGCTCGGCGCCATCCGCGCCACCGTGCGCGACGACGCCCAGCTGGAGCTGGTGCTCGGCGACAAGAACCGATCGGGCCAACAGCTCGACATCTGGGAGGCCGTGTTCTCGCCGGTCGGAAGCGACGGTTACCCGCAGAGGTTGTGGGATCGCAGGACCGGCGTCATCGACCACGATGTGGCGCAGCACTGGCGGGACAACTACGACCTCCGGTTCATCCTCGAACGCGACTGGGCGGAGATCGGGCCCAAGCTTGTCGGGAAGATCCACATCTTCACCGGCGACATGGACAACTACTACCTCAACAACGCCGTCTACCTGATGGAGGAGTTCCTGGAGTCCACCACCGAACCCTACTACGCCGGAGAGGTGGACTACGGCGACCGCGCCGAGCACTGCTGGAACGGCGACCATGACAACGGCAACCACCTCTCCCGGCTGCGCTACAACACCCTGTACCTCGAGCGCATCCTGAAACGGATCGAAGCCTCGGCGCCCGAAGGCGCCGACCTCACGAGTTGGAGGTACTAGGCAGCGAGCTTCTCCGGCAGGCCGACAATTCGCACCGATCCGGCCATGACGCGGAACACAAACCATCGCACGCCACGCCAATGAAATCGTGGCCTGACCCTATCCCTCGGCCAGGTGGGAGTGAGGTCGGCCGGCCGACGTCCTGATTCCAGGAGTTGCGCCGGGGATGAGCTCACCGTGAGCCTTGTCACAGACTGCTGACCCCGTTCACGATACATTCTCAACAACAGGATGAACGCGTCCGGCCGATGCCGACGCGAAAACGTCTGGGAGGGCGTCATCATGTCGGGAGAGTTGCGGTCACTCTGGGGAATTCGTGTCTCTGGCTGTATCGTCGCTGCCGCAATGCTCGGTGTACTCCCTTCGGTCGCCGCTGAGGATGTGCCAGATCGCGCGCCGGCCTTCTGTTACGCCCCCGGAACGAGCCAGGCATTCGTCGACGCGACCCGAGAGAGGGCCCTGTGGACCCCCGCTTCCAGCCCGTTTTCTCCCGACTCGGGTTTGAAATTCCAGTACACCGATGGCGATCGCTGGCGCTCCACGGCCACCGACGGCAGCGGTCTCGGCCAGGGCGACCCCATCACCCTGACCTGGAGCATCGTGCCCGACGGCACCGCCGATCAGTCCGGCACTCGGCGGCGAGTCCAGCAGCGGCAGCACGCTGCGCTCGTATCTCAACGGCGTCTACCCCAACGAGGCCGCCTGGGTCGCCGAGTTCCAGCAGGTCTTCGACCGCTGGGGTTCGCTGACCGGGATCACCTACGTTTACGTCTCCGACGACGGCGCACCCTTGCCGTCATCGTCCGGGCAGCTCGGGGTCCGCGGCGACGTCCGCATCAGCGGCCACTGCGATCGACGGCGACTGGGGGGTTCTCGCCTACAACTACTTCCCCAACACCGGCGACATGGTGATCGATGTCCCGGATACCTTCTTCGGCAACACGTCCAACGACTCCATCCGGCTCCGCAACGTCGTCGCGCACGAGCACGGCCACGGACTCGGCTTCGAGCACTCGTGCCCCGTCAACCAGACCAAGCTCATGGAGCCCTATGTGACCGTCGCCTTCGACGGCCCCCAGCACGACGACATTCTCGCCGCTAACCGCGCCTACGGGGATCGCTACGAGCACGACGACACCGCGGCCTCGGCGGCCGAGCTTGGTCCTTTCACGACCAGAAGCCTGACCAATCTCTCCATCGACGACAGCGGCGACATCGACTTCTTTTCGTTCACGGCGTCGGCGAACCAGAAGGTCTCGCTCACCCTCTCCCCTGTCGGCTTCACCTATCTCTCGGGCCCGCAAAACAGCAACGGAAGCTGCAGCGCCGGCTCGAGCTACGATTCGCTGCATATCCACGACCTCGAGGTCCGTCTGCTCGATGTCAACGGCACCACCCAGCTCGCGGCCGCCGACGACCATGGCGTCGGCGGAACCGAAGAGCTGACCGACATCGCCCTGCCGAGCGGCGCAGGCGACTATTTCGTCGAGATCTCCGGCGATGCAACGAGCCTCGCGCAGCTCTACGAGCTGACGCTCACGGTCTCGGACCTCGGGCAGCAGGATCCCGACCCGAATCTCTTCGTCGACGGATTCGAGAGCTGGAGACTGCGGCAGCTGGGTCGAGGTCACCGAATAAGGGATCAGCCGGAGACCCGCATCGGTCCCAAATCGTCGACCAAAAAATGGGCCCGGCCATTCGGCCGGGCCTGAGATTTTCCGCAGCGATCCGCTGCGGCCCACCCTCACTTATGGCTCGACGCCGAGATAGTGGCTGGGATCCGATGCCTGTCGAGTCGACCGTCCGCTCGGAGTGAATACCGGTCCGACCGAGCCGATGTTTGCGTACTCGACCGAGATCGGCGATTCCTGGCCAACGAGCAGCGTCATCAGACTCACCTGCGGATCGAGATCGATCGTGCAGACCTTCGCAGTCCACGACGTCGTCGATGATCGTCGGAGACCACGATGTCCGAGAGAACAACTCCGTACGTGTTGGTGACCACGTAGGCTCCCAGGTCGACGTCATCACCGACAGCGATCTCCGGGACATCGGCACCGTCGGCCTCGTCGGCGTCAAAACCGTTGGTGAGCTTCTCGAGCAGGAGCTGCCCGGGAACGGCGTCGAAGCGCATGTAGCTGCAGCTCGAGAATCATGCTGTTGTTGTAGTTGTCGAGAATGGTCGCCAGCATCTGGGTGAGGTCGGTCAACCCGAGCTCCCCGATCAATGCGGCGTAGCCTTCGTCACCGGCTGATAACCGGTGAATCCAGATCTGCATTCATCACGCCGATCGGCATCCGCGATCGCGTTGGCCGTGCCCACACACTGCGGCGCACCGTTGAGGAAGTTGAGCTCCGCCGCCAGGTGCTGCGCCGCCATGTTGAACGCCGGGTCCTCGGCCCACTCCTGGTCGCCGACGAGATCGCGCTTGTCGAGGATGAGCTCCAGCGGCTCAGCAGCCTCGATGTCGCTGAGCGTTTGCCACCGCTCATCGTCACGATGTAACCGTCGACGTGGGGTTTGAAATTCATCCGCCGTCGGGTCTTCACCGAACCACTTGAACGACAGACCGTCACCGAGTGAGATCGTCGCACCGGTCTCGTAGAGCAGCTGGTCGGTGTAGACCTTGTTGGGATTGCGCTGGAACTTGCCCTTCTTGATCGCCGGTTCGCACTGGTTCTTCCAGTAGCCGATGGTCAAAGGCTCGGCCGTGATCTCGGTGTTGTCCACGTTGAAGGTGATGCCTTCGCGCGGCGTGTCTTCGCCCACCGAGAAGGGCACGCACACCGTGCTCAGATCGATCGCATCATCCACCACCGGGTGGTAGGCGCCCGGCTCGTAGATCAAGGACGAGTTCCAATCCGGATACAGGCCGAGTTCGCACAAGGAGTAGTCGCCGACGCTGACGATCCCGATCTCAACCGGCTGTTCGCTCAACCAGTCGATCTCGACCGGAACCGGAATCGTGGTGCCATCGGCATCGCGCAATTCGAAGGTGAAGCTGACGCCCTCGGGGATAGGTTCGCCGGCAACCGTCTTGTTGACGAAGACCGGGATGGAGATGCCCGTCTGCACGCCGAAGTAGTGGCTGGGATCGCTGTCGGACACCGCCGGACCCACCGGCGGGTTCCCAGTAGCAGTTCCGAAGTTCTCGTAAGAGCCGACCCCCGCTGTGCCGACCTTGGTGCACGTCTGACTCTCGCCGACTGCGAGAGCGGCGATCGTGCAAATAGCACCCTCGATGTCATCCGTCACCTGGATCCCGGTCAGGAGAACATCACCCGTGTTGGTGACCATGTACTTCCATTCGACCGGTTGACCCTCGTCAATTGAAGGTCCGGGACCGGTGTCAGCGTCGTCACCGTTGGTCGCCTTCTCGATGTCGATTGAGGGACTGATAATGTCAACAACGGCGTCATCGTCGTCAGTGACTGCGGGCCCTGCCGGCGGCGTGCCAGTCACGACCGCGACGTTGGTGAAGTCGGCCGTGACGTTGTTGGCGGTGCACTGGTAACTCGCGGTACCGCCGACGGCGAGATCGCCGATGGCTTTGTCGCAGGCGGGAGCCAGCACATCGCTCACCACGACGTTGGTGAGTTGGACGTTGCTGGTATTACTGACGAGGATATCGAACGTGACATCGCTGCCGGAAACAACGGTCTGTAGGTCCGGCGTCTTCTGGATGTCGATAGACGCGTCCACGCCGAAGTAATGGCTCGGATCCTCGTCACCAGGTACCGGTATCCCATCGGGATCGGTACCGGTCACCGAACCCATATTCGCATACTGGCCTGGCACCGCAAGACCGATCGGCACACAATCCATCGATGCACCTGGCGGGAGCGTGTCGAACGCGCAAAAGATCCTCCCCAGTTTGTCGTCTTGCACAACAATGTTGCTCACCGTCACGTTTGTTTTATTCGTGACTCTGAACCTCCACTGCACCTCATCACCCACTGGAATCGACGGCCCGGGCGCCTCATCGGCATCCTCGCCGTTCGTCGCCTTCTCGATGTCCAATGCTCCGGTCTGAACCGCCGTGATCTCCTCGTAGTCGGTGTCGGAAACGTTCGGGCCGCTCGGCGGCGTACCGGTGGCGGTAGCCGTGTTGGTCACCGAACCGGCGTCGAGATCGGCAAGGGAGATGGTGTAGGTCGCCGTGCACTGGACGGCCGGGTCATCCGGCGCCAGGCTGGCGATGATCGCCGAGCCGTCACCGCAGTCGATGGCGCTGAGCCCTGCGAGCGGATCGCTCACATTCACCGGCGCCAGGGTCACATTGCCGATGTTGTCGACGGTGAAGGTGTACGTGATGACCTCACCGGCCAAGGAGTACGTAGGCTGGCTCGCAGTCTTGACGATGTCGATCGCCGGACTGGCCTCGGCAGTGATCTCCTCGTCGTCGGTGTCGGAAACGTTCGGGCCGCTCGGCGGCGTACCGGTGGCGGTAGCCGTGTTGGTCACCGAACCGGCGTCGAGATCGGCAAGGGAGATGGTGTAGGTCGCCGTGCACTGGATGTAGGTAATGAGGTCACCGACCTCGTCGTAGGTCCCGACATCCGCGGTCTTCACGATCTGAATTGCCGGCATGGCCGGGAAGACGATCAGCTCGGTGTCTTCGTCCTCCACCTCGTCGACACCTTGTTCACCACCAGGCGGTAAACCGGCCGCCTTCGCGGTGTTGGTCAGCAGACCGCTATCCACGTCCTCCTGGGCGAGGTCGAAGGTCGCCGAACACAGCTCCGGCGGTGCATCGGGTGCGAGGCTCGCGATGGTGCCGGTTCCGTCACCACAGTCGATCGGCGAAAGCCCAATCAGCGGATCGGTCACGACGACCGGGGCCAACGTCACGTTGCCGGTGTTGTCCACCTCGAACAGGTAGGTGATGGTGTCGCCGGCATCCGGTTCGCCGAAGACGTCGGTATCGACCATCGTCTGTGGCATGGACCCCGTCAGGTCACTTGCCGTCACCACGTACTCGGCGCTGCAAATGGCGGATTGTCCGGCCAATGGGAGATTTGCCGGTTCGCACTGGATAACCGGCGGGTTCTCATGGAACTGCCGTCCCGGGTCGTCAACGGATGCGGGATCGAAGTCGCCGTCGGCCGGGCTGACGACGGTGTAGACGTAAGTCACGTCATCGCCGGCATCCAGACCGTTCTCATCGAGATCGGCGGTCCAGACGATCGTCTTGTCGATTGAGATGGCGGGCCCCTGAGGCAGGGGTACCGTGGCATCAGCGTCGTCGCCGACGCTCGGGCCCAGCGGCGGCGTTCCGATCACGCCGGCGAGGTTGTACTTGAAGCCCGGCGTCGATGTCAGTCTGAGTTACGACATAGCTGCCGGTGAAGTTGAGTGTTGTCGAAGCCGCCAACCGGCAGGATCAGCGGCTCGCCGGAGACGGAGACGATTGGATCGGTGACCGTGACGTTCACCAGCGGCACGTTGCCGATGTTGGTGACCGCGAAGCCGTAGCTGATGGTCTCTCCCGGCTGTGCGAACCCGTCACCACTTTCGTCGTTGAAGATGCCCGACTTCTCGAGCATGATGCCGGGATCAACACCGAAGTAGTGGCTGGGATCTGAGTCGGTGATCGCGTTGCCGTTGACGCCACCTGGCACGTCTCCGGTAACCGTCCCGATGTTGGCGTAGGGACCCGGTACGGCAGTGCCAGCTACGCTGCACGTGATCGTCTGTCCGGGATCGATCAGATCGGTCTGGCAGGCGAACGTGATGGGCACGGTCCCCTGCGCGTTCGTGTCCTCGAGGAGGATTTCGAAGCTGACGATCGCTCTGATTGGTAATCTGGTACGTCCAGGTCACGTTGTCCGCGGGTCCGACGAGAATTTGCGGGACGTCGGGACCGTCAGGGAAGATCTGCCTGCGCGCCGTTGGTGAACTTCTCGATGTCGATGGTCCCGGTGATCACGAAGAGATCCTGGACCTCCGCCCAATCGGTCCATTCGACGTCATCGAGACCGACCGGAGTGCCCTCCAGCGTCGACACCGTACCGGTTGCGGTGGCCTCGTTGTAGAGATTACCGTCGATCGTCGCAGCAAACGTGTAGAAGGGCAGTGTCTCGCCCGGGGCCAGCGGCGCGCCGCCGCCCACGGCCGCCGTGAGGTCGAGGTTGGTGATTCCGAGATCCGGGTCGTTCAGTACGACCGGGTAGAGATAGGTATTGCCCGTATTGGTCACCTGGAAGCAATAGGTGATCGGTGTAGCCGTCGGCCCGAGGATGACGTCGACTCCGGGACAACTCGACTGGTCAGCATTCTTGTAAACCGTCTTTTCGAGGAGAATCGACGGGTCGTACACCGGGTCGACAACTTCGACCGAAGTTGGGGGCGTTTCGTTCGAATCAACGGTGGCCAGGTTGCGGATGGTCTGAACATCGGACGGGAAGGGGTTATCCACTGTCACCCTGAAGGTCACGACGATTTCCTCGCCGGGGGCCATCGTGCCCAGTGCGAGCCCACCTTCGTCGAGCGGGAACGGGGTGTCCGGATCCGTGTCGTCCGGTTCCGGAGCGCCGTCAACAAACGTCGTGCCCGAGACGTACTGGGTGTTGAGCGGCACGGTGTCCTCGAGGACGACCCCGGTCAGGTTGCCGGTGCCGACGTTGATGACCGTCATGGTGTAGGTCACGGTGTCACCCGGGTTGATGAGACCATCTCCTCCCGGGTCGTTCTGGAGGGACGCAACCTTGAGCAGGTCGAGGCCGCGGATCGGCAACACTGTGGTGCCGACGTCGAGATATGGACTGCCCGTCCCCGCCGTGTCCGGGTCCTCGCCCCAGGCGACAGCGATCAGAGTGCCGTCGGTGGTCCAGACGCGAGTTCCCGTCTGGTCTTTGTCGGACGGCGTCGAAGACCTTGTAGGACTCGAAGGCCTGAATGGGCACCGACGGCTTTCGGACCGTCATGTCGCCGTCGAACGAGATGTTCAGCGTCGTGTCGCTGGGCGCCGTAACGAAGATCGGACTGCCGTTGTTGACGTGCCCCCTTGTAGAGCCCGGCGGCTCGAGGCTGTTCCCGGTCCCCAGCCGACGATGGCCATCGAGCTGAGCTCGCCCGCCGGTATCAGGGTGAAGCCCCAATCCCACGTGTCGTTGTCCGGGTTCGAGTCGACTGCCGGAGGAACCGGGTTGTCAGCCGCGTTGACCGTCGCGACTGCGTAGAAGGGCGCGCTGCTCGAGAACTTACCACCGAGACCGACCGGCATGTCGAAGGGCACGACTGCACCCGCTGCCACCGGAATCGAATCGTCATCGGAAGTTCCCTGCGTGTCAAAGGAAACGGTGATCTGAGTTCCACCATCGTTGTACAGCCAAATTGTGGTGCGGTCGTTGGCTACGTGCGAGTTGCCGACCGGGGTGAAATAGCTCTCGGACCACGCACTCACGGGAAACAGCGTGAAACAGCGCAGCTCGAGATAGCCGTCCCGAGCCGTGTCACCAGCGAGGAGGTGGGCCTGAACGGGCGCGTCCGCAGTGATCCGGGTACCCATTTCGATGTCCGCCAGCGCCAGGCTCTGACCTTCGGTCAAGACGTAGTCTACCGACGCCGAGAGGGGTCTCGCCACCGTCACGGTGGTGCCGCCATTACCGTCATCCTTGGCCATCACATAGAGAAAGGTCTTTTCGAACATGCTTTCCGACGCCACGTCCTCGCCGACCGGAACCACGTACTCGAGGCCCCAGCCGCCGGTGTCGAGGACCTCGTAGGCGCCGGCAATCACCGGTCCGAGGTCGTTGTCCCAACCAACCCTGGTTACCGCGACCGTGCGCGAAGCTCCAACCTTGTCGCCACCGCTGTAGGGAAACGTGCCTGGAGCCGGCCCCGTTCCTGGAACCAGGTTGCGAAGGGGAAGTACCTGGCCCGCATTCAAGGTCCAGGTCTGAGTGCTCGCCTGCGTCGGGCTGTCGATATCCAACTCATAGCCGTCCTCCGCGTGGTCGTAGCGGATCACTGTCCCGTCGATGGACGCCACGATCGAGACCACAGTCGCGACATTGCTCACGGCTCCCCAGTTCCCTGATTCGAGGATCTCCATGGCGTCCGCGAGATCAGCCTCGTAGACGGGCACGTAGTAAACCTTAGACGTCGCCTGCGCCGCCGCCGGGGCTGGCGCGAGCATCAAGCCGCCAAGCAGCAGGATCACGGTAAGTACAAGGGTCGAGCGATACGACGGATTTGAGCGACTGGACATGGGGTTCCTCCTCATAGGGGTTCGAGGGACAGGTTGGTTGACCTGCATATGTTGTGAACAGACGGCTGGAAGCGACGCCAGCGGCGCATCGGGGGATGGACCCGGCATCGATTCCCGTCGGGGGTTTTTTCCATGCCTACAAGATAGGGGGAGCCGCGGTCAACACACAATCGCCCGAACGGATGGTTTTTCTACTGCAATGTGATGACTTCTTGCCGTTTTTTTTCAAGTTTCCCCAATACGACCGACGGCGAGGGGTGAACTCTCACCGTAACCGCAAGATATTTGCGCTCAATGGGATCGAACCCGATCACGATGCTCTCTGAGATGCCAAGCAAGTATCCAGAATGCTCAGAAAATACGCAGATCTTGCGACGCTTCTCCGGTTCAGCCGCCCACCTCATATCGACACCGAAAAGGAGGCGATCGATCGACGAAAAGTAGGCGAACACGGAGACCGGACTCAGTCGGTTTCGACCTCCAGCTGGTTGCCCGCGGAGTAGGCGGTGAACTCGGGGGCGTACATGGACTGCAGGACCGCGGGGGCGACCCGGAAGGTGCCGGCCATCGAGGCCCGCAAGCGATACTTGAAGGTGTACTCGCCGGCGGGCAGCCACTCGAAGAAGAAGTTGGTGCCGGAGTCGCGCACCTCCTCGTACCACGCGATGCCGAGGTCCCACTTGTACTGCGAGTGCAGGGTCTCGGGCTCGAAGCCGGCGCCGCGCGGGTCGCGCAGGTGGACGTACTCGGCGGCGTGCTTGGCCCGGATCGAGAGCTGGACCTCGATCTGATCGCCGGGCTCGAGGCGCTCGCCGTCGGCGAGGGGTCGGAGAACCCAGCGCTCGCCGTCGTTGAAGCGGCGGAAGTAGGTGCGTTCGACTGCGAAGAGATCGCCGCGCGCCTCTTCCGGAAGCCGCTCGGTCGAGAAGCTCCAGGTGGCCGAGGCGAAGGCGAAGCCCCTGGTCGGCTTCTCGACGACGATGGTGGACATGGTCGCGGGGTCGATGTCGTCGCCATTGACGATCACCCGGTTGCGGGCCCCGGTGTACTCGTCCGGCTCGAAGACGAAGTCGGTGATCCTCGGGCCTACCGCCACCGAGATCTCCTCGCGTACGGCCAGGGTCTCCTCGTGCTGCATGGAGTAGGCCAGCGAGTACAGGACCTCGGCGGTGGCGCGGGTCGACTTCCAGTGGTTGAGCTTCTTGTTCAAGAGCAGCCAGTGGACCAGACCGTGGCGGCGGGCGTCGTCGGGCTCGAGCTCGGTCAGCACCCGCAGGGCGAAGGCGTGGGTCTCGGTGGTGTCGTTGTACCAGAGCCACGCCCGGTCCTCGGGCGCCCAGTAGGTGCCGAGGTCCTGGTCGGTCTTCGACGAGTCCATCACCGCGTCGAAGACCAGCACCGCGTCGTCGTGGCGGCCCGCCCGCTCCAGGGTCAGGGCGAGATAGCCCTTGGTCAAAGGTGAGTGCTGCTTCCAGTGGCGGAAGCTGAAGTCGAGCATCTGCTCGCGCTCGTCAGCGGTGAAGACACCGCCGGTCCACGACTCGTCGGGGTAGTTCGAGAGCACGTAGTTCAGAAACGTGATGGTCTCCCAGCAGCAGTCCTCGCGCATCATCCAGTCGACCCACTCCTCGATGTAGTGGCGGTGCATGTAATCCCACGCCCGGACCACCACGTCCCTGGGGGCATCGACGCCGAACTCGAGGCCCTTGGAGAAGCCATGGAGGATGTAGAGGGTCATCCACGGCGACGGCGGGCCGCCCGGGAACCAGGGGAAGCCGCCGAGCGAGGTCTGGCTCTTCTCGAGCTTGGCCAGCGCCGCGTCGCGCTGGGCGCGGGTGATCCGGGGATCGAGGACGTTGATCAGATCTTCGGGCTCTTCGCTGCCGCCGCGCGCGGTCTGCAGCCACGGCGTCTCCACCAGCTCCATCGCGCGGTTGGGGTCGTCGGCCTGCCAGGTCTCGTAGCGGGTCTCGCGCGCCGCGAGCTTCGCAGCCATCCGTTCGACCGATGGGTACTGATCGAAGAGGCTGGAGACGATCCCGGTCGAGAGGAAGCGGTTGAGCGTCTGCTCGGTGCACTCGTAGGGGTAGTTGACGAGATAGGGCAAGGCGTTGAGCACCGAGTAGAAGAGCTGGGCGTCGAGGGTCACCACGAGCTGGTCATTGATCAGGGTCGGGTCGTCCTGCGCCGCCAGATCGGCAAAGTGCAGCTCGCGCCGGTCGGCGTTCTGCAGGGTGACGAACCGCGACTGCATCAGGTGCATGCGTCCCGGCAGCACCGGCAGCGGCCGCAGCTCGCCGTCGGAGAACTGCCCTGCGCGGGCGGTGATCTTGAAGGCCACCGTGCCGACCCGCGCCGGAACCGCGAGCGGGAAGGCGAGATCGGCGCCCGTGCCCGGCTCGACCGAGAAGGCGACACCCGAGGTCTGCTCCGGGGTCAGCCCGAACAGTGCGCGCAGGTCCTCCCCGGTTTCGGGGTCGTTGATGGCCAGGTTGAGGGCGCCGGTGAATGCTTCCTCACCGGCGTTGTTGACCACCACCTTGAGCACCGCACGGTCGCCCTCGCGCAGAAAGCGCGGCAGATAGGGCCTGACCATCAGCTCCTTGACCGACTGCGCCTGGCGGGTGGCCGAGCCGCCGCGGAGATCGGTCGTGACGGCGTGCACCCACAGGTTCCAGTCGGTGACCGAATCGGGGACCTCGAACTCCACCGTCGCCGAGCCGTCGGCTGAGAGCACGACGTGGGGCTCCCAGAAAGCGGTCTCAGAGAAGTCGGAGCGCAATTCGACGGAGGACTCGGTTTCTCCACCGGCAACAGCGATATCCTTGTCGGATCTTTCCAGGCCCTGGCGTGACTCGCCTTCGGCCTTCGCCTCCGCGACGGCATCCATCACCATGCCGGCCGGGGCCGGGGCATCGGCCATACTCAGTGCCATCCGTTCGTTGACCGTGCCCGCCTTCATCATGCGGTAGCGCCCGCGGGCGCCGGGACCGCCGATGCCGTAGCCGTCGAGGGTCACCAGCGAGTCGCCGTGAAGGGAGGGGTAGTCCGGCAGACCGAACCCGCTGCTGCGGCCCCACGCCTGCTGCGCGCGGCCGAGGTTGTTCCACAGGCTCCCGATGCCCGTGCGGTTCGGGTAGAGCGCCGCCGCCGAGGGCGGGGTGTGCGGGGCGAAGATGTCGAGACTGCGGTCGTACATGTAGGCCAGGAGCTCGGCGGCGGCAGAGTCGACGGCGCCGCCGTCGTGGTTGCGGACGGTGACCGTGAACGTCTCGCGGGTCCCGGGCCTCATGCGGTCGCGGAAGGTGGCGAAGTCGATCTCGAGCTCGCGGTCGTCCCACGGCACGAAGATCTGCGCGGACTGGCGGATGAGCTGGTGGTCCCGCACCAGAGTCAGGGCGACCCCGAATCCGCCGCGGTCGTCCGCGGTGATGGGAAAGTCCACCACCCCCGATCGGCCGGCGCCGATGTCGCGGCGTTCAATCCGCCGTCCGTCGCGGTAGATCTCGAGCACCATCTCCTGGGCCTTCAATCCGGTGAACACGAAGAGACGGGCGGTCTCCCCCACTGCAGCCGACGAGCGATCGAAGCGCAGCACAGCGGACAACGCCAGCGGCGTGCGGCGTGAGCCCGCCACCACCAGGTTCTCGCTGGTCGAGAACTCCGCGCCGAACTCGTCGCGGGTGGTGTAGACCACGCGGTAGGCCCCGGGCTCGAGCCCGGGAAGCGCGATCTCCGCCCCGCCGTCGTCGCCGTGTGTCAGCCTGCCACCTGCCACCTCGACGCCCTCGGCCCACTGGCCGAGCACCTCGTCCGGGCTGTAGGCAGGGTCCCACCGCGGTCTGAGCCGGTCGCCGGGGGTCTCGAAGCCCTCGCGCCCTCCCGGGGGCTTCGGCAGGGGCTGGTCGGCAGGGGTCAGCGCCTCCCCGGGCTGCTCGAGACGTACCAGCCGCCACGCCCCTTCGCCCGCGCGAGGGGTCCCGTCAAGGTCGGTGCGGTCCACCCGCAAGGTAGACGCCGCACCCTCGGCGTGGAATCCCTGATCGTCAACGATCCGTGCTTCCACCGCCACGAAACCGAGCCGGAAGACGCGTTCGGCAGAGCGGGTCTCACCGCCCTCGTCGGTGACGTCGACCCCGAGGCGGTAGCGGTACGTGACGCCGCGTTCGGCCTCGCGCTCGTCGGCCTCGGGAACAAAGCGGATGTGGAAACGACCCTCATCGTCGAGCGAGGTCTCGCCGGCTGCCACCACCTGGCTCTGCGCCGACGCCGAGGGGTACCACCAGTACCACCACATCGGGTAGATGGGCTCCCGGGTCACCCGCCAGTCCACCGTGCCAGTGACGACCGGGAGACCGAAGTAGTACTTCACGTCGCCCGAGAGCCCGGCCTCGCGGTTGAGCCGCAACGGGGCTTCGGGGTCGGCCACCGCCACCTCGAAGGTGGGCCGTTTGTACTCCTCGACCCGCAGCCAGGTCTGACCGCCGATCGAGGATTGGAGACTCCACTGTCCCAGGAGGCGCCCCGCCGGGATGTCGAAGGAGCCGCTGGCCGACCCGAACGAGTTGCTGGTGACATCGGCCGACGCCACCTCCTCGCCGTTGGCATCGATCAGCGTCACCTGGAACGGCGGTGTCGGGCAGGGTCCGGTACGCGATCTTCTCACCGCCGCCTTCGTAGGCCACCGCCTTCCAGTGCAATGTCTGCTGCGGGCGGTAGACCGAACGGTCGGTGTAAAGCAAAGCCGCCGAGCTGGTGCCGCGGGTGCCGTCGGACTGTTGGTAGAGCCGGTTGGCGTCGAGGGCGAGATCGTCGCCGTGCCGCGCCACGATGAAGTACTGCTCCCGGTTCCACAGCCTGGTGCTGAATGCGACCACGCCATCGGGACCGCTCCGCTTGCGCTCGACCTCGCGATGGCCGCGGCGGTAGTCGTAGCTGTAGAGCGAAATATCGACGCCCTCGAGCGCGCGACCGGAATCACCGGAGCGCGCTGTCACCTCGTACCCCTGTGCGACCGGGCGCGTCACGAGCACCAGATCCGACAGCAGGAAGTTCTCGGCCATCATGAAGTTGGCGCTGTCCTTGAAGTCGGCGCGCATCGACGCCGCCACCAGATAGGCGCCCGGCTGCGTCAGCTCGGGTACCACATACGTGGTGTGCGATCGGTAGTCGGGGGTGGCCGGAAGTACAACCGACCACTCGGCCGCCGGCGTGCCGGTCATGATGGCTTCGGCCTCGCGGTAGCTGGGGAGGATGTTGTAATCCTCGGAGGTTGTGATGAAGCTAAGTAAATCGTAGCTCCAGGCGCGGAAGTAGAGAGTCTTCAGGTTCTTGTGAGAGACCTGGAGCGAACGCTTGCCGGCGCCGTCCACCGCCATCGCGGCGAGGCTGTAGCCCGGCTGTTCGATGGCGGCGACGATGTGGTTGCAGCGCTGGCCGCCGACGCTCGCCGGGTGGCGGTCGCGGCCCGCCAACGCGATTGCCCGTGCACGGATCAGAGCGTCGGAGTCGGGCTGCGCCTGGACGAACTCGGCCAGCACCGCCTGCCCCATCGACCACCATTCGAGGCTGCGGTCGAACGACCGCCTGGACCTCTTCAAGGTTGGCGATGATCGCCAGCCGGTCGTCGTCGGTCGTCAGGGCCCCGTGCAACCGGCGCAGCCGTTCGAGCCGCGCCTCGAGGGCGGCCTCCGGCCGGCGGTCCGTTGCGTGCCAGTTTTCGAGGTCGTCGAGCAGGACGCCGATCTTGACCAGTGGGTGGACGCCGGGGTCCGCCAGGTCCACGCTCGAGGACGCTCGCGGGTCGCCCGCGATCAGCGCCGCGGCGTCGAGCTGGAACACCTGGTTCGACTCGGCCGGGCTCCACAGCGACGAGTCGGCCAGCAACTCGACCCACAGGTAGGTCACCGCGTCGCGCAGGGTGCTGCGGATGCGCGGCGGGTAGTTGTTCTGCTGGATGTAGCGGGCGAGCTCACCGAGCGGCTCGCTCCCCCACTCCGCCCGATTCGACCACAGGGTGAGATAGGAGGCGTTGGCCGCCCCGACGATCTGCTCGAGGTCCCATGCCTTGAGGTCGAGCTCGCCGGTGGTCTCCACCCGTTCGCGTTGGTTGATCTCCCACGAATAGACGCGGGCGTAGGTCGCGACGGCGTCGGCGTAGTAGAGCTCGAGGACGGCCTGCGACACCGCATCCTCCGGCCACGGCTGCTCTTTCAAAAAGCGCACCGCGGTCTCGTAGCCGTGGAGAGCCATCCGCAGCTTGGTCTCCTCGACCAGCGCGCGGGTCCAGTTCGCGGCGTCACCCTCAGCCGTCGCGCGTGCGCGGATGGCCGTCACCGCCTCCGAGGCGGCCTCGAACTTCTGCTCGGATATCAGCCGGTCGACGTCGTTCCAGCTCACGGGGTCTCCTCCCGTGATGGTACCCGGAGCCGGGACCGGCTGTGGGTCACCCCCTGTACCAGGGGCCGTCACCGCCTGCAGCGCCGCGGCCGAAACCACGACCACGGCAAGGACGGCGAGGAGGATGATCTGACGTGAGCTCGAGGGTGCTGGTGTATTTCTCATGGCACCAGTTTAGACACATGCGGCTGGGGAAAGTTCCCGATCGTCATTCCAGGCGGCCACCGGCCGCCTGGAATTACAGCTTGAACTCCGCCGAGTGGGAGGCGACGACGGTGCCGTCGGTGGTCATGGTCCAGGAGTAACTGACGGTCGTGCCGTCCTCCGAGAACAGGAAACGCATATTGAACGTGGAATCGTCACCGTTCGGCGCCCTCAACCCTGATCTGATTTTGGCCTCACCGCCCCGAAGGGTAACCACCTGAGGGGCCGAAAGGACCTTCCCGGAGTCGAGGTCGGTCACGATCACCTTGATGACGTATTGGTCGGGGTGGCCGGGGGCCGGCTCTGCCCTGACATCCACCCCGAGGTGCGCGACCTCGCCGAGATTGACGTACGGAGTCATGGGACTGAAACGCACGCCGTATCCGACCACCGCCTCCAGCTTGCGCCCCGCCTCGTCGAGCACCGTCCGGAATCGCCATTCTGAGAGGGCCTGCAACAGCCGATCGGCGTAGCCTTGCGAAGGAGAGGCCAGGATCTCGGCATCCTGCAGCTCGCCGTCCGTCGTCACGGTCGCCCGGAACACCGCCAGCTGGCCGATCGAGCCTTCCAGGTCATCCGGAAACGGCGCGACCGGCAACACCCGCCTCGGGTGGACGAGGCCATCGCGTTCGGCGACCAGGCCCGGCGGGGCGTCAACGCTCTCCACCACGAGCACCATGGTCGGGTTGTGCTCGTCACCCTCGCTGGCGATGAGCGAGGAGCCCCACGATCCGCGTGGCAGTCTCAGAGTCGCCTCGGTTCGTACTCTCTTGGGGAGACTCAAGCGGTGTCGCAGCGCCACCCGGATCGTGCCGTTCTCGCGGGTCCATCCCAACCCGTTGTTCCGCAGGATCAGATCGAGAGCCTGGTCCCAGGGAACGTCCCTGAGGTCCACGGTCACGGTTCCCTTCACCGACGGATCGACCACGATTTTCACTTCGGTCACCTTCGAGAAGGTCCGGAGAACATCCTGGATATTCGCATCCTGCAGTCTCAGAGTTATCGGTTCTCCTGTAAAGTCGGGAGTGCCCAGGATGCCCTCGGGTTCGAGGAACTGCACCTTGCACACCACCTGGTCACCGACGAAACGCTCCGGCGCGAATACGACCGAAAGCCTCGGGTTGAGGTCGACCGCCGGCAGGACGGCCTGCTGCCCGACTTCGAGCTTGAGGTAGTACTGGCGCGCCAGCAAGGTCGCCAACCGCATGGACTCTTCCGCACTCCGCATGCTGTCGTTCAGATGCCGGACGCGCTCGAGGATTTCCTCGTCGATGGAGGCCTGACCCCGCTGCGCAACTTCGCCAAGCGAGTAGACTCCGCCCGGGAGCAATGTGTCCTGGGGCCGGAAGCTGCCCGACTGGCCGGGTTCGAGCAACACTGTCACCCGGACCCACTGCGCGTCTTCAGCCGAAGCAGCTGCACAGAGAATCAGAGCTCCTACCACCGCCAACGCAGTCGTCGTTCGTGAGTTCATCGTCGTTCTCCTTCGCCGGTCGCCCCGGGCGGTTCGGTCAGCACATAGATGGGTTCGGCGCCTTCGCGCAGGACCAGGATCACGTTGGGGCCTGTTTCGTACACCACTTCGGTCGCTGCGGCGGCCGGCGGCGCCACCGGAGGCCGCAAGGACTCGTACCCGATCAGCAGCGCTAGCATCGAGACCGCAGCAGCCACGAGAACCAGCCGGGTGCTCCGGGGCGAACGTCTCTCGGGGAGACGTTGCCGGAGGTTGGCCTTCAACCGGCGCTCGTCAATTGACGGTTCGGAAGTGGACCAATCCCGCCACCGCTTCTCGAAATCGTGATTGTCATCCATCAGTTCTCTCCTCGCCCGACCAACCGTTCCATGTGCTGCCTCCCGCGCATGCGGTGGACCCGCACCGACGAGCTGGAGATACCGAGCACCTCGGCCACTTCCGAATCGCTCATGCCTTCGATCACCGACAGGTGGAGAACCGCCCGTTGGCGCGGCGCCAGCTTGGTCAGCAACCGCTGAACATCGATGCGGTCGTCCTGCGATCGGTCCCGGGCCATGACCTCGGCGCCGTTCAAGGGCTGGAAGACGCGTTTGCTCCGCGCCCTCGCCACGGCGGTGTTGGCGACGATGCGGGTCAGCCAGGAGGAAAAGGCCACCGGCTCGCGCAGCCCGCCGATCTTCTTCCACGCCTTGATGAGCCCGTCCTGCACCACGCCTTCGGCCTCCAGATCCGCCACGATCGATCGCGCCAGCGCCAGCAGCCGCCGCCAGTGGAAGGCGGCAAGGTCCGAAAAGGCTTCGCGGTCTCCCGCCATCGCCCGTTGCACCAGCACCGATTGGTCGTCCATTGCGGACATGATGCACCGGCGCGGTCAGATCGTTTACGACGGGGTCTCGATTTGATGTCGGATAGACATGAGTGATCCATGATGCAGGGAAACGCTCTGAAGGTGGGCCAAGGCCCACCCTACCAGCCCGCTCGACACCAGGGTCCAAAGTAGGGTGGGCCTTGGCCCACCTTCAGATGCGCCGCGGTTGGGTGGAGCCTGAGTTTGAACTTGAACTGTCCAAAATACCGTCTTGGACAGGAGTGATGCTGGATGCTCGAATGGCACGCGGGACGCGTGCCCCACAAGATGCTCACAAAGGCTTGTGGGGCAGCCGTCCCGGCTGCCGGGCGGGTGGGCGGTTTACCGGGGAGGGCTCTCCCAGACCTTGAGCTGCGCGCGGGTCATTTCGTGGTCGCGGCTCCAGATCGCGCCGGCTGCGATGACCGGATCGGGGTTCCCGGCCAGGGCATCGAGCACTTCGAGGGCCCGCGCTCGCTCTTCCTCTGATCCCAACCAACGAACGGTGTTGAGCCCGATGATGGCTTCGGCGCGAAAACGCCGGTCGGGCGCGTTCTCGGCCGTCTCGATCAGGGCGTCGAGCTTGCCGGGACGCAGCACGAGCTCGAGCTCCCCGTGATCATCCGTCACGATCGAGTCTGTGAGATCGGTGGCGGTCAGACGCTGCCGGGTGCCGAGCCGTTGCGCGGCCACCTCACCGAGCACCACCGAGGCCAGCAACGCGGTTTCCAGATCGCCATCGGCGAGGGCCCGCTCGTACACCCCTCGCGTCCCCAGGTGGATGCACGCCAGCCCGACGAGATCGTTGATGACCACGATGTCCTCCTGGCGAAAGAGCCGGCCGAGCCGGATGGCGCGGCGGAAATCGGCCATGGCGGCGGCGGAGTCCTCGGTCTCCAGACCGCGGGCGATCCACGAACGCGCCAGCATCAGACCGAACAGGAGATTGGTGACGCGGGTGTCATAGCCGTCGAGCGGGTAGATGTCGGGGTAGAACTTCATGGTCGCCTGATCGGCCCAGGGTTCGGCCTCCAGCAGGAGCGGGTCATCGGGTGGAAATGCCTTCCCAACCCATTCAGGCCCGCCGGTTCCCGCCCTCGCGTCCAGCGCCCTCTGAGCCTCCTGCGCCCGCGGTCCGACGTCCTTGGTGAAGAGCGCGAACCACTCAGCGGCGTTCCCCGGCCCGTCGCCCAGCGGCGCCAGCAGATCGAGATCGGTCTGGAAACGCAGCGGCCAGTCCCGGGCGTAGGGACAGCTCCAGCACGGCACCTCGAGCTGTGACACGTCGAGGACGGCAGGCGTCGGGACGGAGGCGGCGGGCGCCTGCAATCCGGGCTCGGCCCGCTCGTGGGAGATCAGCCGCGCCCCCAACGTTCCCGCCAACACCACGACGACGACTGCGGCCAGCAGCACCGGGAACAGCTTGGAATGACTTTTTGACGACGTCATGACGGGTTGCCTCCATTTTCGATCGTGTCCGGGTCCTCGGCGGCAGCGAAGAGACCGATGGTCGGATGCACATTCGCCGAAATCTGTGTCGGTCGCAGAATCTCGATGAACTGTTCATCGCGCTGGGTATCCGCCATGACCGGCGGGTCTGGAAGGAATTCGGACCCCAGGCCGCGGCCCACGAGGACGTGCCCGGCCAGCAGCAGAGCCACCGCGCCCGCCCACGCCAGCCGGAGACCGCGGTTGTTCCAGATCCTCGACCACAGGTCGGGGGCCGGCGCCGCGGCCATGCGTTCGCGAGCCGCAGCGACGGCTCGAACCCGGAGACCGGCCGGCGGCGGCGGCGGCTCCAGGCCCGGCAGCAGACGCTCCAGATCGACGTGATCCTTGTTCTTCATGGCGAGTCCTCCATCAGGCTTCTGAGGTCGGAGATGCCCTTGCGGTAGCGGCTGGCCGCGGTGAACGTCGGAATCCCGACAATGGCGCCGATCTCGGCAAAGGTGCAGTCGGCGAAGTGCTTCAGGTAGATGACGTCGCGCAGGGACGGGGGCATGCCGGCCAGCAGGACGGAGGCATGGGCCGCGTCCAGCATGGTGTCGCTGTCGCCGTCGACGGCGGTGAGAAACGGGTACTCGTCAAGAGGCTCAACCGACTGGCGGGTTCGGCGGCGGGCAATATCGACCGCGGCGCGATGGGTGACCGTCAACAACCACCCCTTGGGGTTGCGGATCGATGCCAGTTTGGGCCCCTGTTCCGCCACCTTCACGAAGACGGTCTGGACGACATCCGCGGCATCGTCCTCGGAACCCGTCCGCCAGAGGGCGAGACCGTAGAGGTCGCGCGCCGCGAGGTCGTAGAGCTCATCGAGCGCGGATTGTCGACCACCCGCGAGGTCAACAAAGATCTTTCTCCAGCCGCCGTCATCAGATCTCGAGTGTCGATCCCGGTCTGATGTCAGCGAAGGCGGTTGATCAGTCAAGGCTTCCACACCTATGAGACGCGCGAGGCCGGGTCTTTTGTCACACGACGGAGTCGATGGTCTTGATGTCCACCAGGCCCCGGCACCCGAAGAGGGCCGGGAGGATCGTCTCCGGCGGGTGCTCGCGCCGCAGCTGGGCCACCCTTTCGGTGCCGGCCCGGTAGGACGGCAGGTACATCCGTCCGAGCAGGGGGTGGTGGGCCCACGGCCCCGACAGCTTGTCGGCCCTCTCCTCGGTCACCAGGCAGTCGCGGCGCAGCGACGCGGCGACCTCGGGCTGCGCCACGCCGTCGTTCCAGGTGAGGTAGGAGGCCTGGTTCTTGGCGTCGTCCTGAAGCCGCGACAGGAGCATCCCGATCTTGAGGTCGGCGTCGGGGAGCTGGGCGAGCTCGGTCAAACCGAAGGCCATCAGCGCCGCGTTGTTGGCGATGCCCTCGGCCAACGTCGAATAGCGCGAGTTCATGGTCAGAACGGTGCCTTCGAACCCGACCCGGCCGATGGTGTAGAGGTGCTGGACAAAAGCAAAGGTCGTGACGTGGCCCGGCACCACCTCGTGACTCACCAGCTCCGCGAACTCGGGGACCGAGATCTCGAGCGAGGCGTTGATCTCGTAGGTCGCCTCGTAGAGCGGCCGCCCCGCTGCGTCGCGAGCGCGGCCCACGTAGTTCATGGAGCCCGAGAACCACGCGTCCTTGATCGGCAGGAATTCGACGTTGGAGCGCGGGACGCCGCGCAGATCCTCCGGCAGATAAGGCATGACGTTGGCGGCCGTGCCCGCCTCGAGCTCCGCGATGAAGGCGCGGGCGAGCGCCGGGATGGTCGCCGCAGGCACCATACGATCGGCTCGCCAGGCATCGACGGCCCCGAGGATGCCCTCCTCGTTGTCGGCCGGGTAGCCCGCCCCCGTCAGAAGCTCGGCGAGGAGAGCGCGCTTGGGCCCGGGCTCGGAGGGCGTCGGTGCCATCGCGGTGGATGCCTCCACCGACCGCGTGTAGGGCACAGGCTCACCGCGGCCGAGGGTCTCCATTGCGAGGTCCCACATGACCTCGACGCTGCGGCCGAGACCGGCGAGAAACTCGCCGCGCACCCCTCCCTCGGCGCCGCCCAACCCGGTCATGCCCGAGATCGCGGCCGGCAGATCGACCGCCTTCAAATAGGCGTCGATCGCGGCGATGTCGGGCTGCTTGGCCGAGACGCCGCCCGAGGCCCGGACGGCGACCGCAGTCGCGTCTGTGTAGCTCTGCGGCAGCTCTTCGTCGGAAAACCAGGAATCGGCGATGAAGCGCCCCGTCCCCGACGGGTTCATCACGTCGCCGCCCCACAGGGTGTCGATGCCGAGGATCGCCTCGGCCACGAAGCGGTCAAGATCGGACTGTGCCATGAGAAAGCCTCCGGGGAGAGTGTAGCGGCTCCACATTATCGGAGCAATTTCGGATTTCGGAATTCGGATTTCGGAATTTTCCACCCTCCCGCCCCCGAATATCGAGATTCGAGGATGACGCCTTCGTTGTGATGTGGCGGTGGGTCGGAAAAATCCGAAATCCGAAATCCGAATTCCGAAATCGACTCAATCGTCCCTGCTACCCTCCCCGGGTGATCACCAACCTCATTCTCGCCTCCGTCCTGGCCGGAGCGGTCATCAGCCTCCTGCACGCCGTTCGGGTGGAAGACCGATTGCAGGAGATGATCTCCAAGACCGCCGCCTCCTTGACCTTCGTGGCGCTCGGATGGATACGCTGGTCGGCCGGCGACGCGGTCGGTGGTTGGCTTCTCGCCGGCCTCGCCCTGTGCGCCCTCGGCGATGTGTTGCTCCTCGGCAAACGCACTTTCGATCCCGGCCTGCTCGCCTTTCTTCTCGGCCACGTTCTCTACATCCTCGGTTTCGGCGCCGCACTGCCGATCGGCGACTGGCCGCCGGCACCGGCATTCCTTCTGGCAGTCCTTCTGGCAGTTGCCGCCGTCGCCTCGATCCGGTGGTTGTGGCCTCACCTGGGACGGCGCAGAGTCACCGTGACCTCCTACGTCCTGGTCATCTCGATCATGGTCTGGGCGGGCGTCTCCACGTGGTGGTTCGGTGCGGTGCCGTGGACCGGCGCGACGGGTGCCCTCCTCTTCTACCTCTCCGACCTCGCGGTCGCGAGGCACCGTTTTGTCCGCCCGGAATTCGTCAATCGCGCCGTCGGTCTACCCCTCTATTACGTCGGACAGTTCCTGATCGCTCTGACCATCGGTTCGTGACCGGGTGGTGTAACCTCTGTCTTTCGGGGCGGCGCCCCTGCGAGGTGATGATGAGGCATCGACTCTGTTGGGTATCCGCGATCACCCTGCTCATCGCGGCCACGGTGAACGCTCAGGGCGACTGGGCCACCGTCACGCGGGGCGCGGAGTACGCCTTCGCCGGCGGCCAGATGGCGCGCGCCGAAGCGGGATTTCAGCAGGCCCTCGAGATCGCCCAGGCCTTTCCCGCGGGCGACCGCCGTTTGGAGGTCAGCCTCGAAAACCTCGGCCGGTTCTACGAGCACCAGTCGCAGTTTTCAAAGTCCCAACCTCTGTACCAACTCCTGCTCGCGGCGCAGGAGTACCGCGTCGGACCCGACGACCCGGCGCTGCTGACGACGCTGTTCATCGTCGCGCGCGTCAGCCAGCCGATGGGCGACCTACCCACGGTCGAGAGCTGCCTGACGCGGTTCGACGCCATCGCGACCACCAGCGGAGGCGCCGACCCGCGCCAGTGGTGGCAGGTCCAGGCCATGCTGGCGCGAATGGACATCGTGCAGGAGAACGAGGCCGAGGCCCTCGAGTGGCAGCGGGGCGCGGTGGAGGTCCTCGCGAGCGATACCAACGCCACCGGCGAAGAACGCGTCATCCAGTTCGAGTTGCTGGCGCAGCTGGAGCTCAATGCGGGTGAGGGCGACCGGGCGGAGCAGCTGTACGTCGAGATCGCCCAGATCCGCGCCGAGGAAGACGAGGCGGACGCCACGTCGCAGACCATGGCTTCCGGCGCCGAGGCTGCCTACGCCGCGGGTCAGTTCGAAACCGCCGAACGGCTCGCCTTGCGCGCGCTCGACGCCGACCCGGGACCGGAAGCTGAGACGACCGCCCGCACCGTGCTCGCCGACGCGTCGTGGGCCAGGGTCAACCGCGGAACCGACGACATCGAGGTGCTGCTCGCGGCTGCGAACGACAGCGAGGAACTGGTCCGCGCGCGGGACCGGCTCCAGTCGCTTTCGGTCATCGAGGACGGCGCCGACCTGGAAATCCTGTCCAGGCTGGTCCAGGTCGAGGCGCTGCGCGGTCAACCGCTGGCGGCAGCGAATTGGCAACGGCAGCTGATCGAAACCGCCGCTCCCGCGACTCTGAAGATGCAGCTGGATCTGGTGACCCTCCTCGCCGCGGCGGGAGCAACCGACGAGGCGCTCGCGACCAACGCAGCGGTACTTTCAGACCTCGAAACGGAGTATGGGCCATCGGACGCCCGTCTCGAGCCGGTCCTCGGCCAACGGCTGAACATCCTCATCGACGCCGGACGCACGAAAGAGGCAAGGAAGATCTCCAAACAGCTGAAAAAGATCTCGCGCTGATGCTGCGATGACCAAGAAGGAACGGCCCGGAGAATCACCCTCGATGGTGCCTTCCGATCGGGTCACCGAGGCCCGGTCTTGCAGAGGAGCGTCTGCGGCCCGCCGCCGGCCACACCACCGCAACGGTGGAGGCAGGGAGTCAGACTCCCGGCGGCGGATCTCATGGTCGGCGTTCGCGCCGTGCTCTTCGATCTGGACGGCACCCTGGTGAACTCCCCGTATGATTGGCCGAAGATTCGCCGGAAACTGGGAGTCACGGGCCCTTCCATCATCGACGAGCTCAATGGTCTGCCGGAACCCGAACGCAGCGCCCGTTGGGCCGATCTCGAAGCGATCGAGGCCCGCGCCTCTGACGCCGCAACGATGCACACCGGAGCGGCCGGACTCCTGGCCCTCCTGGCCGAAAAGGGTCTGCCCACCGCACTGGTCACTAACAACAGCGAGGCCAACACCCGGCGGCTGCTGGATCGGTTCGAGCTCAGGTTCGACGAAGTTGTGACTCGCGACTCCGGTCTCTGGAAACCGTCAGGCGCGCCGTTCGCCGAGGCCGCGCGCCGCCTCGGCGTCCCCGCCGGCTGCTGCCTCGGGGTCGGTGACTCCCGCTACGACATCCTCGCCGCCCGCGACGCCGGTCTGCGCGCGGTGTGCATGCTGCACGACGGCGCTTCACACCACGACGCCGACCTCAACTTTGCGAACATTCAAGCCTTCGTGCGGTATTTGCGGGTTGTTCTAGGTTGAGTTTTTAGTTGTGAGTTCTGAGTTTTGAGTGGCCGAACCCGCCCCGAATATGGATGAGATGGATGGAAACTAAAAACTAAAAACTGAGAACTCAAAACTACTGCTTCGTTGGTGTCGCCAGCGCCGCGCGGATCTGCCCGAGTGTGGCCTGGACGGTGCTGACGTTGTCGGGTCCCATTCGCAGGAACTGGCGCTGGGCGGCGGACAGACCCTCGATCTGCTCGTCGCTCCAGGCGTACGTCACGATGAGCTGGTTCACCTGCTGCGGGCCGTCCAGAACCGGTACCGCCAGCAGTTGGTCGAACGCCGCCTCGAGGCGGTCGTCGAATTTCTTGCCGGGCGGACTGATCTCGGCATACGCATCGTCGATGAGGGGTTTCAGCTCCTGGTAGAGGGCGGCCGTCCCCGCGGTGTCGAGCGAGGCGACGACCGCCGCCACGACGTCATACCGTTGATAGGACGCGGGGTCGATCACGAACGTGCCGTCGCCCGAACTCGTGACCTTGAAACCCTGCTTGGGCCGGAGGAACTCCAGTTGTGAGGCCGGGCTCTTGCCCGCGGCGATGTTGTCCACCGCCGCCGTGAATCGCCGGATCAGGTCCTCGTTGACCAGCCACGCCGCGAGCTTGGGATTGGCTGAAAGGGCCGATACAAGCTCCCGCACCACCGCGTCCGAGGTGTTCAACGTCGTACCGGAGAGCTTTGCCGACAGCCTCTCTTCAAGCGACGGCGTCGGCGCCGGCGCCGGAGTGGGTGTTGCGGGGACAATCGCCTGCATCTCCTGGTCGCCGCCGTCGCGGCCCAACCACCACCACACGAAGGCGGCGATGACCACGACGAGCAGCACCACGAAGATGCCGATGATGGTGCGGTTGCTTTCGGCCATGGGGACCTCCGGACTCAAGGATACACCGGACCGGCCATCCGGCCGGTCCGGTTGCAGGATGCATGATGCATCCAGCGACCTGTATCCTCTTCAGTAACCTCGATGATGCCTCTACGCAACATACCCACGACCGAAGACCATTGGAGGCCTCGATGATCAACCCTGAACTGAACCTGCACCCGCATGACGCGCACAACCGGGACCTGGCCGCCAACGTCCACCCGGCGGACTGGCGAAACCCGACGCCTGACGGCCGCTACAACCTCGTCGTGCTCGGTGGGGGCACGGCGGGACTGGTCGCCGCCGCCGGTGCGGCCGGGCTCGGCGCCAGGGTCGCCCTGGTCGAGCGCCACCTGATGGGTGGCGACTGTCTCAACGTGGGCTGCGTCCCGTCCAAGGCGATCATCCGCTCTGGCCGCGCCGCCCACGCCGTACGGTCCGCCGGCAGATACGGCGTCAACGTCACCGGGGCGGTCGAGGTCGATTTCGCAGGGGTGATGGGGCGCATGCGCGGTCTCCGGGCGGGGATTTCCCCCCACGACTCGGCCCGGCGGTTTTCCGAAGAACTCGGGATCGATGTGTATTTCGGCGAAGCCCGTTTCACGGGGGCCGACAGGGTTGAGGTCGAAGGCGTTCATCTGGGTTTTGTCCGGGCGGTGATCGCGACCGGCGCCCGCGCCGCGGCACCACCGATCCCCGGCCTCCACGAGGCCGGCTTTCTGACCAACCACAACGTTTTCAACCTGACCGAGCTGCCGCGCCGGCTCGCGGTGATCGGCGGCGGACCCATCGGTTGCGAGCTTGCGCAGGTCTTCGCCCGCCTCGGCTCCGAGGTCACCATCATCGAGACCGCCGAGCAGTTCCTGCAACGCGAGGACCGGGACGCGGCCGAGATCCTCGCGTCATCGCTGAAGCGGGAGGGTGTCGTCGTGCGGCTCTCGACCTCGCTCGAACGGGTGCTGGCGTCCGGCGCCGACAAGGTGCTGGTTCTGAGCACTCCGTCCGGCGAAGAGACGATCGCCGTCGACGAGATCCTGGTCGGCGTCGGCCGGACGCCGAATATCGAGGGGCTCGACCTCGAGGCGGCCGGCGTCGCTTGCGACCGCCACGGCGTGACCGTCGATGACCATTTCCGCACCACCAACCGGCGCATCTATGCGTCGGGAGATGTCTGCCTGCCCTTCAAGTTCACCCACACCGCCGACGCGTCCTCCAGGGCGGTCATTCAGAACGCCCTCTTCCCGGGACCGAAGAAACGCCTCAGCAGGCTCGTCATCCCCTGGTGCACCTACACCGATCCGGAGATCGCCCATGTCGGTCTGTACCCTCGCCAGGCCGAAGCGCGAGGCATCGCCGTCGACACCTGGGAGGTGGCGATGGCCGATGTCGACCGCGCCATCACCGATGGTGAGACCGAGGGCTTTCTCAAGGTCCACTGCAGAAAGGGGACCGACACGATCCTCGGCGCCACGATCGTCGGCGTCCACGCGGGGGATCTCATCTCGGAAATCACCACGGCAATGGTCGCCGGGATGGGTCTCGGGTCGTTCTCGGGCGTCATCCACCCCTACCCCACCCGGGCCGAGATCATCCGCAAGGCCGCAGACGCCTACAACCGCACGAGGTTGACTCCGACCGCCGCCTCACTTCTGAAGAAGTGGTTTCGCTTCAAACGACGATTCTAAAATTCTCAATATTGGATTTTGAACAACCGCCCCGTTTGCGGGGTGGGTCGGGGGAATTCAGAACTCAAAACTCACAACTCAAAACTGATGTCAGAATCCTTCGAGGACGGCGGTGACCAGGGCGCCGGAAAAGCTGCGGGACAGCTCGTCCATGGCGAGGTTCTGGCGGTCGAAATAGTCGACGGCGTTCGGGTCCACCAGGTAGGAGGTGCGCCGGGAGAACGCCGCGTCTTCCCACAAAACCTCGTCGTCGTCACCGCGCACGTCAACGAGTTGGACCGCAGCCTGAAGGCTCATCTGGTACTCGTTGGCTCGACCCTGGTCGTCGTACGACACCGGAATGACCGCGAGCCCCCGAATCACGCCGCTCAACACCACATCAGCCTTGTCCCGCGAATCCACGAGCCGCAAGCGGCCGCGACGCACCCATTCCAGGGTCAGCGCTTCCATCAGACGCTGGTCCATGTCCACCCATTTGGTCTGGTTCTGGAAGCTCTCGACGTAGAGGTTCTCGATGTCGTCCGGGAGAAAGAGGTCGTCCCCACCAGGTGATAACCGCACGACATCGACAGCAGGGTCGAGAGCACGACTGCGGCGGCGGCGATCCGGTTCTTCACGTGCGAACCGTACCACAGCACCGGCGGGTTGCCCTCATGACGCTACTCCTTCTTCGCCGCTTCGCGCAGGCGGCGGATCTCCGCCATGCGCTCGCCGATTCGCGCCTCCCAGCCAAACCCGGTGGGCCGGTAGAAGGTGGCGCCCGCCAGCTCATCGGGCAGACACTGGAGATCGGCCACCGCCCCCTTTGCATCGTGCGCATAGCGATATCCCCGGCCGTAGCCGGCATCCTTCATGAGGGCCGTCGGAGCATTCCGGATCGCCAGGGGAATGGCGAGGCCGGGCCGCGTCGCCACCTCGGTTTTGACCGCGCCGTAGGCCAGGTAGAGCGCGTTCGACTTGGCCGCCAGGGCCAGGTAGACAGCTGCCTGCGCGAGCGCCAGCTCGCACTCCGGCATCCCCACATGCTCCACCGTGTGCGCCGCGGCGACCACCTGTTCGAGCGCCCGGGGATCAGCCATGCCGATGTCTTCCGAGGCCATGCGCAGCATCCGCCGCACCACGAACCTCGGGTCGGCGCCGCCCGCGAGCATGCGGCCCAGCCAGTAGAGGGACGCGTCGACGTCGGAGTTCCGGACCGCCTTGTGGAGGGCCGATATGAGGTTGTAGTGCTCCTCCCCGCCCTTGTCGTAGACGGCGACCACGTTCTGGAGCACCCGCTTCACCAGGTCGGTATCGATACCCGCCAGCTTTTCCGCCCGCGACACCGCAACCGCGAGCTCGAGGTGGTTGAGAGCCTGGCGGGCGTCGCCGGCGGCGACATCGGCGATCAGTTCGAGGGCCTTGCGGTCGACCTCGGGGGCGATCCCGCCGAGACCCCGTTGGGAATCGGCGAGCGCCCTGTCCAGGAGACCGACGATCTCCGCCGGCTCGAGCGGGTCGAGGATGTAGACCTTGAGCCGCGACAATAACGCCCGGTTGAGCTCGAACGACGGGTTCTCGGTGGTGGCGCCGACCAGGACGATGTCGCCGGCTTCGACGTAGGGAAGAAAGGCGTCCTGTTGGGCGCGGTTGAAACGGTGGATCTCGTCGACGAAGAGCATCGTCCGCCGGTTCTCGAGACGCCGCCGGTCGCGGGCTTCGGCCATGATCGCCCGCGCCTCCTTGACGCCCGCCAGGACCGCAGAAAAACTCACCATCTCCGCTCCGGCGGCGTCGGCCAGGAGCCGGGCGATGGTGGTCTTGCCACTCCCCGGCGGGCCCCAGAACACCATCGACGGCAGCTCACCGTCGTGAAGCAGCGACCGGATCACACCCCCCGCACCGACCAGCTTCCCCTGGCCGACCACCTCGTCCAGATTGGACGGTCGCATCCTCTCGGCCAGCGGCGCGGCGGTCGGGTCGTCGGGGAAAAGGGCAGGGCCTTTCATTTCACGAGCCGATCGTGCGGGCGGCGGCACGTTCGAGGTACAGCATCCGGCGCAGCGCGCTCTCGACCGTGGCGCCAACCGTCACCGCGCCGTGATCCAACAGCACGCACGCCTCAGCGTCCTGGAGCGCCGCGGCGGCGCTCTTCGCGAGGGCCGTGCTGCCCTCCTCGAAGTACGGCACCTCGACGACCCGTCCGAAGAGCTGTTGGTCCGGATCGAGCGTGCGGGGTTCGGGCAGCCGGCCATTCTGCGCGAGCCGGAGCACCCGCGGCGGGTGGGCGTGCACGACGGCGCCCACGTCCGGCCGTCCGCGGTAGATTTCGAGGTGCATCCGGACCTCTGACGTCGCCCGCTGCGGAACCCTCCCGCGATCCAGCGAAACCTCGACCATGTCGGCGCCGGTGAGACGCCCGGTGACGCCGCCGGTCGGGGTTACCAGGCAGCGTTTCCCATCGATCCTGACCGAGAGATTGCCCTCGCTCGCGCGAACCAGGCCGGCGGCTGCCAAACGCGCGCCGGCGGCCGCCAGCTGGGTGTGGAAATCACCCGCCAGCATGAGTCGGCGGGACGGTGGCCTGGCGTCGGCACTCGTCGCTGCAGTAGGTGCCCTGATCACCGCTCGTGAGGGCACGCCCGGCCGGCACGAACGTGCCGCACCGCCGGCACTCGACCAGCTCCTCAACCCGGTCCTGGGCGCCTTCGGACCACTGGCGGCGACGACGCCGGGCCTCGGGCGAAAAACGGCTGAAGCTGTCCGCGCCGGGTTCTCGTTCGGTCAGACGGCGACCGATCGAGGCGAGAATCCGCCACACGACGATCAGCACGACAACGACGACGAGGATACGCTGCATCCGCAAACCTCCCGTTGGGAGAGGGGCCGAGTATACGACAGCGCAAAAAGTTCTAAGTTTTGAGTTTTGATTTTTGAGTTGTCTTTCCTAGGCGTCCCCCAGAAAAAGCCGCAATCGGGAGGCCAGCGAATTCAACTTCGGGCACTCAGCTAACGCCTGTCCGGGTGCCCTACGGCGACATTCAAAACTAAAAACTAAGAACTTAAAACTTCGTTGGTGTCAGCCGCCCAAAACCTCTCGTTCGAGGGCGGTGAGGTCAGGAATCGCCGGATTCTGCTGTTTCAGCTGCTGCAGGCGGCGCAGCGCCCCGGCCGCCTGGTCGTGCTCGTGCAGATCGAACTGGTAGACCACGACCTTGTTGTACCAAGCCTGCCAGTGGTCGGGGCTGAGTGCGATCGCCCGGTCGAGAAGCTCGATGGTCTTCTGCGGCTGCTCGAGGTTGCGGAACGCAACCGCGAGATCGGTCAACACGTCGACGTCGTCGGGGGCAACCGCCAACGATCGCTCGTACCAGACCCGTGCATCGGTCCAGCGGCTGGCGTCGAAATAGACGTTGCCCATGGCCGCCATCAACTTCGGATCGTTGGGGTTGGCGGTCAGCAGGCCTTCGATCTCACCGACCTGCTGCCGCAGCTGTTGGCTGGCCGCTGCGGACTGGCCTTCGACCGGGGGGTGGCCATCCGGGAGGGACTCATTCTGCCCTCCGGCCGGGTTGAGACCGAGCTTCACGGCCTTGGCCGGCGGCACAGCCTGGCGCTCGGCCAATACATATCCGAGAGTGAGGCCGGCCAAAAGGCCGAGCACGAGAGTGAACCAGGGATTACGAAACATCGATGGACTCCTCAGAGAGCGTTCGCGGGCGGCGCCCGATCGCGAACGGGAACGATAACACGATCGGAGCCTATTCGCGCTCCTGGACCTTGGCGCCTGTCCAGTTGCCGGATGACGCGAGGCCGCTGGCGAGCTGGGTGGCCTCCCAGTTCCCCTGCAGTCTCAGGTTCCGCCCCTGGCCGACCAGCCGGCCGTAGAATATCGCGGCAAAACCGATCTGCGAGTCGATCCGCTCGAGCCGTACCTTGCCGGCCACCAGGGTACCGCGGAACGAGCCGGAGAACCCGCCCGAGAGCGCGTAGGTTCCGGTCACGAGTGTCCCCTGTTGCTGGAGATAGGCGAGCCCGTCCTGGCCCGGTTCGACCACGAGACGCCAGGTCCCGGTGAGCGGAGCCTCCGCTTCCCCGACCTCGACCGACAGCCGCTCGACCTCGGTGGCCAGGGCCGCCAGCATCGTGCGGTTGTCGAGAGTGGCGCGCCTCTCCTGCTGAAACTTGACGATGGCCGCGGCGAACTCCGATTCGACACGCCGCAGGTCGTCGTCCCGCAGCCGCAGGCTTTCCACCGTCTCGCCCTCCTGCTGCGCGCGCATCAGGTTTCCGGTCTGTTCTTCGAGCTGCGACCACAGCTCGCGCAGCTCCTGTCGCGCTTCGCCGAGGGCTTCGAGCTGGCCCTGAAGCACGATTTCGTGGATCTTGACCTGCTCGCGAAGACCGTCCGCGACCTGGGCCCCTCCCGACAGCGGCGCCACGATGACCAGGGTTGCAGCCAGAAGCATCATTCTCTTCATGGTGAATTCCCTTCAAGCCGATTCACAACCGCAGTGCCTACCAGATCGCTCCACACGTTGGTCGTCGTCCGCATCATGTCGAGGACACGGTCGACGGCGATGATCGTCCCGATGCCTTCGAGCGGCAGACCGACGGCCTGCAGCACGACCACCAACATCACCAGCCCCGCCATCGGGATTCCCGCCGCGCCCACCGATGCCAGAAGCGACGTGAGCAGCACCAACGCCTGCTGCGCCAGACCGAGCTCGATGCCGTACATCTGGGCGATGGTCAGGGCCGCGACCGCTTCGTACAGGGCCGTTCCGTCCATGTTGATGGTCGCTCCCAGCGGCAGGACGAAGCTCGTCACCCCTCGGCTGTTTCCAGCCTCCTCGGAACACTCCATGCTCAGCGGAAGGGTCGCCGAGGACGAGGCGGTTGAAAAGGCGGTGGCCAACGCCGGCGCCATCGCCCGTCCGTAGTCCACCGGTCGACGGCGGCCGATCAGGAACAGCAAGGCAGGCAACGTCACCAACGCGTGAATCAGGAGACCGAGACCCACCGTCACGAAGTAATAGCGCAGATCCCAGATGATCCCCGGGCCGCTGCGCGCCACCTCGCGGGCGAGGAGGGCGAAGATCCCGACCGGCGCGAGCTTGACGATGGCCAGCGTCAGTGCCTGGATGATTTCGAGAACACCGTCCACCACCCGTTGTACGGAGTCTACGTTGGGGCCGTTGAGGCGGGTGAGGAAGATCCCGAAGAGCAGCGCGAACACGATGACCGGCAGCACGTCTCCGGCCGCCATCGCCGAAATGACGTTGTCCGGCACCATCCGGAGGAGGAAATCCGGCAGCGTGGTGGTGGCCGTCGAGAAGCCCTCGGGGAGCCCTTCAGAACTCGCAAAGTCGAGGTGGGCGCCCGGTTGAATGATGTTGACGAGCGTGAGACCGACGGCGATGGCAAGCGTCGTGGACAGGGTGTAGTACACGACCGTCCGGACCCCGACCCGGCCGACCGCCCGCAGATCGCCGAGGCTCGCGATACCGCTCACGAGCGACGTGAAGATCAACGGAATGATGATCATCTTGAGCAGCCGAAGGAAAAGGTCGCCGAGAAAGCCGATATCCTGGGCCGCCGTCGGCGCGAACCAACCGAAACCGACGCCCGCCACGAGTGCGATGAGAACCTGCCAGTGGAGCTTGAGATACCACGGTTTCGAGTCCGAAGTGTTGGTGTCGATGTTGGGCATCTATCCTCCGTAGATCGGGTCCGCAGAGAATAGCATCGGCGAGGGGGTGTACAAAAGAGAAGCTCTTAGCTGATAGCTATTAGCTAAGAGCTATCAGCTAAAAGCTGAGTTCTTACTCTTCCTCGTCCTGTTTGACGACGTTGCCGAGGGCGTTCTCCACCTGCTTCTCGACCTTTTCAACCGGCCAGCCCTCGACCTCGGCCACCTCCATCACCAGCAATTGGCGGGCGTGGTCGTACATCTTCCGTTCGCGAAAGCTCAGGGTCTTGCGTCCGGCGACCTCCGCCAGACACAGCAGCACATCAACGATTTCGTCGAGATCACCGGTCTTGATACGGTCGAGATTGGCGCGATAACGGTCCTTCCAATCCTCGGCGTTCTCTCCGTAGGCCGCCTTGAGCCGTTTCATGGCCTTTTTGACGAGCTTCTTTTCGGACAGCGGGCGCAGACCGACGCGTTCCGAGTTGGTGACCGGCACCATGACCTTCGATTCCGAGCCCAGGAGGCGGAGGTGATAGCACTTCATCTCGTCGCCGGCGAGGACCTCGTTCGAGATCTCCTCCACCACCGACACGCCCTGGCTCGGGTAGACCACCTTTTCGCCGACCTTGAAGTGCACTGGTTCCCCTTTCGTGAACGACACAGCTTAGCACGCCCGCGCGGGGAACGCGGGGGAAGATTCAGCCCGCGGGAAACTGGTCCTTCCGGCAGTGAGGACATACCAGGGCGCCGGGCCGTACCGGTTCGCCGCAGTGGAGGCAGGCCACCCGGCGCCGGCCCGCAGCCCGGGCAGCCACCGCCGCCGTCGCCGCGAGACCTCCGAACATCAACATCGACAACGGCGGCGCCAGCACCGCCGTTCCGGAAAGCGCCGCCGAAGCGCCCGCCTCGCCGAGCGATGCGAACTTGCCCACCGATTCGTGGGCGTCCTCGGCGAGGTCCCTGAAGGGCCGTCTCACCTGGTTGCGCAGCCAGTGGACTCCAGCCGCCGTACCGCCGCCCAGCACCCCGGAAGTACCGAGCTGGACGACGTTGTCGTCCAGGCTGCCGGTCACGGCGGCGAAGGCGATGAAGCCCGCCACCACCTTCGGCAGGTAGGAGACGACGTCCGAAAACCGTCCCAGATCGGGGTGGGCGTCAACCACGATTTCCGCGATCACGAGAACGGCCAAGACGGCCATCACGACCGGATCGGCGATCCAGGCGAATCTCTGCGAGAGATCGAAGTACGGTGTGTAGCTGAAGGCCCCGAGGGCCAGAATCGGGATGAAGGCCTTGGCGCCGGCCCCGGCCGCGATCCCGAACGCCGTCATATAGGTCATGAGCGATTCCATGGTCTCAATCCTCTCACCGTCCGCGCCTCACGGCGCCTGCATCTTCCCGGCAATCGCCGCGACCGTCCATCCGAAGAGGACGGCCGCCCCGATCGCAATCACAACCATCACCACCGTCAGCGCGGCGAGGCCCACCGGCACCGCCTTCTCCCACCCGGAGAGCGGCTGCCCGGATCGCTCCCTCTGCAGGGCGGCCAGCGTTGAGACCTGCGCGATGGTGGTCAACACCGCGAAGGTGCCCGCGCCGAGCGCGATCCCGACCACCGGTACGGCCATTGCGCCGTATCCGGGCAGGCCGATCCACACAAAGGCAAGACGAATCGTCCATCGGTTGAGGAGCCTGCGCACCGGCCCGAAAAGCCGTTGCGCACCGCGAACCAGCATCAACCGCACCACGATGAGATGGGTCAGCACCACCAGCGGGATGGCGAAGATCGCCCCGACGTGCAGCAGCGGAACGAACAACGCCACCACTGCAACCGACGGCGCCCCCCACGCGAGGAGGCGGCGGTAGGTCGAATCCTGATCGCGTTCTACCCTCTCGAAACGCAGTTGGAGCGCTTTCGGTTCCCCTTCGCCGCCCACCGGTCGTCCGCAGTGCGGACAATCGGGAGAGCCCCGGCGAAGCGGCATCGGTTCGAGGCACCATGGACACGTCGTTTTCACCTGATGAGTATACGCACGGGCACCTCGAATATTCTCCTTCTGCAATCGACAGCAAACGTTCTAACGTTTGAACGTTCAAACGTTTAAACGTCTAATCGAGGGATGACAAGCCGTGCAGCACGCTCGACCTCGTCGGTCGTCGTGAACCGCCCAACCGACAGACGCACAGTCGCGCGAGCGAGTTCCGCGTCAACGCCCATCGCTTCCAGAACGTGTGACACGTGAACGCCGTCCGCGTGGCAGGCTGCCCCCGCCGACGCCGCCACCTCGTCGCCGAGCTCGCGCAGCAGGGTCGCCGCATCGATGCCAGGGAAGGCCAGACTTGCGGTGTTGGGCAGCCTGTTGACCGGGTCGCCATGCTCCACCACTCCCGCGAAACCGGCCCCGAGCAACGCGACGAGCCGGTCCCGGAGCGCGGCCAGCCGCGAAACCTCCTCCTCGACCTCGCTGCGGACGAGATCGCACGCGGTCCCCAGCCCGACCGCGAGGAGGACGTTCTCGGTCCCGGCCCGGAGCCCGCGCTCGTGTCCGGCGCCCCGGATCTGGGGCACGATGCGGACACCATCGCGCAGGTAGAGAGCACCGATCCCCTTCGGCGCGTAGAACTTGTGTCCGGCCACAGACAGCAGGTCGACACCGAAATCGGCGACGTCGACCGGGATCTTCCCCACCGCCTGCGCCGCATCGGTGTGGAGGACTACGCCGCGCGCTCGGCAGATTTCCGCCACCTCGCGCACCGGCTGCAGCGTCCCGACCTCGTTGTTGGCCAGCATCAACGACACCAGCACGGTGTCGTCGCGCAGCGCGTCGACGACTTCCGCGGGATCGACCCGCCCCCGCCTGTCGACCCCGACCACGGTGAGATCGATCCGCCCTTCACTCTCCAACGCGCGGACGACTTCGAGCACCGCCGGGTGCTCGACCGCCGAGGTCACGACGTGGCCGCCGCCACGCGCCTCGACCACCCCGCGGATCGCCAGGTTGTTCGACTCCGAGCCGCCCGAGGTGAAAACGATCTCCCCGGGTCGGCACCCGAGGCACCCCGCCACCTGTTGTCGAGCGGCCTCCAACGCCGCCTTCGCCTTACGCCCTTCGCGGTGGGTCGACGATGGGTTGCCATAACCACCGGTCAGAAACGGCCCCATCGCCTCCGCCACCCGCGGATCGATCGGCGTCGTCGCGTTGGAGTCCAGGTAGATGAACGACATGGGGGAAGTTTACAGAGGTGAATCAGGAATTAGGAATCAGGAATTAGGAATTTCGGATCCCGGACTTGCGGAAACGAGCCGCGTGCGGCGGAGGTGCAATTTTTCGCATTGTCTGATACTCACGCTTTCAAGTTGGTGGCTTGCTTCGGGCAGACAATGCGAAGAGTGGCTCCTCCCGGGAACCGCGTTCAGAAAGGCGGTTTCACTCGAACGCCCGAAAACGAAAACGGACAATCGTTGCACCGTCCGCCTGTTACAGCTACCATGCCGAGGCGGCGCTGCGGTGCGTCGCGCACCACACAACACAACCCCGCTGGAGGTTTCTCATGGCGAATGGAATTGTCCGCGTGCCGCCGCCGGTCAACGACCCGATCCGGTCGTATGCGCCCGGATCGCGCGAAAAGGCCTCGCTGAAAGCGAAGATCGCGGAGATGTTGAGCGAGGAGATCGAGATCCCGCTGATCATCGGCGGCAAGGAGGTGCGCACCGGCAAGACCGCTAAGGCGGTGTGCCCGCACGACCACAACCACGTCCTGGGCGTCTACCACAAGGCCGGCGAAGCCGAGGTGAAGATGGCCATCGAGGCCGCCGCCACGGCGTGGAAGGAGTGGTCCGAGACGCCGTGGGAACACCGCGCAGCCGTGATGCTCAAGGCCGCCGAGTTGTTGGCCGGTCCGTGGCGCGACCGCCTCAATGCAGCCTGCATGCTCAACCAGTCGAAAAGCGTCTTCCAGGCCGAGATCGACGCCGCGTGCGAGCTGGTGGACTTCTGGCGCTTCAATCCCTCCTACATGCCCTTCATCTACGAACAGCAGCCGGAGTCCGCCCTCGGTTATTGGGATCAGGTCGAGTACCGCGCTCTCGAGGGGTTCGTCTTTGCGGTCACGCCATTCAACTTCGCCTCGATCGCCGGCAACCTGCCCACCGCCCCGGCGCTGATGGGCAACACCGTGCTGTGGAAGCCGGCATCGTCAACGGTCTTCACGGGCTGGCACCTCATGCAGCTCATGGAGGCCGCCGGCTTCCCGCCCGGCGTCATCAACTTCATCCCCGGCTCCGGAAGCCAGGTCGGCAACCCGGTCATGGCCAACCCGAACCTGGCCGGCGTCCACTTCACCGGCTCGACCTCGGTGTTTCACGGGATGTGGAAGGCGGTCGGCGACAACATCGCGACCTACCGCACCTACCCCAGAATCGTCGGCGAGACCGGCGGCAAGGACTTCATCTTCGCCCACAGCTCGGCCGACCCGGAAGCCCTGGCCACCGCCATGGTGCGCGGCGCCTTCGAGTACCAGGGCCAGAAGTGCTCGGCCGCCTCGCGCGCCTACATTCCGAAGTCGATCTGGCCGAAGGTCAAGAAACTCGCCCTCGGCCAGACCGCCGAGATCACGATGGGGCCGCCCACCGATTTCCGGAACTTCTTCAACGCGGTCATCGACGCCGGCGCCTTTTCAGACATCACGGCCTATATCCAGTACGCCAAGGACTCGTCAGAAGCCGAGATCCTGTGCGGCGGCGGGTGGGACGACTCCGAGGGCTACTACATCCAGCCCACTATGGTGCAGACCACAAACCCGCGCTTCAAACTGATGGAGGAAGAGATCTTCGGTCCGGTGCTGACCATCTTCGTCTACGACGACAAGGACTTCGACGCTACCCTCGAGCTCTGCGACTCGACCTCACCGTACGCCCTCACCGGCGCGATCTTCGCCCACGACCGGGCGACCATCATCAAGATGTCGGACAGACTGCGGCACGCCGCCGGCAACTTCTACATCAACGACAAACCGACGGGCGCCGTGGTCGGCCAACAACCCTTCGGCGGTTCCAGAGCCTCGGGCACCAACGACAAGGCCGGGTCATACCTCAACCTCATCCGCTGGACCTCGCAGCGCACGATCAAGGAGAATTTCGTGCCGCCGAAGCACTTCGCCTACCCGTTCATGGGAGAGGAGTGAGAGGAGATTTCGAATTTCGAATTTCGGATTTCGGATTTGCCCCACCTTTACCGAGGGGCATTTTCTCGTCCCTACACTTCCGCCGGTACCGGCTCCAGCATTGTCGCTACGGCTCGCGCGAGACGGCGGATGCCCTCGGCGATGCGATCCTCGGGCATCGCCGAGAAGTTGAGGCGCAGGGTGTTTTCGTGGCCGCCGTTGGCGAAGAAGGCGCTACCCGGGACAAACGCCACGTTTCCTTCCAGGCTGTGTTCGAGAAGCTCCCGCGAGTCGATGCCCGCCGGCAGCTCGACCCAAAGGAACAAACCGCCCATGGGACGGGTGTAGGTCACCTCCGGCGGCATATGCTGGTCGAGGGCCGCCAGCATCGCGTCGCGGCGGCGGCGGTAGACGTCGCGGATACGAGAGACGTGGGCGTCGAGGTCATGCTCTGCGATGAAGCGCGCCGCGAGGAGTTGGGTCAAGCTCGAGGTGTGAAGATCCACCCCCTGTTTGACGAGCGCGTAGCGCCGGACCAGCGAGCTCTCGCCCACCACCCACCCCAGCCGCATGCCGGGCGACAGAATCTTCGAAAAGGTCCCGAGGAGAATCACCAGACCGGCCTCGTCGAACGAGGCCACCGGCGGCAGCGGCTCGCCCTCGAAACAGAGTTCCCCGTACGGCGCGTCCTCGATCACCGGCACCCTGAAACGCGCGGCCAGATCGGCCAGGCGCCGCCGCCTCTCGACCGACCACCGGCGACCGCTCGGGTTCTGGAAATCGGGCACCACGTAGATCAGCTTGACGCGCTCCTCGGCCGCCAACCTGTGCTCCAGCTCGGCCGGGACCATGCCGTCGTCGTCGGTCGGGACCTCCACGAAGCGCGGTTGATAGGCGCGCAGGGCGTTGATCGCGCCGAGGTAGGTCGGGCTCTCGCAGAGCACCGCATCACCCTCGTCCAGGAAGACCTTCCCGGTGAGGTCCAGGGCCTGTTGCGAGCCGGTGACCACCAGCACGTCGTCCGGCGGAAAATCCAGGCCGTACAGTTCACCGAGACGACGGGAAATCGCCTCGCGGAGCACCGGGAGGCCTTCGGTGGGCGCGTACTGCAGTGCCCTCACCCCGTCATCCAACAGGAGCTCCCGCGCCAGCTCCGCCATCTCGCGGACGGGCAGGAGTTCCGACGCCGGCAGACCCCCGGCAAAGGAAATGACCTCGGGGCACTGGGTCACCTTGAGGATCTCGCGGATGTCCGAGGCCCGAAGATGCTGCATGCGGCGGGCGAACCGATGATCACGTTGCTCCATTGATGCCTCCTCGAGAGATCACACTATCGGCGATGTCGCCGCGCCTTCCACCGCCGGCCGCGGCGCAATGGCCGCAGCCTCGCGCATCGCGCCGAGCAGCCGCTCGACGCCGATTTCGATGGCGCTTTCAGCGCAGTGGGTGAAGTTGAGCCGCACCGCGTTCTCGGGCGGCTCGGCTGGGAAGCAGGCCCTGCCGGGCAGGAAGGTGACGCCGCGGGAAACGGCGTGGGTCACCAGGGCCGACTGCTCGATACCGTCGGGGATGCCGCACCAGATGTAAAACCCTCCTGTCGGCACCTGCGCGCGAAGCGACAGGTTCGTTTCGCGTCCGAGCGCCGCCGCCATCACGTCGCGGCGCCGCCGGTAGGCGGGCTTGATGTTTTCGATGTGGGCTGCGAAGTGGCCGTCGCGGACGAACCGCTCGAGCAGGTACTGCCCGAAGCTGTTGGTGTGGAGGTCGACGCCCTGCTTCGCCAGCACCAGCTGCCGCAGCACGACCGGCGGCGCCACCATGTAGCCGACGCGCAGACCGGGCAGGACCACCTTGGAGAAGGTGCTCAAATAGAGCACGAGGCCGTCCTCGTCGAGCGCCTTGAGCGACGGCAGCGCAGTGTCCTCGTAGCGCAGCTCAGAGTACGGGTCATCCTCGACAACCGGAACCTGCCAACGTGCGGCCAGCTCGAGCAGATGGCGGCGGCGCTCGAAGCTCATGACCGTGCCGGAGGGATTCTGGAATGTCGGCAGCGTGTAGATAAGCTTCGGGCGGTGGTGCTCGAGCACCGAGGCCAGGACATCGGTCCGCATTCCGTGGGCGTCGACCGGCACGCCGAGCAACCGCGCCTGGGCTCCACGGAACGCCTGCAACGCGCCGATGTAGGAGGGCTCCTCGACCACCACCGTGTCACCGGGATCGAGAAACACCCTGGCCAGGAGGTCGAGCCCTTGCTGCGAGCCGGAGACCACCAGCACCTCGGAGGTCCTGGCGTTGATGCCGCGGGAAGCCAGCCACCGGGCGAGGGTCTCACGCAGGGGTGTGTGGCCCTCGGTCGGCGAGTGCAGGAGGGGTGCCGGTCCGGCGTCGCGCAGGATCTCCGCGGTCAGCTCGGCGACGGTGTCAAGCGGCAGCAGCTCGGGCGCCGGCAGGCCGATGGCGAACGAGATCAGGTCGCGGCGTTCGGTCATGGCGAGCAGGTCGGCGATGATCAGGTCATGGGAGCGGGCCGCGCTACCGCGGAAGAGCTGCCGCCACGGCACGTCGACCGCGGTCCCCGGCGGCGCCGGTGCTTCCGGCGGCCGCAGGACCGCGGTACCGCGGCCCACGTGGGCGTCCACCAGCCCCAGGGCCTTGAGTTCGCGGTAGGCGTTGAGCACGGTCGAGCGGTTGATCCCCAACGCTTCCGCCAAGCGCCGTTCCGGCGGCAGGCGAAAACCCTCGGGCAGCGCCCCGGAGTGGATCATCGCCTGGATTCGCCGCACCAGCTGCCGATAGATCGGCTCGTCGCTGCTCCGGTCGATGGTGATGTCCACAATCCCCTCCACCAGGTCAACCCGCCCCGACGCCATCACGCACAGCCGTGCAGAAAGCGCGGCGTGATGTCCTTGGACAGGCCCGGCCCGAGGTCGTCGTAACCGAGCGAAAGCCAGCAGCCCCCTCCGCCCCACCGCTCCAGGCCGCGTGCCACGTGCACCCGCTCACAGCCGTTGATGTGGGCGATGCCCTCGGCATAGCGCACCAGTCGCGAGCCGATGCCACGTCGGGCGTGACCGGGGTCCACCTCGAGGAGGCGGATCATGGCGCGCACCAGCCGGCCGTCCATGGCCCATTCCAGCTCGAGTCCGAGAACCGCACGGGGCTGCCCCTCCTCGACTGCGATCAGGACCCTGCTCTGTGGGTGGCGCGGGAGTTCGAGAAGGCGACCGTACGCAGCCGTCAGCCACGGCTGGCGCGACCCGGAGACCGTCGACTCGAGCTCGCTGCGGTCGATCTGTAGGATCTGCATTGTCCGATCCTCCGCGATTGGCGCCATCCATTCATCAAGATAATGCCGGATTACCCGACGTCAACCCCCAATATTGGGAGGTTCATACCATCCAATTCGAAAAAATTCTCCAACCAATACCCACGTTTCCGCCCGCGGGCCTCGCGACAGCCGCACCACCACAACCGTCGGTGCCGCGCTACCATGGCGTCGTGAATGACGGACCCGAGCTCAGCTCACTGTTCGCAGCGGCCGCCGAAGCCATCCGCGACGCCGAGTCGCTCCTCATCACCGCCGGGGCGGGCATGGGAGTCGATTCCGGACTGCCTGATTTCCGCGGCGATGAGGGCTTCTGGCGGGCCTACCCGCCGATCGCCCGGCTCGGCATCTCGTTTTACGACATGGCGAACCCGTTCTGGTTCAAACGGGACCCCGATCTCGCCTGGGGTTTCTACGGCCACCGGCTCAACCTGTATCGCGCGACGACGCCGCACGGCGGATTCGCCATCCTCCAACGGTGGGCCGCGGCAAAGGGCCGGGGCTCGTTTGTCTTCACCTCGAACGTCGACGGGCAGTTCCAGAAGGCCGGTTTCGACGACCGCGAGATAGTGGAGTGTCACGGCTCCATCAGCCACCTGCAATGTACGAAACCCTGCCGGGAGGACATCTGGGACGGCCGCAATCTCGAGATCGAGGTCGATGACGAGGCGATGCGCGCCGTTTTGCCGCTGCCGGAGTGCCCCGCCTGCGGCGCCCTCGCTCGACCGAACGTCCTCATGTTCAACGATTGGAAATGGCTTCCCCACCGGACCTCGGAACAGGAACGTCGTTTCGAGGGCTGGTTGGGAGCGCTGGGCGGGTCCCGCCTCGTGATCATCGAGATGGGCGCGGGCTCGGCGGTGCCGACCGTGCGTTTTACGTCGGAGAGGTTGGCCTCCCGGCCCGGAACCACCCTGGTCCGGATCAACCCCCGCGAGCCGCAGGTTCCTCCAGGCCACATCGGAATTCCTGTCTCGTCCCTCGAAGCGCTGCGAGCGATCGACCACCATCTCAGGTGACCTCTCTTTTTCTTTTTCCGGTCGGACGGCGGCGCCGCCCGCCCGGAAAAAGAAAAAGGTATGATGCCGCGGCGGAGGACTGACATGGCAACACTCTGGATACTGCGCGGGGACCACGAAGCCCCGGGATGGAACGAGCTTCGCAAGGCCTACGACGAGAAAAAGGTGGAGATCATCCACCTCGATGCCAAAGTGTGGGCAATTATCGACGCCGAGGAAGAGCCCACCGCGTACAAGGACCTCACTGCGTCCCGGCCCGCCGATGGGATGTACATCGATCCCAACGGAACCCCCCTCTATCTGGTGGGGGGGAACATCGTGACCTCGGCCGAGGAGGTGGTCGAAGGGCTCGGCCAGGAGGCCAGGGACATGATGGGGAAGACCGGAGACGCCGGGACCGTCCTGGAGCGGCTCGGGAAGGTCTATTGAGGAGCATCTCATGAAACGACGGCTGATGGTTGTGAGTCTTTGCGCGTTCCTGGCGGGGGCGACAGCGGTTTCGGCGCAGGACTCCGAATGGCGGCTCGGCGGTCGCCTACTGTACCTGACCGGCGGTGCCGCCAGCCCTGAGGTGGGTGACACCGGCGCCAGCCTCGAGTTGGGCGCCGGCGGCGGGCTCGAGGGCAATGCGGTGGCCAGTTTCTCCGAGATGTTCGCCGTGGAGTTCACCCTGGGCGTGACCTTGCAGAGCCTCGATGTGACAGGAATCGATACCTGTTGCGGAAGCATCGACGGCGGCTGGGTCTGGCTCGTTCCTGTGACCGCAGTGGCACAGTTCCACATCCCCGTCTACGGCAAGTGGGACCCCTATCTGGGTGCCGGCATCGCATGGACCTATCCCTACGGAGACCTGTCGAGCGACATCGAGGACGCCGGCGTTCAGGACATCGACTTCAAAGGCACCGTGGGACTCGCCGCCCAGGGCGGCGTCAATCTCACCCTCGACAACCGGTGGTACGCCAATTTCGACGTCCGCTACCTCGGAGTGAGTCTCGAAGCGACGGTCACGACCGACGACGGCGAGCTCGAACCCGTGGACCTCGACATCGAGCCCTGGGTTTTCGGGATCGGGTTTGGATACCGGTTCTGAACGTTTGAACGTTACTGCGCCACCGGCTCGTCGGCAAAATCGGCAGGGTCGAAACCGTCCGCTGCCGGGATCTTCCTCATCTGCTCGCGGACCATCTCCATGTGCTCGACCTCTTCCTGTCGAAGCTCGGTAAACAGCTCGCGGACCTCGGAGTCCGTCACCTCGCGCAGGGCGCCGTCGAAGAACTCGAACGCTTTCCGCTCCGCCGCCATCGCCACCTTGAGGGCATCCTGGAGGGTCATGAAGGTCCGGGTCGCCTCATAGCCGGGCGCCTCGACGTCCCACAGCATCGACCGGTCGACCGAGGACGGCTCCCCAGGGAAAAGCTCCCTGCGCTTTTCCTGAAGCTCCTCGCCGTGCTTGGCTTCGCATCCGACCATGAAGCGGAAGAACTGGGCGGCATCGCCGGTGTTGTGGACGTCGAGGTTGTCAGCCAACTCCTGATATCGGTCTCTGGCCTCTTCCTCGATCAAGATTCCGAGGTCCAACGCGTCCTTGATCGAAAGGCCTGCAAAGTCAATATCGACACTCATACAATCACCAACTCCCGTTCTCGCTGCATCTATTCCGGGCAAACGACGAGCAGCCGATCGGTCAGCGCAGGATCACACCGCGCTTCGAGCTCTCGATGAAATCCAGGACATAAACCACGTCCTCGAAGTCGCCGAGGTCCTCGCGGGCCTGTGCGACGGCCTGCGAGGTGTTCAGCCTGGAACTGCTCAACAACCGCCACAAGCTCCTCAACGCCTTGCGGCGCTCTTCGGAAAAGCCCTTGCGCTCGAGGCCGATCGTGTTCGGGCCATAGCACTTGGAGGGGCGGTTGCCGACCGTGCTCATATAGGGAAGACAGTCCTTATTGGCACCGGTGAAGGCGCCGAGAAAGGCGTGATTCCCAACCCGGGTGAACTGGTGCACCGCCGACAACGCGCCGACGGTCGCGAAGTCTCCCACCTCGACGTGGCCGGCAAGAGTGGCGTTGTTGGCGAAGATGGTGTTCGACCCGACGTGGCAGTCGTGTGCGACGTGGGTGTAGGCCATAAAGAGCCCGCTGTCGCCGATCTGCGTGACGCCGCCACCGCCCGGGGTGCCCCGGTGCAAGGTGACGAACTCGCGGAACCAGTTGTCGTTCCCGATCTCGAGCCGCGTCGCCTCGCCCTTGTACTTGAGATCCTGGGGCGGCGCCCCGACCGAACAGTGGCTTACGAAGCGGTTGCGCTCGCCGACGCTGGTGCCGCTGCCGAAGCGGCAGAACGGCCCGATCTCACAATCGGCACCGACTCGAACGCCGGCCTCGACCACCGAGTAGGCCCCTATCGTCACGCCATCGGCCAATTCGGCCGAAGGATCGACGAGGGCGGTTGGATGAATACGTTCGGTCATGTACGGTCTCCCAGGGCGGACATCATGTCGGCCTCACAAACCACGTCCTCACCGACCAGGGCACGGCCGTGGATCTTGGCAAATGTTTTTCGTTTCGCCACCAATTCGACCTCGAAGATCAGCTGGTCCCCGGGCACGACCGGTTTGCGGAAACGGCAGTTGTCGATGCCGGTGAAGAAGAAGAGTTTGTTTTCGCGGTCCTCGATCTGGCTGAACAGGAGAAAGCCGCCGGCCTGAGCCATGGCCTCGACAATCAGAACGCCGGGCATCACGGGGAATTCCGGAAAGTGGCCGAGAAAGTGCGGCTCGTTGAACGTCACGTTCTTGACCGCCCGGATCGAGTTCTCGTTCATTTCCAGCACCCGGTCGATGAGGAGAAAAGGAAAACGGTGGGGCATCACCGAGAGGATTTCGCGGATGTCATTCATGATGACCACCTTCCAGTTCGTCGATCCGGGCTTCCAGCCGCTTGACCGTCTGGCGCAGGTCGTCGAGACGCGCCAGGTTGGCGTTGGCCTTGAGCCACTCGCGGTGGGAACGCGCCGGGAATCCCGACACGGTGACTCCGTCCGGCACGTCTTTGATCACCGCGGCTCGCGCCGTCACCACGACGCCGCTGCCGATTTTGACGTGTCCCGCACAACCCGCCTGCCCGGCCATCACCGTGTGGTGGCCGAGTTCGGTGGAACCCGAAATGCCGACCTGCGCCACTAAAAGACAGTGCTCGCCGACGTGAACGTTATGGGCTATCTGCACCAGGTTGTCGACTTTCGTGCCCCGGCCGATACGGGTTTCGCCGATCGCCGCTCGGTCGATACACACGTTGGCGCCGATCTCGACATCGTCTTCGATCACGACGATGCCCACCTGCGGAACCTTGTGATGAACGCCGTCGACGGTCGCAAATCCGAACCCGTCAGAGCCGACCACGGTACCGGAGTGAATGATGCACCGGTCGCCGACACGACAACGATCTTCGATCACCACCCGCGAGTGGATTTCACAGCCTGCGCCGACCGTGACGCCGCGGCCCAACACACAGCCGGCGCCGAGGGTCGAGTCGTTCCCGATCCGGCTTCCGGCGCCGACAACGCTCTGCGGCCCGATGCTCGCGCCCCCCCCGACCACGGCGTCTGCGGCCACGACCGCCGAAGGGTGCACCCCGACCGCCGGCCGCTCGGCCGGATAGAAAAGCTCGAGCGCCCGTGCTGTCGCCAGATACGGCTCGCGACACACCAGGAGATCGCGTCCCGGGAGAGCGTCGGCGTCGGCGACGAGGATCGCCCCGGCACGCGAGGACCTGGCCTTCTCGGCGTACTTCGGGTTGTGGAGAAAGCTCAGTTCCTCCGGGCCGGCGTCATCGAGCGCCCGAACCCCGCTCACCTCATGAGCACCGTTGCCGATCACCTCGGCCCCCAGGCGATCGGCAAGATCCTCGAGAGTGAAGCGTGGGCTCACTGCGCGGTGTTGAAGCGCCGGATCACCTCGTCGGTGATGTCGATCGCCTCGTCGGCGTACACCAGACCGGACTGGAACTTGTTGAAGATCAACGTGAAGGACTTTTCCTTGCCGATCTGGTTGATGATCGGCAGAATGCGCTCCTCGAGCTTCCCGAGTTCGCGGCGTTGCGCCTCCTGCACCTCACGCTGAGCATCGTCCTGGAACCGCCGGATGGCGATCTGTTTGTCCTCGATCTCCTTGCTCATCTCGGCCTGGCGCGTTTCGGAGACTGTGAAACGCTGTTTGTTGAATTGATCCTGCAGCGCCGTGTACTGCTGCTGCAGCGCCTGCCCCTCCTGCGACTTGGCGTCTGTGAGGGACTTGAGGCGCAGCATGACCTCTTTGCCGGGGTCCGATTCGGTCACCACCCTCTGCACGTCGATCACCGCGACCTTGTCCTGGGCGACAACCGGCAGAGCCGCCCCGGCCAACAGCATCACAACGAGCGCACCACGAGTCAATGAACGAGACATTTTTCTGTCCTCCATTTTTCTAGAATGTCGTCCCGATCGAGAATTGGAAATCGCTATCCGACTCGTCGGGGTACGGATCGAGATTGTAACCGTAAATAAAGCGGATCGGCGCCTGGAAGATCGGCAGGAAGATCCTCATTTCGACCCCGGTGGTCCTCCGCCACAAGGCAAATTCCCACCCCTGCTCCTCGTGGTAGGCGTTGCCCATGTCCGCGAACAACACCAGTTTGACCGGCCCGCCGATCCGGTACTGGTACTCCAGATTGAGCTGCCAGTATCGGTCGCCGCCCTCGCGCGACCCCCCGGGAGTCAGGAAGTAACGACCATCCTCGGTTCGTGGAATCACCGAGTAGTACGGCAAACCGCGCAGCGAGCGGTCGCCACCGAGGCGGTAGCGCTCGTACACCGGGATCTCGTTGTCGCCCGAGGTCAGGAACTGCCCGGCCTCGGCGTGATAGGCAAGGGTGACCTTCTTGCCCCAGGGTATGAACTTGGTGAAACCGACCTCCGGACGAACGTACTGGAAGTCGCCGCCCAGGAGATAACCGGCTAGCCGAACGCGCCCGTAGAAGGCTGAGCCCCGGCTGGGGTCGAACGGGTCATCCCGGCTGTCCCGGTTGTAACCGGGAGTGAACGAGTGGGTCGCTCCCGAGTAGACCTCGTAGGCGCGCTCGTAGGTGACGCCGTCAACCGGAGGGATATCCTGAGGCCGGTCATGGCCCGACGTCGGGGTCCCGAGATTGCCGAACCTGGTGATCAGGTACCGCGAATAGTCGTCCTGGAAGGCGATGAGTCCTGAAATCGACGCCCACGGCGACACGCCGAGACCGGTCGAGATGGTGAATCCGGTGGTCTCTCTCTCGTAGCTCGAAAACCCGATCTGCTGCACCTGGATGGCGGACTTGAAGATCGACGCACCGAGAAGGATCCGCCGGTCGAGGAAGTAGGGCTCGGTATAGCTCAGAGAGTAAAGATCCGAACGCGCGCCGAACTGGAGCGACACACCGATCGAGTTGCCGCGGCCGAGGAAGTTGCGGGTGTTGAACTGCCCCTGGACGAAGAAACCGTCGAGCTCCGAGTAGCCGGCGCCGAATTGAACATCGTTCCGCCCGACCTCATTTCCCTTGACCTTGACGTTGACCTTCTTGTTTTCATCGTCGAAGTCGAATTCGAGAGGTTCCTCCTCGAGCTTCCAGTAACCGAGGGCGTTGACCTTGAACACCGAGGACTTGAACATGCCCATGTTCATGTACTGCCCCTCGGCGATCCGGAACTCGCGCCTCAGCACCTTGTCGCGCGTCGTGGTGTTGCCCACGAACTCGAGGCGACCGAGCCGGAAGCGATCACCCTCGTAGATGTTGACGGTCACGTCGACGACGTGGTCCTCGCCCTCGCGCCGCGTCCACGATTCGCTGGCGTAGGCGTAGACGTACCCGGTGTTCTGGTACCCCTCCTGAACCTTCTCGATACCGTCCGCGATGATCTTGCGGTTGTACGTCTGACCGCTTTGGACGTCGAAGATCAACATCAGGCCTTCGGTCTTGAAGACCTCCGCACCCACGATGTCGAACGTCCCCAGGGTGTAGGGCTGGCCTTCCTCCACCGGGATGGTGATCTCCATCCGGTAGTCCTTCTTCTTCAACGTCTCCGCATCCGGGTGCTTGGCCGTCAGGTTGAGGACCGGCTCGCCGATCTTGACATCGATGTAACCGTTGTTCTGATAAAACGTGCGGAGGTTGTCCCGGTCTTCGTCCCACGCTTCCTTGGTGTAGATGATCTTGTCCCCGAACATATAACGCATGCTCTTCTGTTTGGTCTTTTTCATCACACCGCGAAGCTTCGAGTCCTTGAAGACCGAGTTTCCCGCAAAGTCGATCTCCTTGATTTTGACCTTGCCGCCCTCGTCGATGGTGTAGACGACCTCTCTCTTGTTGGGTCCTGTCGTATCGACGCGAAACTCGACCTCAGCCGAGCGAAAACCCTCCGTGTCATACACGTCCTTGACGGCCGATTCGATCCGCGACAGTTGCGCCATCTTCAGCGGCACGTTTCGCGGCACTTCGACGCCCCGTTCATCGAGCTTGTCCTTGAGGTCGGAGGACTTGATCTTCTTGTTGCCCTCGAACGTCACTGAGGTGACAAACGGCCTCTCTTTGACGACGACGTAAAGGGTCACCGTCCCATCGCCGTGATCCCCAATCTCGACGACCACGTCCTCGAAAAGTCCCGAATCCCACAGACGGCGGTAGCCGTCGACGACGAGATCGAGATCCAGGGGATCCTCTGGTTCGAGCCCGAGATAGTACGACACGGTGTCGACGGTGAGGGTCACCCCGCCTTCGACGACGATGTCACGGATGATCACTTCGTCCTGCGCAGCGGCCGGACCGGCGATCAGCATGACGACAAAAAGCAGCACAGCCCTCCGCATCAGGCGTGGTCCTGTCCGAGGGTCACTGCGTCTTTGTTTGTTGCGTGCACGACCGGCCGACCTCCCTCGACAATCATTGTGAGCTCGATGACATCTTCCGCTCTGTTCAAAATGAGAAAATCGGCAACCGTGTCCTCGACCCACATCTTGACCAGTCGACGCAGCGGCCGTGCGCCCGCCTGCGGGTCGACGCCGCACCGGTCGAGCAGCCAGCGCGCGACGTCGGATGCAAATCGGATAACGACGTTCTGGCTCCGGAGAACCTGTGCGGTCTCCTCGAGAAGGAGCTTTGCCACCTCGAGCATGCTCGCTTCGTCGAGCGAACCGAACACGATGACCTCGTCCAACCGGTTGACAAACTCCGGCGGAAAGTGGCGCCGCATCTCGCGGTCGATGAGATCGCGGACCTGTGATGCATTCGCCCCGTGGCGATCGCTGCTGAAACCAACGCGGTCTTCATCCACCAGCTGCCGGCTGCCGAGGTTCGAAGTCATGATGATCAAGGTGTTCGTGAAGTCGATGACGTTGCCGTAGTTGTCGGTCAAACGGCCGTCCTCGAGAACCTGCAGCAGAAGATTGTAGATGTCGGGGTGGGCTTTTTCGATTTCGTCCAGCAGCACCACCGAGTACGGGTTGCGCCGGACCTGTTCGGAAAGCTGACCGCCCTCCTCGAAACCCACGTAACCGGGCGGCGACCCGATCAGACGCGAGACCGTGTGTTTTTCCATGTACTCGGACATGTCGAAGCGGACGAGCCGGCGCGTGTCCTGGAAGAGAAAGCCCGCCAACTGCCGCGCCACCTCGGTCTTGCCGACTCCGGAGGGCCCGAGAAAAATGAAGGAGCCGATGGGCCGATTGGGGCTGGTGACCCCGAGACGGCTGCGGCGGATGGCGCGGGCGACCGCCGCAATCGCGTCGTCCTGGCCGACGACCCGTTGCCGCAGAAGATCTTCCATGCGCCGCAGGCGGTCCGCCTCGTCCTCGCCGATCGAGGTCACCGGTATTCCGGTCCACGAGGCAACCACCTCTTCGATATCGCCGCGGGTCACGGTCACCCTCTCCGGCGGCTCTTCCGCGTGGGTCTTTTCGAGCATTTCGAGCTCTTCGCGGAGACGAAGCTCCTCCTCCCGGAGATCGACGGCCGCCTCGAATTCCTTGCGCGAGATGGCGTCCTTCATCCGTGCGACAACGTTGCTGATCTCCTGCTGGACGCTGCGAAGTGATGTGGTTGCCGACACCTGTCGGAGCTTGACCCGGGCACCCGCCTCGTCGAGAACATCGATGGCCTTGTCCGGAAAGGCGCGGTCGGTGATGTAGCGCCCGGCATGGCTGACCGCCGCCTTGATGGCGTTGTCGGAGTAGCGCACGCCGTGGAACTCCTCGTACCGGCTGCGAACGCCCTCGAGGATTGTAATCGTCTCCTCGTCGCTCGGCTGCCGGATGGTGACGGCCTGGAACCGTCGCGACAGTGCGCGGTCCTTTTCGACGTACTTGCGGTACTCACGGACCGTGGTCGCCCCGATACAGGTGATTTCACCGCGGGACAACGCCGGTTTGATGATATTCGCGGCGTCGAGGGATCCCTCGGCCGACCCGGTCCCGATGAGGGAGTGGATCTCGTCGATGAAGATGATGATTTCGGGATGGTCGTGGAGCTCTTTGAGAAAACCCTTCAACCGCTCCTCGAACTGGCCGCGGTACTTCGTCCCCGCAACCAGCAACGACAGGTCCAGGGCCAGGATCCTTCGATCGGAGAGGTGCACCGGCACCGAGCCGTCGATGATCCGGGTGGCCAACCCCTCGACGATCGCGGTCTTGCCGACCCCCGATTCGCCCAGCAGCAGCGGGTTGTTCTTGGTCCGCCGGCTGAGGATCTGCACCATGCGTTCGACTTCCTGCTCGCGCCCGATCAGCGGGTCGAAGCCGCCCTCGGCTGCAATCATCGTGAGGTCGCGCGAGTACTCGACGATGTTGGGGGTCGCTTGAGCCGTCGCCTCGGCCTCGGTCTCACGAGCTCGCCGAACCACTTCTTCGCGAAGCTGGAAAAGTTCGAGGCCGCGACTCGTCAGATACTGAGCGGCGCTCGACTCCTCGACCCGCAACAGCCCCAGCACGAGGTGTTCGGAACCGACGCTGGGGTGGCCCATGCTCTCCGCTTCGTGGACCGCATAGGCAAGGGCTTTTTTCGTCTCCTCGGCGAGCGGCAGGTCGGGCGACGTGCTCACCCGTTCGACGCTCATCCGTTCGCCGAGAAGCTGGTCCCGGATTTCGCGGGCGTCGATGCCCTTTCCCGCGAGCAGCTCGCCGAACACCGGATCCGCCTCCCGCAGCATTCCGAGAAGGACGTGGTGGGCGGCAATCGACCGACTGCTCGAGCGACTCGCTTCGTAGCGGGCGAAAAACAGGCTGCGCCTGACGTGTTCGTTGAAACGTTCAAACATCTTCGAAACATTCGCCCGCAGGTGCCAGACGGAACACGCCGTCGCACATGCGGGCCATCTCTTCGTCGTGGGTCACTATAATGGATGTCAATCCGGCCTTCAAATGAAGGTCCCGCACCAGATCGAACACGTGTTCGGAGTTCTTGCGGTCCAGATTCCCGGTCGGTTCGTCGGCGAGGAGCAGCCGCGGGTTCATCGCCAACGCCCGCGCCACCGCCACCCGCTGCTGTTCACCACCTGAAAGCTGGTCGGGAAAATGGTGCGCCCGATCGGCCAGCGACACCGCGTCCAGAAGCTCCCGGGCGCGGGCGCGCGCCTTCGAAGCCGCCTCGCCGGCGATCCGCAGCGGCAGCGCGATATTGTCGAGGGCGTCCAGTTCGTCGAGCAGGTAGTGGTGCTGAAAGACGAAACCGATCAACCGGTTGCGGAGATGGGCGCGGTCCTCGCCGTCGAGACCGTCGACCTCCTGCCCATCGAGAACGAAACGCCCCTCGTCCGGGCGATCGAGCAGGCCGACCATGTGCAGCAGAGTGCTCTTGCCGACGCCGGAAGGGCCGACGATCGCCAACAGGCGCCCCTCCGCCACCGTCAGATCGAGGTCCTTGATGACCTCCACCCGCGTGCTGCCGGCGCCGAAGCCCTTGCCGACGCCCGTCAGTTCGACAAGAGCGCGGCCGTCACTCATAGCGCAGCCCTTCGGCCGGGTCGCGCCGCGCGATCAGCCGCGAAGGGAACCAGGAAGCGGCGGTCGCGAGCAGGAGTGCGATCGCCATGACCAGGGCGACCATGGACGGTTCGACCCGGAACGGCACGGACGAGGTCGCGAACACCCCGCGCGGCAACGGCAGCGCGCCGGTACGATCCAGGATCATCGCGGTCGTCACCCCGAGGATGGCGCCGCCGGTCGAGCCCACCATGCCGATGCCCACGCCGAGCATGAGGAAGAGCCGACGCAGCGCACGGGGAGGCAGACCGATGCCCGCGAGCACCGCCAGGTCGACCCTTTTTTCCGCCGCCACCATGGCGACGTTGCACAGCAGATTGAGCGCCGCGACCACCAGCATCAGGCCCACCGCAAGGAAAATCATGACGCGTTCGAGCGCGAGCGCGAGCAACAACGGCCGGTGCAGCTCTTCGAGACCCGCAACGTTGATCGGCTGGTCGGTCGCTTCAAGAGCCTGACGAACCCGCTCCCCCAACCCCCACGGATCGGAGATGTCGCGCAGTTCGATGGCCTCGACAACGTCGTCGCCCCACAGCAGTTGCTGCGCCGAGGCCAGCGGCAACAGGACCGTCCCCGACTCGTCGCCGGGTTCGGGGGGTTTGACATCCGCGATTTCCGCAGTCGTGCGAACGGGCAGCGGTCCCATCGGGGTCAGACGCTGTCTCGGGGAAATCACCTGGATCTGATCCCCGACCCCGACCCCGAGACGAGCGGCAAGTACCCGGTCGATGACCACGCCGAGGGCGTCAGACCGGCCGACGACCGATGCCGGAACGGCATCGGAGAGTGACGACACCAGACATGTACCGCGAACAACCTTGACCATGTCCACCTGGGGCAAATCTGCTTGCAAGACCGACGCCAACTCGTCGGGGTGTTGCAGTCGACGCCCCTCTGCCGCCGTCAACCGGGCGTGGTTGGCCTTGGCGACGAGTTCGCCGCGGATCGCCGACTGGAAGCCCTCGAGAAGGGACAGAGTGACCACCAGTGCGAGCACTCCGAGGCCCAGCCCCACCATCGAAATCAGCGTCACCGTCGCCACATGGGTGCGGCGCCTGAGGCCGATGAGGTAGCGGCGGGCGAGGTGGAGTTCAGCCGACACGCCCGCCGCCCTGTGCTCCGAAAAAACGGACATCCGTCCCGCGCGGCGTACACACACCGGACGGGACCGGCGCGCAGGTCGTCATGCCGGGACCTGCCATCTCAGTCCCTTGGGCGCAGCTGCGGGAAGAGAATGGCGTCGCGGATCGACTGCTGATTGGTGAGCAGCATGACCAACCGGTCGATGCCGATCCCTTCGCCGCCCGTCGGGGGCATCCCGTGCTCCATCGCCAGCACGAAGTCCTCGTCCACCTCTCCACCCTGGGCGGCAGCCTGTGCCTCGAGCCGCCGCCGCTGCTCATCGGGATCGTTGAGCTCGGTAAAGGCGTTGGCGACCTCCATGCCGCCGATGAACAGCTCGAACCGCTCCACGGTGTCCGGGTCCCCGGGGCAGGATTTCGCGAACGGTGAGATGTCCCTCGGGAAATCCGTGATGAACGTCGGGTTGATCATCAGGGGTTCGGCAGTCATCTCGTAGAGCTCGGCCAGCAGCGCGCCGTCCGACCGCTCGTCGATCCGCTGAACATCGAGGGCGCGGGCGGCAGCCTCCATCCGCGACCTGACCGCGAGGTCGTCAGGCGTCAGGTCGGAGTACTCGAGAATCGCGTTGCGCATCGTCAGCCGCCGCCACGGCCGGCGAAAGTCGATCGTGTGTTCGCCCCACGGCAGCTTGAGGGTGCCGACAGCGTCCTCGGCAACCGCGGTCAGGAGCTCTTCGGTGAAATCCATCAACAGCTCGTAGTCGGAGTAGGCCCAGTAGAACTCGAGCATGGTGAACTCGGGGTTGTGGCGGGTGGAAATGCCCTCGTTGCGGAAGTTGCGGTTGAGCTCGAAGACCTTTTCGAAGCCGCCGACGATGAGTCGTTTGAGGTACAACTCCGGCGCGATTCTCAGGAACAGATCGAGGTCGAGAGTGTTGTGGTGGGTCATGAACGGCCGCGCCGACGCACCTCCGGCTATGGGCTGCATCATCGGCGTCTCGACCTCCATGAAGCCTGCCGCCTCGAGATGGCGGCGGATGGAGGACACGACCTTCGATCGCACCTCGAAGACCTGTCGCGACTGCGGGTTGGCGAGCAGATCCAGGTACCGCTGGCGGGCCCGCGCCTCGCGGTCGGCGAGGCCGTGGTACTTCTCCGGCAGAGGGCGGAGAGCCTTGCCGAGGACCGACAGGTTCTTCACCGCCACGCTCAGCTCGCCCGCCCGGGTCCGGAACACCCTCCCCTCGACACCGAGGAAGTCACCCAGATCGAGGAGTTCGATGGTCTGCCACGCGGTTTCGTCGAGGTCGTTCTTGCGCAGGTAGAGCTGCATCTGCGCGGCGCCGTCGCTGAGATCGGCAAACGAGACCTTGCCGTGGCCGCGAATCGCCCGCACCCGTCCGCCGAGCCGTACCTGGGGCTGGTCGGCCTCCAGATCCTCGGTGGTTTTCTCCTCGAACCGCGCGCGGACCTGGCTCACTGACTCGTCGACCCGGAAGCGGCGGGGAAAGGGCTCGAGTCCAAGGCCCACCAGGGCGTCGAGCTTCGCCCGGCGGTTGGCCAGCAGCTGTTCGAGCGGTTGTTGATTTTCGTCGATCTTCTCCACGCATCCTCCAGCCGGTTCGATGCGGCGCGTGATTTTACCACGGCAATTCGCCTGCGGCGAATTGCAGATATTTGTTTTTTCAGTGGTTTAGCGTTTCCGGGTTGACGGTTTCCGAGTTGCAGGTCTACCCGGGCCCCGATTTCCGGTTGTCGATCGGGCAGGGCTCGCGGGCTTCGACTTCCCGGTCCTCACGGTCGCTCGTCTCAGGGTCTGAAGCTCGTTTTCGCTCAGGGTCCGGAACTCGCCCGGTTTGAGGGTGTCGTCGCGCAGGGGACCGATCGCGGTCCGCCGTAGCCTCTGGACGTGGTGTCCGGCGCGGAAGAAGAGCTCCCGGACCTCGTGCGTCCGCCCCTCGGTGACCTCGATCCGCCACCAGGTCGTCGTCCCGCCGCGCCCCTGTTTCTCCCGCTGCGCCAACCGCGGTTTGACGAGACGGCCTTCGATGCTGGTTCCAGCCATCAACTTGTCGTACTCCGGTCGCGTGAGATCGCCGCGGATCTTGACCATGTACTCGCGCACCACGCCGTGTCGAGGGTGAGCGACCCGGGCGGCCAACTCGCCGTCGTTGGTCAGCAGGAGCAGCCCTTCCGACTGGTAATCCAGCCGGCCCACCGGGTAGACCCGCTCCCGGACCACGGGCCGCACCAGATCGAGCACCGTCTTTCGCCCCTCGGGATCATCGCAGGTGGTCATGACCTCGCGCGGTTTGTACAGGAGGAAGTAACGCGCGGCTTCCGGCGCTTTCAGGCTCTTGCCGTCCACCTTGATGTGGACCTTGGACCACTCGACCTTTTCGCCGGGCTCGGCGACCCGCCCGTCAACCGTCACCCGCCCTCCGGCGATCAACCGGTCGGCATCCCGGCGCGAGCACAGCCCGGTGCGCGCGATGATCTTCTGCAGTCGTTCCTCGGCCATTTTCCATTCCCTCTCGTTTCGGGATCTTCCACCTCGCGGCGGGGGGTCGCGCATTGTAGCATCCTGGGCTCGCGGCCCGCGGCTCTGGTTGGGGATGGGTGGAAAATCCGAAATCCGAAATCCGAAATCCGAAATTCCTCATTCCTCATTCCTCATTCTCTGGAGTATGCTGAGGCTGCCATGCCCCGCCTCAAAATGTCCGCACTTTCGCACGACCTGCTGTTGCGTGGGGTGTGGGACGCCCTCGGCACACCCGAGTGTTTCGTGACGGGCGGTTATGTCCGTGATCGGCTGCTGGGACGACCCACCGTCGATCTCGACCTGGTCCTTCCCGGGACCCTCGAGAAGGCCAGAGGACCGGCTCGGCGGCTGGCGGCCCGGCTCGACGGCAGCGCCCACCTCCTCGGCCGCGACGACAAGCGGGTGTGGCGCATCGAGACCCCGGCGCTCAAGGTCGAGTTGTGGCCCCTTGGCGACCTCGATCTCGAACGCGACATCCACCGCCGTGACTTCACGGTCAACGCCGTGATGTGGCGACTTCCCGACGGACCGCTCGTCGATCAGGTCGGGGGCGTGCCGGATCTGAGGGCGGGCACCCTGCGTGCGATCCGCAGGAAGAACCTTGAGGACGATCCGGTACGCCTCGTACGCGCAGCGCGCTTCCTGGCCCAATTTCCGGGATTCAAGATCGACGAGCGGACCGCGGCATGGATCCGATCGCTGGCGTCCCGGGTCCGCCGTGCGCCGCCCGAACGCCTCGGTCAGGAGTTTCTCAAGCTCATGACGCTTGCGAACCGCCGGCGCGGCTTCGAGGCGATGCTCGACCTCGGGATCCTGCAGCACACCGCTCGCCCGACCGCCGCGTTCGACGGACCGTGGATCTCCGCCAATCTCGACGCCGTTTCGCGCCTGCGACACGATGCACACCCCCTGCGTACGGCCCTCAGCGAAGCCGGCGACGCCGCGGCCCTCGCCTTTCTGCTGAAGGCGTCGGGGTCGCCCCACCCCGACGCGGTGGCACCCTTCGCGTGGCCGCGAACCCTCAGGATCAACGCAGCCCAGGCGGCAAGAAATCTCGATGCGGCGCTGTCGGCGGTCGATGGGTCACCCGCGGAACGGCGGGCATTGATCCACCGCGCCGGCGCGGCATTTCCGGCTACGATCACACTCGCCGCCGCCGTCGAACCCGACCACGAATGGGAACGGTGGTGGCGCCAGTGGCGCGAGCATGGCGCGGAGCTTATCGAACCGGCGCCGCTGCTCGCGGGTGAGGAAATCGCCGCCCTCCTCGGTCTCCCGCCCGGTCCTGCCCTCGGCCGCGCCGTCGCTGCCCTCACCGACGCCCAGGTGCGGAACGAAGTGCGAACCCGGGGCGGTGCCGTGAGGTGGCTGCGCGCGTGGTTCGAGGAGAACACCCCAAGGTTGTGGAAGAACTGACAGGCAGACACCCCGGGGGCGGGTAGAATACCCGCCATGACATCGACCATCGTCGTGCTGGCGTGCTTCGCGGTCTACTTCGCGGGCTATATGTTCTACTCGCGTTTCCTGGCGCAACAGGTGTTCGCGTTGAGGCCCGACGCCGTAACGCCGGCGCACTCGATGGAGGACGGCATCGACTACGTGCCGACCCGGCCCCTGGTGCTCTTCGGCCATCACTACGCGTCCATCACCGGACTCTCACCGATGCTCGGCCCCGCCATCGCCGTGGTCTGGGGCTGGCTACCGGCCATGATCTGGGTGGTTGTGGGCTCGATCCTGATCGGCTGCGTCCACGATTTCGGTGCGCTGGTGATCTCGGTCCGCGCCAGGGGCCTCTCGATCGGCGCCATTGCCGAGGGTCTCATCGGCAAACGCGCGAAGTCGCTCATGCACGCCATCATCTTCTTCGCCATCGCCCTCGCCATGGGAGTCTTCGCCTACGTGGTCGGTCTGCTCTTTTCGGCTGACTACTACCCCGAGTCGGTGGTGCCGTCGGGCGCAATTCTGGTGGCCGCGATGCTCATCGGCTGGTTGGTGAGAAAACGAGGCCGCGGTTTGATGCCCCTGATCACTGTCGCGTTTGTGGTGACTCTCGCCGTGGTTGCGGCGTCTCCGTACATGCCGGTCCGTTGGGCCTCGTCCGCCGGTTGGACATGGGTTCTGCTGGCCTACGCGTGGCTCGCTTCGGTGTTGCCGGTGTGGTCGCTGCTGCAGCCGCGCGACTTCCTCAACTCGCTGCTGCTCTATCTGGGCCTCGGCCTCACCTACATCGGCTTCTTCATCCTCCGACCCGAGTTCGCGGCCCCGGTGGTGGATGCTCACCCGGTCGGCGCGCCTCCCCTTTACCCCTTCGTCTTCATCGTCATCGCGTGCGGCGCCGCGTCGGGCTTCCACTCGCTGGTGTCGTCGGGGACCACCGCCAAACAACTCGACCGGGAAACCGACGCACGACCCATCGGCTACGGGGCCATGATCGGCGAGTCGCTGCTGGGTCTGGCGGCGGTGCTCGCCTGTACCGCCGGCTTTGTTTCACCGGCGGCGTGGAAACACCACTACGCGGACTGGGCGTCGATCCAGGGTCTGGGCAGCAGCATGAGCGCCTTTATCGAGGGCGCCACGCGATTCGTGTCGGTGGTCGGCCTCCCCGAACAGACCGCGCGCACCCTGATCGCGGTGGTGGTCGTCAGCTTCGCCCTCACGACCCTCGACTCGGCCACCCGCCTGCTCCGCTACAACATCGAGGAGATCGCCACCTCGATTCGTTGTGCGCCCCTGCAAAACCGCTACATCTCCTCGACCCTGGCGGTGGTCGCGATCTCCTTCTTCGCCTTTTATCGCATCGAGGGCCAGTCGGCCGGTCTCGTCCTGTGGCAGCTCTTCGGCTCCACCAATCAGCTCCTGGCCGGGCTCGCGCTGTTGACCGTGTCGCTCTATCTGCTCCAGCGGCGTCGCATGGCCCTGCCCTTCCTGGTACCGATGGTTTTCATGATGGCCACCACGCTGATCGCCATGACGAGCAAGCTCTTGTCGTTCTGGCGCGACGGCAACTCGACCCTGCTCTTCGTGGGCGGCTCCATCACCTTCATCGCCCTGTGGTTGGTGGTCGAAGCGACTCTGGCGATTCTGCGCTATGCCCGAACGCCCCCGGAAACAAACCTCGAGATCGCGCTGCCGGATGCCTAAGTAGAGCCCCGTTGCCACCGTTCCCAGAATTCGCGGCGGGCCGTACCCTCCTCGTCGGCTCCCACGAGGTCGTGGACGACCTCGAACGTGGCTGCCCACGACCCGTCGGGCAGATCGTCTCCGACCACCAGCATCGAGGCCCGGTTGGGGTTCGCCGGCTCGCCAACCAGGACGATCGGGTCGTTCACCTCGCCGAGCGGAGGGCTCCACAGGATATGAGGCACGAACGCCAGCTTTTCGAACGTCCACAGATAGTCGTCGAGGATCTGCCGTCGTCCCTCGTCGCCCACCCACACCACGACCCGCGAGCCCTGTCTGTGCAGGTGGTCGAGCAGCGCGGCGACCTGGCGGGCGCGTTTGGGGGACTTGAGGCTGTGGAGTTCGAGATGAGCCACGATCGAGAATTCTACAGCAGCGTGCCTTCAGATCGCCATGACCCGTTCATCATCACGCCACCTCTGGGTATGATGATCACACCATGATGATTCCCGACGACCAAAACCACGGTTACATCATCCGCGGCGGCCGGCCGATCCACGGCACCCTGGTTCCCGGGGGCAACAAGAACGCCGCCCTGCCGATGCTGGCGGCCACGCTTCTCGCCGACGGCCCCGTCGAACTCGCCAACGTCCCGCAGATCCGCGACGTGGCGGTGATGCTCGAACTGCTCGCGACCCTCGGGTCCGCGATCGAAGAGACCGGTCCCGGTTCGTGGCGGATCGACAGCTCGTCGGTGTCGCTTTTCGACGTCCCGGCGCTCCTGGCGTGCGAAATCCGCGCCTCGTTTCTGCTCGCCGGTCCCCTGCTCGCACGGTACGGCCGCGCCGTGCTGCCGCGGCCGGGTGGCGACCGCATCGGGCGCCGCCCGTTGGACACCCACGTTCACGCGCTGCAGGCATTGGGCGCCGAGGTCGATGTCGGTCCGGACGTCTACCGCCTGACGGCGCCCCGCGGCCTCACCGGGACGGACGTCTTCCTGCACGAAATGAGCGTCATGGGGACCGAAAACACGGTCATGGCAGCCGCTCTCGCCGATGGCGTGACGACGATCCGAAATGCCGCGTCCGAACCTCACGTCCAGGAGCTCTGCCGGCTCATCAACGCGATGGGCGGTGCGGTGCAGGGCATCGGCACCAACACGCTCGAGGTCGAGGGGCGCCGTCGTCTCGGACCGGCGGCCGCCACCATCGGCCCCGACCCGGTGGAAGTCGGGAGCTTCATAGGGCTCGCGGCGGTGACCGGCGGCGAGCTCCGTGTGGTCAACGCGGAACCCGAGCGCCACCACCGCATGACCGAGCTGTGCTTCGGCCGGCTCGGCATCTCGTGGCGGGTCGAAGGCAACGACATCGTCGTCCCCGCCGACCAGGAGCTGGTGATCAAGGACGACGTACACGGCGCCATCCCGAAGATCGACGACGGACCGTGGCCCGCCTTCCCCGCCGACCTCACGTCGATTTCGGTGGTTCTCGCCACCCAGGCAAGGGGCACCATCCTGATCCACGAAAAGATGTTCGAGAGCCGCCTCTTCTGGGTCGACCGGTTGATCTCGATGGGGGCGCGGATCGTTCTCTGCGATCCCCACCGGGCGGTCGTGGTGGGACCGTCGAAGCTGCACGGCCAGAACCTCGCGAGCCCCGACATCCGGGCGGGCATGGCGCTGGTGATCGCAGCCCTCGCCGCGGAGGGGACCAGCACCATCCACAATATCCGCCAGGTGGAACGCGGATACCAGAATCTCCACCGTCGACTCGAGGACCTCGGAGCGGACGTCGAACGGTTCGAGGAGTGACGACGCCGGGAACGCTCGGTGACGGACGGTTCGGCCTCAGGGTGCCGCGAGCGCAGTCAGGAAAGATTCGCCGAGGACTTCGAGGCGCCAGCCCTTGAGCCCGGCGGCGGAGAGATCTCCGAGCGTTGCGCAGCGCGGTTGTCGGGCGGCCACGGCCTCGGCACAGCTTCGCGAGCACACCAACCCCTCCTGCAGCCCGAGACCTTTCGCCACCGCGTCACGGGCCGCGGACAGGTTTTTCAGCCGGCGCCGGACCTCCGGGGGCGGGTCGGGCGGCCGCGGCAGTTTGAGGCGATCCGGCGCGCGGTTCGGTTGAACGACAGCCTGTAAAATTTCTCGTCCCCACCGTCGGACCGCGCGCGGCCCAATTCCCTCGACCTCACCCAGGGCCGTCCGGTCCGCCGGCGGATCTTCCGCCAGGAGCATCAGTTGACGGTTCCCGAGGACCTTGAACGGCGGCACGTCGAGAGCCTGAGCCGTGCCTTCGCGCCACCCGTGGAGGGTGAAGAGGCGGTCCCGTGCGGCGCCACGCAGGGCGCGCCCCCCTTTGAGGCGTTCGAAGGCCAACGGGTCCACCGCCGGCGGCGAATACCGGACCTGTTCCAGGTTGAGGAACTCCTCGACCGCCCACGACCATCGACCGAGTTCTTCGAGACGCGCGCGGAGAAGCCCGGCGAGTGCCCCGAGATAGGCGGTGTCGGCGGCCGCGTAGGCGACCTGCGAACCGGTCAAGGGTCGCCGACCCCAATCGGCTCGCTGATGGCGTTTGTCGAGATGGACGCTCAGTTCCTTTTCGAGCAGGGCGGCAAGGCCGGTCTTCTCCTCGCCCAGCAGCAGGGCCATGATCTGCGTATCCTGGAGGCCGCGGATCCTCGCCCCGTAGTCGCGGTCGAGGACCCTGAGGTCGTAATCGGCGCCGTGCATCAGGACGGGCAGCGCAGGATCGCCAACCACCCCCCACAGCGGGTCGAGGTCGGCGGGCGCGAGCGCGAGCGGATCGATGACCATGTGACGCCCGTCGGCGGTCACCTGGATCAGACACACCTTGTGGAAGTACGAATGCATCGAGTCCGCCTCGGTGTCGAGGGCGAGACGGCCGTTGGCCGCACACAGGCCTGCGGCCGTCCGAACTCCCGCGGCGGTGTCGATCCACTCGGGGCTGAGTTCGTCCGGCATGGGTGGGGATGGTAGCAGAGTGCCCATGCACCCGAACGCAGAATGCACCGTTGACACGTTGAAACGTTTGAACGTAAGAACGTTAAAACGTTCAACGTCTCAGGCACCTCCGCCGCACGCTGACTTTCCGCACGCGCTCCCCGAGAGGATGCCAGGCACGCCGGCCCGTAGGACGGGCCGGGAGCCAGGCACCTCCGCCGCACGCGGTCCCACCCACCCTGAGCCCTGGGGTGCTGATTGACGGTGGGGGGGCGGGTGGGAAATCCGAAATCCGAAATCCGAAATTCGAATTCCGAATTCCTAATTCCGAATTGCTATCCTCCATCCATGGGAAAGGCCGAGTGGGGGGCGGACCCGGAGTTCTTCGGGCCGCGGCACGCGCACCGCGAGGGGCGGTTGGTGCGACGTCTGCGCGAGGTCGCCCCGAAACCGGGTCTCCACCTCGAATGCGCGGCCGGGGTGGGGTCATTGTCGCTGACACTGGCCGGCGAGGGGCGGCTGGTGGTGGCCGCCGACCTGTCACCCCTGTCGCTCTCCTTCCTGCACCGGCGAGCGGCAGCATCGGGTCTCGGCGACCGTGTCCTGCCGGTCATCGCCGATATCACCCGGCTGCCGTTCACCGACGGGACCTTCGACAGCGCGTCGAGCGCCGAAACCCTGGAGCACATCCCCGATCACGAGGCGGCGGTTTCGGAGTTGGGGCGGGCACTCGCGCCCGGCGGCTGGCTGGTCGGAACGGTCCCCGCGGGGCCCGAACAATGGTCCGCCTGGGACAACTGGGCCGGCCACCTTCGCCGCTACACGGCTGGCGGGATGAGCGCGTTGCTCGAATCGGCCGGGCTCGAGCCCGAGTCCACCGTCTGGGGGTGGCCGTTGCTGCGGCTGTATGACGATCTCTTTCTCAAACGCGTCAACCGGCGCCGCCTCGAGAACCCCGGCACCGTCGACGACGACCCCGCGCTCCGGCGGGTCTCCGGATTGGGCCGGCAGCGGCGGCTGGTGGCGCTGGTCCGCATGCTTTTTTCCCTCGACCGCCTCTTCGACGGGGTCCCGTGGGGCGTTGGGCTCCTCTTCGCCGGACGCAAGAAGCGCTGAACGGCGGACAGTCCACCTTGCGCGGGTTGGATCACGTCCCACCCGCACGACGGCGTCAGCCGACCTCGAGACGCCTCAGGGTCACTGGCCGGCGAACCACGAGCCCGTCGGCGCTCAGGGTCGAACCACCGCCGGCGTGCAGCGCCGCCCGCACGCGCCTCCACGCATCTTCTGAAATCCCGATCTTGGCGATCCAAGCAGCCACCGCCGGGTCTTCGAGGTCTTCGAGCAACCACAGATCGCGACCGCCAGCCGCCGCAGCCGCCACGGCCGCCCACCATTGGACGAGCGCCTCGTCCGGCGATGTGCTGGAGCGTCCCGCCGAGGACACGAACTTCGTGAGATCGATGACTCGCCGGCTCGCGAGATACGGCAGACCGAGGCGCAGTTCGGGATCGACGCCGACTGCAACCAGGACACCGTTCTCCGGCACGGTCTCCCTCACGTGCTCGGCGACCACGCGGGTCCGACTCAAATGGGGTTGGGTTTCGAGCAGCGCAGATCCGAGGCCGTTCGCCAGCAACAGCCCGGAAGCGGAGATCGCCAACACCGTCACCCCCCACGGGCGCGGCAGTGATGACGCGCCCAGGGCTGCCAAGACCGCGAAGAGGGGCGCAGCCGCAACCATGTGTTCGGTGTTGCCCACATCCCAGATCAGCCACAAAGGGATGAGGACGGCGATCCCGGCCACTGCGGTCGACGCGAGCGGGAGGCGTTTCACAGACCCCCGCACCGCGCCCAAAATCACGAGAACGGCGAGCGCAATTGCGGCCACCTGCCCCAGCACGTCGAAAAGAACCATGACCGACTGCGGGTAAACGGGCAACTGGTGGTAGGTCCGCCAGACTACCAGGCCGTACACGGCGCGAACGGCAGCTGCGGGGTCGGGCGCCGACAGCCATCCGCCGAGCCCGCCGCCGCGCACGACACCGACCATCTTGCCCATGGAAAACGCGTGGTTGAACCAGGCGAGCGCGGCCGCCGCGATCGCACCCGGAATGACAACTCCCGCAACCACCGCTCGAACCACCACCGGCGGCCTGCGCCGCTGCCGCCAGACGCCGGGGAGCACCAGCAGACCGAGCACCGAGTGGCCGAGCCACGGCGCGGCAAACCCGCCGGCCAGCTTTCTCCAGGTGCACTCCTCGTCCGCCACCGCGGCGAGCCACACCACCACGCCGAGGGCCGCCAAGGTGTAAACCTCCATACGCGTCGCATATCGCCACATGCCGCCGGTCACAGCCAGGGCGCCGGCGGCCAGCATGGACATTCCATCCGCGACTGCAAATCGCCGCAGGACCAGGTAGACGCCGGCGACAGCCAGTGCCGCGGCAGCGGCGGAGACTGCAGCGCCCGCGTCGAGAACGACAACCGAACCGAAAAGCCTTCGCCCCAGCCACCCCCAGCCCGCAACCACCGGGTTGTACACCAGGTGATGGGGGTGAACGAGCACCGGCTCGATCGCCCCGAGGTCGAGCCACCGCTGGACGACCGTCGCGAAGACCGTGTCATCACCGCCGAAATGGCGGGTGCGGGTCACGAAGTACATCAGGCACGAGGCGATCGCCAGCACCGCCGCCTTGAGCAACGACTCACGAACCTGCACGGTCGGTTGCCGCGATTCGTCCTGTGGACTGCTCACCGGCTCTCCCCGGGGACGCCGTCCCACCCGCCGGCGGTCGCAGCAGATGCCCGGTCACCGACGGTGGTGGATACCCCCCGCCCCTCGGCCAACCCGCCTCTCGCCGGCGGGAATTCGGCCACGCCCGGCCGCAACCGATGCGGAATTCGACTGGATACGCTCATCGCTCCCCATGAAAATCGTAACAGCATTGCAGCTGCCATGACCGGCTGGCAGTCCCCGCCCGCCGACCCGTCTGCGGCAGGACAACCATCCAGCCGTGACCACCTCACGCGTGGCCGACTCCGATGCGCCCCTGCGCTCCCACCGACATCACGACCCTCAGAAGGTCAGCCGCGGCGCCGACGGAGGGCCCGGGCCTGCTCCCGGGGCAGGTACTTCGACCCCTCGCGGAAGGTCACGCCCGAGACCTCACCGATGTGGCGATCGAGGAATTCAAACACCAGCTGCGGCCGCTTCTTGCTGACGTCGCGCAGGACCCAGCCGATCGCCTTGCGGATGAAGAACTCCTTCTCCTCCAACATCCCCGCCGCGAACGAGGCGAAGAGACCGAAGTCGCCGCCCCCCGCCCGCAGTGCCGGGAGCTGGGCGAGCAGGGAGGCACGCCGCACCCAGAAGTCCCCGTCGGTGGACCAGCGGCGGAGGAATGATCGAGCGCTCTCCGGATCGCGCGCCACCAGCGGCGCCGCGACCTTTGTGCACAGCCAGTCAACCAGCGCCCAGGTGTGGCTCCGGCGCAGGAGGCTCTCCACCAGCTCGAGGTCGCCCGGTTGCAGCTCCCCCACCCGCCGTTCGAGGAGAGCGACGGCCACCGCTTTGAGCTCGAACACCGGGCGCTCCCACAGCGAACGCACCAGCTCCACAAGGCGTGCGCGGTCGAGGTCTCGATGGCGGTCAAGAAACAAGCGCGCCACCTCGCGAAGGGGCTTCGCGGCGATGCCGAGAAACTCGAGATCGATTTTGAGATAGGCCCTGGCGCCGGCGCCCCTGTCGGGATCACCGACGGTCCGCAGGTCGCGATACAGCTCATCAACGAGGCCGGCGATTTCCATCGCTCAGATCCCGACTTCTCGCGCCCAATCGGTAATCAACCGCGCCACCTCGCGCGGCTTCTCCATGGGGACGAAATGGCTGGCGCCTTTCACCTCGACCACCTGTGCGTTCTCGATTTCTCGACCGGCTCTTTCCGCCGCTGCCGCGACGAAGGTGTCGGAGACGCCACCGCGAATGAACAGCATGGGCACCTCGAGGCTCTTCAGCTCGCGCCACACAGAGGCGGGCGTCAACTCGAAAATTCTCGCCTCCCACATCTTCGGGTAGCGCAGCCTTACGCCGCCTGCGGGATCGGGCACAAAAGCCGCGCCGATGTAGTCGTCAAGCACCTGCGGATCCCAGGTGGCGAAGACCGACTTTCCGGCATAGGAGGCACGAACATCGTCGAGACGCCGGGAAGGCTCTCGCGCCGCCGCCGGGCGCCGCGAATGAGTGGCAGCCGGCTACCGAAACCGAGCCCCTTGAGCGCCCCCCAGAACAGAGAATGGACGCCGGTGAATACCACCGGATCCACCAGCGCGAGGGCGGAGAAACGCTTCGGGTCGGCCGCCGCCGCCATCAGACCGAGGACACCGCCGAGGCTGTGGCCGACCGCCACCGCGCCCTCGACACCGCGGCGCTCGAGTTCGACATCCGAGGTCGCCGGCGAGGTCGCGCCACGACCTCACCGACCGCGGGTCGCTCCCTGGCCACAGGGGGCGCGCGGCGAAGCTCGCCACCGAGAAGCGGCGGCTGAGTTCTTCCAGCAGAATGCGGTAGGTTCCGGGAGGAAATCCGTTGGCATGTCCGAAGACCACCGTGGGCCCGTTCCCACCCCATTCGGTCCAAGCTTCACGTGGTGGGTCGGAGTGCACGGGCAGGCTGCTCCGCCTCAGATGACGCCCAGTTGCCTGCCGACCTTCTCGAACGCAGCCACGGCGCGATCCAGGTGCTCCCGTTCGTGTGCGGCGGAGATCTGGACCCGGATCCGCGCCTGGTCCCGCGGCACCACGGGAAAACTGAAACCGATGACGTAGATGCCCTCCTCCAGCATGGCGTCGGCGACGTCGGCTGCGAGACGGGCGTCGTACAGCATCACGGGCACGATGGCGGTCTCGCCCTCGAGCAGGTCGAATCCGACCCGGGAGAGCTTCTCTCGGAAGTAGCGGGTGTTCTCCATCAGCTTGTCGCGGAGAGCGGTGGTGGAAGACAGCATCCGAAACACCGCGATGCCCGCGGCCGTCAGAGACGGCGTCAGCGTGTTCGAAAAGAGGTAGGGCCTGGATCGCTGGCGCAGCAACTCGATGATCTCCCTGCGGCCGGTGGTGTATCCGCCGGATGCTCCGCCGAGGGCCTTGCCCAGGGTCGAGGTGATGACGTCCACCCGGCCCTGCACACCGCAGTGCTCGGGAGTGCCGCGCCCGGTCCGGCCGATATAACCGGTGGCGTGGGAATCATCCACCATCACCATCGCGTCGTAGCGGTCGGCGAGGTCGCAGATCCGGTCGAGCTTGACCAGGTACCCGTCCATCGAGAACACACCGTCCGTGGCGATCAACCGCCGGCGGTGGCCCTGGGTGTTCTTCAGGATCTCCTCGAGCTCGCCCATGTCCGAGTTCGCGTAGCGGAAACGTTCCGCCTTGCACAGACGGACGCCGTCGATGATCGACGCGTGATTGAGCGCGTCTGAAATGACGGCGTCCTCCGCCCCCAGAATGGTCTCGAAAAGACCCGCGTTGGCGTCGAAGCACGAGGAGTACAGGATCGTGTCGTCGGTGCCGTTGAACTCGCTGATGACCCGCTCGAGCTCCTTGTGGAGATCGAGGGTGCCGCAGATGAAGCGCACCGACGCCATCCCGAATCCGCGTTCGTCGAGGGCCTTTTTGGCCGCTTCGATGATCTCCTGATTGTCGGCCAGACCGAGATAGTTGTTGGCGCAGAAATTGATGACCTCGCCGCGGGAAACCTCGATCGCGGCGCTTTGCGGCGACGAGATAACGCGCTCGTGTTTGAACGTGCCCGCCTCTCGGATGCCCTCGAGCTCGGACTGGAATCCCGCCCTGAAACTGTCAAACATCGCCATTCCTCCGGTGGTGTCAGAACTCCGGATTCACCCTCGACCCGTTTCCGGCCTGCTACGGCTCAATTTGTCAGGAAGCTCGCCACCGCTTCGGCCTCGTCGTCGAAGACCTCGAGCAGCGGCAGGAGTTGAGTCAGCGTGAGGGTTCTTTCGACCTGCGGGGCGGGGCGCAGCAGCTTGACCGAAGCACCGAAGCGCCGCGCCAGCTTCCAGCCGGACACCACCTCGCCGATACCCGAGCTGTCGATAATGGAAACCCGCCGCAGATTGATCAGGATCTTTTTCCAGTCCTCGGCCACGAGCTCGTTCATCACGTCCCGCAGCAGCTCGTCACCGACGCCCATCACGAGGCGGCCCTCGAGATCGACAATGATCACGTCGTCAACATGACGTACATCTACTTTCATGGCCGGCATTCTACCCTGTTTTCCGCGCATCCGTCGGCCAGCGGCTGCGAAAACCGGCGGCGGGAGGAAAACAGCACCGGCGCCGGCGAAGATGCGGCACGGCCGCGAGATTTCACGGATTCCAGATGCGGCGTGTCGAGCTCACATCGGGTTCAGACCCGATTCATCGGCACGGAGGACCAGGTTGCGGCCGCCTTGCTTCGCCTTGTACAGAGCGGTGTCGGCCACCCGCAGAAGTTCGACGCCGTCCGGGGCATCGTCCGGGAAACACGCGACGCCGCCGCTGATCGTGACCTTTCCGAGAGGCTGCGTGCTGCCGCCCTCGAAGGGATAATCTTCGATCCGTTTGCGGACCATCCCGGCCGCGGTCATGGCCTGTCCCCCGCTCCTGCCCGGCATCACCAGCAGGAACTCCTCTCCACCGAACCGGCCAAAGACGTCATCGGCGCGAACGGTTTCTTTCACGAGCTGGGCCAGCTTGGCCAGCAATCGATCGCCCGCGAGGTGTCCGTTGGTGTCGTTGTAGATCTTGAAGTTGTCAAGATCGAAGATGAAAACCGAGGCCTTGCCGCCGGTCTTGCGGGCCTGGATGATGGCGAGGTCGAGCCGCTTGAGGAGCGCCCCCTTGTTGAAAATATCGGTCAGTTTGTCGTGCTCGGCCTCGACCTCTTTCTGCCGGTACGCGGCCACGTTCTGCGTCGTCAAGGCCCCGATCCGCGCGATCATCTCGAGCACGTCGCGTTCCGTGTCATGGTGGCGCTCGGGCCTCGCGATGGCCAAAACTCCGAGCGTCTTCTCGCCCACCACCATCGGCGCCACGATGTCCCAGGTCGGCTCGGACGTGACCCTGGATCGCTCGTAGCTCCACAGCTGGTCGTCTTCGAAGTCCTTGCGGACCATGACCTGCTGGCGCTTTGCCACGATCCCGACCTGCCCCTCGCCGAAACGGAACTCCAGGCCGTCGCGAAGGGTCCCCCGCGTCGAGTGCAGGGCCGCCACCGACAAGGTCTCACCCGTACTCGGGTCGGTGGGCAGGGGCTTGCGCTTGACGAGGACGGCGGCCACTTCCGGCCGGTAGATCTGCACAATGGCTTTGAGGAGAGCTTTCGGAATCATCCTTACCTGACGCTCGGCGTGCATCTGGCCGAGCAGCGAGGCAAACACCTGGAAGAACTCGAGCATGAAGTTGAGGTCCTGCTCGAGACGACGGAACTTCCTCGACGAGGTCTCTCGAATATCCTTCGCCTCGTCCTCGGCGGCGCGCCGCGCCACGGCACTCTGGCGGAGCGCCATCACCAGGGCCAGCACCAACAGCAGCAGCGCAGGCACTGCAAACAGGGCGATGTCAGCCAACCTCACGGGCTCCACACCTCCGTAGACTCTCCGACCCCGGATTTCGATCCCGGGAGTGACATCTCGAAATGTCGTGACGCCAGATTGATTGTACATCGGTAGGACGGTCCACCGAAACCCGGCCGCCGCGGGACGCGGCGTCCTCCGCAGCCGCCGTTCATCAATCGCGTCCTCTGACCGGGATCCTCAGCAGTAGCGTGCGAACGTCGACCGATGGCGGCAGCGGATCGTCGATCACTCCGGTGACCGCGTTGTCCGCCACCAACCACAGCGCGCCGTCCGGGGTCACCGCGAGCCCCTCGACGTTGTTGCTCCACCCCGCGGCGCCGAGCGACCGCAACAGGTCCGTCAACTCGAGCAGGACCTCGAGGGCACCGGACTCGAGATCGACGGCGACGATTTCGTAACGCTCTCCCGGGAATTGGGTCTTGAGCGCGATCAGACGGCCGTTCCACCACGCCAGGCCGGTCAACCGCCATGCACAGTCCTCGAGCCGGACGTCGACGGGTTCGCCCTGCAAAACCAGTCGGGAACCGGTTCGGAAGAGGTGGTAGATCCGCGACACGCAACCGGAGTTTTCATCTCCGCTGCGCTCGAGCAGCAACACGACCTCGCCGGTTTCGGGATCGGTCTCGATGCCTTCGAAACCGATCTTGCCGCCGCGCACCGAGAGCCCCTGGAGCTCGAGTTTCCGAACCTCCACCGGGAGACCACCTACTGCGGCCGCGATCACAGACTCTCCGCCTCCCGCCACCTCGTACACTGCAGCGTGTGCCTCGTCGCAGAAGAGGAGGCCGTCGGCGGTCACCGCCACCCCCTCGAGCTCGGTGTGCGCCGGCACGTCGAGACGCACCACTCCGACCCGGTTCGACCCCGAACGATCGAAAACCAGCAGCCGTGAGTACTTCTCCGACGAGATGTACAGGTACGGGCCCGATGCCGCCATCCCCGATGCCTCGAGGGCGAATTCCTGGGCGAAAGACGGGTCGTCGGATTGCCACTGCACGACCTCCGCCCGCGCCGGGTCCCAGGGAACGGCGACGTCGGCAGGAGCCCGCACCGGCGCGCTGCAACCGCCGGTCATGAACACCGAGACCGTCGCCAGTACGACCCAACCCGGAAGCGTGTCCGATCTGCCGTTGTCACCAACCTTCACCGCATCACCCCCGATCCGGCGAGCCCCGGAAAAAGAGCCGACAACCCGTTCCTCGAGGCGGCGCACACCCCGCGTTCGGTGATCAACCCAGTCACCAACCGCGACGGCGTCACGTCGAATGCGGGGTTGTACGCTCCGCACCCCTCCGGCGCAATCGCCACATCCACGAGGGCGCCGTCTTTGGCGCGACCCCAGACCCTGGTGACCTCGTCCGGCGGCCGTTCCTCGATCGGGATGTCGGTACGTCCGTCCGCGGCAAGCCAGTCAACCGTGGTCGAGGGCAGGGCGACAAAGAAGGGAATGCCGTTGTCGTGCGCCGCCAGTGCCTTGAGGTAGGTTCCGATCTTGTTCGCCACATCGCCGTCGGCGGTCGTACGGTCGGTGCCGACGATGCACAGGTCGACCAGACCCCGCTGCATCAGATGCCCTCCGGCGTTGTCGACGATCAACGTGTGTGGGACCCCGTGCGCCCCGAGCTCGAACGCGGTCAGCGAAGCCCCCTGGTTGCGCGGCCTGGTTTCATCCACCCACACGTGCACCGCGATGCCCGCGTCGTGGGCCATGTAGATCGGGGCGAGCGCGGTCCCCCAGTCGACCGTGGCCAGCCAGCCGGCGTTGCAATGGGTCAGGACGCGGACGGTATCGCCGCCCTTGCGGTCGGAAATATCGCGGATGATGGAAAGCCCGTGTTCGCCGATCTGTTGGCAGATCCTCACGTCGGCGTCGCAGATCCCGGCGGCGACGGTCCACGCCGCCTCCGCCCGTTCGGCCGCCCGGAGCGGCTCGAGGGTGGCGCGCACACGCTCCAGGGCCCACCGGAGGTTGACCGCCGTCGGCCGGGTCGATGCGAGCCGTTCCTCCGCCCTCTCCCACGACTCGTCCGAGGGATCTCGTTGGAGGGCCAGACACACTCCGTAGGCGGCCGTCGCGCCGATCAGCGGGGCACCCCGAACCCGCATCGAAGAGATCGCATCCGCGACGTCGTCCGGATTCTCGAGCCTGCGCACCGAAAAGACGTGGGGCAAACGGGTCTGATCGATGATCTCGACCGCCGCCCCGTCGGCGCTCGGCCAGATGGTCCGGTACCAGGTGTCGCCGATCCGCATGGTGTGGAGTGTACCGGGTATGGGAGCCGTTTGCTCCGGCCCGGCATCGGCCACGCCCTCGAGACCGTGGATGCCGCCTGAGATTCGATCGCCCCTCCCTCCACCGTTCGCGGATCGACCAGTCGGCGGGGGTATACTGCACGAGCGCTCAAAGGATCAAATTTCGGGCGCATGAGAGGAGGGATCATGTTCCGAAGACCGTTGCTCGTGACTCTGGTCGTGCTGGTCGGCCTGGTCGGAGGATGCGCCAAACAGGAAGGACCGGACCCGGCTGTTGCAGCGTACGATGTCCTCAAGTCGGCGTGGAACGAAGCCGAAAACGGGGAGGCCAAGGTGGCACTCGCGACCGATTACCTGGCGCGGTACCCCGACACCGAAAACAGCGGCAGGATGGCGTCGGCGATCGTCTACTACCAGGGCCACGAGATGGAGGACCCCCAGGGCGCGTGGGACGTCCTGTCCGTCGCGCTGGCCCAGATCACGGATCCGGAACGTCGATTCGAGGTCGGCATGGAGGCGCTGAGCCTGGCCGATTCGGTGGATGTTCCACTGGATATTGCCACCCTCGCAAACGACCTGGGAGCGGTGCGGCCGCTGACCTTCGATGAGAACGAACAGGTGGCGGTGACCGCCCTCGACCTCGAAGAGTGGATGATCGCCGACGAGCACTCGCTCGGCGCGCTGGAACTGGCGACCGCCGAGCAGGTTCGCGCGGACTCTCCGGATCGCGAGTTCACCGACGACCAGGTCGCGATGCGGGTTCGGCTCCGCCAGGCCTCCGCCTTGACCTACGACGGATGGGCGCTCTTCAACATGGGTGATCCGGAACTCGCCATGACCCGGTTTGCAGCCGCCGACGCCGTCGGCAGCGTCACCTACCTGGGAGCGCCCAACACGCCTCTGTACCAGTACTGGGGCCGGGCCGCGCTGGCCCAGGGCGATGTCGACCGTGCGATCGAGCTGCTGAGCATGGAGGCCGTGTTCGGCGAGGACGGCTCGGCAGCCGAACCGTACCTGCGAGAAGCCTATGTCGCCAAGAACGGCAGCGAGGACGGGTTCGACGATTTCCTGTGGTCCAGCCGGAGCAGGATGGCGAAGGTCGCCGACGATTTCGAGCTTCTCGATTACCAGGGCAACCCCAGGAGCCTCTCCGAAACCAGCGGCAAGGTGACCCTGCTGGCTTTCTGGTTCCCCACGTGAGGCGGCTGCCGCGTGGAGTTGCCACGCCTGCAACCGCTCTACGAGAAGTATAAGGACCAGGGGTTCGAGATCATCGCCGTCGACGGCAAGCGCGACACCGAGCGCGCCACCAAGTTCATCGACGAAAACGCCCTCACCTACACGATGCTCGAGAACGGCGAGGGGGACGACGAGATCGTCGGCGCCCTGTACAAGGTCCGGGCCTACCCCACGTCATTCCTGATCGACCGGGATGGGAAGGTCATGTACTTCCACCTCGGCTTCGAGGCCGGTGATGAGGTGCATCTCGAGGAGGAGATCCAGAGTCTGCTTTAGAGTTTTGAGTTTTCAGTTTTTAGTTTTGAGTTGTTCGTTTTGAGTTTTTGGCTTTTGGTTTTTTGTTGCCCCGCCCGTTCGGGCGGGGCTATTTCGTCGGGGTCTCGGGCATAATGCGGGCATGGTACGAATCAACGACGAACTCGAGATCGACGACGGCGAGCTCCGGTTCGAATTCGCCCGCAGCGGCGGTCCCGGAGGACAGAACGTCAACAAGGTGGAGACCAAGGTCCGCCTGCTGTTCGACCTCGTCGGCAGTCCGTCCCTCTCCGAAGATCAGCGATCGCTGATCGGGGAGCGCCTGGCGACGCGGATCAGCAAGGCGGGCGTCCTCCATCTGTCCTCGCAGCGACACCGCACCCGTGAGGCCAACCGGAGGGCGACCATCGAGAAGTTCGTCGAGCTGCTCGCCGGGGCCCTCGAACGCGACGAGCCCCGGGTGCCGACAAGGGTTCCGAAACGGGTCGAAAAACGCCGCCTCGAAGCAAAGCGACAACGTTCGCAAAAGAAGGCGATGAGGGCGAGGCCGGACGAGGAGAGTTGAGGCAGGTGAGCCGGCGTAGGGTGGGCCTTGGCCCACCTTCAGAAACGCTGCAGCCCCCTCGGGTTCCTCACGAATATGAACGACTCTGATGGTGGGCTGAAGCCCACCCTACGGTTCTCCTCGGCATGCGGGTCCGAACCTACTCCAGCCCGACCTCCGAAAACGTCGAGGATTTCCCGCGAAAGCCTATGGAGACTCTCTCGTGATCGGCGACCACGGGAAGGCGGTGTTCCCAGCTCAGCCGGCGCAACCTCTCCATCTCACCGGATTCCCGATTGAGGTTGATCTCGCGGAAGACCACGCCGCGCCGGGTGAAATCCTCGCACAGCGCCCGGCAGTGCGGACAGCCATCGGCGGTAAAGACGAGGATTGTGTCGAGCGCCACCTAGCCGCCCATCCATCTCGAATTCGGAATTCGGAATTCGGAATTCGGAATGTTCGAATCCGTTCCCTTCGAATCCGTGGAAAGGCGGGCGGCATTCCGAATTCCGAATTCCGAATTCCGAATTATCAACCCTCCTCCTCCACCTCGTCGCCACCGAATCCACTGAGATCCGCCATCCCGGGTTCCATCTCCACCAACAGCCTCGGGTCGTCCCGCCACCTCCCGTGGACCTTGACCGTCAGACCGAGGTAGATCTTGATCCCGAGTAACCGTTCGAGGTCCTCGCGGGCGGCCTGGCCGACCGCGCGGATCATGCTGCCGCCCTTGCCGATCACGATGCCCTTCTGGCTCTTCCGTTCGACGTAGATGACGGCCTCGAGATGGAGCAGGGTTTCGCCCTCGTCAAAGAGTTCGACCACAACGCCCGTGGTATAGGGCAACTCGCCGTGGGTCCGCTCGAGAAGTTTCTCGCGGACGACTTCGGCGACGAAGAACCGCTCGGTCTGAGTCGTGGTGAGGTCCCCGGGGTAGAGCGCGGGCCCCGCCGGCAGTCGTTCGAAGATTTCGCCGAGCAGATCGTCGAGACCGTCACCGGTCGGCGCGGAGATGGGGATGACCGCGGCCCCGGGTCTTCGTTCCTGATAGGAGGCGATCAGGGGCAGCAGGTCAGTTTTTCGTGGCACGAGGTCGATCTTCGTCAGCAGGCCGATGACCTGCGGCCGCACCGACTCCAGCAGTTCGAACAGATACTCCTCGCCTCCACCCCAGGATGCCGAGGCGTCCACCAGGTGGAGAATGACATCGACCTCCTCGAGAGCGGAGCGCACCTCCTGCATCATGCGGGTGTTCATCCGGTGCAGGGGTTTGTGAACGCCCGGAAGGTCAAAGAACACCACCTGGCCGCGCGGCTGCGTGAGAATCCCGACGATCCTGTTCCGGGTCGTTTGAGGCTTGTCCGAGACGATGGCCACCTTGTCGCCGATCACCGCGTTGAGGAGCGTGCTCTTGCCCGCGTTGGGCCGACCGACCAGTGCCACGGTCCCCGAATGGACGCCGGTTCCGGCCGTTGCTCCGCACCCGGCAGTCGACTCACGTTCAGACATCGGCCGCGGTCACTCCACGTCCTCGGGCGGGCTCCCGCCGCCCGCACGCCGTACGGTGACGCTCTCGATCCGGCGCTCGTCCATGGCCTCGACCGAAAAAACCAGACCGTGACCTTCGTCCCGCACCTCGGTGCCGGCCTCCGGGACGGTACCGTGAATGGAAAACACCAGCCCGCCGATCGTGTCGAGATCCTCTTCGTCGACCTCGAGACCGAAGAGCTCTTCGAGGATCTCGAGTGGCGCGCGTCCCTGAACCCGGTAGATTCCGTCCTCGAGAAGCTGAAAGTCGGGGGGCTGCCGGGGGTCGAGCTCGTCCTCGATCTCGCCGACGATCACTTCGAGGATATCCTCCAGGGTCACCAGACCCGAGGTGCCGCCGTACTCGTCGACGACGATCGCCATCTGTTTTTGATGGCTCTGAAAATCGCGCAAGAGATCACCGAGGGGCTTGTTTTCGGGGACCACGAGACAGGGACGGACAAGCTCGGATACCGGCGGCTCGACCCCTTTGAGGCCGTGCTTGACCAGACTCTTGACGTGAACGACGCCGATGATCCTGTCGACGGTTTCGTGATACACCGGGATCCGGCTCCTGTGGGTCTCGGCAAAGAGCCGTAGGACGTCCCTGAACGAGCCCGCATCGGACACCGTAACCATCTCGGTCCGCGGGGTCATGACTTCGCGGACGACGGTATCGAAGAAGTCCACCAGCGATTCGACGATCTCACCTTCCTCACCCTCGAAGATCCCGGCGGCCTCACCGGCCTCGAGATAGGCCTGGATCTCCGCCTCGCTGGCCTCCTCCTCCTCGTCTTCGGCCACCGGCGGCGTCGCGCGCGGCCGCAGCTTCACCACCACCGCCACCAACGGCGTCGCCACCGGCCCCACCAACCGCAGCAGTGTTGTCACCGTGTCCTCGGAAAGGGGACGAACCACCACCCGGACGATCGCGACCAGAGCCAACGGCAGTAACACCGCCACCGCCAACCGGTACCTGTCCTCGAAGGCGGGAAAGTGGATCACGACCAGACCCAGAACACCGAAACAGGCGAGCTGGAGCCATCTCAAGACATCCACGAGGCGCGACACGTGGACCGCCGCCAAAGTCCCGAAGAGTCCCGGGTTGTCCTCGAGGATGCCCTGAAAACGCACGTTGCCGAGCTGAGGCAGGGCCCTCAACACGAGCTCCACGACCGCGAAGAGTGACGCCGCCGCAACCCCGATGATTGTCAGCGTTACCGGGTGGGCCAACCAGGCCGCCAGTCCGGTGCTCATCCCACTACCTCCTCGCGAAGTTCGATCTCGAGAGCGTTCATCTGTCCCCGATCGTTGTCGTGATCATAGCCTAAGAGGTGCAGCACGCCGTGCAGAGCGAGCTCGTCGAGTTCGCGAAGCTCGTCGTGACCGAGCTCCCCGGCCTGGCGCCGCGCGGTGTCGAGCGAGATCACGATCTCTCCCAGCAGCGTCTCGCCCGACGGCAGCAGGTCGCCGTCAGGAAAACTCAGCACGTCGGTTGCGTGGTCGATTTCGCGATACCGGCGATTGAGGTCGCGAATCCGGTCGTCGCCGGTGATCAGCACGTGAACCTCGCTGTCCGGCCGGCCAAGCCGTTCCAGACATCCGGCGATCACCCGCCGCAGACGGTCAGCCGCCGGCTGGGACGGCCTTCTCTCCCACTTGATGAGAACCTGAACCACTCCTACCTTGCCTCCTGTTGAAATCGAACCCTGGATAGTCGATCCGGTGATGGTACATGCTGGTCAACACCCACAAAAATGCGGATGCGACCTTGTCGAGCTCCGAAAACGTGAGATCGCAGTCATCGAGCTGGCCGTCCTCAAGATCGTTACTGAATATCTTGTCGATCATGGCCTGCAGCTTGCCCGGCGTCGGGACCTCAAGGGTCCGCGCCGCAGCTTCGACCGCGTCGGCGAGCAGCAGAATGCCGAGCTCCTTGGTGTGCGGCCTGGGACCGGAGTAACGGTAATCGCTCTCCCGCGCCTCCGATTTCTCGCCGCCGTTGCGTTCCTTCGCACGATTGAAAAAAAACCTGATGAGCTTGGTCCCGTGGTGGGTCGCGATGCCCTGGCGGATCGACAACGGCAACCTCGCCTCACGCGCCATTTCGAGCCCCTCCTTGACGTGGCTCTGGATCACCAGCGCCGACATTGACGGTGCGAGGCTGTCGTGCGGGTTGCCGTTGCGCTGGTTCTCCACGAAATAGTCCGGCTTCACGAGCTTGCCGACATCGTGATAATAGGCGCAGACCCGGAGCAGCAGCGAGTTGGCGCCCACCGCGTCGGCGCCGGCCTCGGCGAGGTTGCCGACCGCCAGCGAGTGCTGGTAGGTCCCCGGCGCTTCGAGCGACAACCTTTTCAACAGTGGCAGGTTCTGGTTCGAAAGCTCGAGGAGTCGGGTGTCGGTCGTGACGCCGAAGATCGACTCGAACACCGGCAGCAGAAACGAGACGACACCGACCGAAAGCGGACCGCCGACAAATGCGAACAGCGCCGCAAACGCCAACGAAGTCGGTGAATCCGGCATCCCACGGTAGAGCTCGATGATCAGCATCAGCACCACATTCGCGGCGCCGACGACGAGGCCGACGCGGCTCAGCGAGGCGCGGTCCCGCGACCGCTGCGCGGCGAGCGCGCCGACCACTCCGGAAGCGAAGGCGTACGCCGCCATCGGGAACTCCCCGCCCAACATGATGCCCGCGATCGCTGCGCCGCAAACGGCGAACACGAAGGCGGGCTGCATTCCGATCAACACGAGAACCGTGGCGGGGCCGGCCGCGAACGGCAGCGCCCAGAAATAGACTTCAGCAGCCGAGAGGGCGGACCCCTGAGCGGCAAACGCGATCGCGGTGGCCAGAAATAGGCCGAGCCGGTCGGCGGCTGTGAACAGGAGGGCCAGAATAAACATCATGGACAACCTGAGGCGAAGCTCGGCGGCCGGGCTGATCAATCGCAGCGCTGGCCACCACCCGGCGATCAGGACCGTGATCAACAACACGATCCCTGTCACCTGCGCCAGGTTGTTGGTGTCGCGGCGTTCCCTGCGGAAAACGCGCAGGGTTTCCGCCAATTCGGCGGTCACCGTATCGCCCCGTCGCACCAGGACCTGGCCGCGCCGCAGCTGGCGAGACCGCGGGACCACCTTGTCGGCGGCCTGGCGGGCCCTCTGGGCGGTTTCCCCCCGGTTGAACACGAGGTTCGGCGCCATATTGACTGTCAGGAAGTCCACGGTCGTCTTGATCCATCGCCGTGCCACCGCCGGTCGTTCGAGGAGTTCCGCCCGCAGCACCTCCTCGAGATCACGGCGAAAGTCGATCGCATCGGCGAGGGAGCTCAACGGCACCTGGCGTTCGAAGCCGGAGTCGAGGTTGCGGAGATTGACCCCGTACTCACCGCGCCGCTCCAGTGCGCGGCGATCATCGACGATGTTCCGCCCAGCCACCACCGCGACCACGTCGACCAGCGCCGCTTCCAGCTTTTCGGAGCAGTGAGCCTCATCGAGGATGCCGAGCATCGGCCCGGTTTCAACGAAATCGGTGAGTGCGCCGGCGCCAGGGACCTCGGCCTGTTCTTTCTCGAGCCCCTCCCGACACGCCGCGAAAAACACGCGGAGCTGCTCCTCGAGGTCGACCCGCAACCGCGGCTCCAGGTCGTACACCGGGACGACCGAGGATCGCGCCTCTTCGCGAGCCACCTCGGTCGCGAGGTCGTCGGGCAGCGAGATGTCGAACGGGATGACGAGGTCGAAGCTCGCCACGTCTCCCGGTTGCCAGTCCGGAGGTCCGGACCCGATCCTCGGCAACACCAGCCAGGAGACGCCGACGATTGCAACCAACGCCCACAGGATCGGCCGGTCAAGCAGCCCGTCCCACCAACCGACCCGTTCCTCGAGGCCCCGCGCGATCCGCGAGGCTCGGGTTTTCGGCTCGACCTTGTGGGATCCGGTGCCACTCACGACCGATTTTCCTCTCGGTGCGTCTCCTCCCAGCGTTCGTACCTGTCGACAACTTCCTGGACCAGCCGGTGGCGGACGACGTCACGGTGGGTGAAGCGAATGAAGGCAAACTCCTCGGCACCCTGAAAGATCTTCAGCGCTTCTACCAGACCCGAAGACCGTGAGAACGGCAGATCGATCTGGGTCACATCGCCGGTGATGACCGTTTTGGAATTGAACCCCATCCGCGTCAGGAACATCTTCATCTGTTCGTGGGTGGTGTTCTGGGCTTCGTCGAGGATGATGAACGCGTCGTTCAGGGTCCGTCCGCGCATGAACGCGAGCGGCGCTATTTCGATGACCTGCCGCTCCATCAGCTTCGAGACCTTGTCGTAGCCGAGAATGTCATACAACGCGTCGTACACCGGGCGAAGATAGGGATTGATCTTTTCGACGAGGTCGCCGGGTAGAAACCCGAGCCGTTCACCGGCCTCGACCGCGGGGCGCACGAGCACGATGCGGCGGACCTGTTTGTCCTGAAGCGCGGCCGCGGCCAGCGCGACGGCCAGGTAGGTCTTCCCGGTGCCGGCGGGGCCGGTCACGAACGCGCAGTCGTGTGATTGTACGGCACGGATGAGCAGCCGCTGATTGACGTTGCGCGGCACCACGTACTTGCGGACCGAATCGGGAATCGACGCATCGAGGAAGAACTCCACGAGATCCACCTCGATGTCCTCGTCGAGCACCCTCACCGCGGTGCGGTACTCGTCGCGGCTGACCGCCCCGCCGGATTTCAGCAGGTTGTCGAAGGCCTCGAGCAGGCGCGAAACGATCCTCTCATTGCGATCGTCTCCCGACACCTGAACCTCCGGGCCCCGGGCGCTGACCTTGACCCCGAGACGCTCTTCGAGGTACCGCAGGTGTTCGTCCCGCGTCCCGAACAACAGTTCGAGATTTCCCTCACTGAGGGTCAGCTGTTGCATCTACCCTGTTCTCCAGACCCTGTCACTCAATCAGGAGCACGAAATCCGACATCGCTCTCGTTATGCGGGGAGGTCTACGCCAGGATCGTTCGAGAGGAATCCCGGGCAGTCGACCGATTCGCGGCGGTGGGTGCGCGTCTCCATCCACGAGTGACCGATTGTAGCAAGACCCCCCCAGGTCAACCCTCTTCTCGAGCCCTCCAACGGGTTTCAGCGATCCCCTCGCGGGCATTGAGATAGCGGGCGAGTACGAAGAAGGCGTCGGACAACCGGTTCAGATAGGCCCCCAGACCTTCCGGCAGCCCGCCCCGATCGTCCGTGAGCGCGAGGACCCGGCGCTCCGCCCGCCGGCACACGGTACGGACCACATGGGTCAGCGAGGCCGCTCGGCCGCCCCCCGGCAGGATGAACGCTGTCAGAGGTTCAACGTGAGCCTCCATGGCATCAATCCACGCCTCCAACCCGACAGTGCTCCACGCAACTGGATCGTGGGTGATGCGCCCGTCCGGGTCGGCGAGGACGCTTCCGACAACGAACAGCGAGTTCTGAATCTCCACCAGTATTCCGGCGACGTCAGCCGGCAGGTCTTCGCACAAGAGGAGTCCGACCCAGGAGACGAGCTCGTCCACGGAGCCGTAGGCTTCGACGCGAATGTCGTCCTTCGGCACGCGGCCGCCTGAAAACAGCGATGTGCTCCCGCCGTCGCCCGTCTTGGTATAAATCTTCATGCGGGCATTCTACTGGACCCGGACGGAGGGGGAGCGGGGGCGGCTTTATGCTAATCTTTGGTGTGGTCTCGAGGTTCTCGAGGGAGGACGCGTGGAGCTCAAAGAACTGCTGATGTTCATGACCAAAAAGGGCGCTTCGGACCTTCATCTGAAGCCGATGCGCCCTCCTCTCCTGCGGATCCAGGGCCGGCTGATCCCCATCAAATCCAATCCTCTGCAGCCGGACGAGGTGGAGAAGATGCTCGGCGGACTTCTCAAGCCTCAGCAGCGGGAACGGTTCGAAAAAACCCAGGCTCTGGACATGGGGTACGGCGTCCCGGGCGTCGCGCGTTTTCGCTGCAACATCTACATGCAGCGCGGGACCATGGCGGCGGTCTTCCGACGAGTGCCGTTCGAAATCGCGAGTGTGGACGACCTCCACCTCCCGGACGTCATCAGATCACTCACCGAATTCCCCAGCGGCCTGGTGCTGATTACCGGTCCGACAGGATCCGGGAAGTCCACCACCCTGGCATCCATGATCAACCTCATTTCGAGGGCCCGCCCCTGCCACGTGGTGACGATCGAAGATCCGATCGAGTTTCTCTTTCAGGACGACAAGGCGACCCTCTCACAACGCGAGGTTGGAACCGATACGCCGTCTTTCCACGAAGCGCTCAGAAACTGCATGCGTCAGGATCCGGACGTGATCATGGTCGGCGAGATGCGCGACCTCGAGACCATGTCCACAGCCATCACCGCAGCCGAGACGGGACACCTCGTCTTCTCCACCCTGCACACCAACAGCGCGGCTCAAACCGTCGACCGCATCATCGATTCCTACCCGGCGGATCAGCAGACGCAGATCCGCAGCCAACTCGGGCTGGTTCTGCGCGCCATCGTCTCGATGCAGCTGGTCCAGAACAAAGACGGGACGCTTCGGTTGCCGGCGTGCGAGATTCTCATCAACTCGCCCAAGATTTCCAAGCACATCGAGCACGGAGAGATCAAAGAAATCCACGAAGAAATGGAAAACTCGGTCAACTTCTACCACATGCAGAGCATGAACCAATCGCTGATAGCACTGCTCGCACACGACAAGATCACCTACGACCAGGCGACCCAGGCCTCATCTGACCCTGATGATCTTTCTCTCAAACTGCGGGCGATGTTTCCGAAAATCGAAGAACGATTCAGGGAGGGTGATATGTCACCGTCGCCGGCCGACTTTTCTCAGATCACGGAGCTGCTGGAAACCAAGCGGCTGTACGAAGAGATGGAGGAACGCCACCGTCAGAAGCTCGGGGAGAAGGACGAACAGATCGAAGCCCTGGAGTCCGATCTGGCGAGCCTTCGCGAGCAACTGCAGGAACTCACCGACAGCACCGATGAGCTGAGGCGCCAAGGCGACATCGCGCGCGCGGAGGTCCATCGGGTGCGCGAGGACTCGCAACAGAAGATCGGCGTTCTCAACGAGCGCATCAAAGAACTCAATCAACAGATACAAGACGGTGGCAAGGGGCCGTCGTCGGGGTTCTTCAAGCGCTGACTTTCCGCACGCGCTTGCTGGCGGCCTGCGGCCGCCGCGACCCACCCTGGCCAGCGAGTGGCCGATGGCCGACCACCACCCATCCTACCTTCTCGGCCGTCGGCCACGAATCGCTGCCTCGGGCGGGTTCCCGCGAGGAGCCAGGCACGCCGGCCCGTCGGACGGGCCGGGAGCCAGGCACCTCCGCCGCACGCCGACTTTCAGCACGCGCTTGCTGGCGGCCTGCGGCCGCCGCGACCCACCCTGGGCATTGTTGGCCCGGAGCACACTACAGGTCGTGAACACTCGTGTATCCAACAATGTCAAGAATGGCACCTCCGCCGCACCCGGTCCCACCCACCCTGAACGCAGAAGGCTTTCACACTTTATGGGGGGGGGGGGTTGGGCGGGAAATCCGAAATTGCTTCCGTTCATTGCGTTATGATGCTCGACCGGGAGATTTGATGGCCGATCTCGACACCGAACAGGATCTCGTGAGCGAGCTTCACGCCCTCCTCCAGGCGGGCGAAGAGGACGCGCTCCAGATCTTCCTGCGGCTGGCCCGTCCCGAAGACATTGCGGGGTGGCTCGATTTCCTCTCGCTCGACGAACGGCAGCGCATCGTTTCCGCCCTCGACCACGAAGCGGCCGGCGCGGTTCTCACCGACACCACCGCGCTGATCCGGGCCGAGTTGGTGGACGAGATCGCACCGGAGCGCCTCGCCCGAATCGCCGAGGCGCTGCCCGCGGACGAGGCTGCGGATCTCATCGGCGAACTCGAGACCCACGAAACGGAGCAGGTCCTCGGACACATCTCATCCGACGACGAGGAAATTCTCCGACGGCTCCTGACCTACCCCGACGACACCGCGGGCGGCATCATGAACCCGGAGGTGGTGGCGCTGACCCCCGGCGAGACCGTCGACGACGCCATCCACTTCCTGCGGACCGCCGAATCCGGCATCTCCATCGCGGCGGTCTACGTCGTCGACGACGATCGCCGATTGCTCGGGTTCGTGCGTCTGCGTCGCATGGTCACCGCCCGCCCCGCGGCCCGACTTGGCGACATCATGTCCACCGACGTCATTTCGGTCGACGTCAACGCCGACCAGGAGGAGGTCGCCGATCTCGTCGACAAGTACGACTTCCTGGCCATCCCGGTGGTCGATGCCGACAAACGGCTGGTCGGCGTCGTCACGGTCGACGACGTCCTCGACGTCATCGAAGAGGAGGCCAGCGAAGACATCTACAAAATGGCCGGGTCTTCGGTCGAGGAAGAGGAATCGGAGTCGATCCTCCACGTTGCCCGTTACCGTCTGCCGTGGTTGCTGGTGTGTCTGGCGGGCACCCAGTTGTCGAGCTACGTATTGGTGTTGGCATCTCGGGAAGTCGATCTCTATCAACAGATGTCGGTCTTCACCGCGTCGATCATGGCCATGGCGGGGAACACCTCCCTCCAATCGTCCACGACCACGGTGCGCAGGCTGGCCCTCGACACTCTCCCGCGGGCCCGCTATCTTCGACACGTCGTCCGCGAGGTCGCGGTGGCTCTCCTGATGGGGTTCATTTGCGGTGCGGCGGCGTCGGTTCTTGCAGTGCTGTTGCACAACGATCCGCTGATCGGTCTCGCCCTCGGCCCCGCGATGGCGATCGGGATGTCGGCCGCTAGTCTCCTCGGCACCGCGATGCCGATGGTTCTCGACCTCGCGGGGGTCGATCCGGCGGTGGCGTCGGGTCCGTTGGTTTCGACCATCAACGACTCGCTGGCGCTGACGGTCTACTTTTTTATCGCCACAGGGATTCTGCTGCTGCTCGGGTAGCCGACGATAAACGTTGAACGTTCAGACGTTTGAACGTTGAACGTTTCGGGCACCTCCGCCGCACGCTGACTTTCCGCACTCGCTTGCTGGCGGCCTGCGGCCGCCGCGACCCACCCTGGGCATTGTTGGCCCGTAGCATCACGCCGAAGACATTGCTGACACATCCAACAATGCCGAGGATGGCACCTCCGCCGCAGGCGGTCCCACCCACCCTGAGCACTCGAGTGCTCACTGTCGGTGGGGGGGTTGGGTGGAAAATTCGAAATCCGAAATTCGAAATCCGAAATTCAATCCAGGGGCTTCGGGTAGCCGAAGAAGAACCCCTGCTGGAGTTCGATGCCGAGGTCCCTGAGCACTTCGACCTCCGCCTCGGTCTCGACGCCCTCGGCGATCACGATCGACTGGCTGTCGCGGGCGAACCCCGTGATGGCCGACACCAGGTTTCTTTTGATCGGTTCGTCCTGGAGGTCCCTCACCAACATCTTGTCCAGCTTGATGAAGTCGGGCTGCAACTCGGCCAGAACGTGCAGCGCGCTGTAGCCGGTCCCCATGTCGTCGATGGCGATCCGAAAACCGCTCTGGCGAAGCTCGTTCACCCTCTCGCGGAGGCGGCTTGCACTCTCCGCGTACGTGCGTTCTGTGATCTCGAGCACGCAGTCAGCCGGCGATCTGTCCACATCCTCCACGCGGCCGTTGAGCCCCTTGGCTTCTGCCTCGATATACTCCAGACCGAGCATCGACAGGTTGAGGAACAGGGTTGCACCCTCCGGCAACCGCCTGGCGTTGGTCAGCGCGCGGTCGAGACAGAGAAGCTCGATCTCACCCAGCATGCCCGCGCGCTCGGTGAAACCGAAGAGGTTTTCGGCGGATTCGAGATAGCTCCCCGAAGGCCCCCTGCTCAGCGCCTCGTAGCCGATGATCTTCCTCTCCGGCAACCGCACGATCGGCTGGAAAAGGGTTCTGATGGACCTCTCCCGCAGTATTCTCCTGACTTCGTCGAGCCGTGCCTGATCCAGGGCTTCGCCGCGGCGGTGAAAATCCTGCCGCGCCTCGAGAATACCGGTGTAAATGGTGCGCTCGACCCGGAGAGCCGGCCGCATCTTGATCACGCCCTGACCCACGCGAACGGCGACTTTCTCGTTCTCGCCGGTATCGTCGGTGATCGTGATGCCCTCGACCAGAGTGTCGTGAAGCCTGCTGGCCTCGAACCGGTCGGCGAGAATGACAAGGAAAATGTCGCCGCGAACGTTTTCCTGGCACAGGAGACTGCCCGATCTGGCGGCTGCCTCGAGGAGGCCGCTCAGATGGCGGGACACGTTCTTCAAGACCGAGTCGTAGCGCTCCCAGCCGACGATCCGTTCGAGGTTCTGTTCGTGTTCAATGCGCACCAACAAGACCTGGAGGACACCCCTCTCATCCAGCATCCTTCGTATCCGGTCCAGCACGACCGGCAACGTCGGCAGCTTGGTGACCGGGTCGAACAGGCTCGCCCGATACTGCAGAATCCGGGTCTGCAGCTCGATGGGGTCGGTGGCGGGGACCCCGTTACCCACGCTGCTCGCCACCGGAGGCCTCGAGCAGCTGCCGCACCTGGCGGACGAGTTCGCGTGGTGAAAACGGCTTGCAGATGTAAGCGTTGGCGCCCAACTGAAGAGTCCCCAGCTGATCCTGGTGGCCGCTGCGGGCGCTCACCACGAGCACGGGAACATCCGCGCCTTTGGCGTCGAGCCGCAGGAGCTTGAGCAACTCCATGCCGTCGAGGTCCGGCATCATCAGATCGAGGAGAACGAGATCCGGTGGGTCCACCAGCATTCGCGCCAGCGCCGACCGACCATCCGTGTCGGTCTCCACCCCGTGACCATCCGCCTTGAGGATGGTCGCGAGGAGATCCACCATATCCGGTTCGTCATCGACTACGAAGACTCGCGCCATCAACCCTCCTCCGCCAACCGATCGCCGAGACTCGCCGTTTCGAGTCTATCAGAGGGGCCGGGCCGTCCAATCCGTGCCGCGATTGAATCCAACCGGGGAAACCAGACATGAATCGTCGATCCGGACCCCTCAGCGCTCTCCGCCCACACCGACCCCCGGTGGGCCTCGACGATGCTCCGCACCAAAGACAAACCGAGCCCCATGCCCCCGAATCGCCTGCGTGAACTCGGGTCCACCTGGTAGAAGCGATCAAAGATGCGCACCAGCTCGGACCTCGGTATCCCGACGCCGTTGTCCCGGATGCTCACCAGGACCCCTTCACGGTCGTCCCGCACGCTCTCCTCGGCAATCACCGCAACCCTTCCTCCCTGTGGGGTGAACTTGACGGCGTTGTCCAGGAGATTGAAAAACACCCGTTCGACCTGTTCCGGATTGAGCTGCAGCGGTGCAACCCCCGGTTGCACGCGAACGTCGATTTCAATCTCAGATTCCTCGAGCCGCGGCCGGAACGTGTCGATGACGCCCTCGAGCACCGCCGACAGATCGATGTCGTCCCTCGCCGAATCGAGGGTCATATAGCGCTCGAACCGCGAAAGCTGGACGAGCTCTTCGACCCTCAGGGACAGACGCTGGACATTTTTTCTACAGATCATGGCGGCCCGAAGAGCTTCGTCCGGAAGACCGCCGAGCTCACCATCGGTCATCAGCTCGAGATAACCCCGCAGAGCGGTCAATGGCGTCTTCAGCTCGTGCGAGACGTTGGCCACCAGATCGGCCTTGGTCTGATCGAGCGTTTCCAACTCGCGGTTGGCCTCGCGAAGCCGCTGGATCGTCGCAAGGAGTTCGTCGGCCATGACGTTGAAGGCCTCCGCCAACTCCTCGATCTCGTCTCGCGAATTGACCGTAACCCGTTCCTCGAGGTGCCCCTCCTGGATTCTCTGAACGCCCTCCCGCAGCCTCTCTACGTCCCGCGTGATGCCTCCGGCGAGCTGCATCGAAACCCACTGGGTGAGCCCCAGACCCATGGCCAGGATTAAAGCCGACAGCCCCAACGAGTTTCGCAGCTGCCGATTCACGTCGGCATAGCTGAAGGTCCCCACCAACGAAAAATGATGGCTCCCCCATTGATCAACAACCGGCGCCACAACTCGGAAAACGCGTTCGCCGCTCGGCTCCGTGACCACGGCGGTCGAAGGCTCCAGACCGGCGATGGCTCGTATCAAATCCCGGTCCTCGACGGTCGGAGCATTGATACCGTCGCCGAAAACAACCACACTGTCGCCCGTGGAACTCAGCACCACGTTGCCCCGAACATCCACGATTTCGAGCCGGTTGACGTCGGCGTTCAGCTGTCGAAGCTGTGCGACTTCCTGGTCGAGAATTCCCTTTCCCGAGGAGCCCAGAAAAAAGATCTGCGCGACCAGGGGTTCGCTGATGAGGGAGGCATAGGTCCTGGCCGAGCGCTCCATATTGCGCTGCAATGAACGATGCCGAAAAACCACGAGCACCAGTGCGCTCGCGACCAGGCTGAGGACCACCGCAAAGGCGATGTGGCGTGCAATCCTCGTCTGCAGAGTGGTGTGCCTCGAATTCACCGCGATCCGCCCCTCTTCGACCATCGTACCGCCGAATCGGACCTCCGTTCGGAGGCGGCCCGACGTCACTCCAGATTCTGGACCTGCTCCCTTACCCTTTCCGCCGCTGACTTCGCGTCAACCAGCCGCTCGGCGATACCGGGCTCACGGCACTTCGATCCCAGCGTGTTGAGCTCCCTGTGGATTTCCTGACACAGAAAATCCAGCGTTCGCCCAACCGTTCCACCCGCCGACAGCCGGTCTGAAAACGCCTCGAGGTGCGCCCTCAGGCGAACGACTTCTTCGGCGACGTCGGCTCGGTCGGCTAGGATCGCCGCCTCCTGAACGATGCGATCCGGATCGGCAGCGTCTGCGGCGAGACCCTCGATCCGCTCCTGTGCCCGCCCCATGATCGCCTTCCGAAGCTCGGGCAGCCGGGGTTCGAACCAGTCGGCGAACTCGACGACCTGGCCCAGCTCGTCGACGATCTGCCGACGCAGCCGTTCCCCTTCCGCAGCGCGCATGTCCATCAGTTTTCGTACGGCGGCCGATACAACCTCGCGAAGAGCCGCGGACTCATCGTCGTCGAGCACGGTCTCCTGTGCCGTCACCGAAACCAGGCCCGGAATCGCCAGGACATCTCCGAGGGAGAGCCCGGCCACGGTCCCTGCCGGAAGGGGAATGGCCGAAAGCTGCTCGAGCACCGTAACGACCTGTTCGGCGTTGACCGTGACCTGTGGCCCCGATGCGCGACCCTGCTCGAGGTTGACCTGAACCGTCACCCGGCCCCGCTGCAATCGGTCGGAGACCCCGCCGCGAACCACCGCCTCCAGCTCGGGGCTCTCCTCCCGGAGATTGGTCCGAACCTGCACGTCGAGGTAGCGGTGGTTCACCGAACGCACGACAACCGAAACCCCGAAACGGCCCGAGAGCTCTCCGCGAGTCCGCCCGAAGCCGGTCATGCTCATCAATCCCATACCGTCTCCCATCGAATTCGAAGCATCAGATTACCCGCAAATACCTCGAGGTTCAAACCCCTGGCCGTCCGGGGAATTCGTCAAAACGACGGATCTCGTTTGTCGAGAAACGCCGCGGCGCCCTCCCTCGGGTCTCCGGCCGCAAACAGCAGCCGGAACGCTGCAAGTTCGAGGGCGAGACCGCCGCTGCCCGGGCTGGCCGACCTCATGAGATCACGGGCGCTCGTGACGGCGGCGAGCGAGGCGTCTGCGGGCAGCGGCAACTCCCTGCGGTCCACCAGCACCTGGTGGGCGATCCCGATCGCAACCGCCTCTTCGGCGGGAATCTCGGCAGTCGACAGCAGACCGCGGGCGAGCGCCCGCCGCCCCGCCCGTCCGAGCGCCCAGATCACTCCCGGCGACGGCGGTTCGGGCGCGGGCGCCAGGCACAGCCGGGTGGAGGGCAGGAGATAGACCAGATCGGAACAGAGGGCGATGTCAACGGCCGGCGACGCGATCACCCCTTCGAGGACCGCAACCGTTACCGCGCGGCCGCGGACCCAGGCTTCGACGACCGCCCACGGAAGCGGGGATCCGTTCCCGCCGTTTTCAAAATCCACGACCAGAAACCCGTTCTCCGACGCCAGGTCGGCGAGCTTCGCCGCCTGCGCAGACGGGTCCTCACGGTGATTCCAATTGCACCTCCGCACAGCTCCAGTCTACCCGGGAACCCGGTCCCTGGAGAGATCGAGCGGCGCGACGGCCCCACGGTTCAGCGCGTTGTCTCCGAACGGGCGGTGGCAAGGTCGCCGGCCCTCACGCCGCAACCCTTGCCGGAAGCGGCTCCGCGGCCGTCGGCGCGTCTTCTGCAACCTCCGTGCCGATCTCTCGCGACCGGACCCGACCGATGCGTGGTGGTCGGCGATAAGTCGATTGGGGAAAACAACTTAGAGCGTTTTCGGAGAATGTGCTACAATCCGCGGCCGAGTTGTACGCAAAGGGAGGGTTGAACTCACCCAATGGCAGACCTTTACCAATTACGCGAAGCCCCTGAAGAGCCTCTCGATTGTATTTACATCCTGATGTGCACCGGCAGCGACCCGGTGGGCGGCCTCGAGTTTTCCGCGAAGGAAAAAAGGTCGTTGAAGGCGAAGGCGGCGGCCCTCGGCCCGCGCGGCGAAGAGGGCGAACTCATATCGGGTGAGTGCCCGGTGGATCTCGCCCGCCGTGTGACGTTCGTAGGCCTCGGTGAGGAGCGCTCGCTGACCCACGCGAAGCTCCGCGAGGCCCTCAGCAGGGTCATGCGGCAGGCCACGAAAAACCGGGAGTACCAGATCGGACTCGGGATTCCGGTTCGGGTCCGCGGACTTTCGGAAGCCGATTCGAGGCAGTTTGCGCTGCTCGAGGCATCGCTCTCCGACTACGCGTTCGATCACTTCAGATCGAAGAAGAACGAGTTCGAGAAGATCGACGGCCTCCACATCCTGCCCCTCGCCAAAGAGAGTGAGGAAGATCTCGAGGATCGCCTGCAGCGGGTGCGGATGTTGCGCACGTCGCAACAGCTGACCCGCGATCTCGGCAACCGACCGGGCAACGACCTGCCGCCGGACGCCTTCGCCATGGCCATCAAGGGAATGGCGGACGAGGTCAAGGGATTGCGGGTGACGATTCTCGGCATCAAGGAGCTCCAGAAGGAGAAGATGGGCGGAATCCTCGGCGTCAGCCAGGGATCGGTCCAGGAACCTCGCCTGGTCGTGATCGAACATCGTCCCAAAAAACCCAAGAAATCGGTCGTCCTCATCGGCAAAGGCGTGACCTTTGATTCCGGCGGGATCTCCATCAAGCCCTCCGCGGGTATGGGGTGGATGAAATACGACATGTGCGGCGCGGCGACAGTGGTCGGCGTCATGCGCGCCGTTGCGCACCTCGACCTGCCCATCAAGGTCGTCGGATTGGTGCCGACAGTCGAGAACATGCCGTCAGGAACCGCCATCAAACCGGGCGACGTGATCGCGATGGCGAGCGGTAAGACCGTCGAGGTGGACAACACCGACGCCGAGGGTCGTCTGATCCTCGCCGACGCGCTCCACTATTCGGCGCGGTTCAACCCTGATGTCGTCATCGACCTGGCGACGCTGACCGGCGCCTGCGTCGTCGCCCTCGGGCACGAAGCGGCCGGCATCATGGGCAACAGTGATGAGCTCATCGAAACCCTGCGCAAGCTCGGTGAGGAGGTTGGTGAGCGGGTGTGGCCCCTGCCCCTCTACGAAGAGTATCTTTCCTACCTCAAGAGTGAATGGGCCGACCTCAAGAATGCCGGCAGCCGTTGGGGCGGCGCCGTGACCGCGGGCGCGTTTCTCCAGCAGTTCGTGCCGGACAAGGTCGAGTGGGCCCATCTCGACATCGCCGGTGTGGCCTATCACGAAAAAGAGCACAACGGTTTTCCGAAGGGCGCGTCGGGGTTCGGAGTCGTGCTTCTGGCCACCTACCTCGAGAATCTTCTGAAGTAACCGTGCCGTTCTCCCGTTCGAAACCGAAACGCCGCGGCCCCCGCGGCGTTTTTTCAGTGCGAGGCGCCCGTGCACGGTGATGGGTCGGCACCGCCGCCCCTGATGGTGGGTCCCATCGAGGTGTCGCCGCCGGTGATCCTGGCGCCCATGGCCGGGGTCACGAACTACCCATTCCGCAAACTGTGTCGGCGATTCGGCGCCGGCTTGTTCATCAGTGAAATGATCACCGCACGCCCGCTGGTGGAGGGCCGGGAGAAAACTCTCAAGCTCGCCGACTTCGGACCCGACGAGGCGCCACGCAGCCTGCAACTCTACGGCGTCGACCCGTTCTACGTGGGCGAGGCGGTGAGACGGCTGGTGGGAGAAGGGCAGATCGACCACCTCGACCTCAACTTCGGCTGCCCGGTCCGCAAGGTCACCCGCAAAGGCGGCGGTGCCGCGATTCCGGCGCGGCCGCGGTTGCTTGCCTCCATCGTCAGCGCTGCGGTCAACGCGGCGGAGGCCGTCCCCGTAACCGTCAAGTTCCGGATGGGCATCGACGACGACCATCTCACCCATCTCGAATCCGGACGGGTGGCGGAGTCCGAGGGCTGCGCAGCCCTCACCCTCCACGCGCGGACCGCTGCCCAGCTTTATGACGGCAGCGCGGACTGGAGCGCGATCGGCGAGCTCAAACAGGCTGTCGCTTCGATCCCGGTGATCGGCAACGGCGACATCTGGGTCGCGGCGGATGCCCTTCGTCTGGTCAAAGAGACGGGATGCGACGGTGTCGCCGTCGGTCGCGGATGTCTCGGGAGGCCCTGGCTGTTTCGTGATCTCGCGGACGCCTTCGCCGGCCGCCCGCAACAGAACCCGCCGTCGCTCGGCGAGGTGGCCGACATCATGATCGAACACGCCACCTTGCTGGTCGATTGGTTCGGCGAAAAGTCCGCGATGCTCTCGTTCCGCAAACACGGCGGTTGGTACACCCGGGGCTTTCGTTCCAGCGCCCGCCTCCGCGACCGGCTGATGCGGGTTGCAGACCTCGAACAACTTCGCGAGGCTCTCGCCACCATCGACCGGGACGAGCCGTTTCCCGCCACCGGCCACCTCGTCAGACGGGGCAAGAGGAGCGGCACCCAACGGGTCGTCCTGCCTCCAGGCTGGCTCGAGGATCCCGACGACGCGACCCCACCTGACGCGGACGCGGAGGAGTTGATCTCGGGCGGATGAGGTGCGAAACGTTTGAACGTTTGAACGTTTAACGTTTTAACGTTACCGCCGGGTGGATGGGCAAGCCCTCGCCTTCAATCTCGCAGCTGCCGAGTTCCCTGCCTTCCGCCTCACACTGGCAGTTCGGACCGCCGCACGAACCGCGAAGGCTCCGCCCGGTGAGCATGACGCCCACGGCCATCAGAAAGACGACCACGACGAATACCGCAAATGTCAGGACGACGGTCTGCACAGATCAACTCCCGTTCAGGTAAACACCGCTCCCACCCTCTGCATTCTCTACCAGAGCCGACCACATGGGTGACCGGTGCTCTTCGAAGGAGCCGTCATCCATTCGCACCAGAAACAGCGCGGGTATGGCATGGCTGCTCGCCGTCGCCATCCCCTCCACCGGTCCGAGAACCTCGAGAGCAGTGGCCAGGGCGTCGGCCGTCATGCACCTGGCGTGGATGACCGACACCGAGGCGAGGTCGTGCGCAATCGGTCGCCCGATGCGCGGGTCGATCGTGTGCGAAATTCGCACCCCGTCGCGCATCACGAAGTTACGGTAGTCGCCGGACGTGGCAAGTGCCAGATCAGGCAACGGAATCGCGGTGTGGACTGCTCTCCCGCCGTCTTCCGGACGTTCGATCCCGATACGCCATACGCGCCGCTCGACATTGCGTCCGGACGCACGGACCTCGCCGCCGACCTCGACCATGAAGTCCGTATGGCCGTCACCGATCAGCGCTTCGGCGACCCGGTCGACCGCGAAACCCTTGGCGATGGCGGAGAGATCGATCCGGACCGCCGGCGCGTCTTTTCTGAGGAGCCCGTTTTCCCGATCGACCGAGAGGTGTTCGAAGCCCGTGACCGACAGCAACTGACCGATGGTCTGATCAGATGGGACGTCCGTCGCGCCCTGGGGGCCGAAGCCCCACGCATCCACCAACGGTCCGACGGTGATATCGAACGCGCCGCCCGACAACCGCGAGATCCGCTGAGCCTCTGCGGCCACCTCCAGCAGATCGTCCGAGACCGCGAAATCTCCCGCCCCACGCTGGTTGAAAATCGTGACCTCGGAGCCTTCGATATAGGTTGACAGGGCATTGTCGACACTCGACAGCACGTTGTCGACCTTCACCGCGAGGCGTGTGTGTGCGGCGTCCTCATCGTCGTTCACCACGACCTTGACCGTGTAGGTGGTGCCCATGGTGGCGCCGTTCATCAACCACTGCCGGGGGGCTGCGCGATCCTGCTGACGAAAAAAGAAAACCGCAAAGAGGGCTGCGACAAACAGCCCAGGGAGCAGCAGGCGGCGCAGCCGTGGGGGTCCGCTGGTTGGTGGCATCAGCTCTCCCGGGCGTCCATTGGCAGGCGGGGCTCTCTCCGCCTACTCGCCGAAGTCATCGAGCATGATGTTCTCGGGCTCCACCCCGAGGTCGAGGAGCATGTTGATCACTGCCTGGTTCATCATCGGTGGCCCGCACATGTAGTATTCAACGTCCTCGGGCGCCGGATGGTTTTTGAGGTACTTGTCGTACACCACCTGGTGAATGAAGCCCTTGTCCCCGCTCCACTCGTCCTCGGGCAGGGGGTCGGACAGCGCAAGGTGCCAGTCGAAGTTGTCGTTTTCAGAATCGATCGCATCGAAGTCTTCCTGGTAGAAGGCCTCGCGTTTGCTGCGCGCGCCGTACCAGAAGGAGACCTTGCGGCGGGTGTGGAGGCGGCGGAACTGATCGAAGATGTGGGACCGCATGGGGGCCATGCCGGCACCGCCACCGATGAACACCATCTCGTTGTCGGTGTCCCGCGCGAAGAACTCGCCGAACGGGCCCGAAATGGTGACTTCGTCTCCGGGTTTGAGGCTGAAGATATAGGACGACATCTTCCCGGGAGGGACATTGGGCATGTTGGGTGGCGGCGACGCGATGCGGACGTTGAGCATGATGATGCTCTTCTCCAACGGATAGCTGGCCATCGAGTACGCGCGGGTCACCGGCTCGTCGACCTTCGACACGAACTGCCACATGTTGAACTTGTCCCAGTCGCCCCTGTACTCCTCCTCGATCTCGAAGTCCGCGTACTTGACGACGTGCGGCGGACATTCGATCTGGATGTAGCCGCCGGCACGGAATGGAACCTCTTCACCTTCGGGCAGCTCGAGAACCAGCTCCTTGATAAAGGTCGCGACGTTGCGGTTGGAGCGCACCCGGCACTTCCACTTGCGGACGTTGAAGATCTCCGGATCGATCTCGATCTTCATGTCCTGCTTGACCTTGACCTGGCACGAGAGACGAACCCCCTCACGCGCCTCACCGCGGTTCACGTGCGAGGTCTCGGTGGGGAGCAATGCGCCGCCGCCCTCGAAGACCTTGACCTTGCACACTCCGCAGGTGCCCTTGCCGCCGCATGCCGAGGGAATGAAGATCTTCTGGGCCGCGAGTGTGTTGAGCAACGTGTTGCCCGCGGGTGTGACGATGGCCTTGTCGGGGTCGTCGTTGACGGTGATCGTGACATCTGCAGACGCCACCAGCTTCGACTTGGCGACCATCAACAGCACCACGAGGGAGACGATCACGACGACGAAAACGGTCACTCCGATGATGATTGTCAGCATCGATATCCCCACCTACAGCTGGATGCCCGCGAAGGCCATGAAACCGATGGCCATGAGCCCGGCCACGAGAAAGGTGATCCCGAGCCCGCGCAGGGCCGGCGGCACGTTCGAATAGCGCATCTTTTCGCGAATCGCCGCCAGGGCCACGATGGCGAGCCAGAAGCCGATGCCGGAACCGAGCCCGAACACCGTGCTCTCGGCCACGGTGTAGTCGCGCTCCACCATGAAGAGCGAGGCGCCGAGAATCGCACAGTTGACGGCGATGAGAGGCAGAAACACACCCAGCGCCGAGTACAGCTTGGGGGCGTACCGGTCGAGCGCCATCTCCACGACCTGGACCACGGCGGCGATGGACCCGATAAAGGCCAGGAACCTGACGAAGCTGAGGTCGATGCCCGACCAGGCCGGGTTGATCCAGGTCAGGGCCCCTTCCTTGAGCAGATAGGTGTACATCAGGGCGTTGAGCGGCGTGGTGACCGTGAGAACGAAGGTGACGGCCGCGCCGAGACCCGAGGCGGTGTCGATCTTCTTCGACACCGCGAGGAACGAGCACATGCCGAGGAAGAAGGCGAGCGCCATGTTCTCGACGAAGATCGCCTTGACCGCGAGGCTGAGGTAGTGTTCGAGCATCTCAGTCCTCCTGCAATCCCGGCTTCCACGTGCGGAGGAGCCAGATGAACGCACCGATCAGGAAGAAGGCGCCAGGCGCCAGCACGAAGAGGCCGTTGGGCTGGTACCAGCCGCCATCCGTCGCCAGCGGCAGCACCTGGTAGCCGAAGAGCTTGCCGGCGCCGATCAATTCGCGGAAGAACCCGACGCTGATCAGCACCACGCTGTAGCCGAGCCCGTTGCCGATGCCGTCGAGAAAGCTGTCCACGGGCGGATTCTGCATGGCGTAGGCTTCGGCCCGCCCCATGACGATGCAATTGGTGATGATGAGGCCGACGAAGACCGACAGCTGTTTGGAGATGTCGTAGACGAAGGCCTGCAGGATCTGATCGGTGACGATGACCAGCGACGCGATGATCGTCAGTTGAACGATGATCCGGATCGACGGCGGAATCAGGTTGCGGACCAAGGAAATGGTGAAGTTCGACAGCGCCACGACTGCGATCACCGCGATCGACATCACGACCGAGGTCTCGAGCTTGGTCGTGACCGCGAGGGCCGAGCAGATGCCGAGGACCTGGATGGCGATCGGGTTGTCGTTGAACAGCGGGTCGAGGAGGGCGCCTCTTCTCTTGGCGTTCACGACGCACCCCCCTGAGCCCTGAAGTTCTCGAGATAGGGCCCGAAACCGTTCTCGCCCAGCCAGAACTGCACGAGGTGGCTCACGCCCCTGGCGGTCAGGGTGGCACCCGACAGCCCGTCGACGCGGTAGGGATCGTCCTCCACCGGGCCTGCCGCGCCCTTGATGACCGTGATGGCGGGCCCGAAGGTCTCGTCATACGCCTGACGGCCCTCCCACAGCGCCTTCCACGAAGGGTTGTCGACCTCGCCGCCGAGACCGGGGGTCTCGGCGTGCTCGTAGAACGTGATGCCTTTGATCGTGGTGGTGTCCGGCGCGAGGGCGATAAAACCGTACAACGTCGACCACAGACCCTTGCCTTCGATGGGAAGGATCAACATCTCGATCTCGTCGCCGTCCACCTTTTGATATACGAGTGCGGTTGCCGGCAGCCGGGTGATTCCGGCGTTGTTCGCCGGAGCGACTCGACTCACCGCCGGGTCCTTGGTCGCCTTGCGCTGGTCAAAGGTCACGACGTCCACTGCGTCGTCGTAACCTCCGCTGGCGAGATCCACGGCGCGGATCCGGATGTTCTCCGAAAACAGGCCTTCAACCTGTTCGGCGGTCGCGGCCTGCCCCTCCTCGAGGAGCCCCGCAACCACCAGGACCTTGGTCTGGCGATCCAGCACCTTGTTGCGATCCTGGCGCTCTCTGAGGGCGACCGCGGAGGTCGAGACCACGATCGAGCAGACCAGGCACACCGCGGTGGCAAAACCGATGATGTAACCGTTACTGTACTGCCGCATTGCGCGCTAACCTCCGCTTGATGTTGGCCTGCACGAAGAAGTGATCGATGAAGGGCGCGAACATGTTCATGAACAGGATGGCGAGCATCATGCCTTCGGGATACGCCGGATTGACCACCCGCACCAGGATGACCATGACGCCGATGCCGAGCCCGTAGAGCAGCTTGCCGTGCTCGGTGAAGGCCGACGACACCGGGTCGGTGGCCATGAACACGGTGCCGAAAGCCCAGCCGCCAAGCACCATGTGCCACCAGAACGGCACGCCGAAGAAGGGATTCGTCGCCGACCCGACGACGTTGAGCACGCTCGCCATGAACACCGTCCCGGCCGTCACCCCGAGCATCGTGCGCCAGGACCCGATCCCAGTGAAGATCAGAATCGCGGCCCCGATCAGGCACAACAGCGCCGAAGTCTCGCCCATCGACCCCGGTATGAGTCCTAGAAAAGCATCCCACCACAAACCGTTGCCCAGCTCTCCGAGCGATCCGACCCCGTCCGCCGCTGCCCGGGACAGCCAGGTGGCACCGGAAAAGCCGTCGACTCCGGCGAAGTTGGCGGCGATCCACGGTTTGTCGCCCGAGATCTCCGCCGGATAGGCGAAGAACAGGAAGGCGCGGGCCGTCAGCGCCGGGTTGAGGACGTTCATGCCGGTGCCGCCGAAGACCTCCTTGCCGATCAGCACTCCGAAGATGGCGCCGGAGGCCACCTGCCACAGGGGGATGGTCGGCGGCAGGGTCAAAGGCAGCAGGAACCCGGTCACGAAGAAGCCCTCGTTGATCTCGTGGCCGCGCACGCAGGCGAAGATCACCTCCACCGCGCCGCCGGCCGCGAAGGTGACGACGAAGATCGGCAGGAAGTAGAGCGCCCCGAGGACGAAGCACGACCAGAACCCGGTGGTGAATCCGAAGCCCATCGCCTCGAAGACCCGGGTCTGCCAGGAATCGAGCGGCTGCGCGCCCGCGGCTATCGCCCGGGAAGCCTGGAGGCCGGTGTTGTACATGGCGAAGAAGACGATCGGCATCAGCGCGGCCACGACCACCGACATCATCCGCTTGAGGTCGAGGGCCTCGCGCACATGGGTCGTGCCCGTCGTCACCTTGCCGGGGGTGTAGAGAATGGTGTCAACCGCCTCGAAAAGAGGGAAGAGACGGTCCAGCCTTCCTCCCGACTGGAACCGCTCCTGCTGCGCATCGAGAAATCTGCGGAGGATCTTCATCACCCCTCCTTCCAGATCTCGGTCAGGTTTCTTCGCAAGACGGGCGCGTAGTCCTCCTTGCCCGGGCTGACGAACGAGCACAACGCGAGGTCCTCCTCGTCGAGCTCCAGACAGCCCAGCGCTTCCGCCCGCTCGAGATCGTCCACCAGCAGCGCGCGCAGGAGGAAGGTCGGCATGATGTCGAGCGGCATCACCTTCTCGAAGAGCCCGATCGGGACCATCGCCCGGTGGCCGCCCCGGGAACTCGTGGTGAGGTCGTATCTCGTGGTCCTCGGCCGCAGACTCGAGGTGTAGGCGCGGGTGGTGGAAAAGAGGTCCCAACCCGGCATCAACCAGCCCAGGAAACGCCGGCGGTGGTCTTCGGCGAGACATGCAACTTGAGTCGAATACCGACCCAGGAATCCGCCCGCCTCACTCATGGCGCGTTCACCGTACAGCACGGAGCCGGAAATCACCCTCGCGTTCCCCGGGAACAACTGACCCTCTACGAGCGGCATGGTCGCCGCCCCGAGCCGTGTCGCCAGCAGGCGCGGCCTTTGAACCAGCGGCCCGGCCAGAGAAACAACCCGCTCCACCGAGAGCTTTCCGGTGGCGAACAACGACCCGATCGCTGCGACATCCTGGGCGCCGACGTGCCACACGACCCTCGCGCGGCTCGCCGGATCGAGGAAGTGAATATGGGTGCCGACCAGACCGGCCGGGTGCTTGCCCTTGAACTCCTCGACCCTGACCCGCGGCGCGTCGCCGGGTGCGATCTTCGATCCCACCGCCCGGCACAGAAAAACAGGCCCGTCCGTCAGATGGGACAGCGCCCACAGACCGCGCTTGAAGTCCTCCATGCGTCCGTCGAGGGCGACTTCCGGGTCCACCCCGAGTGGGTCGGTGTTGATGGCGGTGACGAAGATCGAACGACAAGACTCGCCCGGCGAGGGCACGTTGGAGAACGGCCGGCGGCGGATAGCCGTCCACAGACCCGACTCCACCAGGAGACCCCGAACAGCGGCGCCGTCGAGATCCTCGACGGCGCGGCCGGTGAACGAGGAAAAACCGAGATGATCGTCCGCGACCGGCTTGCCTTCGTGTTCCGACTCCGTCAGCTCGATGACCACCGAACGCAGGGCTCGCCGCGCTCCGCGGTGAAGGGCCGTCACCGTTCCGGCCCCCGGGGCGGTAAATCTCACGCCTTCGGTCTTGCGGTCCTCGAACAACAGTTGCCCCCGTTGGACCCGGTCACCCTCCTGGACCCGCATCCGCGGTTTCATGAACGGATAGTCCCGAGCGAGGACGGCGACCCTGGAGGCCGCCGGCGCCTCGTAGACCCGTTGTTCCGGGGCACCGGTTATGGGAAGGTCGAGTCCCTTCGTGATCACGTGAACTGCCATACCCTGCTCTTTTCCGCTTGTTTGGGCGAAATGCGGCAAACAAGCGCAGAGAGGATACCAAGGACGTCAAGCCGACGATACCGACGGCATGCCGTGCAGGTTGCTCAAACCCGCCCACGCGGTGTTAAGCTGTCGGAAACGGCCCCATCCAGGTCGGGAGGTGACGCCGATGGCAAAGACACCGATCGTACGAGACATCATGAAAAAGGCAGCCCGCACGTTCACCGTCAGTGATGACATGGCCGACTGCATGAGTCGACTCGCCCGCTCGACGTTTGCTGCGGTCCCGGTCATCGACGAAGACGGGTTCGTGGTGGGTCTGCTGAGCGAGAAAGACGTGTTGCGAACCATCATCGACTGGGCCTATGACCAGCGGGCGGGCGGGCCCGTCGGAAACTACATGTCCACCCTTGAGGTCATCGTGACACCTGACATGGACCTCTTGACGGCGGCTCGCGCCTTTCTCGAGGTCAACTTCTCGTGCCTCCCGGTGATGGACGGCGACAGGATGGTGGGCCGCGTCACCCGCCACGAAACCCTCAAGGGCATCGAAAAGTGGGCGACCGAGATCAACAAGGAACGCGCCAGCCGGTTGACGCAGACATCGGGCCACGAACGGCCTTCCGCGATGGGCGAGATCCAGAAGGTCGCAGCCTCACACACGCGCGAACAGCTGACCCAGATCTTCCGCAAACACTGACCTGCGTTTTTTGGCGATGCCGATCGCCAGCTTGGCGCAATTCCTGCATCTGGCAGGACTGCGAACGAGGAGGTCAGAATGCGATTCGCCACAATCACCGCTACAACAGCCGCTGTGCTCGCAGCAATCTCGTGTTCCACGACAGCCGTTCAAACCGACCGCGACGACCAGGCGGATTTCAGCGCCTATTCCACTTTCGAGTGGTACGCCTCCGCCGACACGAGCCCACAGCCGACCACCGGCGCCAGCCAGATCGTGGACGGACGCATCCGACGGGCCCTCGCGGAGAACCTGACCGCCAAGGGCTACAGCCAGGCGGCGCCCGGCGTGGCCGACCTCCAGGTCGCGTACTACACCTCACTCAGCTCCCAACTGCGGGTGTACAACTCCGGGTGGGGGTATGGGTGGGGATACGGCCCCTCCTGGGGCTTCGGCTACGGCTACTGGCCCGGTTGGAACATGACCACCGTCTCGACCTACCTCGAGGGGACCATCATCGTCGACGTGATCGACCGTGGAAAGAACCAACTGGTGTGGCGGGGCGTCGCCACCAGCGCGCTTTCCAAAAAGAGCTCGTCTGAGGAAAAGATCAACTCGACCTTGACCAGTGTGCTGGCCGATTTTCCACCGAGGTGACCTGTGTTCTCGCCGCGGTGACAACCCGGCGGTCGACCGGATCGTCCAAGACGCCATGGAGGCTCGCATGAAACGACTCGCGATTGTGGTTTTTTCGATCGCTCTGACCCTGACGATGACAGCGTGCTCCACCATGACCGTCACGGCCGACCACGACTCACAGGTGGACTTCGGTTCCTTTACCTCGTTTGCCCTCTTCGAGCTTCCCGCCAAGGAACGGCGGGGGCCGCAGATGAGCGATCTGGTCGACGGAAGAATCGCCGCCTCGGTGGCGGCCGATCTTTCGAACAAGGGGCTTGTCTCCAAGCGTCCTGGCGACGCCGATATCCTGGTCACCTTCTACACGGCGGTCAGCAGGAGGGTCGTGGTCAACGGAGGCGGCTGGTACGGCTACCGCTGGCGTCACTGGGGTGGTGGGATGACGTATGTCAACAGTTACCCCGAGGGATCGCTGGTCATCGACATCATCGACCGCCGCAGCCGCGAGTTGGTGTGGCGGGGCGTCGGCGCCGGGGCCTTTTCGAAGATGAACCCGACGGACGAGAAGGTCCAGAAAAAGGTCGCGCGGGTGCTCCGCGACTTCCCACCGACGAAGTAGGGAGGTCTGAGGCGCCTCCCACCGACCTTGACTTTCCGCACTGCCCTCCCGAGAGGATGCAAGGCACGCCGGCATGATGCTGAGGACAACATCATGCCGGGAGCCAGCCACCTCCGCCGCACGCGGTCCCACCCGCCCTCAGCACTCGAGTGCTCGATGTCGGTGGGGGGTGGGTGGAAAATCCGAAATCCGAAATCCGAAATCCGAATTCCACCCCCACTCCCCACAATCCCTCGAGGACACCTTTTCCTGCCCCTCGCCGTGGGATTCTGTATGATGTCAGCCGGCGATCCCAGATTCGCCCCGGAGGTTGAGCCGTGAAATCCCTGACATCCCTGGCAAAGACGCTGTCGATCCTGACCGGCGTCGCGCTCCTTGCAGGCTGCAGCAGTCCCCCGGTTGTCGGCGTCCTGCTTCCGACCACCGGCTCGGCCTCCAGTTATGGCGAATCCATGAAGAACGGAATCGACCTTGCCCTCGAGGAATCCAAAGGGACGCTCCCGAAGGGCTTCACGATCGTCTGGGGCAACGACAACTCCGACCCCCCGACCGGCGCTGCAGAACTGCGGCGGATGGCGCGTGAGGGCGCACGGATCGTCGTTGCCGGCACCACCAGCGACACTGCGCACGCACTCCTCCCGGTGCTCGACGAAGAAGACGTGATCGCGGTGTCCCCGTCGGCGTCCGACCCCTCGTTGACCAAGGAATCGAGGCGGTTTTTCAGGGTCTTTTCGTCGGACGAACTCGAAGGCCGCCGCGCTGGCCGGTTTCTCTATGACGACCAGGACAAGACCACGGTCTTGATCTATGCCGAAAACTCGGCGCAGGCGCGCGGCATCGAGCCGCCGTTCCGCCAGGTCTTCGAACAGGCCATGGGGGGAACCGTCGTCGGCCGGGTGGTGACCGGCGACGAAAATTGGGAGCAGGAATCCACCGACCTGCTCGCCGCTGGGCGACCGTCGGCGGTCTACATCATCGGCTACGGCGAAAGCACCATCAGAGTCCTCCGCCACCTGCGCGGACAGGGATTCAACGGGTTGGTCTGCGCGACCTCGGCTTTTTACACCAGTCAGATCGTCGAAGCCTACCCGGATCTCGTCGAAGGGGTCTTCTTCCCGCAGCCCGCATTCGATGTCAAGTCTGAAAGCCAGATCGCCCAGGACTTCGTCGCCGCCTACCGCAAGAAATACGACGACGAACCGGACATCTACGCGGCGCACGCCTACGACGCGATGCGGGTGGTGATCTGGGTCGCCGGCGAAACCAAGACGTACACGACGTCGGATATTCGCAAGACCCTCGCGTTCGGTATCAAGGAGTTCCCCGGGGTCACCGGCATCATCCAGTTCAACGACTACGGCGACGTTCACCACAACCCGATCATGTTCATCATCCGGGACGGCCAGGTGCTCAACTTCGAGCGCTACATCGAAGAGGAAAAGGCGAAGATCCGCGAGAAGATCAAAAACCTCCTCAACGGCTGATTTTCCGGCGCGGCGGCTGAGGACACAAGGTGCGGGTCAGGCTCGAGTCCGTGGGGTGCCGCCTCAACATGGGCGAGATCGAGGCCCTGGCGCGATCGCTGGCCGCCGCGGGGCACCGGGTCGTCGGGCCTGGCGAGGCGGCCGACCTCTGCATCCTCAACACCTGCACCGTGACCTCCATGGCGTCGAAAAAATCCCGCCAGCTCATCCGCCAGATCAAACGCGGCAACCCCGACGCGACGGTGGTCGCCACCGGGTGTGACGTCGAGCTCGCGCCGCACGCGGCCCTCGACGCCGGTGTCGACCTGGTGGTCGGCAACTCCGACAAGGACCGTCTCCTCGAGATCGCCGACGGCCGCGGCCTACTCCGCGAACCGGACCCCGACCTCGATCAGACGAATTTCTACGGCCCCGGCGACAGCCTGCGGACGCGCGCCTTTCTCAAGGTCCAGGACGGCTGCGACAACCGCTGCACCTTCTGCGTCACCACCATCGCCCGGGGACCCGGCCGCAGCGTGCCCAGGACCCGGCTGCTCGACGAGGTTCGCGAGCTCGTGCGACTCGGCTACCGCGAGGTCGTCCTGACCGGCGTCCACCTCGGCTCCTACGGCCACGACACGGGAGACCGCCACGGTCTCAAAGGGCTCGTCGAGGCCGTTCTCACGGCGACCGCAGTTGCCAGGTTGCGGCTGTCGTCTCTGGAGCCGTGGGACCTCGATGCCGGCTTCTTCGAGGTGTTCGCGGACCCCCGTCTGCTTCCCCACCTGCACCTGCCGCTGCAGAGCGGTTGCGATGCGACCCTCAAGCGGATGGCGCGGCGCACCAGCCGCAGCGAGTTTTCGCGGCTGGTCGCTGACGCCAGGCGGGTGGTTCCCGATCTCGGCATCTCGACCGACGTCATCGTCGGCTTTCCCGGCGAGACCGACGCCGAGTTCGCAGAGACGGTCGGATTCGTCGACCGGATTTCGTTCTCGCGGCTCCACATATTCCGCTACTCGCGTCGCCAGGGAACGCGGGCGGCGCTGATGCCCGGACAGGTTCCGGCCCCCGTGGCCCAGGAACGCAGCCGCCGGATGCACCTGCTCGGCGCCGAGCTCGAACGACGGTTCAACTCGGGCCTCCTCGGCCGCACCGCCGATGTGCTGTGGGAGACCGGCGAAGACCTCGACGACAGCCTGCGCTGGAGCGGGCTGACGCCCAACTTCGTCCGGGTGACCACGACGACTCCGACCGATCAGGACCTGGGAAACCAGGTCACCCCGACCGAGATCGTCGAGGTGGTACCGGGAGGGCTTGTCGGGAGAATTTTGAATTCGGAATTCGGAATTCGGAATGCCGCCCACCCTCCCATCTTTCAGGATTGAGAAGCGGCTACACTGGCATGCAAGGGGGCACGGTGGATCGACTGGTGGAGTTTCTGTTCGAGGTCGGGATGCTCAAACGCACGCCGCGGTCGGGTTGGCAATTCCTGGGCGCCGGTTCGGAGTCGGTCGCCGAGCACGTCTTTCGGGCGGCCATGATCGCCTTTGCCCTCGCCCGGATGGAGGACGGCGTCGACGCCGACCACGTTTTGAGGCTGGCGTTGGTGCATGACCTTCCCGAGGCACGAACCGGCGACCTGAATTACGTCAACCAGAAATACGTGACGGCTGACGAGGCGCGGGCCGCGGACGACCTGAGCGCCGGGCTGCCGTTTGCCGACGAGCTCCGAGCCCTGCTGGCCGAGTACCGGGCCGAGGAGACGCCCGAGTCCGTGGTAGCTCACGACGCCGATCAACTGGAGATGCTGCTCGAACTCAAGGAGCACCTCGACAACGGCGTCCCCGGAGCCTCCGACTGGACTCCGTTCGTACTGCGCAGGCTGCGAACGGAGAACGGCCGGCGGCTGGCCCAGGCCATTCTCGACGGTGACTCGGCCTCGTGGTGGTTCGACCGCGGCTCCGAGTGGTGGGTTCGCGGGGGCAAGGGGTGAAGGGCGGACGACCTTGACTCCCGATCCGAGATCGCCGATTCTCGGGGTCTCGACACCACCCGCGGGTCGGGCCGTGATCGGGAGCGGTGCGTTGCACGTGGAGGATGACGATGGGCGGTCGCACGGCCCTTTGGGCACTGGTCGCAACACTGTCGGTGACCGGCTGCAGCACGTCCGCCCGGGACCTCCCGGTTCGGACGGAGTACAGCAAGACCGCCGCATTTCACGAGTGGAAGACCTTTCGCTTGGCCTCCGTCGAGCCCAAAAGCCCCGTCGGCGCGCAGTACCCGAGGTATGAGCAGATGATCCGCCAAGCTCTGGTCGACGAGCTGACCGCCCGGGGTTACACGCGAATCGAGGACGGAACTCCGGACTTCCGTGTTGCTTACGAACTCCAGTTCCGAGGCGACGCCACGCATCAGTCGGTTCCGGAGGGTGGCGGAGCCGACCCCATGGCCAGATCGTACGGCGGCTCGACCCCATCCGGTTCGCTGACCATCAGACTGCTCGATCCAACGACCTCCGAGACCCTCTGGGCCGGTCATCTTGCGGAGTTCAAGATCACCGCCGTTGAACCACAAAAACAGTTCAACAACGCCATCTGGCGGGTACTCGCGGAATTTCCGCCGATCACCGGCTGAAGAATGGGCGCAGGAGACCAACCCGTGAAGTTGACCCCCATGCTCAGGCAGTACTTCGCTCTCAAGGAGCAGGCGGGCACCGCCCTGTTGTTGTACCGCATGGGGGATTTCTACGAGCTGTTTTTCGAAGACGCGCAGACCGCGGCGCCGGTGCTCGGCATCACGCTCACCAGCCGTCGGCAGAACGACTCGGTGGACGCCCCGATGTGCGGAGTGCCCCACCACGCCTTCGACAGCTATCTGGGCAAGCTCCTCGATGCGGGTTACCGGGTGGCCGTCGCAGAACAGGTGGAGGATCCGGCCACCGCCAAGGGTCTGGTCCGCCGCGAGATCATCCGCACCCACACCCCGGGCACGATCTCCGACACCGGACTCCTCGAGGGTTCGGAGCACTGTTATCTGGCCGCCTTCGGCGGTGACGATGAGGCCGCGGCCCTGGCCTGGATCGAGATCAGCACCGGGACCTTCGAGGGTGTCCGGGTCACCGACCCGCTCGTCCTCACCGAGCACCTCGCCAGGCTGCGACCGCGCGAAATCCTGGTTGCGGAAGACTGGGACGGTTGGAGCGCAGTGTGGCCGCCGGAGGTGCCGCAGCCTGCGGTGACTCCGGTCCCGCCCGACACCTTTTCGCCGTCCGCAGGCGAACAGCGGCTGCGGCGGGTTCTCGGTGTCGGATCGCTGCGGGGATTCGGCCTCGACTCAGGAGAGCCGTTGGTGGGGATGGCCGGCGCCCTCCTGAGCTATGTCGAAAACACCCAGAAAGGCGCCTTGAATCACCTCCGGGCGTTTCGCTGTCGCGGCGGCGGCGAAGCACTGGTGATCGACCGCGCCAGCCTCCGCAACCTCGAAGTCGAACGTGCGGCCGACGGCTCGCGGCGCGGATCGCTGATCGACGTCCTCGACCGCACCCGAACCCGGATGGGGTCCCGCCTGTTGCGCGATCGTCTCGTGCGCCCGAGCATCGATCTCGAGGAGATCAACGAGCGCCACCGCGCGGTGGCCGAGCTGGTTGACGACCCCGATCTCCTCACGAACCTGCGTTCGTCCCTGGAAGACCTGCCAGACCTCGAACGGCTGGCGGCCAGGGTCGGCCTCGGTCTTGCCACTCCGCGTGAGCTCCACGGTCTCCGAGCCGGTCTCGACCTCCTGCCGAGGGTGCTCGAGTCTGCCCGCGGCGCGACGTCCGCTCGCCTCCGGCGTCTTGCCGACTCCCTCGATCCGATGGCCGATCTGGCCGAAACGCTCCACCAACGGCTCGCCGATGAACCCGCGGCGGTCCCCGGAGCCGGCGTCATCGCCTGTGGGTGGGATGACGAGCTTGACGAACAGCGGAACCTCTCCCGGGGCGGCAAGGAATTGCTGGCCGGCATCGAGGCCGAGGAACGGGAGCGCACCGGGATCGGCTCGCTCAAGGTCCGTTACAACAGGGTGTTCGGCTACTACATCGAGGTCAGCAAAGCCAACCTCAACCGCGTCGCCGACAACTACGAACGGCGCCAGACCCTGGCCAACGCCGAACGGTTCGTCACGCCCGAGCTCAAAGAGCTCGAATCGCGCATCCTGTCGGCCGAAGAGCTCGCCACGGCGCGCGACCGCCTGCTGTACCAGAATCTCGTCGATGAACTCACCGGGCATGCCCGCAGGATTTCGGCGACCGCTGCCGCGATTGCCTGTCTGGACGTGCACTCCACCTTTGCCGACCGGGCGCGGCGGTGGAGCTATTGCCGGCCGGCAATGTCCGACGAGGTCGGTATCACCATCCGCGAGGGACGCCACCCGGTGCTGGAGGAGATCCAACGGGACCCGTCATTCATCCCGAATGACGCCCACCTCGACCCCCAAACGACCCAGATCGTCCTCCTCACGGGTCCCAACATGGGCGGCAAATCCACCTATCTCCGCCAGTGTGCGCTGATCACGCTGATGGCCCATGCCGGGTCGTTCGTGCCGGCTTCCGAAGCGGTGATCGGTCTCACCGACCGCATCTTCACCCGCGTCGGGGCGTCGGACATGCTCGCTCGCGGCGAGAGCACCTTCATGGTCGAAATGACCGAAACCGCCAACATCCTCCACCACGCCACGCCGCGTTCGCTGGTGATTCTCGACGAGGTGGGGCGCGGGACGGCGACCTTTGACGGGCTGTCGCTGGCGTGGGCGATCGTCGAGTACCTCCACGACCGGCCGGAGCACGCGGCGCTGGTCCTGTTCGCGACCCACTACCACGAGCTCACAGACCTCGCCAAGATGCTGCCGCGACTGGCCAACCGTTCGATGGCGGTCAAGGAGTGGCGTGGCTCGATTCTCTTTCTGCACCGCGTCGTCGACGGCACGGCGGACCACTCCTACGGCATCCACGTGGCGCGTCTGGCGGGGGTTCCCGACGAGGTCTGCGTCCGCGCCGCCGAGATCCTCACCAACATCGAACGCCACGAGCTCAACGTCACGGGCAGCCCGACCATGCACTCGCCTGCGGGGGCGGCCGGCGACAGGTTGAACCAGCTCGATCTCTTCCGCTCGGCGTCGGATGAAATCACCGACCGGATCCGCCGCCTCGACCTCGAAAACACAACCCCGTTCGAGGCGTTGAACCTGCTCGCAGACCTGCGGAAGAAGATCGACGGCGATGTCTGAGTCCGGCAACCCTCGCAAGCGGCGGCGGAGACGTGATGAAGAAGCCTGACGTCATGCCGCTCGTGGTGGGAATCCCCGGCACCCGGCTCAGCGACCGGGAGCGTGGGGTTCTCGACCGCGTGCAGCCCGCAGGGGTCATTCTCTTCGCCCGCAACATCGAATCCGCCGACCAGACCAGGGCCCTGATACGACAACTGCGCGACCTTGAGACTCCACCCTTTGTCGCGGTCGACCTCGAGGGCGGCGTCGTCAATCGACTGAAGAGCGTGTGGGGTGACCTGCCGACACCCGCGGCGGCTGGAAAGGCCGGGCGCCGGGCGGTGCGGGCCCTCGGCGAGGCCGCCGGGGCGGCCTGCCGCAGCCTCGGCATTCACCTCGACCTGGCGCCGGTGGTCGACCTCGAGTGCCCCGGCGGCTGTCTCGGGGGGCAGGGCCGGTGTTTCAGCGACGATCCGGACCGCGTCGTGGTGCTTGCGAGGTTGTTCAACGAGGGGTTGGCCGAGTGGGGCGTGGCGGGCTGCAGCAAACACTTCCCCGGACTCGGCCCGGTGCCCGCCGACACCCACGACGAACTCCCGGTACTCGACCCCGGTGACGCGGAGCTCGAACGGCAGCTCGGTGTGTTCAAAGCGCTGGGCGGGGATTTCCCGGCGGTGATGATGGCCCACGTCATCGTCCCGGGACTCGGTGACGCAGAACGACCGGCGTCGCTGTCGCGCACCGTGGTGGAAAAGGCCGCGGCCCTCCCGGGCGCCCCGATCGTCCTCTCCGACGACCTCGAAATGGGTGCGCTCGAGGGCTGGGGAGACCTGCCCGAGAGGGTTGCCGCCGCGATGGCGGCCCGCAACCACGGCGTGCTGGTGTGCAAGGCCTTCGATCGGCTGGAAGAAATCACCGAGCACCTGAATGAGCTTTCCAGCGTCGACTCGAAGATCTCGAGCCGGATCACGGAGATGGCCGCCCGCATGGGCACGCTGCGCGCGGAGCTCCACACCAGGGCGGCCGCCGTGCCCGCGCCCGACGACACCACCGTCGCCCAGCTGTGGGAGCACGCGCGACGCGAAGCGGGCTGACGCCGCTTCGCGGATTTCGGATTTGCGGATTTCGGATTTCGAATTTTCGCGGGCTCTGTGCCGCCTCCTTGAAAAGCTGCGCGGGTGGGTGGAAATCCGAAATCCGAAATCCGAAATCCGAATTTCCTCCCTCAATTGGCTTCCGACGAGGAGTCACGGCACAATATCCCCATGACCGACGCAGCTCGCGCCGTCATTCTCCTCTCCGGTGGTCTCGACTCGACCACGGTGCTCGCCATCGCCCGTGCCGAGGGCCTCGAGTGCCACTGTCTGACGGTGGACTACGGCCAGCGCCACCGGGTCGAGCTCGAGGCGGCGCGCGGGGTCGCATCGAGCCTCGGGGCTGCATCGCACCGGGTCGTCACCCTCGACCTCAGGGCCATCGGCGGCTCGGCCCTGACCGCCGACATCGAGGTTCCCAAGAGCCGTGACCCGCGCTCGAACGAAGTCCCGGTCACCTACGTGCCGGCCCGCAACACGGTGCTGCTGTCGTTGCTGCTCGGCCTCGCCGAGGTCGTCGGCGCCGACCAGCTCTTCATCGGCGCCAACGCGGTCGACTACTCAGGCTACCCCGACTGCCGGCCGGCGTTCCTCGAGGCCTTCGAGTCACTGGCCGCCGTGGCAACGGTCGCCGGCACCGAGCGCGGAGTCCGCTTCCGGGTGCGCGCGCCGCTGCTCGACATGACCAAGGCCGACATCATCCGTCGCGGGCTCGCGCTCGGCGTCGACTACGGCCTGACGTGGTCGTGCTACGACCCCACCCCCGGCGGCCTCGCCTGCGGCCGCTGCGACTCGTGCCAACTGCGGCGGACGGGTTTCGCAGAGGCGGGAGTCGTCGACCCTGTCGGTTCCACCTCCCCGTAGGTCCGGACGAGGCGGTGATCGTCCGCTGCGCGGCCTGGCGATGAGGTGATGGGGCCGCGGGCATTCACGACTCGTCATCGCCTCATTGCCTCGAGTCTTGACAAACTACTGCGGTAGTATTACCTTGGTAGTCGAAACGGAGGCAGTATGAGCAAACACACCCTCGGGGATCTCCAATATGCCATCATGAAGGTCCTGTGGTCGACGGGCGAGGCCACCACGGCCGCTGTGTACGACGCGCTGTACGCCGACCGCGGCCTCGCCCCCACAACCATCGCCACCATGCTCCGTAAGATGGAGGACAAGGGCGTGGTCGCCCACCACGTGGACGGCCGGCATTTCGTCTACCGGGCCACGGTCAGCGAGGAGGAGGTCCGGTCGTCGATGGTCGGAGAATTGCTCGATCGGCTCTTTGCCGGCGATCCCGCTGCCCTGGTGTCGCACCTGGTCGCCGGCCACGACCTGAGTGAGGCAGAGCTCGCCGAGCTCCGCGCCCTGTTGGCCGCTGCCGAAGCCGGAGAGGAGGACCACCGATGACCGCCACGACCATCGCCGCCTGGCTCCTGACCTACCTCATCCACAGCACGATCCTCCTGACGGCCGCGCTGGCCGTCTCGCGCATCCTGGGCGGCCGCAACCTCGCCGCCCAGGAAGGCCTGCTCCGCACGGCCCTGATCGGCGGCGTCCTCACCGCGACCCTGCAGCTGGGTCTCGGCATCTCTCCGGTCGGGGGTGTGTTCGCCCTCGATACGGCCGCGCAGCCGTTTTCGGCCGGCCCGATCAGCGCCCCCCTCGCAACCGGCGTTGAAACCGTCGCCCCGGCGGGGCCCACGGCCGGACTCGCACGTGCTCTGACTCCGGCGACTGCGCTGATCGCGTTGTGGTTCCTCGCAACCCTCACGGGCTTGATCGCGGTGCTCCGGTCGATCGTCGACCTCAGACGGCTCCTGCGAACGAGGTCCTTTCAGCCCACCGGACGCCTCCTGAAATCTCTGGCCGCGGCGGTCGGTCTGCGCCGGCCGGTGAGGCTCAGCACCTCCAAGGCCGTCGTGGTGCCCTTCGCGACCGGCATCCGGCAGCCCGAAATATGCTGTCCCGAAAGGGTGAACGAGCTTGCCCACGAGCACAGGCGGGGGCTCTTCGCCCACGAGTTGGCCCACCTGGCCCGCCGCGACCCCGCCTGGCAGCTCGTCTATCGACTCGGGGAGGCGCTGCTCGTCATGCAGCCTCTCAATCGACTGGTGCGTCGGCGGCTCGAGGAGATCGCCGAGCACCTGACCGACGAACGCGCTGCGGACTGCACCGGCGATCGGCTCGGTCTCGCGCGCTGTCTGGTGGTCGTCGCCCACTGGGGGCACTCTTCAAGCCTCGGTTTGCCGGCCACGGCCCTAGCCTCCGGTCCGCGGCTCGACCGGCGAATCCGGCGGCTGATCTCGGGGACCGCCGACCGCCAATCCACCGGTCGTTGGGCCCTCCCGATCGGAATCGCCCTCCTCGTCGTTTCGATTTCAATCCTGCCTGCGGTCGCAACGAGCCCGGCGCACGCCGAGCTGTCGCCGGACTCCAGCGCCGACTCGACCACCTGGTCCTCGGCCGAGGACAGGCCAGCGGACGAACCGCCCCCACCGCCGGCTCCTCCGAAGTCCTCGCCCACCGTCCCGGAACCCGCACCGGCCCCGGCTCCTCCGACGTCCTCACCCGCCGTCCCGGAAGCCGCAGCGGCCCCGCCGGCGCCGGAAACGGCTCCGGTGCCCGGCATCGGCCCGGTCGGGACGGTCGGCCCAGCTCCTGCCGCGCCGGCCGCCCCGGCGGAACCTGCGGAACCGGCGGAGGTCGAACGCCAACGGGCAGCGGCGCGCTCGCGCGCCTCTGCGGAAGCGATGGAGCGGGCGTCGAGGGAAGCGCACGACCGCACCCGCGCGGGAGACGCCGAACGCGAGGCTCTGCGGCTTCACATCCGTGTCCAGCGGAGCGAAGCCGAACGACTGGCCCGGGAAGAGATGCTGGCCGAGCGCGACCGTGCACGAGTGCTGGCTGCAGAGGCGCGAGCTGTCGCGCGGGAGTCGATCATCAACGGCAAGCGACTCACTGCCGAGCAACGCGAGGAACTTCGACGACAGGCCCTCGAGCTGCGCGCTCAGGCCGCGGCGCAGAATCGGGAAGCGGCCGACCGGATGCGGGAGAAGAGCCCGCGCTCTCGCCGCCGAGGCCCGCCGTCTCGCCGAGCAGGCCGAGGCCGAGCGCCTCGAACGGGAGAAAGAACAACGCTGAAGAGCTCAAGGCTACGTAAAGAAAGCGTAGCCGATGCGGCCCGCTACTGCGACGGCCACCGCCACGACCACTGAAAACCCGGAGATGAGCGCGGTGTCGCGCCAACCCAGCTCCCTCGCCATGACGGCGATGGTCGCCACGCAGGGGACGTAGAAAACCACGAACAGTGTGAAGGTCAGCATCTGACCGTCATTGAGCACCATGTTCAACTGGGTCGTCCCCATGGCCTGGACGAGCATGACCAGCGTCAGCTCTTTGCGCAGGATGCCGAAGACCAGGGTCATCCCTACCGCCGCCGGCAGACCGAGGACGGTGACCGTCAGCGGCGACAGCAGCGCGTTGACCGAATCGGCCGTGTGCGCCCACTCGAGGAGTCCGAGGACAACCGACGACACCACGAGCAACGGCCACGCGATGGTGATGAACTCCTTGAGGGTGAGCCAGGTCTTGGCGACGAGGGTCGTGAGGCTCGGCACCTGGAGCTCGGGGATCTCGAGGATCAGCCCGGGTGGTGCCCCCTTCATCTTGCGCGCGAGGATATTGCCGAGCAGCACGATCAGAACGAGATTCACCAGGTAGATGAAGAGCGCCCACCACGGCCCCATGTAAGCCGCCACCAAACCGAAGATCACCACCGTTCTCGCCGAACACGGAATGAAGGACGCCAGGACGGCGGTGATCCGCCGGTCGCGGGTGGGCAGGATCCGCGCCGCCATGATGGCGGGGACCGAACACCCGTAGCCCAGCATGAGGGGCAGCACCGACTTGCCGTGCAGCCCGATGCGGTGCATGAGGTTGTCGAGAATGTAGGCCATCCGGGGCAGATAACCGGTGTCCTCGAGGACGGCGAGCCCGATCAGAAACGGCAGGAGGTACGGCAGGACGATGGCCACGCCGCCGGCGATCCCGGTCAGGACCCCGGCGGCGACGGTCCCGAGCAGGGTCTCCGGCGGCAGCGCCCCGGCGAGCATCGCCTGGAGTCTTCCGGTCAGGTCGACCAGAGGCGCCTCGAGACGCTGGCCCACCCTGAACACCACCCAGAAGAGAAAGCCGAGAATCGCCACCATCACCGGGCCCCCGAAAAAGGAGCTCAGGAGAATCCGATCGGCCCACTCCCGCCAGCCGAGTTTCGGCCGCGTGTGGGTCACCACCGCCTCCTCGATGCAGTGGGCAACGGCGTGCCGGCTGCCCGAGATCACCTGGTCGGCGCTCCAGCCATGGGCCTTCTGCAGGACCGTCGCGATCGCCCTCACTCTGGTTTTGAGCTCCGGGTGGGAACCGTAGACCAGACCTTCGATGTGCGGATCACGCTCGAGAAGCTTCTGTCCCGCGAACCTCCCCGGCATGGTGAGACGAACACCGGTCGTCTCGAGCGCCGTGACGACCTGCTCGACGGACTCCTCGACCTCGCGATCGAGGGTGATGGGAACCGCGTTCTCGCTTTTGTGGGCGTGCTGCAGCGCAACCCGGAAGAGGTCTTTCAATCCCAGACCCCGCTGGCCCACGGTCGCCACCACCGGCACACCGAGCTGTTGCGACAGGGCCTCGACATCGACCTCCATGCCGCCGCGCGCGGCTTCATCCATCATGTTGAGGGCGACGATCATGGGCCTTTCGAGTTCGAGCAGCTGCAACGTCAACTCGAGCGAACGTCCTAAGCGGCTCGCGTCGACCACGTTGACGATGAGGTCGAAGGGTTCTTCCAGCAGGTAGGTCTCCGCCTCGCCCGCGTCCTCCTCCGACGAAATCAACGAGTAGATCCCCGGCAGGTCGACCACCTCGACCTCGCGGCCGAGGATCATCGCCCGGCTGGTGAAAAAGGTCACGGACGAGCCCGGGAAGTTCGCGGTGGCCGAGCGATAGCCGGCGACGGAGTTGAATATGGTGCTCTTGCCGGCGTTTGGCTGCCCGGCGAGTACGAATCTCATGCCTGCTCGGCCTCGACGATTCGCCGAACCCGCGTCAGGCTCTCGACCGCACCGTCGATCTCCACCTGCACCTTGGAGGCGACTCCGCGACCGAGGGCGAGACGCGTTCCGTTGACCTCGACCAGGACCGGACCGCGGAAGGGCGCGCGCTCGACCACCGTCAACCAGTCGCCGACGTGGATGCCGAGAGTGTTGAGGTGGGCGCGCACCCGGTGACCGCCGTCGATGGACATCACCCGAGCCTGCTTTCTCACGTCAACGGTGTCCAGAGCCATCATGGGAGTCGGCACCCTCCAGACCGCGATGTTAACCCATCGTGAAGAATATTGCTAACCCTGTTTAACGTTCCTTTATTCTCTCTCGGCGCTGGATTTAGGCCTCTCTCGCACGTTCGTTTCACGAGCGTTTTCGTTGCAGGATGGAGATCCATTTCGAGAATCAGAATCGCTGAGAGGGACTCTCCTCGCTCATCCCGGCGAGGCAGCCCGAAGCACGCCGTCCGCGGCCGAGTGTACGGCCCTCCACCCCGCACGCCGCGGCGCCCGGAGGTGCCTGCCACCCGGAGGTCGAGTACGCCAGCGTGCCGTTCGGGGACTGATCGACCCGTTCCGGTTTCCGTATCCGTGACCGGATGGCGGTGACAGCGACAGGTCGCAGCGGCAGTTGGCGGCGATCTGCGGCGGCGATCTGCGGCGGCGATCTGCGGCGGCGATCTGCGGCGGCGATCTGCGGCGGCGATCTGCGGCGGCGATCTGCGGCGGCGATCTGCGGCGGCGATCTGCGGCGGCGATCTGCGGCGGCGATCTGCGGCGGCGATCTGCGGCGGCGATCTGCGGCGGCGATCTGCGGCGGCCGCGTGAGCACCTCCGGGTCGTTTGACATCGACGGGTAGCCGCCGGGCCGATCGTTGTCAAGGGCAAGCCGGCGCCGGGCGCCGGTGCTTCGCACCCTTGACAACGATCGGCCCGGCGGCTGTGGGGAGGGATATCAAACGACCCGGAGGTGCTCATGTCCCAAGCCGCCACATCAGGTCTCGCCGTCTACCGGTTCGCCGTCGAGGCAGCCGGCATCGCACTCAGGCTCGCAGTCGGGGTGCCTGCGCCTCTCAAGCCGGTCGCCGATCAGCTCATTCGTTCTGCCAGCTCGGTCCCGGCGAACCTCGCGGAAGGCCACAGCCGTACCGGTCGCGACCGTGCCCACCTGTGGAGGATCGCCTACGGCTCCGCCAAGGAGGTCGACAGCCATCTGCAGCTGCTCGTCGCGGCCGGTGCCGTCAACCGGGAACGTGCCAACGAGGCTCTTCAGCTCTTTGACCGGGTTCGAGCCATGACCTGGCGGCTCCTACATCCCGGGCGTTGACATTCCGCTGCCCAGAAACAACATTGTCTGGGCCCACCGATGCCGACGAAAAATCCCCGCACCTGGCCGTGCCCCAGTCCCGGGCACACTAACGTCCCTCGTGTTAGCGTGCGCACCGAGGGCGATAACACCCCTCCCCGCACCACTCCTGCTGAGATCGATTATTCTGGTTACAGGGGACATGCGTCGAAAATTACGAACAGCGGGAAACTTGTTATCTCACTGTCGGAGCACGTCTCCTTCCGGAGTTTTCGTATCGCTAACATGAGTTAGGCACAAAGGAACTCCATGGAAAAGGAAGCCAACGACCGCAGGCAAGCGATCAACGCTCTAAGAAGACAGCAGGCCCGGCGACGATCAATGCCTTTCACGTTAGTCGGCGCTGGTGTGATTATCGGCACCTTGGGAGGGTGGGCACAGTATCGGGCGGCACGGTTGATCGGTGATGCCATTGAGGCGTTCTACGACACCCCTTCTATCGCGATCGGAGTGGTTTCGGGCATCAATCCTACGGTAACCTTCGGTCGGCTCCTGGTCTTCTTCGGCATAGGTCTGGCACTATTCGGGTTGGTACGACTCTTTTTCCCCATCCCAAGAACACAGTTCTGTTGGCTCTACTCGAGCAGTCAAGACTGGATACTGAACATGAAAAGGAAAGACCTGCCTAACACCTCGTTCCAGCGGACCCTCACCCGCGGCGGGTGTCGGTCCGCTGAACTCGGACCGTTAGGCTGGAACCTCGAAAATTCCGGGACCTCGCAGGATCTGGATGTCGAGTGGATCGAGATTCTTTGAGCGTACTCCTCCTGACATTCATCTTTGCGGCGATGTTGAGGTTCGTCGTGGAGGATAGCCGAAGCGAGCTGGCAGCGACCGGAGAGATCATGCGCGCAATCGCAGGTTTGCTTATTGGTACCTGCTGATCATCTGGATTCTTTGGTCGGTGAGGAGTGCGTCACAATGAAACGATGTTTGTCCTAACATCTCATAGGTAGCGTGGTCCGCGAATCGACCTCTTTCGATTGCTCGAATAACGGGATTCGATGAATCTAAGGTCAGGATCAAGCTTCCTCGGTCGCACGCAGCGTGCGCCTGCTATCGTGCGTCGCCGCTCAACTCCCGCTGTTAGGCATACGGAGGATCTAGAAGTGCCATTGAATTCTGCATCTTGGGGAAACGAGACACTACCAGTCACAGATCCGCGCTACTACAACATTCTTCAGCATGGGTCGAATATCTGGACCTTCGAGTTCGGTATTGGTGGAGACGATTCGGAGGACTGCTTGTTTATTAACTCCAAACTCTCCCGAAAGGGACATATCCCCAAGCTTCTCTTTGCGCACCCCAGGTCGCTGCAGTACAAGACCGAGCTCGCTGAGAACACCGTTTACTTCCGGCGAGAAATGGAGGTTCGTCAGGAACTAAGATTCAAGATGCTCGAATCTGACGACGCGTCAAAGGAACTGATGGTACGAGCTTGGGGAACAATCCGAAGAAGTTGGTTTCGAAGGCCACCGTTCGACATCACAGCCTGTTGTCAGTTTGGGGGCATCATGATCTTTGGTGATGATCGGGCCAAACTAGAATCGCAGGCTCAAGAATTTATGGCGAAACACGACGATCAGCTCACCCTGTCAATCACAGAGAGCAGACCGAGCTGGTTCAAGGCAAAGATGCAATACCTTGGTTTCGAAACGGCCTAACACCTCATTCCAGCGGACCCCCACCCGCGGCGGGTGTGGTCCGCTGAATTCGGACCGTTAGGCTCCAGCAGAAACTGTCTGAGGAAAATCAGCATGCAGGACGAATTCGACGTCATCGCAGAGTTTGCCAGCCCTGTGGAGGCTGAAATTGCTGCTGGAAGACTCATAGCGGACGGTATCGATGCGCGGGTTGAATACCGTGGCGCGCTGGGCACTCCAATCCTCAATCCCGGTCACGCGGGTGGCGTTGTGATATTGGTGGCTCGCGAAGATGCTAAGGTCGCTACCGAAATCTTGTACTCCATTGATGAGGACTTCGAGCCTGAAGTACCACCCGAATTCGCAGATGATTCAAAGAGCCTCGAATGCCCGGAGTGCGGATCAACAAGTAAGAAGTTCCAACGCGAAACCTCGGTACTTCGAATCCTGCCGAGAAGCTCTCACCACCCCGAGCGCACAGGTCATCGGTGGATCTGTCGAGATTGTCACCACATCTGGATAGTGGAGGTACACAGTTGAATCGGCCTCAGGCGAACGGCACGCCTAACACCTCGTTCCAGCGGACCCTCACCCGCGGCGGGTGTGGTCCGCTGAATTCGGACCGTTAGGTAGTCTCGCATTTTCGTCAGCGAGGAGAGCAGAGAGAATGCCCTATCAGCTTTCACCTGTCCAAATACAGTTTGTTGACCTTCTCCGAAAACGAAACGAACGCTGGAAAAGGGGTCGATGGTTCCTGATGTTTGGAGGAATTCTCTTGGCCGTCTCTGGGATCCTCTTGCCCAGACTCGCAGCCCCAAATCTCGCTGAGCTTTCATGACCTCTTCCCCGATGATCCCGACTTGCGAATAGCCCTGTCACTTGACCTACTCAAGATTTACATTCGGATCAGTGCCGCCTCCAGCGCCTTCTTTGTCATCGGAATCCTCTGTGAAGCCATGGCGGCACTACATTGGAAGGGAGCTCCTGAAGTGAGCCTTCTCCTTTCTTTGATAAATGATGAAAGTCAAGAGGGCGTGGAGCCGTGATTATCGTTCTTGGAGGTAGATCACCTAACACCTCATTCCAGCGGGCCCTCACCCGCGGCGGGTTCGGTCCGCTGAACTCGGGCCGTTGGGCGGACCGATAGCCACAGAATCTCGCACAGAAATGAGGCACTGACGAATGACTGCGCAGATCACCACAAAAGGAGTCATCATGAAGACGAGAACGCAGATTTTCTTCGCGATGGCAATAGCCATCGTATTGGCGGTGCTGACGGCGTTGTTGCTCCTCAGCGGGTACGTCAGCGTGGCTATTTGGATGGAAGGTCCGTACTTCCCGATCACACTACTACTTCCGGGGAGTGTTGACACGCTGTGGACTATGGTGATTGTCGTAGCAGCTTACTACTTTGTAGCTTCGCTGGTTGCATTCAAGTACTACTCCCGACGGACTGTAGTCCTCGTTGTGTTGATCGTTATCGCCCTGAATACGCTTGGGGCATATGCGTGGCATCGTCAAGCCTACCGGTCCGCAAGCGCTGATGGCCGGACCGCCCAACAACAACATGCAGCGGACGGCGCTGAGCGTCGCCGCTGATGCTGAGCGTTAGGCTGGAAGGAGGAGGATCGCACCGGTGCCGGGCTTTAGAAACTTAGAAAGTGCATTCATTCAGGAATCAGGACGACATTAGAAGAGCCGGGCACGGAGGCATTGAGCTCCGGCTCCGCCAAGAAGGCCCAAAGCCACCTGCAGCCGCTGATCGCCGACGCCGAACGCCGTCACCGTTCGCGGCCGCAGTCGCTGCTCGCAGGCGCCGAGTGCCAACGCTGCTCGCGGCCTCTGATTGCTGCCGCCGATTGCCGACGCCGATTGCATCGGTAAAGGTGCGCGCCATGACCTGGCGGCTCCTGCACCCGTCATCTGATTGCGGCTGTCGCTCGGGCCTTGAGGACGATTTGAAAACATAACGCTTGACGTTATTAACGCGTCACATTATCATGGTGACTGTGATTCGGAGCTTCAAAGACCCGGAGGCCGAAAAGCTCTTCAGTCGCGAGCGCTCGAGAAAGCTCCCGCAGAACATCCACCGCCCGGCATTGAAGAAGCTCCTCGTGCTCGACGCCGCGGACGATTTGGCCGATCTGAGAGTACCGCCCGGGAATCGCCTCGAAAAGCTGTCTGGTGACCGGAGGGGTCAGCACAGCATCCGGATCAACGACCAGTGGAGGATCTGTTTCCGCTGGGAAAACGGCGATGCCTTCGATGTGGAAATCGCCGACTATCACTAGGGACGGAATGATGGCAAAGAAAATGATGGACCCGATTCACCCCGGAGAGATTCTGATGGAGGAGTTCCTCGAGCCTCTGGGCATCAGTCAGTACCGCCTGGCCAAGGGCATCAGTGTGCCCCCCCGACGCATCAATGAGATCGTTCACGGCAACCGGTCGATCACGGCGGATACCGCGCTGCGACTTTCGCGGTTTTTCGGGACCACGGAACGGTTCTGGCTCAATTTGCAGGTTCGCTATGACCTCGAGGTCGAGAAGGACCGCCTCGAAGACGTGCTCGAGCGGGACGTCACGGTATTTCAGGCGGCAGGTTGACGCCATGAGCCCCGACACCTGGATCCATCGGGACCGACAACGCAGCTCTTCGTGAAGGTGCCACTTTCGTTTGGGGAGTGATCCACCCTTGCCCGCGTCCGCGTCCGCGCCCGGGTGGCGGCGACGGCGACAGCAATCAGCGACAGGTGGCAGTGGCGGCGAGTTGCGGCGGCGGCGCTCGCGGACGCCGTTCGCAGTCGCCTTTGCTGATCGCGGTCGCTGATTGCTATCGCTGATTGCCGACGCTGCTCGCGGCCGCTGATCGCCGCCGATGGCCGACGTTGCTGTCGACCGCCCGCTCCGTTCCCGCGCTGGCGCCGGTTCGGAGTTCCGTAGTACGCTCGCCTCTTCAGCCCGAGAACCGGTAGGCCGACCGAACCGGCCCACAAGGAGGGGCGCCCATGGCTCAGCATCGAATCTTCTCGACACCTTTTGCGAAGATCTATCCGCTGTACGTTCAGAAAGCGGAGCGAAAACAGCGCACGAAAGAAGAGGTCGACCAGGTCATCTGCTGGCTGACGGGCTATGACCGGGCGGGGCTGGGAAAGCAGATCGAGCGGCAGAACGACCTCGAGACCTTTTTCGACGAAGCCCCGGCCCTCCATCCGAACAGCTCGCTGATCACGGGCGTCGTGTGCGGTGTTCGCGTTGAGGACGTCGACGACCCTCTCATGCAAAAGATCCGTTATCTGGACAAGCTGATCGACGAGCTCGCCAAGGGCAAGGCGATGGAGAAGATCCTGCGTCAATAGCCGCCCGCGATCGCTGACGCCGCCGGCGCCAGCTGAACGCGGTCGCTGATTGCCGCCGCTGATGGCTGCCGCTGACCGCCGCCGCTGGTTGCGGCCGCTGCTCGCCGCCCGCGGACTCGGACGCCGGGTCCTCTGCTCCCCCGTTTCCCAGCTGAATTCCGGACGCGGACGCGGACTCGGATGCGGGGTGGGCGCTACAATGGCCGTCCCGGAGGTGGAAATGGGCGAGCCCGTGCTGACCGTCGAACTGAACGAGCTTCCCGAGCCGAAGGTCTTCGCACCAGGGATCCGGCGGGCGCCGTCGCGCGGCTGCGACCTCAACCGCCGCGACACGATCGTCGCGCTGAAGAACGCGCTGCGCTACGTCCCCGAGGAGCACCACGAGATCGTGGCGCCGGAGTTTCTCGAGGAGCTGCGCACCCGGGGCCGGATCTACGGCTACCGCTACCGGCCGGCCGGCAGGATCACCGGCCGGCCCATCGACACCTACGTCGGTCGCATCACCGAGGCGAGGGCCATGCAGGTGATGATCGACAACAACCTCGACTTCGACGTCGCCCTCTACCCCTACGAGCTGGTGACCTACGGCGAGTCGGGCCAGGTCTGCCAGAACTGGATGCAGTACCTGCTCATCAAGCGCTACCTGGAGATCATGGACCACGAGCAGACCCTGGTGGTGAGCTCGGGCCACCCGCTGGGGCTCTTTCCGTCGCGGCCCGAGGCGCCGCGCGCCATCATCACCAACGGCCTCATGGTCGGGATGTTCGACACCCCGGAGGACTTCCACCGGCTGGCCGCGCTGGGCTGCGTCAACTACGGCCAGATGACCGCCGGCGGCTGGATGTACATCGGCCCCCAGGGCATCGTCCACGGCACCTACATCACCCTGCTCAACGCCGGCCGCCTCTACCTCGGGGTGCCCGACGACGGCAACCTCGCGGGCAAGACCTTCGTCACCTCGGGTCTCGGCGGAATGTCGGGGGCGCAGCCCAAGGCCCTCGAGATCGCGGGCGGCGCCGGGATCGTCGCCGAGGTCGACCCCTCGCGGGTCGAGACCCGCCACTCCCAGGGTTGGGTCTCGCGCGCCACCGACGACCTCGCGACCTCGGTCAGGTGGATGCTGGACGCAGCCGCGACAGGGCGAGGCCCTGTCGATCGCCTACCAGGGCAACGTGGTCGACCTCCTCGAGTACCTCGACACCCACGACATCGCCGTCGACCTCATCTCCGACCAGACCTCGTGCCACGTGCCCTACGACGGCGGCTACACCCCGGCGGGCATCGGATTCGACGAGGGTCGCCGGTTGCTCGCAACCGACCGCGGGAGATTCGCGGCGCTGGTGGACCGAAGCCTGATCCGTCACTTCGACGTCCTCAAGAGGCTCACCGCCAAGGGCGCCCACTTCTGGGACTACGGCAACGCCTTCATGAAGGCGGTGTTCGACGCCGGCGCGCCCGAGATCGCCAAGAACGGCGTCGACACCTCCGAGGGCTTCATCTGGCCGTCCTACGTCGAGGACATCATGGGCCCCATGTGCTTCGACTACGGCTACGGGCCGTTCCGCTGGGTGTGTCTGTCGGGCAAGCCGGAGGACCTCGCGAAGACCGACGCCGCGGCCATGGCCTGCATCGACCCCACCCGCCGCGGCCAGGACCGCGACAACTGGCAGTGGATCCGGGACGCGGAAACCAACGCTCTGGTCGTCGGCACCCAGGCCAGAATCCTCTACGCCGATGCCGAGGGCCGCACCGCCATCGCCCGCGAGTTCAACCGCATGGTGCGTTCAGGCGAGATCGGCCCGGTCATGATGGGCCGCGACCACCACGACACCGGCGGCACCGACTCGCCCTTCCGCGAGACCGCGAACATCTACGACGGCTCCAACACGGTCGCCGACATGTCGCACCAGTGCTGGGCCGGCAACGCCGCCCGCGGCATGACCATGGCGGTGCTCTCGAACGGCGGCGGCGTCGGCACCGGCAAGGCGATCAACGGCGGTTTCGGTCTCGTCCTCGACGGCTCCGAGCGGGTCGACCGCATCCTCGACACCGCTCTCGAGTGGGACGCCATGGGCGGCGTCGCCCGCCGCGCCTGGGCGCGCAACGACAACGCCATCGAGACCGTCAACACCTGGAACCGGGCCAACGCCGCACGGGGGCATGTGACCGTGCCGCGGGTTGCGGAGGATCGACTGCTCGAGAAACTGGTGGACCTCGACTGAATCAGCCGGCCGGATATAGGTTCGAATCAACGCTCGTCACTCCCCGGTCACCGACCTCCAGATCGTAGGCACGTGCGACACACACGGCTCCGCTCGATCGCGGGTCACGCCTTCCAACACCACACGTGCATGTCCTCGAACTGGCCGGCGATGTGGCAGTTGTTGACCAGGGTTCCGGTCATTTCGTAGCCACGGTTGTAGAACACCCGGTTCATCCCGGCGGATCGGGCCCGCGCGATCGTGTAGAGGTTCGGTATCGCGGCCTCGAGCATGTCGTCTTCGAGCGCGGCGAGGAGGTGCTGGGCGAGCCCGAGCCCGCGCTGGCTGGGGAGGGTGGCAAAGTCAGTCATTTCCGCGTTGCGGTAGCGCCTGCACGTTTCCGCGGACGCCGCGGCGACCACGGTCCCCTCGTCGTCGCGCACGATCCTGTAAAGGACGTGGGTCCCCATGGTCGAAATCAGGTAGGCGGGGTCCGTGATCGGAAAGGGATAACTGGCGAAGACCGTCCGGTAGAGTGCGGCCAACTCTTCGGCGTCATCGGGACCGGCGATCGCCATCCGGTACCCCGCGGGAAGATCCGGAATCGAGGCATCGGCCGGCCGCGTCGGTGATTGCCTTGAGGATCTCCTGCTGCTCGGACTCGTAGGGACGCTCGAGGCGGTCTTCATCGAGGTACAGGGCCATGACCTCGGCGGGCTGCCCGCAGAAGTACCCGCTGACCGTGGCTTCCTTGACCATGCCGACGTCTTCGAGGGCCTCCCGGTCGAAATCCGGCGCCTTCAGAAACACCTTGGTGTGATCGCGCCGCTGCGCCTCTGCGGCGATCTCCTCGACCATCACTCCCGGGTCGCGTGCTTCGTAGCTGAGCACCTGGATCCGTTGGTTGAAATCGCTGACCACCATATCGACCGTGAAGTCGTTTCCCTTGACCCGTTGCTCGACCCCGATCTCCAACGCAGTCGGCAATGCCACCGCCATCACGCGCTCCTTTCGGCCGCCGCTGTGGCAGTCTCCACCGCGACCTCTTCGGTCGCCGCAGACGGTACCAGCGAGATGTTCTTCGGATCGTCGTCGAAGAGTCCTGCGACTCCGATCGTGTCAGTTCCCTCGCGCGCGATCTCGCGGCAGTAGGCGCAGAGATGCCCCTCGCTGCACATCCCCGTGTAGTCACGCGGCTCCTCGTAGGCGACGATGCGGCCCTCGAAATTCCGCAGCACGACCTTGTGCTCGTGCTGCGACACTACATAATTGGGGTGAACCGGGATCTTGCCACCGCCGCCGGGCGCATCGACGACGAAGGTCGGCACCGCGAGCCCCGAGATGTGGCCCCGCAGATGCTCCATGATCTCGATCCCCTTGGCCACGGTGGTCCGAAAGTGTTCGAGACCTTCGGCGAGATCACACTGGTAGATGTAGTACGGGCGCACTCGGTTGGCGGTCAGCTTGTGCATCAGCTTGCGCATCAACGCCCAACAGTCGTTGACCCCGCGCAACAGGACGGTCTGATTGCCGAGCGGAATCCCGGCATCAGCCATCAGACGGAGCGCTCGTTCGGATTCCGGCGTGAACTCGCGGGGAACGGTGAAATGGGTGTTGACGTAGATCGGGTGATAGCGTTGCAACACTCTCGACAAGCTCCGGGGTCACCCGCTGCGGCATCGTGACCGGAACTCGTGTCCCGAAGCGGATGACCTCGACGGACGGCACTTCACTGCGGATCCGTCCGAGGATGCGTGTCGATCTTCTCGTCGGACAGCAGGAACGGATCTCCACCCGAAAGCAGGACGTCTCGAATTTCGCTGTGCGAGCGGAGGTAGGCGATGCCGGCGTCGATCTGGCCGTCGGTGATCACGGTCGGCCCGGCGCCGACCTTGCGCTTGCGGGTGCAGTGGCGGCACAGCATCGCGCACTCATGCATGATGACCCACAGCACCCGGTCCGGGTAGCGGTGGGTCATGCCGGGCGCCACCGAATCGCCGTCCTCGTTGAGAGGGTCTTCGATGTCGAACTCACCCACCGTCAACTCCCCCTCGCCCGGCACCGCCTGCAGACGGATCGGGCAGGTCGGATCCTCAGGATCGATCAACGAGGCGTAGTAGGGGGGCACGGCAAACCGGAAGCGGTCCAGCGCGCGTTCGATCGTGCGCTGTTCGTTCGGCGTCATCGGGACCACCCGGGCCATCTCCTCGGCGGTGGTGATGCGATGACGCATCTGCCAATGCCAGTCGTTCCAGTCGTCCATCGGCACGTCGCGCCAGATCGACCGCGCCTTGGAGGCCGGCTGCCGGGTTGTGCACAGGCCTTCGGCCGTCAGAGATGTCATGGATGCAACCTTTCGTCCGGTTGTGAACCTCGCCGCCGGATCAGCGGCGGGTCCCGGGAGGTGGGCGTCTGACCACGATGCGTCGAAAAAACTTCATCGTGTACGAAATATTATCACTCGAACGGTTTGCTGGCAACCGTTCGATCGACTCAAGCTCACCGCGTCGTGATCAGGCGGTGGCGGGCGGGTCGTCGGCGGTTTTCAGGAAGTCCTCGGTCGCCTCTGGCGAAACATCGACGGGGCCGGTGGTCAGGATCGGTCCGGCAACCACGTCGCCGGCCTCCATCAGCGCGACGATCCTCTGCAGAGACGACAGGATCTGATGCTGTTCCCAGTCAGGGAGCTTGCCGAAAGTTGCCGTAAAGTGCTCCTGGAGAAGCGGCGGCGCCCCCGACAGAGCTTCCTCCGCGGTCGAGGTCGGCGAAACGAGGACCTTTCGGCGGTCCGCCTGGCTGCGCAGTCGCTCGATCATGGACTTCTTTTCGAGCCGGTCGAGAATGCCGGTGACCGTCGCCTGACTCAGGTTGACCGAGTTCGCCAGTTCGTTCACCGGCATCGGTGCTGCGGCCAACAGCTCCTTGAGCACCACGAGCTGTGGGCCGGTGAGCCCGTAGCGTTGCACCAGCGCCCGCGAGTGGAGGTCGATCGCCCGGATGATCCGGCGCAGCGCCGACATCACCTCGTTGGTGACCGCCAACTCGGATTCCGACGCGCCGCTGCTTCCCGGTTGCCGCATGGCACTCTCCGGGGTCGATTGTACGCGGATTCCCGGTCGCTGGGAGCCGGCTTCGTCAGCGCAGAATCACGATTTGATCTTTCGCCCGGTTCAAGTTACTTTGTACACGAAACAATTAACCGGTCGTCAACCGTCTGAAAGGGCCACTGCCAGGCGAATTCGACCCTTCACGAGGAGGTCTTCCATCAGAGGTCGAAAAAGTTTGTTCCGTGAGCCACCGCCGAAGGCGGAGCACCGCATCAATGAAGGTATTCGCTACACACCGGTTCGAGTCGTTTCCAGCGACGGCGAACAGATCGGTGTCATTCCGGTCGACGAGGCCAGGCAAGCAGCCGCCGACCAGGGCAAGGACCTGGTTGAGATCGCGCCGAATGCACGGCCGCCGGTGTGCAAGATCATGGACTACGGCCGATTCATTTTCGAGCGCGACAAGAAGGCCAAGGAGGCCAAGCGCAAACAGCACACCGTCGAGATCAAAGAGGTCAAGTTCCGGCCCAGCATTGGCGACCACGACTTCGAAACCAAGGTCCGCCGGGCGAGGACGTTTTTGCGATCGGGCTGCCACGTCAAACTCACGGTCATGTTTCGCATGCGCGAGTTGCGGCGCCCCGAGAACGGGTACGAGATTCTCCAGCGTGCCACCGAAGAGCTGGCGAGCGTGGCCGGAGTCGAGGCGCCTCCGCCGGACAGATTGACCGGGCGCGACCTCACGATGGTCCTCAAGCCGGTCTCCTGATCGCCGAACCTGCCGCCCATGCACACCCTCGACGTGGCAATCATCGCCGTTTACTTCGCCGGCATGTTGGGAGTCGGTCTGTACTTCCAGCGGCGACAGACAGGGCTCGACGAGTACTTCGTGGGCGGCCGGCAGATGACGTCGAAGCACATCGGACTGTCGGTCGTGGCCACCGACGTGGGCGGCGGCTTCTCGATCGGGCTCGGCGGACTCGGGTTCGTAATGGGGATATCGGCTTCGTGGCTCTTGTTTTCGGGGCTGATCGGCGCCTGGCTCGCTGCCGTTTTCCTCATCCCGAGGGTCCGGACGATCGGCGAAACCCACGTTCACCGCTCGTTTCCCGACTTTCTCGCCCACCGCTTCGGCGAGAAAACGCGCCTGGTCGCGGCCCTGGTATCCGCTATCGGTTATGCCGGTTTCACCGGCTCGCAGCTTCTTGCCGGCGGCAAACTGGCCTCGGCGGCTTTCAACTTCGATCTGACCACCGCCGTACTCGTGATGTCGGTGGTCATCGTTGTCTACACCGCCCTCGGCGGGCTGCAGGCGGTCGTCCTCAACATCATCGACTTGAAAACACCCGTCGACCCGATCTTTTTCGGACTCGGAATATCCGGCACGTTGCTTGTCGTCCTCAGCCTGGTGTTCCCGCGGGCTCGCTCCTGACCCGCGTGCCACCAGCCATCGGCCGCGGCGGATGGAGTTTCGTTGGGAGGCCTGGTCGACGAGGGATGATCTTGGACTCGTCACGGCGTAGCCCGCATCGCAAAGCTGGATGCCCGAATCGTCAACCCACCACGGGCATGCACTCCGGGAAGCGGCATCCCGAGATGACCTTCCCGATGCTCAGCTCGTTCTTGCCCGTGAGTGCCCCCTCGAACAATGATCGGGCCCTTGGCGTGGGCTCGCAACGGGCTCTCGAGATCCCAACATTGTTCGAGACGGCACGTCCGGTCAACGCGGGCGGTAACGTTCTAACGTTGAACGTTTTAACGTTCTGACGTTAAACTGGATCCGTGGACGCCCTCATCACCTACCTGCCGGCAGAGGTGTTCGGCTTCATCCTCACTCTCGGGCTGTCCCTGCTGATCGGAATCGAGCGCGAGGAGCACGAACCGGATGGGATCGGCGGGGTCCGCACCTTCCCCATCATCGGGCTCGGCGGATACATCCTGATCGCGGCCTTCCCCGAGTCCGTCGTCCCATTCTCTCTCGGGCTGGTCGTGACCGGGATGCTGGTCGCGCTGTCGCACTGGTACTTCCTCAAAAAAGACGAGCCGGGGATCACCACCGAGGCCGCCGTCCTGCTCACCTTCGCCCTCGGCGGTTGCGCCGCCAAGGGCATGTACTGGCTCGCCATCGCCACCGGCGTCATCGCGGTCATCCTCCTCCAGGAAAAGTACCTGCTCGAGGGTCTGGCGACGCGCCTGCCGCGGCGTGAGCTGAGCACCCTGCTTCGCTTCCTTCTGCTGACCGCGGTCGTCCTGCCGGTGATCCCCAACCGCGACTTCACGCCGTTCGATATCAACCCCTTCAAACTGTGGCTGGTGGTGGTGGCTGTTCTGGGTGTTTCCTACGTCAGTTATCTGCTGCGCCTGTGGTGGGGGGAGGACCGCGGCATCTTCCTGGCGGGGCTGCTCGGCGGCGCCTACTCCTCCACCGTCACCACCGTCGTGCTGGCCCGTCAGTCGAAGGGGAACGACGACTGCACGACCGGTTTTGCCGGCGCCATCGTGGCCGCGTCCGGGATGATGTACCTGCGGTTGTGGATCCTGCTGATGCTCTTCGCCGCCCCTCTCGCCCACCGCCTGACCGCGATCTTCTGGGGCCTCGGTCTGGCGGCGATCGCGGTCGGTGCGGCGCTCACCAGGTACGGCCGGAATGACGACGACTGCGAGGTCGAGCCCGGCGATCACCGACGCGACACCAACCCCCTGGAGATGACCTCGGCGATCACGTTCGCGGTGATCTTCCTCACCGTGCTGATCGTCACCCAGTGGGTCGCCGGGCGCTTCGGCAACACCGGCGTGCTGGTGTTGGCAGGCATCATGGGTGCGGCTGACGTGGACCCCTTCATTCTCGGTCTGACGCAGACGGTCGGCGTGACCCTCGATATCGGCACGGCGGCTTTGGCGGTGATCGTCGCCTCCGCAGTCAACAACCTCATGAAGGGCGTCTACGCGATGATCTTCGGAGCCCCCCGGACCGGCCGGCTGAGCATCGTGCTGCTCACCGCGTTCGGAGTTCTCAGCGTCGTCATGTTCTGGATCTTCTGAAGCCGCCCGGTCAGAAGCCCCAGCCGGCGCCCCCCGTCACCAGCCATCGCCCGCCGGCGCCGTTGTCCACCCGGTAGAGGAGGCCGAGACCGAGGTTGGCCTGGGCCACCGGGAGGCCGAGCTCGAACCCGGCATAGGTGCGTCCGCCCTCGACCCACCCGTGATCGCCCCAGGTCTGCAGGACCGTGACCTTGTAAACCGCACCGATGAAGCCGGCCTTCAATAACCCGCCACTGCGATTGGTGTTGCCGGTCACCCGCGCCCAGCCGACGCTCAGTTTGCCGCCGCCGAGACCGGGTTCGATCTGGGCGAAAGGCCCGCGGAAGTCGCACGGCGTCGTGCAGTCGTAGCTCACCGGTTGCGAGGACAGCATGACGGCCATCGAGGCTGATACGACCTGCGGGTAGGTCACGTGGGCGCCGGCAAGACCGAGGGCAAATCGTCGACGTTCGCGCTCCTCCGCTTCGATCTCCTCCATCAAATCGCTCCTGCCGGGCCCAGGGTCCATCCGTTCCTGCACATCCATGGTTTCGGACCGTGGGCTGCGCGAAGGATCCGGCTCTGGACACACGGCTTCGATACCGAACTGGATCGGGTCTTCGAGCTTGCCTTCGGCTACCCGTTCGGCCACCATTTCGCCGACCACCGTCATTCGATCGCGCTCGCGGTAGACGCGGCGCTCGGCGATGACCCGGGGATCTGCCAGGCGGTCACAATAGCGTTCGAGAACCGGCCTGACCTTGCGCCATCGCCCTGCGTTGTAGACCGGTGGTTGAAAGGACTCGTCCCAGCGCGGCGTCACGTAGTCGCGCAGATCGACGGGTCTGGAGACCATCCATCGGCCCTCTTCGCGTTTCAGGATCGGATCGTCGCCGTCACACAGATCGCGGTAGAACCGGAGGCCGCCGAAACCCGCCTCGAGATCGGCGATCGACTGAACCCCCGAGGTCATCCCACCGAGGACCAGGCCCTCTTCGGTGATCCCCCGGCGGACCGCACGACGTTCCGCTTCCTCCGGTGTCTCACCATCCTCGATTGCTCTTCTGTACTCGCCGTAGAACGTCCATCCCGAGGACACCATGTGCGCCAACTTGTCAGTGCCCATCCGGACCCCGGCCACCTCGATCGTCGGGGAAAAGGGCATCCAGGTCCCGACGTCGATCGTCGGGTGGTTGGAGTAGAGATTGGTCCGTCGGTACTCGCGCTGCTCGGCGCCGCCATTCGGGATGCGGGCGACGAACGCCGAATTCCAGGCCCAGACCTGGATCTCGTGCAGCAGCAGGAAACGCATCTCCGAGCGAAAGGCGATCGAGATCTCCGTGCAGGTCCCGGGCGGACGGTCTCCCGGAAAGCTCGCGATGGCCCGCTCGAGCTCGAGGTTGAACTTGGCGTTGACGGCGTCGGTCGAGTCGGCAAGGGGCCGGCCCCAGGCGTAGTACTGGTCGGTCTCGAGGGCAAACGAAGAAGTCGCCAGCAGACCTGCCGCGAGCACGAACATGACTCTCGCACGTTGCATCCCGACGATTCTATTGCGGTTTGGTTGCAACCGTGGACGGTCAGAAGGAGTACCCGACCGAGAGGGACAAGGACATGTCGTTGTTTTTGGCTTCAACGGTCGGCGGCCGGGTGTCGTACGAGTCGAGCAACGTGATGCCCAGATTGAAGTTGTTGACAATTTCCCAGGTCAGACGGAAGTTGAGCTGGGCCCGAAAGCGCGGCGTGTCGGTGACGTTGGTAAAGGTGTCGAATCCGATCGTGACGGTGCGGCTGGGGTGGTCGAGGGAGAAGCTGGCGAACTGAAGCCCCACCGTAACCTCGGCGCTGTTGTCGACCTGTGGCGAACCCACGATCTGTTCCCGGTCGTAGACCAATCCGGCATTGACGATGAAATACCCGTTTGCCCGATGGACCAGGAACCGATCGTAGCCACCCCCGACCACCGATCTCAGATCGAAGCCCTGGTCGGGGTTCGACTGGAGCTGAACCACACCGTACACGCCGCTGACCTTCTTGACGGATCGGGTCACGCGAAAGCTCAGATTCTGTTGATGTGTCGAGTCGGAGTCCTGCTGGGTGTTGAAGATCGAGTTGAGCTGGCCGAGACCCAGGTACTTCCGATTCTGGTAGTGGCTGGCGGCGCTCAGGCTGTACTGAACCGCCCGGTTGCTCTGCGTGTAGCTGAAACCGAGGTTGACGTTGCCGTTGAGTCGTTTCCAGAATCCCCGCCCTATCGGCGAGATCGAGAAGATCCCGCTCAGCGAGACGCTCCACTCACCGGCGTCACCCACGATCACGAGCTCGCCCGGTTCAGCCGCCGACGCCAGGGAACCGAAGTATCGCTCCCCGGTCGTCATCTCGACTTCGTAGTCGAAAGAGCTCGTGAGGCTCGCGACGTGGGTCCACTCGACCTTGAGGGTGCCCGCGGCGTCGGTTTCGAATTCGAGGGCTTCCTGGGCCACGCCCTTGATCTCGCCCGTGAGACGATCACCGTTATTGAGGACGATGACATCAGTCTTGTCGTGGGCCGCGGCCGGGGCAGCAAACAACGCCGCGATCAGGATCGCCAGAACCCGGCGCACAATCGCCGGCGGCTGTCTCCAGACCGGGTTCCTGGAATCACCCCGCGCCGCAGCGTCGACGATTCGATCCTCCTTCAGAAACGGAAACCGACCGCCAGGACCGGCCCATCCATGGTCAATTCGTGGATCAACCCGTCGTTGCCCTGGTCGTAGTAGAGGTAGCGGTAGGTCAGCGAGAGGTTTCCCCAACCGAACTCGAAGGCCGCACCCGCCAGCGCCTGATATGTGATTTGCGAGCCGCCGGTGCCGACATCGAAGTGGTAGGGCAGCCGCCACCTGCCGCCGAGATCGAACTGCCCCTGGAAGCCGATCACCCCGTCCCAGAGATCGCCCGACGCCGAGTACGAACCGCTGGACACCTCCGTGCCCTGCGAATCATCGACGTCGATGCCGAGGTCAGCGTCCAGCGAGAGGTAGCGCACGCCGGCGATGAACTGGTGGTTCGACGCCTCGGTTCTGGCGAAGGTGTAACCGCCGTACAAGCCGCCGACCCAGGTCTTGAGGTTGAGGTCGGCGTTGACATCGATCGTCTCACTTCGCAGACCCGGGGGAGTCACCGAGCCGTCCTTTTTGGCGTGCTCATTGAGATAGATGACGTCGAGCAGGACCGACCAGTCGCCGATGTCCCGCTTGTAGGTCACCATGCCCGCCATCTTGAGGTTGTCGAGAATCTGCTCGAGCGAAATATCGAACGGCACCTCTTCACTCCGAAACGTGAGATCGCCGCCGATGCTCGCTCCCCAGAGGTAGACGTTCAACGTGTTGTTCTTGGGCTCTTCCCCTGCCGCGGTTTGAGCGAATCCAGCCGATACCGAGCAGCATGTGACGACCATGGCGAGGACGGCTCGCAGACCGGATCGAATCAGATGAGCGTCCATGACATATTCCTCCGATCGTGCCTTTTCGCGCGTAATATAGCCCAGATCCCACCCGTCAACGCCTCAGCCCGGCCTGACGTCGCCCAACCCGGGTGAAAAATCAACGAGATCGGCGTAGAATGCGCGCGGCATTCCGGGTTCAAAAAGGAGTACGTCATGAATCGGCATCAGTTCATCACCGTCTTCGGGGTCGTCGCCATCGCGATGCCCCTCATCATCGGGTGCGGAGCAGCCCCGCCGGCCGCCACTACCACCGTGGCCAAGGCCGAACAGGCGCCCACCCCCACCACCGATCAGCCCGAGTTCCTCTTCGTCCAGACCGCCGACTCGGCGACCCTCGCCGACGGTGTCCTGGTGATGGGGGGCATCAACCCGGCCACGATCTACTTTTCCGACCGCCCGGACCGTATCGCGGGCCACCTGACCACCGACGAGTTTGTGGCCACCTGGGGCGACGGCGACGACAGCTTTGCCTCCAACCCGCCCAACGCCACCCTGTCGATCCTGGCGGGTGACCAACCCCAGGAGATCGTGGTCACCCTCACCGAGCCGAGGATCGAGGACGATGCACTGGTCTACAACGTCAGCATCCTCGAGGGTGCCGAGGCGGCAACCGGTGGCGCGTGTTCGCTCTTCATCGACGTCATCGGCATGCCCCTGACGCCGGTTTCATACGCCGGGGTGGCCAGACGCACCATGCGTCGGGCCGTGATTTACTGATATTTCGGGCCATCGTCGCTCGAACGAGGTGGATGACGAGGCCGTCGATCGGTCGTCAATGCCGGAGACACGCGGCTTCGGGTAGATTTTCGATGAAGAAATGTTTGATAGCCGGAGCATGCGTGCTGGCGGTCATGAACCTGTCCTCGCGGGCGACGGCGGAAGACCTCGGTGAGGCCACCGGGTTCTTGTGCTCGTCGACGTGGGCGATATCGTGCGCGGCCGACCGGGTCTGCGAGACCGGCTTGCCGACGGAGTGGAACATCCCACAGTTTGTCGTAGCGGAGTCGACGGACTCCAAGGCCTCCGACCCGCTGATGGACGGCCGGATCAAGGACGCGATCGTCAACCAGCTCGTTCAAGACGGTCTCACCCAGGTCGATGCCGACCCGAACATCTACGTGACATACGGCATCACGACCCAGAAGAACGCGGTCTACAACACCGTCGGGTATGGCGGTTTTGGCATGGGCTGGCGCGGGTGGGGCATGGGGGCATGGCGTTCCTCGACTACCACCGAGTCGACCTACACCGAGGGCACCCTGATCATCGACGCCTACGACGCAATCGACAAGAAGTTGATGTGGCGCGGCAACGGGACGGTGACGCTCAAGGCCAAACCCGAAAAGGTGAACGAACAGATCAACAAGACCGTGACCAAGCTCGACGAAAAGTGGGAGAAGATTCTCGCCGGCATTGGTGAGTAGGATCGGGGAGATCAGCGACCCGGTTCGATCCTCTCTGCATTCCAAGAAGTCTGTTTCTCACGGGGAAGGGTGCCGCCCTTCCCCATTTCTGTTTGAGTCGCTCCATCGGTGCCGTGGTTGCTCCAGAGGTGCGTGCTAGCATCCGGCGCATGACCCCGGGGAGATCACGATGAATGCCGTCCACAGCGAGCGGTTCCGGGTCCGGTCCTTTGAGACCGACCCGCTGGGTCGGCTGCAGGTGCCGATCCTGTGCCGGCTGCTGCAGGAGGTGGCGACCCTTCACGCCGCCGAGCTCGGAGTCGCGGTCGATGCTCTCGTCAATCGCGGCGTGGCGTGGGTGCTGTCACGGTTCGACCTACGCATGGAACAGTGGCCACGGATCGACGACGAGATTGCCGTCGAAACCTGGCCCGCCGCCATGAACCGGCTGCTCACCGAACGACGATTCCGGATCATGGACTCCAGCTGTCAGGAGATCGGCTCGGCATCGACTCTGTGGTTGGTTCTCGACCTCGAGCGGCGTCGGCCGGTCCGCCTGCCGACAATGGTGGTCGAGCACCTCCGGAAGCTCGACCTGGCGCCGGACCCCGTACGACCGACGGAGCTCGTGTCCCCCGAAGGCGCGACACTCGAGCTCGCCTTCACGGTCCGCCGCAGCGATGTCGACCTGGCCGGCCACGCTAACAACACCAGCTTTGTCGAGTGGATCGTGGAGGCGGTGCCCGACGAGGTGTGGAGAACGTGCGAACTCTTTGGCCTCGAGATCCAGTTTCTCGCTGAGTGCCGTCGGGGGCAGACCGTGCTGTCGCGCGGCCAGCTGATCGACATCGCTGGTACGCACGAGGTTCGCCACTGCTTGACCCGTCAAAATGACGGCGCCGAGGTTGCGCGGGCCCGCACGACCTGGCAGAGACCCGAGGTTTGAGCGTTCTCCTTCACCCTGCGACCCGCCCAAAAAGAAGGGCCCGCGCGCGGCGGGCCCTCGATCACTCTCCTCTTTGAACTCAGGGCCCGGGCCGGATGGCGCCGTCCTCGATGGTGAACATGATCGGCGTGAACAGGTCGTTGAGAGCCTCGGGGTCGTCGTAATAACTGGTACCGACCTCGTCCGAAGCGATCTCCTGGATGGTGAAGGTGAGCGCATCGGCGTGAACGTCGAAGATCCCATAGCCGTGCGAGAAGGTGTTGGCGTAGAGGATGTCCGACGGCGAGACCGCGGGGCTCAGGGACGACACCTGGAGCAGGAGGGCGTACTGCGCGATGATGTCCTCGATGCCCGGGATCTGTCCGAGAATCGGGTCCGACGCGATGGTGCGGGCGACGATCTCACCGTTGGTGGCCGAGGAGATGGCCGGTGGGGTGATCTCGAAGACCCCGTTCTGGTGGTTGGTGACAAAGGTCGAGTGGATGTCGCCCGAGATCACCACAGCGTTGTCGACAAGGTCGAGCAGCCCCAGAACCTCCTGGGTCTTCTGCGGGAGACCGTTGAAGTCCTCGTTGTTGACGATCAGCTTGGTGCGCAGAAAGTCCGGGAACTCCGGAGGTAGAAACGACGCGATCAGGGGGTTGGTGAAGTCGATCACCATCGGCGTCATCATGAAGCTGTGGCCTAGCACCTTCCAGGTCGCCGGGCTCGACAGGAGGGTGCCCTGGAGCCAGGCGTTCTGTTGCCCACCGTAAACCTCCTGCGCCTCGCCCCCGGTCAGGAGATACCTCGAGGCGGCGTAGAGATCGAAGGTGTCCTTGATGACCTGGGTCCGCGACCCGCTGGAGGAGTAGATGGCGGTCTTGCCCATCAACAGATAGGACACGCCGCGCGGCAGTGCGGCGAGGATCTCAGGCGTGAACGGCGCTACCAGACCGGCTCCCTCGAACAGCAGATTGACGAAGGTGGCGCTGACATTGCCTGCCATGACCTCTTCGGCGGATCGAACCGCGGTGAAGAGATCGAGGGAGGGGTTTTCCAGCGTGTAGAGGTTGGCGGCGATCATGGTCGCCGTCTGCTGGAGGATCGGCAGATAACCGCCGAGCAGGCCCATGTCGACATAGGGATCGAAGCTCGAACGCAGGTTCGGCCAGGACGGACCGATCAGAAAGGCCGCCGTCTGCTCGTCGACCGCGATTGCTCCTGGGAACGCGTCCTCGGCGATCAGGTGATCGGGCCTGAAGGTGCGGAGGTCGGTCAGCACCAGGTGCAGGTTGGAGCCGTAGATGAGGTCTCTGTAGATCAGGCTGTTGGGATAGAGGTCGGCGGCGTCGATATCGAGTTCGCCGTCTTCGTCGAGCCCGGCGTCGATGGGAATCGCCTCGAAGAAGGCCCGTTCGGAGTTCTGCTTGCGCTCGACGTCGTACTCGTCCATGCGGCCGTTCGAGTAGGTTGACGTGGCGCCCCAGTAGTCGTTCGAGTACTCGTGGTCGTCCCAGATCACCAGCATCGGCCAGCGTTCGTGGACCTGCTGCAGGACCGGGTCGGAATGATAGGTCCTGTAGAGCTGCCGGTAATTGTCCAGACTGGCCGCCGCGTAGTCGTTGTCCGCCGGGTTGCCGAGCAGGATCGCCCCTTCGAGGTCGTCGAACTCGATCTGGCGGTCACCGCCGGAGTCCTGGAAGGTCGGATCACCGGTGGTCTCGTAGATGTAGTCGCCGAGGTGGACCACGAAATCGATGTCCTCGTCGTGATCGAGCAGCATTTTTTCATAGGTGTTGTAGTAGCGGCCGACGTAGTCCTGGCAGTAGACGACAGCGAAGCGCACGGGCACGTCCATCTCGGGCGTCGGCGCGGTCCGCGTGCGGCCTGTCTGCGAAACATGGTCTCCCTGGTAGGTGAATCGATAGTAATAGAACGTGTACGGCTCGAGACCATCGACCTTGACCTTTGCGCAGTAATCGTCGAGCGCCGAGGCACCGATCTCCCGGGTCGCCACGACGTGATCGAATGTATCGTCGGTCGCGACCTCGAGGAACAGCACCTTGGGATTCCTCCTCGGTTTCGCTCACGACCCGCGTCCACAACACCACGCTGTCGGCGGTGGGATCGCCGGAGGCCACCGACTGTGGGAAGTAGTCGTTCGCCGCCGCCGCGCCTGCAACCAGACACACCACCACGACGACACCCAGACAAAGTGGTCTTCCGCGCATCACAACCTCCTTCAAGGGCGCACGGACCCGACCGTCCGCGCAGGGTCTTTGTTCGTCATGAGATTCGCATTTTTCCACCACATGAAGCGGTCCTATGGTACACCCGCCGAATTCGGAATGAGGAATTCGGAATTCGGAATTCCACCCACCGCAATTCGTGGCGAGCTCGGCTCGCGGTGAATTGCAGCCAGCAGCGGCCCTCAAGCGACGAGGAGGTCCTCGCCGGCCCTGACCAGGGTGGCGTAGGCGCCTTCGGCGGCGAGCAGTTCGTTGTGGGTCCCCTGCTCCACCACCCGCCCGTGGCTGAGGACCACGATGCGATCGGCGCGCTCGACGGTCGAGAGCCGGTGGGCGATGACGATCACCGTCTTGCGCTCGAAGATCCTGGCCAGCGCGTCCTGGATCAGCTGTTCGGTGATCGAGTCGATCGACGCGGTCGCCTCGTCGAGAATGACGACCGGCGGGTCGTGGGCCATGGCGCGGGCGAAGGTCAGCAGTTGGCCTTCGCCGACCGACAGGTCGGCGCCGCGCTCGCGCAGGACGTGGTCCCAGCCCACCCGCTCGACGACGTGATCGGCGTTGACCAGGGTCGCAGCAGCCACGCAGTCGGCCTGGTCGATGGCGCCGTTGCCGAGGTCGACGTTGAAGCGAACCGTCTCCGAAAACAGCTGTGGGTCCTGACGAACACCGGCGATCCGGCGGCGCACGTCCTTCGAGCGGATCTCACGAAGCTCGTGACCATCGAGGGTGATCGAACCGCGGTAGCCGGTGTAGGAGGTGTCGAGCAGCCGGCTGATGGTGGTCTTGCCCGAACCGGTCGCGCCGACCAGGGCGACGACCTCACCGGGGCGCACCTCCAGGTCCACCTCGTGCAGAACATCCTCACCGTCTTCGCGGTAGCTGAAACTGACTCCGCGCATGACGATCTCTCCTGTCACCTCCGGGAGCGGTTCACCCGCGCCGGACACCGTCTCCTCGACATCGAGCAGCGACAGGATCTTCTCGAGCGCAGCCGCCCCCTGCTGCAGGACCGCCACGGTCGAGGACAGCTCGCGCAGGGGCGTGAACAGCCGATCGAGGTACTGGATGAACGCGACCAGGAGCCCCGCACTCACCGGCGTCACGGGCGCGATCGGGAAACCCATCCGGGATGCCAGCCCTGATCCGTACCACAGCATGACCGCGACGCCGATCGAAGCCGAGCCGTCGACCACCGCGTACATCAGCGAGTCGTAGACGTTGGAACGGGTGGTCGCGGCCCGGTAACGCTGGTTGCGCTCGTCGAACAGGCTCTCGCTGTGCGCCTCGTTGCCGAAGAGCTGCACCACCTCGACGCCGTCGATGCGTTCGGAGAGGAAGGCGTTGACCGACGCCAGGGCGGCCCGGACCTCGGCGAACAGGGCCCGCAACCGCCGCCTGATGAACTCGAGGAAGGCCAGGATCGGCGGCGCCAGCAGCAGCAGGACCAAGGTCAGCCGGGCGTCGAGCAGGAACATCGCGAACAGGGTGCCGAAGATCAACAGGAGGTCGAGCACGATGTTGATCACGCCCGACGACAGCGCCTCGCCGAGGGCATCCACGTCGGAGGTGGCGCGGGTCAGGAGCTTGCCCGCAGGCTGCCGGTCGAGATAGCTCTGCCGCAGCCCGAGGAGCTTGCGGTAGATGCCCGAGCGCAGCCGAACGATGCTGCGCTGCCCTCCCCAGGCCAGCAGCATCACGTAGGCGCCTTCGAGCAGGTAAGCGGCAACGACCGCGCCCAGATAGGCCAGGGCCAGGGACATCAGGCCCTGGGCAACCCCCGAAACCAGGTGCTCGTCGATGACCTTCTTCAACAACCACGGCTGAAGCAGGTCGAGCCCGGCGGTCGCCGGGGTCAGGGCGATCGCCAGACCGAAGGCCCACGCGTCCGGCCGCAGGTACGGCCACAGGCGGCGGACAACGGACGGCGACTGACTCACGACGCCGCCTCCACCTCGGCCGCCGCGCGCTGGCTCTGGACCAGCCAGGTGTCGCGGTAGATCCCCGGCCGCTTGATCAGCTCGGCGTGGGTGCCACGGTCGACCAGCCGGCCGCCATCGAGCACCAGGACGCCGTCGCAGTGGCGCAGCGCCGACAGGCGGTGGCTGGCGATCAGCACCGTCGGCGCCTCGGGTCGCCGCGTGAGGGCGGCGACCGTGGCCACGAGTTGGGCCTCGGTCTGGTGGTCGACGGCCGACAGGACATCGTCGAGGATCAGGAGGTCACTCCGCCGGTACAACCCGCGCGCCAGGGCGACCCGCTGCCGCTGGCCTCCCGACAGCATGATTCCGCGCTCGCCGACCACCGTCCGAAGACCTTCCGGCAGCGATTCGAGATCGCTCTCCAGGGCCGCCATGTCGACCGACCGCACGATGCGTGCCTCGTCGGGCTCGGCCTCCAGTGCGACGTTCGACGCGATGGCGTCGGAGAAAAGGAACGGCCGCTGCGGCACCATCGACAGGCGCCGCCGCCAGGACCCGAGATCGATCGTCCTGAGATCGACGCCGTCGACCAGGATCGCGCCCTCCGGCGGGTTGTAGATGCGGGCGAGAAGCCGCAGCAGGGTGCTCTTGCCGCTCCCGGTCCGACCGAAAACCCCGATCACCGATCCGGCCGGGATATCGGCGTCAAGCTCCTGAAGCACCAGCCGATTCGGCTCGTCGGGGTACGCGAATGACAGGGCGCGAAGATCAATGGCCGGGCCCCGGCCGGGCTCGGATGGATGTCCGGTGGCGCCCTCGGGCCGTTCGACCGGAGCATCCATGAGCTCGAAGATGCGTCCGAGTGCCGCCCGCCCCCGCTGGATCACCGACATCATCCATCCCATGGACCGCAACGGTGGGAGAAAGACCGCGAGGAGAGCGATGAACGCCGCCAGTTCGCCGACCGTGAGGGCGCCGGTGAGCACCATCTCGCCGCCGACGGCGATCAGCACGAACATCGAAATCCCGCCCGCCAGGACCAACAGCGGCAGTGCGATAGAACGCACGACCGCCAGCCGGATACCGGTGCGCAGCCACTCGAGGTTGCGCTCCTCGAACCTCTCGATGAACGCCTCCTCGGCGACAAAGCCCTGGATGGCCGCCATCCCCTGGAGACTGCCGAGCACGTGCTCCGAGATCTCGCCCAGCTGCTCCTGACTTCGCTTCGCGAGTGCGAAGAGCCGCCGAATCCCCCACTGGACCACGCCCGCGGCGGCTGCCACCGGGAGCAGCGCGAGCAGGGTCAGACGGGGCGACAGGACCACCATCTTCCAGCCGGTGAGCACGACCGCCATGGTGACGTTGAAGACCTGGAGACCGCCGAACCCGACCAGGGTGCGGACCCAGGAGATGTCGTTGGCGGCGCGGCTGACGATGTCGCCGCGCTTGTGAACGGCGTAGAACGAGGGTTGCAGACGCAGCAGGTGGGCGAAAAGGTCGCGCCGCAGGTGGTACTCGACGTGCCGGCCCGGGTTGAAGATGAGGACCCTGGACAGGCTTCTCACCGCGATCACGCCGAAACCCATGACAGCGATGGCCGCGACATAGTTCCCGACCGGGCCGCCGGCCCTCAGCGCATCGATCGCGTGGCCGATCTGGCCCGGAATGCTGACGCTGAGGTAGTTCGTCAGCCACAGAAAGGCAGCCCCGCCCAGGTAGCTCCACCGGTATCGCCAGGCGTAAACCGTGAGGAGCCGCCTGATCGGCGTCCCTTTCGCCCCGTTTGTTGTGTTGGTCGTTTCGTCCAAACTCACGCTCCGTGGAACCGTCGAGTATCCTCTCATGTTCCATCGCAACGTGAAAACGTTCGAACGTTTCGACGTTCGGTGGACCCGGCCCGGCAGCCGCGCTAGGCTCTCGAGGCTGTCGACGAAGGAGAATGCCATGTCCGAAGCCATGCCTGACGTACTGATCAGCGAGGAACGGATTCGTGCCAAGGTCGAGGAGCTCGCGCGGCGCATCTCCGCCGATTACCGAGATGTCGACGACCTGATCCTGGTCGGCGTGCTCAAGGGCTCGTTCATCTTCCTGGCCGACCTCGCCCGCCACCTGACGGTTCCCCGCAGCGTCGACTTCATGGCCCTGTCGACCTATGGCGACGGCACCGAGAGTGACGGCGCGGTGCGCATGATCATGGACCTGCGGCGCAACATCGCCGGCAAACACGTGCTGATCGTCGAGGACATCGTCGACACCGGCTACACCCTCGCCTATCTGGTGCGCACCCTGGCGGCCCGCCAGCCCGCCTCGCTCAAGACCTGTGTCATGGTCCACAAGCCCGACCGGCGCAAGGTCTACGCCCAAATCGACTATCTGGGATTCGAAATCCCCGACGTCTGGGTCGTCGGCTGTGGTCTCGACTGGGCCGAGAAGTACCGCACCCTGCCCTACATCGGAGTCGTCAAGCCCGAGGACTAGTCCACGCAGTGCAGGATTTCGAATTTCGGATTTCGGATTTCGGATTTTCTACCTCCACCCCCACCTCCCGCGTGGGCTTGTAGGGTGGGCCTTGGCCCACCTTCAGAATCGCCACTGAAGGTGGGCCGAGGCCCACCCTACGTCGAACCCGCGATCTTGGTGGGATCTGTCGAGATCCGAACTCAGGTGCATTGTGTGACCCCGCTCACTGACGGTCTCTCCCCTGCGGCCTATCTTGGGGATGGACGCACCGGATAATCTCCTCCTTCACAAGCCCGTACGCGGGCTTGCTTTTTTTCAGCCCGCGGGCCGAAAAAAATTGGTGCTAAGCTGCGCGGGATGCCGGATTCGACCCTGAACATCGAAGAAGTGCCGCCGGGACGGCGGATCTACGCCAACCGCACGCTCAACCTGCGCACCATCGGCGCGATCGGCTACGACATGGACTACACCCTGGTCCACTACCACGCCGACGTCTGGGAACGGAAGGCCTACGAGCGGGCGAAGGAACTCCTGCGCAATGAGGGCTGGCCGGTCGAGGATCTCGACTTCGACCCCGGTCTGGTGATCCGCGGTCTGGTCATCGATGCCGAACTGGGCAACATCGTCAAGGCCAACCGCTTCGGCTACGTCATGCGCGCGAACCACGGGACGCGGCTGATGGAGTTCGAGGAGCAACGCGAGGTCTACCGCCACACGCCGGTGGACCTTTCGGAGCCGCGGTTCTCCTTCCTCAACACCCTGTTTTCGTTGTCCGAGAGCTGCCTGTACCTGCAGCTGGTGGATCTCTACGACCGGAAGGTGTTTCCGGATGTCCACGGGTACGAGGACCTCTTTCGCAAGGTGCGGGCGCGCCTCGACGAGACCCACATCGAGGGCACTCTGAAGGCCGAGATCATGGCCGATCCGGAGCCCTACATCGACCTCGACCCGCAGGCGCCCCTGGCGTTGCTCGACCAGCTCCGATCCGGCAAACGCCTGATGCTGATCTCCAACTCCGAGTGGGAGTACGCCCGCACCGTCATGGCCTACGCCTACGATCGCTTCCTGCCGGACGGCATGACCTGGCGCGACCTCTTCGAACTGGTCATTGTCGGCGCCCGCAAGCCGAGCTTCTTTCTCTACGACCTGCCGCTGTTCTCGATCGCCGACGAGGAAGCCGGGCTCCTCCGCCCGGTGCCGAGCCAGATCCCCGGGCCGGGCGCCTACCTCGGCGGTGACGCGACCCGGGTCGAGGAGTACCTGGGGCTCGCGGGCGCCGCGATCCTCTATGTCGGCGACCACATCTTCGCCGACGTCAAGGTTTCCAAGGCGAGCCTGCGGTGGCGGACCGCCCTCATCCTCCGCGAGCTCGAGGACGAGCTGACGGCGATCGACGCATTCCGCGCCTCCGAACGCATCCTGGTCGAGATGATGGAGGACAAGATCCGGCTCGAAACCGCCCTCAGCCACATCCGGCTGGCGCTGCAGCGCCTCAAGGGAGGCTACGCGGAGAAGCCGCAGTCGTCCGCCAGGGAACTCGAGGCCGAGTTCCAACGCGTCCGGGAAGCCTCCATCGCCCTCGACGAACGCATCGCACCGCTGGCGCGCGAGGCCTCTCAGCTCGAGAACCCGCGATGGGGCGCCCTGCTGCGATCCGGCAACGACAAGAGCCACCTCGCCCACCAGATCGAACGTTCGGCCGACATCTACACCTCGCGGGTCTCGAACTTCCTCTTCGCCACGCCGTTCGCCTACCTGCGCAGTCTCCGCGGCAGCATGCCGCACGATCCGATCGGTTAAAACCCTGCCGATGCCCCGCCTTCTGCACACGGTCGCAGCCGTCAGCTTCCTCAACGCCCGGCCGCTGATCGACGGTCTCGAACGGGAGCCCGGGATCACGGTCGTTGCCGACGTGCCCAGCCGCCTGCTGGAAACCCTGACCACCGCCCGCGCCCGGATCGCCCTGTGCCCGGTCATCGACTTCCAGACCGCCGCCGCGGACCTCTGCATCGTCCCGGTCGGCGCCATCGGGTCGGACGGCGCCACGCACACGGTGCGGGTGTTCAGCCGCGTTCCCATCCGCGAGATCCGACGGGTCCACGCCGACGGCGACAGCCACACCTCGGTCGCTCTCCTCGAGATCGTGCTCGAGGCTTTGAACGGGCGCCGGCCCGAGCTCAGCACGCTGGAAACGCCGGCGCCTGAGAGCGCCGAACCGCCCGAAACCGTCCTCCTGATCGGTGACAAGGTGGTCCGCGACGAGCCGGCTGCCGGCCTCTATCCCTACCAGCTGGATCTCGGCTCGGCCTGGAAGAGTCTGTCGGGTCTGCCGTTCGTCTTCGCCACCTGGCTGGCCCGCGCCGGCGAGGACCTCGGCGAGCTGCCCGCGACCCTGCGACGCTACAGGGAACGCAACCTGCTCCGGATCCCCGAGATCGTCTCCACCCACGCCGACGGCTGGCCGGAGGACCTCGCCAATCGCTACCTCACCCAGATCCTGCGGTACGACATCGGCCGACGAGAGCTGGACTCCATCGCGCTCTTCTGGGAGCGCTGCCACGCCCTCGGACTCATCGACAACCTCCGGCCGATGCGGCTCTACCGCAACACGGAGTTTTGAGTTCTTAGTTTTGAGTTTTGAGTTGTCCCCCACCCACCCCATGAACCGTGTGGGAGGCCGGGCGGGAACTCAAAACTCAAAACTCAAAACTGAGAACTCTCAGAGTGGCAGCACCCATTGCCCGAGAGTCAACACGACAAGGGTGGTGAGGATGGCGCCGACGAGGTTGAGCCACAAACCCTCCCGGAAGAACTCCCTCGCCGAGACTTTCCCCGACCCGATGACGATGGCATTCGGCGGGGTGGCCACGGGCAGCATGAACGCGCAGGACGCCGACACCGTGGCGGGCACCATCAAGAGGTAGGGGTGGACGCCGAGGACCGACGCCAGCGCCGCCATCACCGGCATCAGCAGGGTCGCCGTCGCGGTGTTCGAGGTGAACTCGGTGGCGCTCGTGGTGATCAGGCACACGCTCAGGATCACCAGCGGCAGGGGCAGCGCCGAGAGGTCCTCGAGCCGCACGGCCAACCACTGGTCGACGCCCGCCGCGCGGACGCTGTCGGCAATCGCGAACCCGCCCCCGAAGAGGAGGAGAACGCCCCACGGCACCCCGTGCTGGATCTCCTCCCAGGAGAGCATCCGGCGACCCGACGGGTCCCCCGAGGGCAGCAGGGTGGCGAGCACGGCCGCGGCGATGGCGGGCACCGCATCGGTGATCATCCCGGCATCCGGGATGACGCCCCAGCCGGCAAGCACCCCCGCCCAACCGGGCACCGATACGAACCCGAAATCCAGCCCTCCCCGGGTGATCCAGGCCACCGCGGTCACACCGAAGAGGACGGCGACGCGCCGCTCGGCAGGAGTCATGGCCCCGAGCGCGGCGCGCTCGGCCGCCAGACCCGGATCATGGCCCGATCCTCCGCTCAGACCGCGGCCGAGCTGGAGGCCAACGACCGGCAGAAAGAGCGCCACGAAGGGCACGCCGAAGAGCATCCACCCGCCGAAGGTGAGAGGTGTGATATCGGCAACCAGGTTCGGCGCCATCCCTGCGAGCACCAGGTTGGGCGGCGTCCCGACGAGCGTCCCGATGCCGCCGATCGACGCGCCGTAGGCCACCGCCAACATCATCCGCGCCGGCGCCTTCTCGCCGTCGAGCCGTGACGCGACCCCGGCGGCGATCGGCAGCATCATCAGTGCGGTGGCGGTGTTCGACAACCACATCGAAAGTGCCGCCGTGGCAACGAGGAAGCCCCACACGAGCCGTTTCGGCGACGCGCCGATGGTGTCGAGGATGGCGAGGGCGATCCGGCGGTGGAGACCCGACCGCTCCACCGCCAGGGCGAGGATGAACCCGCCGAGGAAGAGAAATACCATCTCGTCGGAGTAGTTGGGGGCGACATCGCGCACGTCGCGGACACCGAGCAGCGGGAAGAGGACCAGCGGCAGCATCGAAGTCACCGCCAGCGGGGCCGCTTCGGTCATCCACCACACGGCCATCCACAACACCACCGCCGCCACCCGCTGGCCGGCAGAGGAGAGCCCACCGCCCGAGGTCAGCATCACGATCAGAAAGACCAGCGGGCCGACCACGCGGCCGATGACCGGAGTGGAAAGACGCGTTTCAGTCACGTGCAGCCGACTCCGGCCACCAGCGGTAGACCTCGAGGTCGAGGGTCCCGTTGTCGCGAAAGACCACGCCCTCCTCCTCGAGCAATGATCGCTGGAGGCCCTTCGGAAAATCGGGCAGGCGGTCGGTCGAGCATCCGCCCGAAGCGTTGACCACCCTTTGCCAGGGCACGCCGTCGGGGCACCGGTGGAGCATCCAGCCCACCGCCCGCGGCGACAACCGTCCCCCCATCAGGGTCGAGATCTGGCCGTAGCTCATGACCCTGCCGCGCGGGATCCGGCGCACGATCTCCACCACCTGCCGCTGGGCGTTGAGCCGTTCGCCCTCGATGTCGCCGTGTACGCGGTCGGATCCCATGGGAGAACCCTAGCATTCCTCAGGGCCGGAAGGGGAGCAGAGGGGAAGAGGAGAAAGGAGGATACGACGTTCGGCGGAGGTGCCATTTTCAATTTTGTTGGATGTAGGGAAACGGGCCGCGCTCACCGGACGTGCCGTCTCTGACAATGTTGGGAATTCCATTGCCAGTGGCGAGATCACTTTTCGGGCCCAATCATTGTCAGAGGGGGCACTCACGGGCAAGGTCGTTCTGAGAATCGGGATGTTCAGGTCGGAACGCCGTCTCCCGGAGTGAGGGCCCCCGACTGCCGGGTGGGCGGGCGATGGATTGCTCACCGAGGTACCATGAACCGATGTACGCAAACGTCGCGATTCCGCGCAGCGCCCCGGAGGCGTTGACCTACGCGGTGCCGCGAGAGCTCGAGGCATTCGCGGTGCCCGGGGTCCGGGTGCGGGTGCCGCTTCGCAACAAGACAGTGACCGGGGTGGTGGTCGCAATTTCCGAGACCACCGACATCGATGCGGCCTCGCTTCGCGATCTGACCGAGATCATCGACACCGGACCGCTGCTGCCGCCCCACCTCTTCCACCTCGCGGACTTCATCTCCACCTATTACCGGTGCCCCCTCGGCGACACACTCTCGGCCGTGCTCCCGGCCGGTCTGTTGCGCTCCGACGGCGAGATCGCGCGGTTGACCGCCGCCGGCGCCGCGATCGATCCCGAGACCCTGCCGGGAAAACAGGGCGCCCTCCTGGCCGAACTGCAGGCAGCCACCAAGGTCAGGGTTCCGACCCTGCTGGCCCGCGCGGACATCTCGAGCCGGGGGCCCCTCGACGCGTTGGTCGAGGCCGGACTGGCGTCGATTGGCAGCAAACGCCGTGATCGTCCGCCGGAGGCCGAGATCGCAGCGGTCAAGCTGCCCGATGTCCCGCTCGAGGAACTGATCGAGCGATGCGCGCGCGCCCCGCGCCGCCGCGAGGTCCTGGAGTGGCTGGCCGAACAGGGCCGCCCGGCCCTGGTGGCCGAGGTCTGCAACGCAGTCGGGTGCTCGCCGGCCACGATCCTGGCGATGGATCGCGCGGGTTTGCTGATCCGCTTCTTCCAGGCGCCCGAGCGCCGTCCGCGCTGGGTCCTGCGGCCGGCGATCGAACGCCCGGTCCTCACCGACGAGCAGCAGCAGGTGGTCGACGCCGTCGACGCGGCCCTCGACGGCGGGCTCTATTCGCCATTCCTGCTCGAGGGCATCACCGGGTCGGGCAAGACCGAGGTCTACCTCCGCTGCCTCGAAGAGGTCCTGGCCAGGGGGCGCAGCGGGATCGTCCTGGTCCCCGAGATCGGCCTCACGCCGGCCGCCTCCGGCGCCGTCGAACGACGGTTCGGCACCCAGGCGGCGGTGCTCCACTCCGCCCTCTCCGAGGGCGAGAGGTGGCGGGAGTGGAAGCGCATCAAGGACGGCGGGGTCAAGGTTGTCGTGGGACCGCGATCGGCCCTTTTCGCACCGCTCGACGACCTCGGTTTCATCGCCGTCGACGAGGAGCACGACGCCGCCTACAAACAACAGGAGGCGCCGCGCTATCAGGCCCGCGATCTGGCATTGGTGGCGGCCCAGCACCTCAAGATCCCGGTCCTGCTGTGTTCGGCGACCCCATCGGTCGAGGCCGCATCGCTGGTCGAGCGCGACCTCGCCGACCACCTGCGGCTGACCCGCCGCGTCGCCGGGGGCTCGCTGCCCGAGGTCGAATCCGTGGATCTCAGGGGCGAACCACCCGAGCCCGGGGAACAGGGTCGGACCCTGTTTTCGCGCCGGCTGCGGGAGCTCCTCGAAGAGACCCTGGGCCGCGGCGAACAGGCGATCCTGCTGATGCAGCGGCGGGGTTGGGCGCCGATTCTCCTGTGCCGGGAATGCGGCCACAAGATCCAGTGCCCCGACTGCTCGGTGTCGCTGGTCGTCCACCAGCGCTCGGGCGACCTCCGCTGCCATTACTGCGGCCACCGCCAGCAACCGCTCGCGAGGTGCCCTTCCTGCAACGGCGACCTGCTCGACGCCGTCGGCGCCGGCACCGAGAAGGTGGCGGCGCACCTGAAGCGCCTGATGCCGGGGGTTTCCAGCGCCATCCTCGACCGCGACACCGTGCGCCGCCGATCGGGTCTACAGGAGACGCTCGGCGCCTTTGCCGCCGGCGCCGTCCAGGTCCTCATCGGCACCCAGATGGTGGCCAAGGGCCACCACTTCCCGAACGTCACCCTGACCGGGGTGATCTCCGCCGACGCCATGCTGGGGCTGCCCGACTTCAGGGCCGCGGAGCGCACCTTTCAGCTGCTCACCCAGGTCGCGGGAAGGGCGGGGCGCGGCGACCGGCCGGGGCGGGTTGTGATCCAGACCTATTACCCGGAACACCCCGCGGTTCAGCTCGCCTGCAGGCACGATATCGGCACCTTCCTCGCCGAGGAAATGGTCTACCGCCGCAGTTTTTTCTACCCGCCGGTGGCCCGTCTCGTCCTGGTCCGATTCGAGGCCGCCAGCGAACGGCTCGCCCGGGACGCGGCCGAAGCCGCGGCGGCGGCGACCCGACCGCTTCCGCCGCGGGTCCGGCTGCGCGGTCCGGCGCCGGCGCCGCTCGAACGAATCCGCGGGCTGTGGCGCTGGCAGGTGCTGCTGTCGGCCGCCAACCGAGAGTTGTTGCGGGGTCTGCTCGAAAAAATCGAGGCCGTTCCGGTCCCCAACAAGGTCCGGCGGATCATCGACGTCGATCCCACATCGACTCTGTAGTCCTTATCCACGGGAATTCGGGCCTCCGGCTAGCGTATCCTTCTCAGCATCGGCCGACCATCGACTATTAAGAAGTGTCGGCATCCGCCGTTTTTCAGTTGACGCCGCGCCTGTGAACGGCGAACCTTTCAGCACCAGGTGCGTAGAACATCAGCGTACGGGACGATCGCAAGGAGGACCCAAGGTGAAGACCAATAGGACCGCACTCATCGGCGCAGCTCTGTTTCTGACAATGACCCTCCCCGGCAGCGCGGCGGAGATCGACGTTTCCGCCCTGCCGACCACGGTCGGCCCGCTCCCCGTGGCCCCGGGGGATGTCTTGAAATTGGACCTCCTCGGCGCCTACCAACTTGCGCTCTCTCGTAATCTCAACCTCCACGTGAGCCGCTACGATCTCGCCATCGCCGATGCGAACGTGCGTGGTTCCGGGGGCATCTTCGACCCCTATCTGACGGCGGGCGTCAACGGCGACTCGGCGCAGGCGCCGACCTCGACCGTCCTCGAGGGCGCCAACGTCGCGGAGAGCCGCAACACCCGATTTCTCCTGGGTGTCGATCAATTGCTGCCCTCGGGCACGCAGATCAGCGGCGACTGGAACTCCCTCCGGGGCGAGACGAACTCGACCTTCTTCTTCCTCAATCCCCGCTGGGACGCCTCCCTGCGCTTCGCACTGACGCAGCCGCTGCTCAACGGTTTCGGCACCACCGTCACCCGATCGCAGATCATCATCGCCGAGAACCTCCGCGAGCAGACCGCGGTCGGGTTCGAGGTGCAGGTGATCCAGCTGTTGGCTGAGGTGGAGCAGGCCTATTGGGAAATGGTGGCGACGCGCGAGGGAGTTGCAGTGACCGAGCAGTCGCTCGCACTCGCCGAACAGCTCCTCGAGGAGACCCGGCAACGGGTCGAGGTCGGCACTTCGGCCCCGATCGACATGGTGCAATCGGAAGCGACCGTCGCGAACCGCGTGCAGGAGCTGATCTACGCCAAGAACGCCAGGGCCAATGCCGAGGACAACCTGAAGTCTCTGCTCGGCTTCAACCTGCCCCACGAGTGGCAGGTGGAGATCGACGCCACCGACTCCTACAACATGGAGCCGGTGCTGCCCGATCTCGAGAAGTCCATCGAGACCGCCCTCGACAAACGTCCCGCCATCATCCGCCAGGAGCTGGAACTGGAGCGTCTCGACCACAACGTCAAGGTGGCGCGCAACGGCGCGCTGCCCCGGCTTGACCTCACCGGCAGTTACGGCTGGTCCGGCGTCAGCGGCGAGTCCACCATCAACGACCCCGACACCGGCGAACCGATCACGATCCGCGAAGGCTGGGGGGACGCCGCCAGCCAGGTCTTCGACTTCGACTACCCGAGGTGGACCCTGGGGCTGACCTACTCGGTTCCGATCGGCAACCACCGCGCCAAGGAGCAGCTCGCCGCCACCCGCTACCAGCGCGACCGCGCCGACACCCAGCTCGCCGCTCTCAAACAGGCGATCACATACGAGGTGCGGCTCGCGGTCCGATCGCTGTACGACGGGGCTGCCGCGATTGACGCCGCGGTGGTTTCGAGCCGCCTCGCCGTCCGCAACCTCGAGGCCGAACAGACCAAGTTCAACAACGGTCTCTCCACCAACTTCCAGGTGTCGGAGATCCAACGCGCCCTGGCCGACGCCCAGTTCGCCGAAATCCGCGCCCGCGTCAACTACCGCAAGGCGTTGGCGGCCTACTACGGTTTCACCGGGACTTTCCTCGAGGCCGTAGGCGTTCAGATCGACGCCGGGGACGAACCCGAGTCCGTGCACGACTACTGGAAAGACACGAAGTGGCTGCAGTTCTCCGACCTCAAGGGCGCGAGCAACGAGGTCACCATCCCTGCCGAACAGGTGGAGACAGCGACGAACTAGTTTTGAGTTTTCAGTTTTGAGTTTTGAGTTCCCGCCCGCCCTCCCCCAGATCGGGGGAGGGCGGTATTCTTGAGGCAGAATTCTCAATTTTGAATTTTGAATTTTGAATTGCCGCCCACCCTCCCACGTCTCCAGTTGTTCGGAAAGACACTAAAAACTCAAAACTCGTAACTCAAAACTGCGAATTCGCGCAGCGAATTCGGGTAGAATTCGCGGCTATGGATTCCAAACTCATTCGCCAATTGCCCGGTACGCTGTGGTCCGCGGTCGTGATGGAGCTGTTCGAGCGCCTCGCCTACTACGGCATGGTGATGGTGCTCGGCATCTACATCGTCGACCGCCTCGGAGTCCCCGCCGACACCTTCGGTTGGGTCTACGGGATCTTCACCGCCACGCTCTACTTCCTGCCGGTGCTCGCCGGGGCGCTGGCCGACCGCTTCGGCTACAAACCGGCCCTGATCGTGGCCTTCGCCACCCTCACCAGCGGCTACTTCCTGCTCGGGGCCTCGACCGACTTCCGCGTCATCTGCGCGGCCCTCGGTCTGATCGCCATCGGCGGCTCGATCATCAAACCCACGATCTCGGGGTCGGTCACCCGCACCACCGAGGAGGGCAGCACGCGACCCGTGGGTTTCGGGCTCTACTACACGATGATCAACGCGGGCGGGCTGATCGGCCCGGTGGTGGCGGCGCAGGTGCGCAACCGCTCCGAGTTTCACTATGTCTTCTGGGTGTCGGCGGCCGCGTGCGCGCTGATGCTGGCCCAGGCCATCTTCGCCTTCCGCGACCCGGTGCCCGAGGCGGAGCGGACGAGCGGCAAGACCATGGCGGACATCTTCCGCGAGATCGTCATGGTGCTCGCCAACTGGCGCTTCGTGCTGCTGTTGGTGATCTTCTCCGGATTCTGGGGGATGATCAACGTGCTCTTCGGCTTCCTGCCGATCTACGTTGACTCATTCACCGATCTCTACGCCGCCGAGGCGGCCATCGACAAGATCGTGCCGCTGACAAAGGTCGCCGGCCACTGGCTCAACGCCGAGGTCCTGGTCTCGCTCGATGCTCTCCTGATCGTCATCTTCCAGGCGTCGATCTCCTACCTCACGCGTCGCTGGCCGACCCTGCGGGCGATGCTGGTCGGTACCACGATCGCCACGGTGTCATGGGCGTTGCCCGCCATCATGCCGATGGCCACGTTCGTGTCGCTCGGAATCTTCGTCTGGTCCATCGGTGAGATGGTCTGCTCGGCGCGGTTCTTCGAGTACTGCGGTACGATCGCACCCAAGGACCAGGTCGCGCTCTACCTCGGCTACTCGTTCTTTGCGATCTTCATCGGCAACTTCTACTCCGGTCCGTGGGCGGGTTGGTTGTATGAGAACTTCATCCGGGTGCCGCACGAGGCTGGGATGACCACCAAACCCTGGGCCTTCTTCGGCGGCGTGATGCTCATGGGCCTGTTTTCGGTGATCGGGCTCGCGGTGTACGGGTGGTTCATCAATCCCGACAGCGCGCGGCGGGCCGAGGGCCGCGCATCGTGATCGAGGCACTGCGCGCCCTGTACACCGACCCGGGTTTTCCCAGTCTGCACGTGATGGTGGTGCACTTTCCCATCGCCTTCATCGCCGTCGCGCCGTTGCTCGACCTCGGCTGTCTGGTCTTTCGCGACCGGGTGTGGCTCGACCGGGCGGCCGCCGCGATGTATCTCTTCGGCACCCTCGGCGCCGGCGCCGCCTACCTCCTGGGCGAGGAGGCCGCCGAAGCGGTGCAGTCCGCCATGACCCCCGCCGCCGAATCGGTTTTGGCCGACCACGAGGCGCAGGCGGTGATCACGCTGGTGGTGCTCGCCGCCGTCACCCTCCTGCGGCTGCTCGTGACCTGGATGGGCCGCAACGACCGCCGGATCAGGGTCGGGATCTTCCGCCTGCTGGCCCTGCCCGCCGCGATCGCGGCCGTGACGATGCTCGCCCTCACCGCGGACCTCGGCGGACAGCTGGTTTACCGGCACGGTGTGGGTGTCGAGGTTGAAACGTTAGAACGTTAGAACGTTGGACGTTTGGGTCTTTCGGGTTCGGGTTCGGTTGCGAACCGCCGCCGCGTCGGCGACGAGGATCGGCGGCGGACGGTCAATCCAGCGTCACCGGTCCTCGATCTCGAGGGACACGTCGAGCCAGGGGGCGGAGTGGGTCAGCGCACCGACCGAGAGGATATCCACCCCGGTTGCGGCGACGGCGGCCGCAGTGTCGAGGGTGATCCCGCCCGAGGCCTCGGTCGTGCAGCGCCCGCTGACGATCTCCACCGCCCGCCGCAGGGTCGCGGTGTCCATGTTGTCGAGCAGCACGGCATCGACTCCCGCGGCAAGACCCTCCCCGAGTTGGTCGAGGGTGTCGACCTCGAGCTCGATCGTGACAAGGTGGCCGGCTGCCGCGCGCGCCTTTTCGACCGCCCGGCGCACCCCGCCGGCAAGAGCCACATGGTTGTCCTTGATGAGGATCGCGTCGGCGAGCCCGAAGCGGTGGTTTGTACCGCCGCCGCAGCGCACCGCGTACTTTTCCAGGGCCCGAAGGCCCGGCGTCGTCTTCCGGGTGCACACCACCCTCGCAGCTGTTCCTTCCACAGCCCGCACGTAGGCCCTGGTCAGGGTGGCGACGCCGCACATTCTGCCGAGCAGGTTGAGTGCGGTTCGCTCCGCGGTGAGCACCGCCCGGGCCGGCCCGCAGCACACGAGCAGCCGCGCGCCGGCGTCGAAGTCGACGCCGTCGGGGGTTCGGATCTCGGTCTCGATCGACGGATCCACGAGCTCGAAGGTCCTCGCCGCAACCTCTCCACCCGCCATTCGACCCGCCCGCCGGGCGACCACCGAGGCCGATGTCCGGGCATCCGCAGGCACCACGGCCAGCGAGGTGAGGTCCCCTGCCTGCCCGAGGTCCTCGCGGAGCGCAGTCCGGATCACATCGTCATACACCAGGGACGGCGGCATGGCGAGTCCGGTCATCGATCCTCCACCCGGTCAGCGTAGCACCGGCCGGCGGTGCGGCGTGATCCGGTCAACCGGACACCCTCGTCCGCACGACCGGTCGCGGATCCAGCGTGCCGTCCGGGCTGCGGTCGAAGGTCGCTCCACGTCCCACGAGTTCGGCGATGCGTCGCGGACCGTCCGCGGTCACTCGCCGCACCACCTCGGAGTCGTACAGCCCGGCCCCGGCGACGAGGGTGTCCTCGGCGTGATGGGAGGGCGAGTCGTCGCTCCCGACGGCCACCGCGATCCCCCCTGTGCGTGGGGGCTGGAGCCGCCTGCGGCAAACGCGGTCTTGCCCAGCATCACGACCTTGCGGCCACCGGCATGGAGGGCCGCCATCATCCCCGCAACCCCGCCACCGATGATCACGACATCGGCCGGACGCACCTCGTCGGGGCTGAAGATCCGGCGGTTCATCCTCCGGCCCCCCGCCCCACCTCGAGCATTCTCTCCACCGCCCGCCGCGCGCGCGCCGCGACCGCCGGGTCCACCTCGACCGGAAACTGCAGTCTCTCGAGGCTCATGACGATTTTTTCGAGGGTGATCTTCTTCATGTGGGGGCAGATGGTGCACGGACGGACGAAGTCGATCTCGGGGAACTCCGCGGCCACGTTGTCGCTCATCGAGCACTCGGTGATCATCACCACCTGTCGCGGGCGGTGCTTCTCGACCCACGCGATCATGCCCGACGTCGAGCCCACCATGTCGGCCGCTTCGAGGACCGGCATGTCGCACTCCGGATGGGCGATGACCTGAACTCCGGGGAACTGCGCCCGATAGCGCCCGATCTCCTCGGCGGTGAACTTCTCGTGCACCTCGCAGTGCCCGTTCCACAGGATCACCTCGACGTCGGTGTTGGCCGCGACCCACTTGCCCAGGTATTCGTCGGGCAGGAAGATGACCCGGTCGGCGCCCAGAGACTCCACCACCTCGACGGCGTTGGCCGAGGTGCAGCAGATGTCGGTTTCCGCCTTGACCTCGGCCGAGGTGTTGACGTAGGTCACCACGGGAACGCCCGGGTATCGCGCCTTCAACGCACGCACGTCGTCCGGGGTAATGGACTCGGCCAGCGAGCAGCCGGCCCCGAGGTCGGGGATCAACACCGTCCGCTCGGGGTTGAGGATCTTGGCTGTCTCGGCCATGAAGTGGACACCGCACAGCACGATGACATCAGCCTCCGTCCCGGCCGCTCGTTTGGCCAGCGCGAGCGAGTCGCCGGTGATATCGGCGACGCCGTGAAAGATCTGCGGCGTCTGGTAGTTGTGGGCCAGGATGACCGCGTTGCGCTCCTCTTTCAGGCGCTCGATCTCGACGATCAACGGTGCGTAGGCCGCCCACTCCGCCTCGGGGATCAGGCGCCGGACCCTGCCATAGATGTCAGCGGTCGCCCCGAGCGCCGCTGCGAGCTCGGGTTCCCTGCCATCGGTTGTCGAGCGTGTCTGTATGCTGCATCGTGACCTCCGATCAGTAATACTCAAAATGAGCATTACTGACGTCCCAAGAAACGGCCGGTGATCCGGCCGGTCCCTTATGCTAACAGCGAGCATAAGGGGTGTCAAGGAGTCATACGACGTCCTGATTGGGCCCGGGTTCAGCGGCGGGCGCCGGGGAGCCCGACACCGGGAGCGGGGCGTTCCAGGAGCACCTCACGACGAAAGCGGAACAACTTGGCGGGGCGTCCGCCGGTCTCGTGGTCGAACCGACCGGTGCCCTCGACGAGCCCACCCTGCTCCACCAGCCGCCGGAAGTTCTGTTTGTGCAGCAGCACGCCCGCCAGAGCCTCGACGGCCTGCTGCAACTGGAGCAGCGTGAAGGTCTCGGGCATGAGCTCGAAGACCACCGGCCGGTAGCGGATCTTGGCGCGAATCCGCCCCACCGCGGTGGCCAGGATCCGCCGGTGGTCGAAGGCCATCTCGAGCCCGACGTGCTTTTCGTAGTCCGTACGACCGGCCGTTCGCCCGGTCCGCTCGCGTTCGCGTACCGCCTCCGGCGTCAGGCCCAGCTCGTACAGCAGCTCGTAGCGGTCGAGCACCCGCTCGCCGTCCCACGGGCTGCCGTCGAGCCCGAAGCTGATGCCGGCCCTGATCCTGCGCAGATTTCGCTCGGGTCCATCGAGACTTTCCTCGATCCAGGCGTCGAGAACCGGCGCGATGTGGCGGTCAATCACCTGCGGCCGCTTGACGCGCCAGTCCTCCCATGGAAAGAACCTGTACACCGACCGCCACCGGGCGGCAGGGCCCGGCAACGGCGCACTCTCGCGAACCAGTGCCAGATACGCCGCGGAGATGACCCGCGGGCCGCCGGCAGTTTCGCGCGGGTCGCGGAATCGGTCGCCGAACGTGTAGAGCTGCTCCACGTAGCCGAGCTCGAGTCCAGCGTAGGTCCGCACCCAGCGGCGCAGGGCGAGCTCGAGGGTGCGGTCCCCCGCAGGATCGAGGGGGCCGGTCGGCAGCGCTTCGAGCGTGGATCGGCCGCTTCCGGTCCCGGCATCGACGCCCCCCTCGATCGGCGTCCCCTCCGGCAGCGAGACCGTGAGCACCCGCGGCTCGCCGTCGGTCAGGGCGATGATGACGGCGTTGAGACCGACGACGATGGACGGAGTCCGGTCAGACACGGGGACAATGGTGCGGTCAGCCGCCAATATTTGCAACCGGAGTGCCGGCAATCGGAGCGGCGATCGATCGATAATCGATCAACCCCGGTTGATACGGTCACCGGCCACCCGTCATGCGGTGCCGTCACGCAGCGACTCGTCCCACCCCCCGCATCCGGAATCGTGGACGGGGGCCGGCTGTACAATAGACCTTCGCCATGGGAGGACGTGTGAGTCTGGACAAAGTCATCGCGATCGAAGGCGTCGAGTTGCACCTCGCCCGGCCGGTGCGCGAGGTCCCGACCTGGATCGGCCAGCGCGAGGTCCTGCTGCAGCTCCTCGCCTCGTGGTCGCTCTTCGCCCCGAACGATGTGCCGCTCAACCCCCGCCTGCTCGGCAAACCCGGGGTCGGCAAGACGACCCTGGCCTGCGCCGCGGCGCGGGAGCTCGGGCGCGACATCTTCATCGTCCAGGCGACGACCGACATCCGGCCCGAGGACCTCCTGGTGACTCCCGTCCTGAGCCCGGACGGCGGGCGTGCGCTACATGGCATCGCCCCTGGTCACCGCCATGGTGCGCGGGGGTGTGTGCATCCTCGACGAGGGCAACCGCATGAGCGAGAAATCGTGGGCGTCGCTGGCGCCGCTGCTCGACCACCGGCGCTCGCGTCGAGAGCGTGGTCGCCGGGATCACGGTCAACGCCCACCCGGACTTCCGCTTCGTCACCACCATGAACGAGGACGCCTCGACCTACGAGGTCCCCGAGTACATCCACTCCCGCCTGATGCCGCAGATCGTGATCGACTTCCCCGACGAGGACGAGGAGCGGGCGATCCTCGAAAGCCAGGTCGGAGCCGCCGACGAAGAGGTCCTCAACTACGTGCTCTCGTTCCTCCAGGCGGCCCACCTCGCGGACCTCCGCTACTCGGTCCGCGACGGCATCAACGTCGCGCGCTACGCCATGAAGACCCTGCGCCGAGGCGAGGCCGCAGATGCCCGCGAGGCCGTCGACACCGCACTGCGGCTCGCCCTCGGACAGGATGACTCCGAGCCCTTTCGATTGGTGACGGAGTGATTTCGGATTTCGGATTTCGGATTTCGGATTTTCCACCCACCCTCCCCCAGCTCAGCGTTCAGTCGGGTGGCGGAACAGTCCGGCAATCTCCCGCCTCATTAGAGGATTGGAACGACTGTCCGCAAATCCGAAATCCGAAATCCGAAATCCGAAATATCAGATCATGACTTTCCCCGAAATCGACCTCATCGCCCCCGAGGCGGTTCCCGGCATCCGGGTGGTGCCGGTGCTCCACGAGAGAGTCGATTTCGCGGGGCTGGTGCGGCGGGTCCTGACGGAGCTCGACCCCGCGGCGGTGGCCGTGGAACTCCCGACCACCCTCGCCGAATCCGCGGCCACCGCGGTGTCGCGGCTGCCGAAGATCTCGGTCGTGATCTCCGAGGAGCCCGGGGAGGACGCGTTGGTCTGGGTCGTGACCCCGGCCGACCCGCTGGTGGAGGGCATGCGCTGGGCGCAGGAACATCACCGTCGGGTCGTTCTCGTCGACCCGGACATCCGCTACCGGGGCCGCCGTCACGACCACCTTCCCGACCCGCACGCCATGCATTCGCTGGGCGATGGCGCCTACGTCGACCTCGTCCGCCGCCTCGCCGAACGGATGCCCCATGATGACGGCGACCGGTTGCGCGAGCAGGGAATGGCGCATCACCTCCTGCAGGCCCGAGCCGAGGTGAGCGGCGCGATTGTGGCCCTCCTGGGCGCAGCCCACGCCGCGAGGGTGGGCCGGCTGCTCGGCGGCCCGACCGCGCCGCCCCTCGCCCGCCGGCAACGGACCCGGGTGTCCCTCCGCCACCTCCACCCCGACAGCCTCACCGCGGTCCTGCCCGACCCGCCCCTCGCCCACGCCGTGTGGGAGATCTTCCGCAGCGGCGAGCTCCCGGAGGAGCCGGTCCTCTCAGCCACCGTCGCGCCACGGATCGAGGTGCCGTACGGGCCGTTGACGGTCATCACCGGCGGAGGCGGCGAACAGCACGGCGCCAGGCACCACCAGGTGGCGGGATATGCGGCCCACCACGCCGGCCGGCGTCGGACGGACGGGGGCCTGGTGGTTGACCGCGACGCCCTCGAACGGGCGGTATGGAGGATCGGCACGGCGTCCCATCGCGAGCAGACGCGCACCGAGAGCACCCGCTGGCAGCGCCGGTTGTTCTTCGATTTCGCGCGCCGCTACGCGAGGATCCAGGGACGGTTGATACCGGGGCTCTACGAGATGGTGGTGGCCGCGCGCGGGGTCGGCGACGACAACCTGGCGTGGGAGGTCTTTGACGCCGCCCGTTGCTACCCCTGGCAGGAACCGTCCGCCGAGATCGAGACCGCCCGCGTCGATGGCGAGGTCCTCGACCTCGGCACGCGGACGGTGCGCTTCAGACGCCGGTTTCTCAGGGTCAAACAGCGGCCGCTCGCGGTGCCGGTGCGGCGGCGCCCGTCTCCTGACGACCCCGGCGACTGGCTGCGCGCATTTTCGGGGGAGAGCATCTGCTCCTACCCCCCCGAGGATATCGTGGTGGAGGACTGGGGCCGGCACCTCAAACTGCGGGCCGCCTCGGTCCTCAGCGCCGAAAGTTCGCGCTCCGAGCCCTTCGCCACCAGCATGCTCGACGGCATCGACCTGCGCGAGACCCTCCTGCACCGCCACGAGGGCCGGATCTGGGTCCGCGAGCGGGGGCGGGAACCCGGGGCGGCGGGCGCAGTGGTGATGATCTTCGACGAGGACGCTGCGGGAACCACCTACCCCTACCTGATGTCGTGGCTGGGCGAGCACGACCAGGAGTCCGACATGGCGCTTTACGCCACCGACCCGATGCAGCAGGTGGTCGGGCCGGGCATCATGCGGGCGACCTATGGTGGGTTCATGCTCACCTATCCACCCGGCAGGCTTTTCGACGTGTGGCGTGACCCCGACTACGGGAACGCGCGCAGCAAACCGGAGGTGCTGCTGATGGCGGCGGTGGACTACAGCGTCGAACCGATCGTGGTTCATGTCGGCCGGCACCCGCCGACAGCGGCGATCCGGGAGTACGCCTCGCGGAGGGCGAAACGGATCGTCCACCTCCCGCTCGCCAGCCTCTCTCCCTCGAGTGTCGGCAAGGTCCGGGTGGTCCACATCCTCGCCGGACACGACAAACGCGAGATCGCGAAGGACTACTTATGGTGAAAACCCTCACGGGTTTTCAGTTCTTAGTTTTGAGTTTTGAGTTTTTAGTTGGTTTTGAGTTTTTAGTTTTGAGTTCTCGGCGCTCTACCCTCACCTCACTGTTGCTCAACAAAGGGGCCTTTTGAAAGCGTGGCCTGCCGCCTGTCAGGCGGGGTGCGGCGGAAATGGACAACTCAAAACTCAAAACTCAACACTCAAAACTGCCTGCGGCGTGTGCCGGGATAGCTGTCGAAGGCAGGGCGGTCGTCAAGATCTTCTCCGGCCGTCATGCGGGCGGCGATGGTCCGAAAGGCCTCGGCGCGGGACGGCTCGGAGATATCGGCGGCGTGTTCCTCGAAATCGACAGCCTCCTCCACCTCACCCCTCGCATAGAGAATCCGAGCCAGGGTGTCGGCGGTCTCGGGGTCCGGGTTCGCCGCAAAGGACTGGCGGGCGATGGTGGCGGCCCGCTCGAGCTCACGGCCCGAGAGGTAGAGCCGCCACGCGACATCGTTGAGACGGTCCGCCGGCGCCGCGGCGCCTTCGCGATCGAACCATCGAAGGTAGGTTGCGGCGGCGGCGTCGTAATGACCGTTGCTGAAGGCAAAGCCCGCCACGTCGAGAAGCTGATCCGGCGAGGTGCGCTCGAGGTCGGGGATCTCGAGCAGGCTCGCGGCATCCTCGTAGCGTGCGGTCCGCAAGATCTCCGCCTGGTCCTCGGCCGGAAGGTCCATCAGGCCTTCACCGAGCACCTTGCTCAGGGTCGACGTGCCGGCGGTGTCCGGAACCTCGAAACCGCGGTCCCACCCCTGCCGGTACAGCCTCGCGGCGCGCTGGTACACCCTCGTATGCAGTTCGACCCTCGCGGCGAACATCAACCGCCGGCTGACGTCGAGCTGTTCGCCCCCGGTTGCACGGTGAAACGCTTCGATGCGGCTGATGGCGCCCTCGGGGTCGGACCTCTCGAGCAGGCCTTCGACCGATCGCTCGATGGCGTCGATATTGCCGGGTTCCTCCTCGAGCACGCGCAGGCAGGCGAGGAAGGTGTCCCCGGTCCGGATGCGCTGAACCCGCCGCAGGAACTTCTCCGGAGGGAGATAGCCGAGGATGCGTTCGAGCTCGTTGCCGTTGGCGTCGAAGAAGATCATGGTCGGGTAACTGTCGACGCCGTATCGGGTTGCCAGCTCGGCCCCGGTGGTTTCGGCGTTCAGTTTGAGAGCCACCAGCCTGGCCAGCTCGGAGCGGACCTCGGGATCCGAAAACGTGTCGGAGTCCAGACGGCGGCACCAATTGCACCAGTCGGTATAGAACTCGGCCATCACCACGGTTTTTCGTCGCGCGGCGTCGTCCAGGGCGGATGTCAGCCCTCCGTCGTACCAAACCGGCAACGCCTCCCTCTGACAGGCGGCAGCGCCCACGACGGCGAAGACAACCAAAAGTGAACATGCCCGACGCAATTCTGACTCCATTCAAACTCAGCCTGCGGGTGACGGTACCAGAACCGTCTCCCTGCCACTCACTGTGCCGGAGAACCCGCACCAGTCGCACCGCACGGCAGCCATCCCCTACTGCGATGCCCCACCCTCAGGTATCAGCTACGCTGACACGCCGCCCGGGTTGCAAAACTCCCTGAATTGTCACCCAAAAAACTACTCGGCACGCAGCGCTTCCACGGGATCGAGAGCCGCAGCCCGACGCGCCGGGGCGACGCCGCTCACGATTCCGACCACGAGGCACATGACAAGGGCCGCGACGATTGCCAACGGCGGCGTGCTCAGAGGGAGGCCCGGAACCACCGCCCGGCCGAGGGCGGTCAGCGACAGACCGGCGAGCAGCCCCAGCGAGCCCCCGGCCACCGCGAGCAGTACCGACTCGAGAAGGAAAAGCGCCTGCACCGTTCCCCGCGTCACGCCGAGAGCGCGCAGCAGACCGATTTCGTTGATCCGTTCGTGGACCGAGATCCACATGATGGTGAGAATGCCCATCGCACCGACCAGCAGCGAAACTCCGGCAATCCCGGAAACGGCGATCGTGATCATGCCGATGATCCTGCCGAAGGTGTCCAGCATCTCCGTCTGGGTGGTGATGGTGAAGTCCTCCTCGCCGCGGTGGCGGGCCATCAGCACCGCCCGCGCCCCTTCTACGACCTCCGGGATGGCCTCGGTCCCGGCCGCCACGATGTCGATCTCCTGGAGTTCATACGCGTCGAAGAGGTCCATTGCGGTCGCGACCGGGATATACGCCGTGTCGTCGAGATCGAAGCCGAGCAGCTGGCCCTTGGCTTCCATCACTCCGATCACGAGAAAGGAATAGCCTCCGATCCGCACCCGCCGGCCGAGCGGCGAGACCTCGTCGAAAAGCTCGCGCGCCAGCTTGGATCCGAGAACGGCGTACGACGCGCGGCGGTTCGGGTCCATTTTCGGCAGGAACGAGCCCTGCCCGACGGAGAAGCGCCACGCCGCCGACGCCTCCCAGCCGACCCCGTAGAGAAAGACGCTCCGACCCCGACCGTTGCCCTCGACGCGGGCCTGGCCCATGGCCACCGGCACGACCTCGTTGACGCCGGGCACCTTGCGCAGCGCCTCGGCGTCGTCAATCGTCAACTTGTGGGTGGTGCCGCCGAGGGCGCCGGGGATGCCGAGGGTCTTCACCCTGCCCGGATTGATCCCGATCAGACTGGTGCCGAACTGGGTGAACTGACCCACGATGTAGTTCCGGGTTCCCTCGCCGAGGGAGGTCAGCAGAATCACCGCGGTGACGCCGATCGCGACCCCGAACGCCGACAGAAACGACCGCAGGCGCTGTCCGCGCAACGCCCCTCCCGCAAAGCGAAGCAGCTCGATCAGATCCACCCAACCCCCCATCCGATTTCGGATTTCGGATTTCGGATTTCGGATTTCCCGCCCGGCCACCCCCTGAAAGACGGGCGGGTGGGGAAAAAATCCGAAATCCGAAATCCGAAATCCGAAATTGCGTTCTTCATCGTCCCGCCAGGGCGAGCACCGGGTCGAGGCGCGCCGCCCGCCGCGCCGGCACGACGCCGAAGAACACGCCCACGACCACGGAGGTGACCAACGAGGCGATTACCGCCCAGGTCGGCGTCGACGCCGGAAACGTCGGGTAGATGCGGGTGAACATCTCGACGGCCGCGCCGCCGAGGACGAGACCGGTGACCCCACCGATGGTCGACAGCACCGAGGCCTCGGCGATGAAGACCGAGAGGATCTGCGCGGTGGTCGCCCCCAGCGCCTTGAGGAGGCCGATTTCGTGTCGGCGCTCCGACACCGCCACCAGCATGACGTTCATGATGCCCACCCCGGCGACGGTGAGGGACACGGACGCGATGGCGGCCAACGCCAGGGTGAGCACGCCGAGGATCGAGTCGAGCGTGGTCACCACCGCGTCCTGGGTGATGATGGTGACGTCCTCGGCACGGTGCCTCGACGCGAGGAGCTCGAGCACGGCGGTCTTGGTCGCTCCGAGCTCTTCGTCGCCGTCGACCTCGATGAGAATCCGGAACAACGAGCTGCGGTTGAAGATCCTCATGGCGGTGCGCACCGGGACCATCACGACGTCGTCGAAATCGAAACCGAGGGAGCGTCCCCGCGGCTCGAGGACGCCGACCACCCGGAACCGCCACTCGCCGAGCCGCACCACCCGGCCGAGCGGATTTTCCGCCCCGAAAAGCTCCCGCGCCACCTTGATGCCGAGCACGATCTCGCTGCCCCCCCGGTCGGGGTCCCCGGGTGTCAGAAACTGGCCCGCTCCGATTTTCAGCCTTCGCACCTCCAGCAACTCAGCGGTGGTTCCGATGACCGGCAGCGAGCGGCTCTTGCCGCCGTATCGCACCTTTTCCTCACCGGTCGCCAGCGGCGCCGCGCACACCACGCCGGGGACCCGCGACGAAATCGCGCGGTAGTCATCGATGGTGAGGTCGTGGACCACGCCGCCGAAGGGCATCATGCCGGTCGTTTCCACCTTGCCCGGGAGGACGATCAGCAGGTTGGACCCGAGCGAGCTGAACTCCTGAACGACGTACCTCCTGGCTCCTTCACCGAGGGCGGTCAGGGCCACCACCGCCGCGATCCCCACCGCCACGCCGGCCACCGACAGACCGCTCCGCAGCCGGTGGCCGCGCAGCGCACCCACCGCGAACCCGATCAGCTCACCGGGAGCCAGACACCCACCATCCAATTTCGGATTTCGAATTTCGGATTTCGGAATTTTCCACCCTCCCACCCGTGGCTTCTCAAAGGGCGGGTGGGCGGCAATTCCGAAATCCGAATTCCTAAATCCGAATTCTCCTGCTCATCGTCTCTCCACGATCTCGCCGTCATCCATGCGGACCGCGGTTCGCGCGTGCATCGCGACGTCCGGGTCATGGGTGACGAGCACCACCGTCTGGCCGTCCGCACTCATGCCATCGAGCAAACCCATCACCTCGGCGGCCGCCGCCCGATCGAGATTCCCGGTCGGCTCGTCGGCGAGCAGCAATCTGGGCCGCATGACGACCGCGCGGGCGATCGCCACCCGCTGCCGTTGACCGCCCGACAGCTGATCGGGCCGGTGGTGCGCCCGGTCTTCGAGCCCGACCGCCGCAAGCGCCGCGGCCGCCCGATCCCTCCTTTCGGTCCTCGCCACGCCGGCGAACAGCATCGGCAGCTCGACGTTGCCCTGGGCCGTGAGCCGGGGCAGCAGGTGGAAGAACTGAAAGACAAAACCGATCTCCGACTGGCGCAGCCGGGTCCGTTCGCCGTCCGGTAACGTGCCGACGTCGCGGCCGTCAAAGGTGTAGGTCCCCGAAGTCGGGCGGTCGAGGCAGCCGAGGATGTTGAGGAGGGTGGACTTGCCGGACCCCGAGGGCCCCATCACCGCCAGGTAGTCTCCCTCGCCGATTGTGAGGTCGACCGCGCGCATCGCGTGCACGTCCGAGTCGCCGACGCGGTACGTCCGCCAGAGATCGGCCAACACAATCACGACGCACCATCAAGGTTGATTTCGGATTTCGGATTTCGGATTTCGGATTTTTCCCCCGCCCACCCGTCTTTCAGGGAGAAGCCGGGCGGGAAATCCGAAATTCGAAATCCGAAATCCGAAATTGCCGCGCCGGTCACTGCCCCTTCTCCTTCGCCCGCGCTCCCGGTTTGATCTCGGCGAGGTTCCGGGCGGCCACCACCGCCTCGCCGTCCAGGACACCCGACAGGACCTCGACGTAGCGCCAGTTGCGGAGACCCGGTTCGACGGTTCGCTCCTCGAGGACGCCGCCGGAGAGCACCAGCACCGAACCTCCCTCTGCGACCGCCGATGTCGGAATTCGAAGGACGTCCTCGCGGCGGTCGAGGATGATCTCGACATCGGCCGATGTCCCCGGCAAGACACCCGCCATGACATCCGCGTTCTCGAGTTCGACCTCGACCTCGACGGTGCGGTTCTGTTCGAGCACGTCGAGCACATAGGGCGCGACCCGAACCACCGAGCCGGCGAAGCTCCGGTCGGGACGCGAGTCCACCGTCACCCGGACCTCCTGGCCGATGCCCACGCGCTCCGCGTCGACCTCGTCGATGGGGGCGCTGACGTACATCGAATCGGGGTCGAGAAGATCGATCACCGGGGGAATCGGCAGCCCCGGGGGTGACGGCGTGATGTACTCCCCAATTTCGGTGCTGACGTCCGCCACGATCCCCGCGAACGGGGCTTTCAATTCGGTGAACGCCAGCTGCACTTCGACTGCCCCGATTCTTGATTCGGCCTGACCGGCGGCGGCCACCGCCGCAGCGCAGCCTGCCCGGCTGCGGTCGCGGTCGGAACGCAGCACATCGAGGGCCTGGTCGCTGGCGATGCCCCGGTCGTGGAGTGCCTCGGACCTGATCAACTCCTTTTCGGCCAACTCGGCCGCCAGACACGCCTCGTCCGCCTGGGCCCGGGAGGCCGAAAACGTCGCCCTCGCCGACGTCAGCTCGGCGAGCTGGGCGCGGTTGTCGAGCTGGACCAGGAGGTCGCCGGCCTCGACGCGGTCGCCCGCCCGGTGGGGAAGGGCCACGACCAGGCCGCCGATCTGCGGCGACAGCTCGGCCCGGCGGCGGACCTTGACCGTGCCCGCTCTGGTGTTGGAGACCGTTTCTTCGACCGGCCCGCGATCGACGACCACCGTTCGCACTTCGATGACCTTCGGCGCGAAGACGGTCACACGCAGGACGGCGACGATGGCCACGATCCCGATCACGGCGAGGATCCACTTGAACTTTCTCATGATGTTGAATTCTACTCCTCCCGCCCGACCCGGGTTTCGATTTTGCGGCTCCGGAGTTCCGGGCTACAGTTGCCACTCCGATATCGGTTGGAGGGACGGCAGATGAGTGAAGAGATCAGGGCGGCGGAAGCGGCCGCTGAAAAACCCAGCTGGCGGTTTCCGAAGACCTTCTGGACCGGCAACGCCGCCGAGCTGTGCGAGCGCGCGGCCTACTACGGGACCTTTATCGCTCTGCGCACGTACCTGATCCGGGTGGTCGGGCTCGACGATGTGCAGGCCGGGGTTGTCGCCGGCCTCTTCGGCGGTTGGATCTACCTCGTCCCCTTCTTCACCGGCGCGATCTCCGACCGCATGGGTTTTCGCAAGGCGCTGATCCTCGCCTTCGCCCTGTTGACCGTCGGCTACGGTTCGCTCGGGGTGTTCTCGACTCTCGGTCCGGTGCTCTGTGGGCTCGCTCTGATCGTCCTCGGCGGCGCCTTCGTCAAACCCGTCATCACCGGCACGGTGGCCAAGTCCTCCAGCTCGCTCAACCGCGCCCGGGCGTTCTCGATCTTCTACATGGTGGTCAACATCGGTTCCTTCACCGGTAAGACCATCGTCGCGCCGATGCGGATCCAGATGGGCGTCGAAACGGTCCCGTTCTTTTCGGCCGGGGCCAGCCTCTTCGCTCTCATCCTCGTGATGCTGATCTACCGGCCGCCCGACGACAGCGACGCCCAACCGAAGAACATGCGTGAGGTCCTGCAGGGCATGTGGTTGGCGATGAGCAACATCCGGTTCTTCGCCCTCATCCTGATCACCGCGGGCTTCTGGTCCATCCAGGGCCAGCTCTACGCCTCGATGCCGGACTACGTCCTGCGGATGGCGGGGGAGACCTACAAACCCGAGTGGTACGCCAACGTCAACCCGCTGGTGGTCGTCCTCTTCGTGGTCGCCATCACCCAGATGGTGCGCAAGTGGAAGCCGGAGAACTCGATTCTGGTGGCCATGGCCATGATTCCCATGTCCGCGCTCGCGATGGCCACGTCCTCGTGGTTTGAGGGCAACGTCACCATCTTCGGGATGGAGGTCCACCCCATCACCCTGATGATGGTCATCGGCATCGCCATCCAGGGTCTGGCCGAGTGCTTCCTGTCGCCCAAGTGGCTCGAGTTCGCCTCCAAACAGGCGCCGCGCGGCAAGGAGGGAGTCTTCCTCGGTTTCGCCCACGTCAACACGTTCTTCGCCTGGATCTTCGGTTTCATCTTCTCCGGCTACCTTCTCAAGAACTACTGCCCCGAGCCCACGACGCTGCCGATCGCGGTGCAGGAGCAGCACGCGCTGGCACTCGCAGGTCAGGCGCCGATGCCGGAGGTCTACGCCCACGCCAACTATCTGTGGTACGCCTACTCGGGGATCGGACTGCTGTCGTTTCTTGCGTTGCTGGTGTTCATCTATGTCACCAACCGGATCGACGGCAAAAAGACAGCCACACTGTGATCGCCTCAGGACGCGAACCGAACGAAGGATGACGACGTTCAATCGATTGGAGGAACCAATCATGACTCGTTTCCGCTACCTGCTCGACCTTCTCTTGGTGTGCGTCCTGGCGGCGTCGTGCGGCGTCAACACATCGATCGTCATCGCCGACGGCGAGACCGTCGAAGGCGGCCGAGCCACTGTCAACGGCAGTGTTCGAATCGGTTCCGGCTGCGACGTGCGCGGAAATTGTCGGACCGTCAACGGCAAGATAACGGTCGGACAGGATTCCTCGGTGGGCGGTCTGGCGACCGTCAACGGGTCCATCGCGATCGCCGACGGGGTCTCCGCCGCCGGAGACATCCGCACGGTCAACGGATCCCTGGTCCTGGGGTCCGGTGTCTCCGTCGAGGGTGGTCTCGAGACCGTCAACGGGGCCGTCGAGTGCGGTTCGGGGACGGTGGCCGGCGACGTCTCGACGGTCAACGGTGGCATCTCGATCGCGGGCACCCGGGTCGGCGGCACGCTCACCACCACCAACGGTTCGGTGACTTTGAGCGACGGGGCCCGGATCGCCGGGGATGTGGTGATCAAGGGCAAGAGCCGGCGCGGCGCGAAAAAGAAAGCGATCGAGATCCGGATCAGCGACGGCTCGGTTGTCGAGGGCAACATCGTCGTGCGAGATCCCGGCCGTCTCGTCAAGGTGTTCCTGATCAACGGCGGCACGATCGCAGGCGCGGTCGAGAACGCCGAGGTCGTGGACAACTCTGCAGACCGCCCATAAAAGCCGTAGGCGGGTCGTTACGGCTCGCCCAATGACATCGCTTGTGGTGGCAGGCCCTGAAGGACTTGCCTACGACTTTCAATTCACTTGACACTCTGTCGACATGGTAATACCGTGTAACACTCATCCACCTGGACGAGTGGGGGTGCGTCATGGCGACACTGAGCGGCAAACAGCAGATCATCACCTTCAAGGCCGAAGAGGCTCTGGTCGAGGCCATGGGAGACATCCCCAACCGTTCCGAGTTCATCCGTTCGGCGATCCTCGCCGCCCTCGACGGCGTATGCCCGTTGTGTCACGGCACGGGGGTCTTGAGCCCTCACCAGCAGCGGCACTGGCAAGAGTTCAGCCGGACCCACCCGGTGGAGCGGTGTGACGAGTGCGACGAAGACAAGCTCGTGTGCCCGGCGGCGCGCGGGTGAGAGGCTCCGGAGTGTCGACCGTTCGCGCTCCGTGGTGCGCCGCGATTCTCGTGATCGCGGCGTTGGCGCCGGCGGCAACCGCCGGGTCGAGCGACCGGCCGGTGGTGTTTGTCAGCATCCCGCCCCAGAAGTTTGTCGTCGAGCAACTGGCGGGCGGCCGGGTTCACGTCGAGGTCATGTTGCCGCCCGGTGCGTCACCGGCCACGTATGAGCCGACGCCGCGCCAGATGGCCGCCCTCAACAGTGCGGACCTGTACCTCCAGATCGGCGTCCCGTTCGAAGGCCCGGTCCTGGGCAAGATCTCGACCGTCGCACCCGGACTCGAGGTCGTGGACTGCCGCCAGGGCGTCGAACTCGTGCCCATGGAGGACCACCACGCCGACGACCACGGCCACGGCCCCCTGGATCCCCACATCTGGCTCGACCCGGTTCGCATGAAGACGGTGGCCGGGACCACCGCCCGGGCGCTGAGCGAAAAACTCCCCGCCGCCGCCGCCGACATCGAAAAATCATTGACCGGCCTTCTCGCGGCGATCGACGCGACCGACCGCCGGGTCAAGGAGAGACTGGAACCCTTCAAGGGACGCGACCTGCTGGTCTTCCACCCGGCGTACGGCTACTTCGCACGTCGTTACGGGCTCGTCCAGATCGCGGTCGAGTCCGAGGGGAAGGCGCCCTCCTCCCGGCAATTGGCCGAGATCGTGGACAGCCTGCGCGACCGCAACACTCCGGCGATCTTCGTCCAACCCCAGTTCTCACAGACCGCGGCGCGCCGGGTCGCCGACGCCCTCGGCTGCCAGGTGGTCATGCTGGACCCCCTCGCCGAGGAGTACCTGGTCAACCTCGAATCGATGGCGGAACGGATCGCCACAGCGATGGCGCGATGAAATGACGGACCCGCGCACCCCTCCCGCACCCGGGCCTGTGATCGAAATCAATGGCCTGGACTTTCGTTTCAACGGCGGCCCGCGGGTCCTCGAGGAGGTCGACCTCCGGGTCGAACACGGCGACTTCGCCAGCGTCATCGGACCCAACGGCGGCGGCAAGACCACCCTGATCAAGCTGATCCTCGGCCTCTACACACCAACCGCGGGCACGGTCAGAGTGCTCGGCACCTCCCCGTTGAAGGCGCGACCGAGGATCGGCTACATGCCCCAGCACGCCATGATGGACCCCCGTTTTCCGGTGCGGGCCCTCGACGTCGTCATGATGGGGCGGTTGGGCCGCGGCATCACGTTCGCATCGTTCAGCGCGGCGGATCGGCGGGCGGCCGGGGCGGCGCTGGCGCAGGTCGGTCTCGAGACGGCCGGCGGGCGGCCGTTCTCCGATCTCTCGGGGGGGCAGCGGCAACGGGTCCTGCTGGCGCGAGCGCTGGTCACCGATCCGGAGATGCTGCTGCTCGATGAACCGGCGGCCGGTCTCGACCAGAAGGTCGAAAGGGATTTTTTCGACCTCCTCCAGGAACTGAATAGCCACTTGACGGTCGTTCTGGTTTCGCACGATCTCGGTTTCGTTTCCGGGTTCGTGCGGACCGTGATCTGCGTCCACCGACGGGTCGACGTTCACCCGACGGCCGCGCTCGACGGTCGCCGCGTGTCCGAGATCTACGGCGGCGACGTGCGGATGGTCCACCACCACCACCGGTTGGAACCATGATGGAGTTCTTTTCCGCCGTCGCCGAGTTCCCCTTTCTGCGCCACGCCCTGGCGGCGGGCCTTCTCGCAGGCATCGCCTGCGGAGTGGTGGGGTCGTACGTGGTGGTGCGGCGCATCACCTACATCGCCGGCGCCATCGCCCACTGTGTTCTCGGCGGGCTCGGTATCGCCCGCTACCTCCAGGTGGTCCACGGCTGGCCGATCCGGCCCCAATACGGGGCGGTGGCTGCGGCCGTCCTTTCGGCCATCATCATCGGTCTGGTCAGCCTGCGCGCCCGCGAACGGGAAGACACCATCATCGGCGCGGTGTGGGCGGTCGGCATGGCGGTGGGGATCCTCTTCATCGCCGTCACGCCCGGCTACCACGAAGACCTGATGAGCTACCTGTTCGGCAACATCCTGCTGGTCGGCGGTTCCGATCTGTGGACGATGGCGCTGCTCGACGCCGTGGTGCTGCTCCTCGGCCTCGGCCTCTACCCTCAACTCGCGGCCGTCTGTTTCGACGAGGAGTTCGCGCGCCTCCGCGGCCTCAATGTCGAGCTCTACGTGCTCTTGCTGATGGTACTGACAGCCCTCACCGTGGTGCTGCTGGTGAGCGTGGTCGGGATCGTCCTGGTGATCGCCCTGCTCACGCTGCCGGCGGCCATCGCCGGTCACTTCACCACCACGCTGCGCGGCATGATGGCGGTGGCCGCAGCGCTGTCCGTCACCTTCACCACCAGCGGTCTCGCCTTGAGCTACTCCCCGGACCTGCCGGCCGGGGCCGTCACCATCGTCATCGCGGGTATCGCCTACCTCCTCGTGCTCGCGGGGCGACGGATCGTCTCGGCGGCGCGGAAATAGCCCGACCGCGCGCGACGTTGGGGGTTTGGGACCGACCCGCGGCGATCACGGGAACCGTTCTCAAACAGGGATATACTGACGCCGCCGACCGTGGACGGTCGCAAGGAGCAACTCGTGAAAATCTCGACCAATCATCTGAAGTCTTTCGCCGCAGGAGCGGCAATCGCAGTTTCGACCCTGCTCCCGGGTACGGCCGCCGCTGATGAAAACTGTTGTCTCAACAACTTCCGGTTCGCCGGTGGTTGCATGGTGGTGGCGCGCGGGTCGGAGACCTGTGCGAGCGTTCTGGCCTATCTCAACAGTTTTGACAGTGTCGGGAAATACTACTGTGACAACACCATCGTGAGGGGCGGCTGGACCGTTTCCACCTGCAACGATCCCGCGAACACCCAACCGCAGTATTCCACCCCGCAAACCACCGCGCCGACACAGAAGATCCAACAGGGTCAGCCGACGATTGGAACGTCCCCGAAGCAGACCATGCCGGCGGCCGGCGACGCCAACCTGATGCAGGTTTCGGCCCCGCTGCAGGTCCAGTTCGACACCGACCTCGACTCCTCCGTCCAGGGCGCCGGACAGACGGTGACCGGGACCCTGCAACAGGACCTGATGGACGGCGACAGGGTGATCGCCCCGGCCGGCAGCCAGGTCCAGGCGCAGATCGTACCGACCAGTTTCTGGAGCGACGGTTCGGGTGATGCCTACGAGATCCAGGCCACCGGGATCCAGGTCGGAGACAGCGTCATACCGATCAACGGCACGGCCGTTCACACCCAGGGTGAGATCGCGACGGCCGGCGCCCGTGTCGCCGTGCCCCAGGGTTCGATGGTGAGCTTCGAGACCGCCCCGGCGAATCCGACCGACCCCCTGAAACCGACCATCGCCGCCGGCGGGAGCCGCTGGATGGAGGCGTTCAACAGCCACGACGCACACTCCCTGGCGGCGCTCTACACGGCGGACGCGGTCCTCCTGCCGCCCAACCAACCTGCGGTCTTCGGTCGCGACGCCATCGCGGCCACCAACGCGGCATTTTTCACCACCGGCGATTTCAAGATCGACATCGAGGCCCTCGAAACGGTCGTCGACGGCCAGCTGGCCTACGTCGCCGGTCGCTACCGCATGTGGACCGGCGACGGAACGTTGGTCGATCACGGCAAGTACATCGAGATCTGGCGCGCCGTCGACGGCGAGTGGCTGATCTCCCGCGATATCTACAACAGCAGCATCGCGATGACTGAAGGCGACGACGGCGACGACGATCATGATCTTCCGGAATTTCGAATCCAGGGGCCTTCGGGCCCCATTTTTGCCGTTTCCAGGTTACAGTTCGCTCATTCAAAATTCGGGTCGAAGGGTCCGACCGTGAACTGGAGGATGGCGATCGAGGGTGCCCGGCGGAGCGTAGTTTCTACCCACGTCGTGATCCTGTTCCCGGGTAGTAAGTGCTCTTTTCGGAGTGTTTTCCAGAGACTAGATTGGGAACAGGCTCAGAACCGAATCTGAAAACTGGATTTCTCGGGGAGGTCTAACTCCATGACCATCAAACAGCGCACCCGTTGGACCCGGTGGGCGGGCATCAGCCTCGTGCTGATCGCCGCCTGCACCATGAACCCGGCGACCGGCCAACGCCAGCTGACATTGATGTCGGAGGCTCAGGAGATCGAGATCGGTCGCCAGACCCACCCTGAGGTGCTCGCCTCGATCGGGGCCTACGACAGTCCCGAGTGGCAGGCTTACATCCAGGAGTTGGGTTCCAAGATCGCCGCCACCTCGGAGCGGCCCGATCTCGACTGGACCTTTACCGTCCTCGACGACCCGGTCGTCAACGCCATGGCCCTGCCCGGCGGTTTCGTCTACGTCAACCGCGGCATTCTCGCCGATTTCAACTCGGAGGCCGAGCTCGCCTCCGTCCTCGGCCACGAGATCGGCCACGTCACCGCACGGCACTCGGTCGAGCAGATGAGCCGCGCCCAGCTGGCACAGCTCGGTCTCGGAGTCGCCGCCATCGCGAGCGAGGATTTTCGCCAGTTCGCGGGCCTCGCGGGCCAGGGGCTCGGTATTCTCTTTCTCAAGTTCGGACGCGACGACGAAAGTCAATCGGACGAGCTCGGGCTGCGCTACATGGTCCGCAGCGGCTACGACCCCCACCAGATGCCGAAGGTCTTCCAGACCCTCGACCGAGAGTCCCAGGCCCAGGGGCTTCGCGCCACCCCGGAGTGGATGTCCACCCACCCCAACCCCGGCAATCGCGTCGCCGACATCAACGCCCGGATTGCGGGGCTGGCTCCCGAAGAGCGGCAGGGTACCGTCGGCCGCGAAGCCTACCTGCGCCGCCTCGGGGGGTTGGTTTTCGGCGACGACCCGCGCCAGGGCTACACGATCGGTCAGACCTACTACCACCCGGAGCTGGCTTTCAAAATCGACTTTCCGGACCAGTGGCGGATCATCAACCAACGCCAGGCGGTGGGCGCCCTGAGCCCCAACAAGGACGCCGCGGTGGTGCTGACACTTTCCGCCAAGGACTCCCCGCGCGCAGGGTTTGACGCCTTTTTCCAGCAGCAGGGCATCGAACGCGGCCAGAGCCATGGCAAAAACTTCTACACATTCCGCGCTCACGACTCACAGACCGGAGCGGCGACAGCAGAAGGGCTGATCGGTTTTCTGAGCCATGGGGGGAAGGTCTACCAGCTCGTCGGCTACACCGGTGTCGCCACCTGGAACGGCTACGCCCAGACCATGCAGCACTCCATGGCGAGCTTCGAAAAGGTCACCGAGCGGCGTTACCTCAACGTCAAACCGAAGACCATCGACATCGTCACGCTGCCGAAAAACATGACCCTGTCGACCTTCGCCAAGAGCTACCCTTCCAGCGTCGAGATTTCCGAGCTCGCGATCCTCAACGGAGTCAACCCGGACACGACGCTCGAAAAGGGGGCGCTGGTCAAACGCGTCGTCGGTGGCGAGCTGCCGAAGCGGTGACGGGACAGCGTGACCGTCGCTGAAGCCCACGGGCCACCGGACCCCACACCTCTCATCGTCGAGACGTTGAAACGTCCAAACGTTAGACGTTTGAACGTTCAACGCCGTCTGGCTTCCTCAGGATCCACAGATAGGTCGGGAAGGCCCAGTAGGCGGCGGCGAGGATCGCCGACGCCGCCTTTTGTTTCAAGGAACCCGCGGGCACCATGTCGGACGCCTCGAAACCTCCGGGATCACGGACCACCGCCCGCGTGTAGTCGATGATCTCGAAGCGGCGCACCAATCGCCGCAGGCCGCGCAGGGTGAAGTGGGTCTCGTATCGCCCCTCGCCCTTCCCCATCACCCGGACGTACCAGTCGCCGAGGGTCTTCGGCAACACGGTCAACAGCGGCAGGTCATAATGTCCGTCCCACAGGCGGATGCGGTTTTCGGCGGCGAAATAGCACACGCCTCCCGGCTTCAGGACCCTGAAGACCTCGTCCAGCATGCGTTGCGCGTCGGGCACGTGCTCGTAGATGTGGGTGCAGGTCACCACGTCGAATTCCGCGGTCGAACACGGCAGCTCCATCGAATCTCCCACCCGATAGTCGATGTTGTCCGCCGCGCGGTTCCTCTGCGCCCACTCGACCGCACCGTCGTCGATGTCGATGCCCACAACCTGGCCGAAGAACTCCGCGTAGTGCCGGGTCAGAATGCCGGTTGAACAGCCGATGTCGAGCACCTTTGCCCGCTGCGGATCGAAACCCGCGGACCGCAACGCGTCGAGAATCACGGCCACCGTCTTCCTCGCCTTTTGCAGCCGCCCCTCCTCGTCGAACATGGTCCCGGGGTGGATCTGGGAGAACGCCAGCTGGTACTCGAGAGCGGAACCGGGCTTGGGGCCGGTCGCGGGATGTTGTCGACGGTCTTCCAAGGGTTCTCCAGCTGCGGGAATCAGCCCGGTTTCGACGGCTCGGCGAGCCCCGTCACCAGATCGAGGAACGTCGTCTGCCCCACCGCATCGAAACCGCCGTCACGAAACCTCGCGACGATATCTTCAACCGCCAGTTCGATGGGTCGTTGCCGGAGTTCCGCGTCCCCCATCGGAATGAAGGCGGCAATCACGTCGGCTATTCGCACCTGGGCGAGGGATCGCGCCGGGACCACGCCCTCGACGCCCGAACCGATGGCGACCCGCCGCGCCAACCCCGCCTTCACCAACCGGTCGATGTGGCTGTCGACCGAACCGGTCGCCACGAGGAAGCGCCGCGACAATTCGTCGGCGGTCGGTGGTTCCTTCCCTTGGTGAAAACGTCTGGCGATCAAGGTGTAGATCTGGAGGCCGGTCGGCACCCGGTCGCAGTCCTCGCGGTCGCCGGTGGAGCGGCTCCGCACCAACGCGGCGAAGTGCTGGTGGACGAATGTGATCTCGAGCCCCAGCAGGACGATGATCCAGGTGATGTAGAGCCAGATCAGGAAGATGGGAATGACGGCGAGCGATCCGTAGATGGTGGAGTAACGGACCGACACGCCGACCGTGTTGGCAAACAGGTTTTTCCCGAGTTCCCAGAGAATACTGCCGAAAAGGGCACCGAGCAGGGCACTCCTGAGGCGGACCCGGGTGAAGGGGATCACCAGGTACATCAGCAAGAAGGCCAGGAACGACAGACTCAGCGGAAACAGCCAGGTCCCCAACCTCTCCAGGATGGTCGGGTCGAAGCGGATACCACGAAATAGCGCGGCCTTGATGCGTGCCGACATGGTGATGCTGGCGCCGATGAAGAGGGTTCCGAAGACGAGCACCGACGTGTAGGAGGTGATCTTGGCCACGAACCGCCGCGGGCTGGAGACGTGCCAGATGTTGTTGAAGTTCGACTCGATGTTGTCGAGCAGGAGAATGGCGGTCAGGATCAGAAACAAAAAGCCGAACAGTCCGAGCTTGCTGGCGGCGTGAGCGAAGTCGTTGAAGTACTCGGCGATCACGTCCTGGCTGGTCGGCAGGAACTGGGACAGCAGCAGTTCCTGGACCCTTTGCTGGACGTCGTCGAACGCGCCGAAGGCCGAGAACATCGCGAAACCCACGGCGACCAGGGGCACCGCCGCCAGAAGTGACGAGTAGGCCAGGCCCGACGCCCTGATGACGACCTTGTCGCGCCCCAACTGGTGCCACGTCGCCTGGACGAACTGGATGACCCGAACGACGGCGGCCTCCCACATCGGAAGACCGCGGACGTCGATGCGGTTGAGATGATTGACGACTCTCATGGTGCGCGAGGTCCATGATAATGCAGCAGAACCGGTGTTTCGCTGTAGAATGACGACAATGACTCTCAATTCTGTCATCACTCCGAGGGTTCCCGGGGCGTGTCGCCTGTCGTTTGGCGCCTCGTGTGTTCCGGCGCGGCCAGTCTGCAGAGGCCGTCACTTCGGTGGCGCATATCAACCCATGCTCCGCGACGAATTCGGACTCTCCACCGAAATAACCTGTGGCGCCGGCTCGCAATCAAGTCCATTGAATCGGCGCCGAAAAACTGAACCGGGAGGAAAAAGACCATGACGACATCTCGCAAATTGATCGGAATCCTGGCCGCCGTGTTCTGCCTCACAGCCGTCCTCGCCCCGGCCGGCGACGAGGCGCCGGCTACGGCGGTTCAACAATCCAAGTGCTGCTTCGAGAACCCGCGTTTCAGCGGCACCTGCGAGGTCACGCCGGGGCCGGAAGAAAGCTGCGGCAGCATCCTCGGCTACCTCAACAACCCCAACAGCGTGGGTAAGGACTACTGCGGCAACACGACGATCCGCGGCGGCTGGACCCAGGTCGGGTGTGAGGGTTCTGCGTCCACGAGCGTCCAGTGCACCATCGAACCGGCCGCGCCCGGGGAATGAGCCGCCGCAGGGAAGGGTTCGTCCTTTTCGGCCGCTGAATCTCCGCGTGATGGTCCGGGACGTCGTCAAGGAGGAGCATCGTGAATCGAAGTCTCATCTTAATTCCGCTGGTGTTCGCCCTGGCTGTCGCCCTCCCGTTATCGGCGCAGAGCCAGGACGAGACCATCGAGTTGGCCCGCTCGGTCGTGCAGACCGAACGAATGGCGGTGGTGGCCGCGAATCTCGGTCTCAGCGACGCCGAGAGCGCGGTCTTCTGGCCGCTCTACACGGAGTACCGGGCCGCCGTCGACCAGGCAGTGGATGTGCGGGTCGCCCTTCTCGAGAAGTTCTTCGCGATCCAGGAGACGCTCACCGACGAGGAGGCGTCCGCCCTTCTCGATGATTTTCTGAAGTATGAAAAGGACCTGCTCAATGTCCGGACCACCTATGCCAGGAAGATGCGGAAGGTCCTGTCCGGCCGAACCGTGGCCCGGTTCTTCCAGATCGAAAACAAGATGGACGCCGTCATCGAGTACGAGATGGCCAGCGAGGTCCCTCTGATCCGGTGAAGAATCGCCGAGCGCCGTCGAGCCGGTGAAATGAGGTCCGCCCGCACCACCAGGGAGCAGCGATGAAATTGACCAGGTCTCTCGTGTTTGTCGTCCTCACGGCTCAATCCGTCACAACCGCGGCACAGGAGGAGGCCAGGAGCCTTGCCGAGCTGTTTCGAGCGGTGGATCCTTCGGTCGTCGAGATCACGACCGTGCAGCAGGTGGTGGCCGACCAGGGACCGGCGCGCCGGGTCGCCGCAGGCAGTCAGGGTTCCGGGTTCGTGATCTCCTCCGACGGCAGGATCATGACAGCGGCCCACGTCGTCCAGGTGGCGGACACGATTACGGTCAAGTTCGTCGACGGCAGCGAGGTCCCTGCACGGGTTCTCGCGTCGGACCCCAGCGCGGATGTGGCGCTGATCCAGGCGGAGTCGGTGCCGGCAGGCATCACCCCCGCCCAACTCGGAGACTCCGACACGGCCTCGGTGGGCGACCAGATTTTCGTGATCGGGGCCCCCTACGGCATCGCCCACTCCCTCTCGGTCGGCCACATCAGCGCCCGCCGGGCGCCGGATCATCTCTTCGGCGGTTTCGAACAGGTGGAACTCCTGCAGACCGACGCCGCCATCAATCAGGGCAACTCCGGCGGACCGATGTTCAACATGCGGGGCGAAGTCATCGGCGTCGTCAGCCACATCTTCTCGACCAGCGGCGGCTTTCAGGGGCTCGGATTCGTCATCACCTCGAACCTCGCCATGAAGGTCCTGATCGACGATCCGACCTCCTGGACCGGGCTCCACGGCCGGGTGATCGAAGGGCCGCTGGCGGCCGCCCTCAACCTCCCGCAGAGCGCGGGGATCGTCGTCGAGGCTGTCGCCACCGGGTCGCCCGCCTCGGCCCTCGGACTGCGCGCCGGCGACCTCAAGGCGACGATCGCCGGTCAGGACCTGATTCTCGGCGGCGATATCATCCTGGCGGTCCACGGCGTCCGCATCGGCGAGCCCGGCGCTTTCGAGAAGATCGCCGCACGACGCAAGGCCCTCGGCGCCGACGACCAGTTCGAGGTGACCGTCCTTCGCAGAGGAGACGTGATCACGCTACGCAACAAGGTCTCCATCCTCGGTTTCAAATAGCGACCGGAAATACCCGGCCCGGCCGCCCGGTTGAGGAATGAGACAACGAACACGAAACGGGGGAATTCATGAAACGCCTCAGCATCGCAGCCACAATCCTGTTCCTCGCCGCAGCTCTCGGCACTTCGGTGCCGGCCGCGGCCCATTGCCAGATTCCGTGCGGCATCTTTGACGACGAGCTTCGCGTCCAGCTCATCGAAGAGCACATCACGACCATCGAGAAGTCGATGACCCAGATCGTCGCCCTCGGCAAGGCCACACCGGTCGATTACAACCAGCTCGTCCGCTGGGTCGACAACAAGGAAAAGCACGCCCAGGAGATCCAGGACATCGTCACCGCCTATTTCATGGCCCAGCGGATCAAACCCGCGGTCGACCACGACGACCAGAAAGCCATGAACGAGTACATCCACAAGCTGGCCATCCTCCACTCGATTCAGGTCCACGCCATGAAGGCCAAGCAAGGGACCGATCTCGGCGAGATCGAGACCCTTCGCAAGATGGTGACCGAGTTCCGCAAGGCGTACTTCGGCGAAGAGGCGGCGCACGCGCACTAGAATTCGGTATACGGAATGCCGCCCCGCCGCCCGGCAGGCGGGACGCCTGCCCCACAACCCTTCCCGCGCACTTCTGAACCTGTCCCGACCGGAGGCCAGGCAGCCTTCGCATCATGTCATCCCGACCGGAGGCCCGCTGCTCTCTCATACTGTCATCCCGACCGGAGGCCCGCTGCCCTCTCATACTGTCATCCCGACCGGAGGCCCGCTGCCCTCTCATACTGTCATCCCGACTGAAGGCCCGCTGCCCTCTCATACTGTCATCCCGACCGGAGGCCCGCAGCTCTCCCATACTGTCATCCCGACTGAAGGCCCGCTGCCCTCTCATACTGTCATCCCGACCGGAGGCCCGCAGGGCCGGAGCGGAGGGATCTGCGCGGGGGTTCCTGGCAACGCCGCCCGTCGAATGCGATCAATGTCAAGCGATCCACGTCAACGGCAGTTCGCGAATGTTTCACGACCGCCGAACGTTGCAAGAATGACCGCAACGTCAACGGCCTCTCAGGCCGAAGGGAGACAGCACAGATGACCCGCTTCAAGCTCACGTATTTCGATTTCAGCGGCGGCAGGGGGGAACCGATTCGGATCGCATTTCACATCGGCGGCATCGACTTCGAGGACGTCCGGGTGAAGGGCCCCGAATTCCGGGAGGTGCAGCCGTCCTTCCGGTTCCACGCGCTGCCGGTGCTCGACATCGACGGCCAGCAGATCACCCAGTCGAATTCCATTCTGCGCTACGTGGGCAAGGCGGTGGGTCTTTACCCTACCGACGACCTGCAGGCCCTGTATTGCGACGAGACCATGGGAGCGGTCGAGGACCTGAGTCACGCCATCGGCAGGACGTTCGGTCTGAAAGGCGACGCCATGAAGCAGGCGCGCGAGGAACTCGTCAACGGCCGGCTCGCGACCTACATCAAAGGCCTCGACGGGCTGCTCGCCCGCGGCGGGGGCGAGTACTTTGCGGACGGGCGCATGACCGTCGCCGATCTCAAGGTCTTCGTCGAGACCCGGAATCTGGGCAAGGGCATCCTGGACCACGTCCCGACCGACATCGTCGAGACGCTCGCACCGGCCCTGGCGGAGCACCGCGACCGCATCGCCGCCGACCCGCGGGTAATGGCCTATTCCGCACGTTAGCCAAACGGAAAAGGCCGCTGGCACGATGACGTGCCAACACCGCTTTTGCGCAACTCTCCATCCTTCTTTTGCCTCCCAGGGGCAGAGTAGAATGCAGGGAGAGTCATTTCGGCAGAACGGAGATGTCGATGGAACGAACTGGAAAATCAGTCAGGGTCTTCAGCTCATTCGAGGAGGAGAACCGGGCGGAACATCGGCGCCTTACTGCAATGACCCACAAAGAAAGGTGCGCCGAGTTCGCGGTTCTTCAAGAACGCACGTGGGGCCCCCTCTGGACGTCGGTACCGATGAAGAAGGTGGCGTCCTGGGAGACGTCCTCCGGCTGAGGAAGCGATGCTTTTCACCGCCGACATGAAAGACCTGATGCGGCTGTTCGATGAACACGATGTCGAGTACGTCCTGGTCGGCGACTTCGCGGTCAACTTACTACGGATACGTCAGAACGACCCAGGATATCGATCTGCTGATCTTGCCGTCGCCCGACAACGCGCAGCGTGTCATGCGGCGTTGGCCGACTTCGGGTTCGGAGGCGGTCATTCCTGACGACGTCTTCGAACGCGAAGGGAGCGCTGTTCATCTCGGAACCGAGCCCAACAGGATCGACCTTCTGACGTCACTGAGAGGGGTCAGCAACCGAGCCGTGTTCGAGGCGGCCCAAAAGATCGAGCTCGAGGGAGTCGCTGTGAGGATCATCTCACTTCGACACCTCGTGGAGGCCAAGCGAAGCTCCGATCGGGCTCGCGATCGTGCTGACGTCGAGGAGCTGCTCAAGATCAACGAAGTGCGCTGAGCCCGACCGTCGAGCGACAACAGGACCGCCGCCACCAAACCCGCATGTTGTTTCATCGGGTTCGGCCGAGACATTCTCTGATGATCCTGGTGAATACGGC
>CAWGLE010000009.1:0-101521 GCA_963823345.1 Candidatus Sulfomarinibacteraceae bacterium
CGACGGATTGCTCCCCTCGTATCTTCTGTATGTCGTCGGTGGAGTTCTCTTTCCGTTCGTCGCTTTCCGCTTGGCCGTTGCAATTGCAAATCGATCCCGGAAGATGCGAACTGCGGGTGCAGCGGGGGTCGCAGCAGCCGCGGGTTTCTGTGTGGGCTTGTGGCTCGGAGGTCTGCCGGGCGCAGTCTTGGGAACAGCGATCGCTGTTGGGGTTGTGTTTTTCATTGACCACATGAAACGGTCGACGTGGCGACGTCGCGCCGCTCGGGCGGTGCAGGCCGGGTTGGCCGACTGCGAAATCTCTCATGAGTTGGTGGCGGTGGAGGAAGGAATCGACACTGCGGATGAAGAGCCTCGGGTACTGGGGCGGATCGACGCCGATGGGAGGTTGCACGGATCCACAGTCAAACTCCCCGGAATGAGCCAGGTTTCAGGTGACGCCTTTGCTCCGCGGTTCAGATTCGGGCTCGAAATCCTGACGCTCCGAGGACAGAACTTCGTTCGTAAAGACTACCGCGGCGATCGCGATGCGTTTCTGCGGGAAGCTGCCGCGCTGATTGCTCTTCGCGGGAGTACAAGGGTACCTCGTCTCCTGGCCGCGGACACGAGTAACCTGGTCACCTACAAAGAATTCGTGCCGGGGCAGACCCTTCGTGATGTTCTCCACGAAGCCGGCGCGAGGATTCTGACCGTGGAAACGGATGTCGATCCGGATCTTCAAGCTCTCGACGGCAGCGTCCAGAATCGAAGCGGTGTGGGAGCGCGGGCGTACCTGCCTTCCGCGAGCTGTCCCTGAAGGTTTCCTGTCGGCCCTGGAGAGGCAGGTCGACACGATCCACCGCGCCGGAGTCACCGGCTTCAGCCTGACGTTCGGCAACATCGTGATTCACGAGGAGACGGGCGAGCCCTGGTTCATCGATTTCGATGCGGCCCGGGTTCACCGCTCGACAAAGACCCTCGCGTTTCGGCGCGATCGCGACCGCGACCGCGAGCTCTTCAACCGGATCTACGGCACTGACATCATGACCGAGGCCCGGGCTCGGCAGGTGCTTCGGTCGCTGCCCTCCGGATACGCACCGGTCGACCTCGGCGGCGGGCTGGTGACGCGGGGATTCTGGTCGGTGGACAGCGGGACGGGGCGCTGGGAGTACCTGAACGGCAAGGCCCTTGAAGGGTCTCATTGAAGGCAAGCGCATTCTCGACCTCGGATCCAACAACGGTGTCATGCCGCTGATGATGCTGCGTGCCGGCGCACGGTCGGTTCTTGGCGTCGAGCGATCGCCGGAGTTCGCCGCAGCGGCGAGAACGCTTCATCGGGTGTTCGAGTGGCGCGACATGACGCGATACGACGTTCACGGTTCATGAGGGCGACATGCTCGACATTCTCGAAAAGGACTGGGGATCATTCGACCTGGTCACGGCGTTTTGTTCGCTGTATTACCTCGAGACGGAGGACATGGTGCGGGTTGCGTCGGCCGCCAGGAGGATCGCGCCGTGTTTCGTCGTCCAGGCGAACGAGACAACGCGCACCCACGCCGCCGATAAAAAGGCTGAAAAATCATCCGTGCCGTTTCTTGAAGATCTGCTCCGCCGTGTCGGATTCGAAACCGTCGAGGTCAGGAATCGGGGCGCCTTTGGGCGCCCCATATCTGCTGGCTTCGGATCAGATGGGGCGGGTCTAGGCCATGTCTGCGCTGAGTTCCTGGGATGATGTCGCGACCTTCGGGAGAATGTTGCGCCTTGGTCCGCCAGGACTTTCGCCGCTACAGGGCGACTGACCGTGATCGGGGGTCCGCACTCGGCGTCATCTTGCTCGTCCAGGGGTTCTGGGCCAGCACCACGTATCGGATCTCGCGGTACCTCATTGCAAAGGTCAGGCTACCGATCCTCGGCTCGCTGGTGCGTGGGGTGGTCGTTGTCACCCGAAAGCTCGTCGAGGTGCTCACAGGGATCAGTGTTTACCCGGAGTGCCGGATCGGTGGGGGGATCTACTTCGGTCATTTCGGCCCGACGATCATCCACCCGGATGCGACACTCGGTGAGAACTGCAACCTCTCTCAGTGCGTGACCGTCGGCGGTGTGCAGAGCGGTCAGTTCAAGGGTGCACCCTCCATCGGCAACAGAGTTTACGTGGCCCCCAACGCGATCATCATCGGTAAGGTCTCGGTCGGAGACGATGTGGTGATCGGCGCCGGTGCAGTGGTTGTGCGGTCTGTGCCGGACAGGGCCGTTGTGGTCGGCAATCCCGCTCGCGTCGTTTCGCACAAGGGCAGCTTCGACTTTGTGCGCTATGACGGTATGGAGACGGACGACGCGAGGCGGGCTTCTCTCGCTCTTGCAGGTGGACTGTGACCGGTACGGAAGCGGCCGATTGAATCTCGCCGTCGTTTCGTACAAGGTATGTTGGCGCAGCGGCGAAGGATTCGTCTCGTTCGGGGGATTCCCCCAGCAGATGTCGGCGTTGGCGCAGCTTTTCACGAGCACCAACCTCCTGATCCTCGAGCGCGATCCGCCGCTTCCGCAGGGAGCGGTACCCATTCTCGGGCCGGACATCGGTGTTCGCCCAAGCCCTGAACCTCCTGGCGACGGCCTCGTGAGAAAGCTCCGTCTGATTCCCTGGGCCGCGGTTCATGGCCCTAGGATCGTCGGCGAGATCAAAGGCTCCGACGCCGTCCACGCCGCGGTTCCGGGTGACATAGGGGTTCTCGGTTTGCTTGCTTCGTTGGCGCTTCGCAAACTCACGTTCGTTCGTCACTGCGGCACCTGGGGCGATCGCTCGACCCTGGCGAATCGGTTCCTGGCGTGGTTGTTGCCAAGGGTTGCAGGTGGGCGAGTGGTTGTCATGGCGACGGGCGGTGGTCCCGAGCCACCCGAACCTCGAAACCCTGATATTCAGTGGATCTTCTCGACGAGCTTTTCGCAGGCGGAGTACGAGCGCATCGTGCCGGCCTCGAGGTGGGTTGCCGGGTCCCCTCTGCGATTGGTGACGGTTGGCCGGCTGACTCGCGGCAAGAACGCTCTTGCGTGTATCGAGGCGTTGCCTGCGATCAGAGCGGCGGTGCCAGGCAGCACCCTGGAGATCGTGGGTGACGGGCCCTTCCGAGGAGAGCTGGAGAGGGCGGTTGCTGCGGCTCGGTCTCCAGGGCGAGGTTTCCTTCACAGGAAACCTGAACCACGAGGCCGTCATCGAGACTCTGTGTCGTTCGAACCTGTTTCTCTTTCCGACCCGGGTGGCCGAGGGATTTCCCAAGGCCGTTCTCGAAGCGATGGCCTGCGGTCTGCCGGTGGTGGCTTCGCCGGTTTCGGTATTGCCCACTCTTCTTGGGGACGGGTGCGGCGTGGTGCTCGACGGCACCGACGTCGGCCGACGTGGCCGAGTGCCGTGATCGAGCTCGCCCAAGCCCCGGAGCGGATGGCGGCCATGGGCCGGAAGGCGCGCGAGACGGGCGCGCGGCTACACCCTCGAACGCTGGCGCGATCTCATCCGCGAACGGCTCGAGGCCGCGTGGGGCCGGCCACTGAAGGACGAGCCCCGAGCGACGAGCTCGCCGAGCAGGTGGTGTTGATCGCTCACGGCGAGAAGCTGGCGGCCCGGGTTCTCTGGGCGACCGGGATGGCGGCTCTGGCACGACGGCTGCTGGCCGCTCGCGGTCGATTCGTCATCGAGCTGCACGGGGTGCCGTGCCGCAGATACCCGGAGCTCCCGGCGCGGTATGCAGCCCTCGCTGACGGCTCCCGATCTCGAGCGGGTGCTGAGCTGGCTGTCGCGGCGGTTTCGGTTCCTCACGCGCCGATGAGTTCCTCGAGTCGGACACACCCGGGGTGCTGCTCACCTTCGACGACGGGTTTGCCAACAACCACGACGTCGTGCTGCCGCTGCTCGAGAAGTTCGAGGCGCCGGCAGTTTTCTTCGTTGTCACGACGCAACACATCGGAAGCCGTGGACGGTGGCTCGCCTTCGTCGAGGAGGCTGCAGCGGCAGGATGGGGCGACTCGTCGGCGGTTCCGGCGCGAGGCGCGCACGATCTCTTCGACGGAATGGACGAGCGAGCAGATCAGGGAATGCGTGGCCAGCGGGCTGGTGACGATCGGCGCTCATTCCGTATCCCATCCCCGGTTGACGGCGCTCGGACGACGACGGCTCGGTGATCGAGGTCGACGAGTCGAAGGCCGTGCTGGAGGAGCTGACCGGCAAGGCGGTCGATCTCTTCGCCTATCCGTTCGGGGACGCCGACGATCGGGTCGCGCGGGCGGTCGGCAGCGCAGGTTTCCGGGCCGCATTTGTCGAGGAGACGACCGCGCGGTCTGCACTCGGCACATCTGGCGATTCCGCGAGTCGGGATCCACCGTGCGACCCGTGGTATCTGGCTACCAAGCTCAGCGGGCTCCGGGAGCGCCCGATCGCGACACAGCGCGTCGATCGCGGGAAGTAGCTTTCCCACGTGGATATTCCTGGTGACCAGAATCTGGGTGTTGACCTCGTGAGCGATGTTGCTTCGGCCGGCGGGGCGCCCGAAAACTCCGCCGGTGTCGAACGGTCCACGATTCTCGCGACGGCGCGACGCGTCGTGGCGAAGCTCGCAGCAGCGGCGGCATCCACGATCATCGTTCTCGGGTTCCTCGAGGTCGTCGTCCGCTTCGCCGCACCGCAACAGCTCATCCTTCTGCGGCCTGACATCTGGCAGGGATGCCCCGAACTCGGGTGGTGCATGGCGGCGAATCTCGACACCCGGGTCAATACCGGCGAGCGCGAGGTCCGCCTGGTCACCGACGAACACGGTCATCGGGTGAGTGGCCGTGGTGCCGCGGCTCCGCCCGACGTCCGGATACTCGCTCTGGGCGATTCCTTTCTCGCCGGTATCCAGGTTGGGTACGACGACCTCGTGACCGCGGTTCTTGAACGCCGGCTCTCCAGCCGGGCAGACCGGCTGGTGGAGGTCGTCAACGCCAGTGTCGGGGGGTGGGGGCCGAGTCACTATCTGATCGAACTCAGGCACGAGCTCGATCGGGCGTCGCTACGACGCCGTTGTCGTGTTTCTTTTCGTCGGCAACGACATCGAAGAAACGCGTTGCGATGAGTTTCCCGTGCGGACGGCATCGAATCAGCATCGACTCCGTTTGCCGCGTGATATTTCGAAGTCTGAGTTCGTGGACTCTCTCGCATATCCCGTGAACGATTTCATGGAGCGCCGGTCGCACCTTTTCGTGTTGCTCAAGAACCGCTGCTGGGCCCTGCTCATGCGCACCGGCCTGAGCGCACGGAGATTTCCATCGGTGTATCTGAAGAGCGAACTCGCATCGCCGCGATGGCAAGTGACCACCGATGTGTGCGAAGACATCGATCGATTGGCGCAGCGGCACGGCCTGCCGGCCGTTTTCGTGCTGCTCCCGGGGCGTATCAGGTCGACACGTCGCTTGGCGCAGCGTATGCCGATGCGGTGGGGCTGAATCTCGATGAGGTCGATCTCGATCAGCCGTCGAGAATCCTGAACGAGATGTTCGCAGGGCGAGGGCTCGACGTTGTTGACGTGCTGCCGGCTCTTCAGGAACGCCCTCAACGGAAGCGAGGCCGAACTCTTCGGGAGAGTGGACACCCATCTCGCTCCGGCCGGGCACGCCCTGGTCGCCGAGGCGATCCTGCCGACGGTGGGCGGCCTGCTCGAAAGGCGCACCGCGGGTGACTGATACGAGGTCCATATCGCAGGCCCAGCGCAACAGCGTCCTGTTTCTCGTCGGCCAGCTCGGATACGGTGGAAGCGAAGGTCAGCTCGTCAACCTCGTGCTCAACATGGACGGCGAACGGTGGCGGCGCCGCCTCCTGGTCTACCACCCCAGCCCCAACGCCGACCACGTCGAGCGGCTGCGCGGCGGTCGGGGTCGGGGTGACGACCATGCCGGCGACAGCGGCAGGCCCGCTTCGCAAGCTCGCGTTCACGACGCGGGACGCGGGACGGTCCGGCCCGACGTGATCCACTCGTGGACGGTTCACGACAACCCCTACGCGGCCTGGGCGGGTCGGTTGGCGGGAGTCGGCGTGCGGTGGGGCTCGCTGCGCAGCTCGACCTCCCTGCCGGGTTTCCGATCGCTGCCGGCCTGGTATCGCCGGCTACGCCCTGCGATCGGTGCAGCGGCTGGTGGTGAATTCCGGCGCGCTGGTCGATGAGCTTCAGGGTCTCGGCATCGTCGGCGAACGGGTCATGCTGCTCCCCAACTGCGTCGAGGCCGGCGACCCGGATTGCGGAACAGCCGGAACGGTGCGACGTGATCGAGGAGTTCGGCTTCACGGCCGGGCACCGCGTCTTCGGCAGTGTGGGCAATATCCGTCGGGTAAAGAACCAGGTCCTCTTCGTGCGCGCGCTGGCGAGGGTGATCGCGGATCACCCGGAGGCACGGGGCGTGATCATCGGCGAGACGCTGATGGTGAGGAAGCGACGCGGGCGGAGCTCGAGCGCGAGATCGAGCGGCTCGGCCTCGCGGGAAGATCGTCCTGACGGGTTTCCGGGCCGACGTGCGTCGGCTCCTGGCGGGATGACTGCGCTGTGCATGACATCGGACAGCGAGGGCATGCCCAACGTGGTGCTGGAGGCCATGGCGGCAGGGGTGCCGGTGATCGCGACCGCGGTCGGTGGCGTGCCCGACGTGGTGAGGCGACGGCGACACCGGGTTCGTTGGTGACGCCGGGAGACGAGGGGGCGCTTGCGGAGGCGATGATCGCGCGTGCTCGAAGCGCCCGACGAGGCCACGCGCATGGCGGCGGCGGCACGGAGTTCGTCATCGAGGAACGAAGCTGTGCCGGCGATGGCGCGCCGGCTCGAGGCCGCGTACTCGCGGCCTTGGCAGAGGCCGGCGCGATCGTGAGCGGCCTCGGATGGTGCGCACGGCGGACGAGGTGGATCCGGCACGAGCTCGAGCGGCTTTCTGCGCCGAGTCTACCGACCTGAGAAGGCGGCCTTTCTCGAGCAGCATGGCGAGTGGTGGCACCGGGGACAGCAGAATCGGTGGGTCATCGAGGACGGCGGTGAGGTCGTGGCCTACTGCGCCGTGATCCCCACCGCGATGCGGGTTGCCGGCGAGCGCGTGGATGCGGCGTGGTGGGTCGATCTCGTGGTCGACCCGGACCACCGTGGCCGGGGACTGCAGCGGGCCTTCGATGAAAAAGTGCGGGCGGCGGCGCCGCTCATCGTCGGTTTTCCGAATACCCTCGCGGCTGTGATCCACCGAAAGCACGGATGGGGTGTGCGCGAGGACTCGAGGTGCGGCTCCTCCCGTTGAAGCCAGGCGAGAATCCTCCGGAGGAGGGATGTGGGTGGCCTTCAACGGGCCGGGCTCCGCATGGCCTCGATTGCGGCGGCACCCGTAGCGTGGTGGTTCCGGCGGCGGCTCGAAAACTTCGAGCCGCGCTCCAGTCGGGTGCTGGACGAGCCGGACGCCGATCTGATGGCCGGGGTATTTCTCAAGGATCGGGATGCGTCGGTGACCACCACGTTCCGCGATGCAGACTATCTGCGGTTGGAGGTACCTCGACGCACCGTATCGCGATGAGCTCTTCGTGATCGGGGGCGGACCGGGGACGAAATCAGAGTTGTGGCGGTGGTTCGGGTGATGCGCCGAGGGGGAGGGACCGTTGCGAGGATCCTGGATCTGTTCGGCGCGCTGGACGACGCAGACCTCGTGCGGGATGTCGTGTGGCTGGCGGCGAAACAGTCGCTGGCGGCCGGGGCCGACCAGGTGACGGCCATGTCCTCGGTCCCGTCGATTTCGAACTGTCTTCGTGACGCAGGTTTTGTCATCAGGAGTCGTGGCCGGTTTTGCTGGACCAGTCGACGCCGGCGATATCGGGAGCCTCGTAGGATCGTCGCCGACTCACCTCGTGCTGGGGGACAGTGACAACGATGAGCCGTGACGGCGCAGTGACGATGCTCGATGCTCGCCGGCCGCCGTGGATGCGGATGGCACCGGCGGCCCCTGATTCGTCTGCGGGCTCTCCCGGCTGAAGTGAGGCCGCAGTGGATGGCCGCCTACTTCGGTGCGCACGTTCTCTTGGCGGTCGCAGCACAGCGGTTCTGGCCGATTGCAACCATCTGGGCGCTGGCAACCCTGATGGTCGGTTTCGCCGCTCTCACAAGAGCCGAAATCCGGATCGGATTGCAGTCGTGTCAGCCTACGTGATCGGCGCCGAGTTGGTGTGGCGCGGAACCCATGCCCGCGTGTTCTGGGAGTACGGCAAGTACGTGCTCATCGTTCTGCTGGGTTTGGCGGTCTTGCGATGGGCCCGCAGCCGCCGCGAGTGGCGGGCGCTTGCATTCGTCGCTGTGCCTCGTGCCGTCGCTGGCCGTGCTGCCGTACTTCGACCGCAGCGAGGTGGCCTTCAACATCAGCGGCCCCGTGGCACTCGGCGTGGCGGTGTTCTTTTTTTCCGGCATGTCGTCACACGTGCCCTCCTGCTGAGAATGCTGGTAGTCGCACTCGGACCCATCACAGGTCTCGCCTTCCTCGCCACGTTCGGGACCTTGCGCGCTGACCCGACGACATTTGGGTCGGCGGCAAGGCGACGACCGCGGGAATCGGGCCCAACCAGGTGTCGTCAGTCCTCGGGCTCGGTCTCTTTTTCGTGTTCGTGTTGCTGATGATCGGGCCGCAGAAATCGGTTCTATCGGATCACCCTTGGGGTGCTGGGAATCTGGTTCGGGGCGCAGACTGTGCTGAGCTTTTCGCGCGGCGGACTCTGGGCGGCGGCGGGTGCCATCGTCGTGTGCGCGTTCTATGTGCTTCGCGACCGGCGGTCGAGGCGGATCCTCGTTGTGACGGCCGTGCTAGGGTTCGCTGATCACTCGATTTGTCGTGTTCCCTGCCACCGACCGCTTCAGCCACGGCATGGTCTCGCAGCGGTTCGGCGACACGGGGATGACCGGTCGCGACAAGATCATGAAGGCGGACTGGATCATCTTCCTCGAGAACCCGCTGCTCGGCGTCGGCCCGGGACAGTCCTACGGTGCTCATGCGATCACCTTCAACGCGTCGTCAGCCCACACCGAATACACCCGGTTGTTGGCGGAGCATGGGTCGTTCGGGGTCGTCGCGATCCTGATGCTGGTCTGGATGGCCTGGCGCAGGTGGCGGCGCCCCGAACGGGCCCCGGAGAAAGGGGTGGGGCTGGCCTTCATGGCGTGGGCGCTGCTCTACATGGGGCACTCGGCCATGCGGCTGGCGGCGCCGGCCTTCATGTTCGGGTTGGGCGCAGCGTTGATCGTGCTCGAGGGGTCCGTCGAGGGCGGCGTTGGCGGGAACTTCGCCACCGTCCCGCCGCAGCCCTCGGTCGGAGCGGTCGGCCGAAGTCGAGCGTCGCCGTCGGTCCGATGAGATGACGACCCCGACATGACGCACCGACAACAGGTACGTACGGTCTTCAGGCGGGCCGGACTCTCGAGCTCGTCCGGCGGCCCGGCGACCGGCCCTGTTGCAGGCTGTGCGGCGGTCGGCGATGTGTCGACCTCGGGGCGGGTCGCTCGGCACTTCATCCGAACGGGTGCCGACGGCCTGGATGGAGGTCTTCCAGGAGCTTGACAACCGCCGATCTCGTGTTCGCCAACCTGGAGTGTGTTGTGGGACGGCGGAGATGCGGCAACCGTTTGCGGTTGACGCGGCCTCGCTGGGCGGGCTCCGCGAGGCCGGTTTCACCGTCCTCAACCTCGCCAACAACCACGTGCTGGACCGCGGCGTCGAGGGTCTCGAGGCAACCGTTCGCGGCGGTCGAGGCCACTGGTATTCGAGTCGGTGGGGGCCGCGCGCGAGCCGTCCGACGCTCCTGGCCTGGTCAGAACCGACGTCGATGGCCTCCGCATCGGCTGGCTCGGTGCGGCGCGGACGCTCATCCCCCAACATCGCCACCGGACCGCAGATCCGGGAGCTCGACGAGGCGAACTGACGGCGGCGATCCGGCGCGCACGCGGCGAGGTCGATGTCCTCATCGTGTCGCTCCACACGGGGTTCATGCTGGTGGAGTACCCGGCCCCCGAGGTGCGCGCCATGGCGCTGCGCCTGGCCGCGGCCGGGGCCGACCTGATTCTCATGCACCACCCGCACGTGCTGCAGGGTGTGGAGGTGACCGACGAAGGACGTGTGATCTGTTACAGCCTCGGCAACTTCCTCTTCGACTGGCAGGAGGGCGAGATCCCGGTGCCGATCGTCGAGGACCTCCAGCGGCAGGGCGGGATCTTCACGTTCGAGCTCGATCGCAGGGTGTCGCGTCGGCCGTGTTCCAACCGACCATCCTCGACGATGAGTGCCGAGTGGTGCGGCCGTCTGAAGAACTCGCAGCCGAGATCTGCAGCCGGGTCGAACGGCTGAGCCGCGAGCTGACGGAGGGCTACGAGGCGGAGTTCGCCCGGCAGCGGGCCGAGCGCAACACCGCGTTGGGACTCAAGACGTTGCTCCCGCTGGCGCGAACCGGCCGGTTCGCTGAGCTGTTCCGGCACCTCGGGCGCCTGCGCCCCGGTCACCTGGCCATGGTGTGGCGATGGCTTGTCAGTGCGACGCCGAAGGAGGCAGGTTCCTGACCGTGGCCGCCGACCCGGCCGTTCTGGTGATCGGGAACTTCCTTTCGGCGGCCACGGGTGTCCGTGGTGCCGGCGAGGACCTCGCCGATCGACTCCGCAGACAACGGTTGGCGGGTGGCCACGGCGTCAGGTCGTCGGAATTCCATTCGCCCGCGGGTTGGACATGGTGGTGACCACTCTCCGACGCCGGGCGGACTCGGATGTCGTGGTGGTCGAGCTCTACAGCGGACGGGCCTTTCTCTGGGGAGAGACCGTCACGGCGTTGCTCAGGGCCGCCGACAAGCCCCACGTCATCGTGGTGCACGGCGGCGGGCTGCCCGCGCTCGCGGCGCGCCGGCCGCGGCGGGTCGCCAGGGTGCTTGCGGGCGCCTCCTGCGTCACCTCGCCGTCGCCGTACCTGGCCCGGGCTCTCGGTGGCTGCCGAGACGACATCACGGTCATCCCGAACGGGCTGGATCTCGGAGGCCTATCCCTTCAGAGAAAGGGTCGCGCCGGCGCCGCGACTGGTGTGGCTGCGGGCGATGCACGAGGTGTACGAGCCGGTCGTTGCGATCGAGGTGGTGGCAAAGCTCGTCGACCGATTTCCGGAGATCTCGATGCTGATGATCGGTCCCGACAAGGGCGACGGATCACTGGAGCGGGTCCGCTCCGCCATCGACAGCTTCGGACTCGGCAAGCAGGATCCAGATCCAGGGCGCTGTTCCCAAGACGGACGTGCCTGCCTGGCTCGATCGGGGTGACATTTTTCTCAATACCTCGCGCATCGACAACGCACCGGTGAGCCTGATCGAAGCGATGGCCTGCGGACTGTGCGTGGTGACCACCGATGCCGGTGGCATCCCCGACATGGTGCGGCACGGCGAGGACGCGCTGGTGGCGCCGGTGGGTGACGCCGGAGCTCTGGCCAGTCTGGTCGCCAGCGTTCTCGAGGACCGGAACTGGCTGCGCGTCTATCCGCGAACGGGCGCGCTGCCGCCGAGAAGCATGACTGGCGTCACGTGCTGCCGCAGTGGGAAGCCCTCTTGCGCGAGGTCGTCAGCCGATGCGTGAGTGGATGGGCGTGTACCACGCCTTGCCGTATCCACTGAAGAAGCTGGCCGCCGGGGCTCAGGGTCGCCTCCTGCGGCGCCGGCGGTACGGGCCGGAGACCGGCGGACTGGTTCGTGAGGCCCGGGCGCGGGAGCGGTGGACTGAAGCCGAGACCGAAACCTGGCAGCAACGAGAGCTGCGGGCGCTGCTCGAGCGTGCAGCCGCCTCGGTTCCGCACTACCGCGCCCAGGTCGAGGCGGGTCTCGTCGGCGGAGACCCCCATGTACTTGGCGTCGTGGCCCGTACTCTCCAAGGAAACCGTTCGAAGCGACCCGGGCTCGCTGGTCGCCGATGACGTGAGTCACCGGACGCTGCACGAAGTGCACACCAGCGGCAGCACCGGAACGCCGATCACCGTGCGCGTCAGCACCGCCGATCTTCGCAGGTGGTACGCCCTGTCCGAAGCGCGGTGGCTCGGCTGGAACGGGGTCGAGCAGGACGCGACCGGTGGGCGATCCTCGGCGGGCGGATGGTGGCCGCACCGGGCCGCTCACGGCCGCCCTACTGGGTGTGGAACGCGCCCATGCGCCAGCTCTACCTGTCCTCCTACCACCTCGCGCCGTCGACGGTTCGCGACTACTGCGAAGCGATGCGGCGCCACGGGGTGGTCTACCTCCTCGGGTATCCGTCGGCCATCGCCGAGCTGGCCCGCGATGCCATGGAAATGGGTGTGACCATCCCACTTCTCAAGGTCGTCATCAGCAACGCCGAGCCCCTGCTGCCCGATCAGCGACGGCTGATCCAGGAGGTGTTTGGCTGCCCCGTCCGGGACACCTATGGCATGGCCGAGATGGTGGCGGCGGCGGGGGAGTGCGAGCACGGGACTCTGCACCTGTGGCCCGAGGTCGGAGTCGTGGAGGTTCTCGATGACGACGACCGCCCGTGACGCCGGGTGAGATCGGGCGCCTGGTCTGCACCGGTTTGTTGAACGGGAGCATGCCACTGATCCGCTACGAGGTCGGCGACCGTGGTGCGATTGCGCCCCCGGGCGAACGGTGCCCCTGCGGGCGAACTCTGCCCTGTTCTGAAGATGTTGGAGGGCCGCCTCGATGACGTGGTGGTGACGCCCGACGGGCGACGGGTCGGGCGCCTCGACACGGTGTTCAAGACGGACCTGCCGATACGGGCCGCGCAGATCGTTCAGGAGTCGGCGGACCGCTTGACGGTCATGGTGGTGCCGTCGCCGGGGTACGGCGACGAGACGCGCGGATGTCATCGAAAAGCGGTTGCGGGATCGGGTCGGTGCGATGGACATCGAGGTGCTGCGAGGTGCCCTCGATTCCCCGGGGAGCAGCCGGAAAGCTGCGTGGCGTGATTTCGAAGCTCTCCGCTGCCGGGAACGTGCCGGATGGACGGGTTCTCCGGTGATATCCGTGTCACCATCATCATGCCCGTCCGCAACGAGGCGGACTTCATCGAGCGCTCGGTGGGGGCGGTGCTGGCACAGGACTGGCCGGCGGATCGGCTCGAGGTGATCGTGGCCGACGGGATGTCGACGGATGGGACGCGGGCGGTGTTGGAGAAGATGGCCAAGGCGCACCCGAACCTGCGGGTGATCGACAACCCGGCGGGCATCGTCGCGCCGGGGTCTGAACCGGGCGATCGCGGAGGCGCGTGGTGACGTGGTGATCCGGGTCGACGGTCACTGCGAGGTGGCGCCGGACTACGTGGCTCGATGCGTCGAGGCGCTCGAACGCAACGGAGCGGGCGAGGGTGCCTTGCTCGGCGTCGGCGGCCCGATCGAGACCATCGGCGAGACCTGGATGGCGCGGGCGATCGCGGCGGCGATGTCGTCGGTTTTCGGCGTCGGCGGTTCGGCGTTTCGAGTCGGGACGGCGCGAGAGCGGGATGTCGACACGGTGGCTTTCCCGGCCTATCCGCGGGCGACCCTCGATGCGGTCGGGCCCTTCGACGAAGAGCTGGTTCGCAACCAGGACGACGAGTACAACTTCCGCTTGCGGGAGATGGGTGGGCGGGTGGTGCTGTGCCCGGAGATTCGATCCGTGTATCACGGCCGCGGCACCATCCGTTCGTTGTGGCGGCAGTACTTCCAGTACGGGATGTGGAAGGTGCGGGTGATGCAGAAGCACCCGCGGCAGATGCAGCCGCGGCAGTTCGTGCCGGCGCTGTTCGTGCTGGCACTGCTGGGCAGCCTGGTGGCCGCGCTGGTCCTGCCGGTGTTCTGGATCGCTTTTACTCTGGTCGCCGGAACCTATCTGGTGACCGATCTGGCGGCGTCGATCGCGGTGGCGGCACGACGCGGTTGGTCCATGTTGCCGGTTTTGCCGCTGGTGTTCGCGGCGCTCCACTTCGGTTATGGCACCGGTTTTCTGTGGGGGCTGGTGCGTTTCGCAGGGCGGTGGGGCGACCGCACGACGCTGGTGGGCGGCGAGCGAGTGATGGCGGGGACGACGAAGTGAGCGAGCGGTCGGACCCCATCGCCGCTGAAGCCCAGCGCGTGCTGGATGAGAACGCGCGCCGCACGCGCGAGGTCGATGCCGACCTCTACGCGCCCTGGCAGCCGGCCGAGCTTTTCATGCGCGAGGGACGGCGGCGGACTGCGTGGCGGCTGCTGCATCGGTGCGGTGTGCTCCCCGGTGCCGGCGACCCGGTGCTCGAGGTGGGTTTCGGCCGGCTCGGTTGGCTGGCCGATCTGCATGGGTCTCGGTCTGCGCTGTTTCGACCTGCACGGGATCGAGCTCGATGCCAGCCGCGCCGAGGTGGCGAAGGCGGCGTTTCCGAGCGCGGACCTCCGGGTCGGCGATGCGGCCGAGATGCCGTGGTCGGACGGCATGTTCAAGCTGGTGGTGGTGTCGACTGTGTTCACGTCGATCCTCGATCCTGTCGTCCGGCAGGCTGTGGCCGACGAAGTGGCGCGCGTCCTGCGTCCCGGCGGTGCGGTCTTGTGGTACGACTTCCGGGTGGACAACCCCTCAAACCCCAATGTGCGCGGCATCTCGCAAGCAGAGCTGAAGAAGCTCTTTCCAGAGTTTGCCTGCCACCTACGGACGGTGACTCTGGCGCCGCCGTTGGCGCGGCGGGTGGTGCCCGTCAGCTGGACGTTGGCGACCCTGCTCGAGTGTCTGCCGTTTCTGCGGACCCATATCCTGGGAGTATTGGTGAAACCAAACGATGCGTGACGAATTTTTGAGTTTTTCACCCCCTGCCGTCGGCGAGGAGGAAGTGGCCGAGGTCGCGGAAGCCCTGCGCTCGGGGTGGATCACCACCGGCCCCCGGGTGGCTCGCTTCGAGCGCGAGTTCGCCGAGGTTGTCGGCGCTGAGGCGGCGCTCGGTGTCTCGTCGGGCACCGATGCCATGCAGGTGGCGTTGGCGGCGCTCGGTGTCGGCCCGGGCGACGAGGTGATCACGACCCCGATGACCTTCTGCTCGACGGTGCACGTGATCGAGCACGTGGGCGCGACACCGGTGCTGGTGGACGTGGAGCCGGACACGCTGTGCATCGATGCCGAGAGGGTGGCCGGGGCGGTCAGCACGAAGACCAGAGCGATCCTTCCGGTTCACCTCTACGGCCACCCGTGTGACATGGGTGCGGTGTTGGAGATCGCGAAGAAGGACGGTCTGCACGTCGTCGAAGATGCCGCCCACTCGCTGCCGGCGAGCTGGGACGGGAGACGGATCGGCAGCATCGGCGATTTCACGGCGTTCAGCTTCTACGCCACGAAGAATCTGACGACCGCCGAGGGCGGCATGCTGACCGGTTCGAAAGAGCTGGTGGACCGGGCGCGGCCGTGGGCGCTGCACGGGATGAGCCGCGACGCCCACACGCGCTATGCAGCCGGGGGCTCGTGGTACTACGAGGTGGTGCTGCCGGGATTCAAGTGCAACATGACCGACCTCCAGGCGGCGTTGGGGCTGCCCCAGCTCGAAAAGCTGCCCCGGTTCCAGGAGCGGCGGCGGGAGATCGTCGCCCGGTACTCGACGGCGTTCGGCGCCATGCCCGAGATCGAGGTCCCGGTGGAGCGCGAAGGGGCTTCCTCGGCGTGGCACCTGTATGTGATCCGCTTGAATCTCGAGCAGTTGACGATCGACCGCGGTCGCTTCATCGAGGAGCTGGCCGCGCGCAACATCGGCACGTCGGTGCACTTCATTCCGGTCCACCTCCACCCGTACTACCGGGACCGCTACGGCTTCGCGCCGGAGGACTTCCCGGTGGCGTACGACGCGTACCAGCGGATCGTCAGCTTGCCGTTGCATCCAAGGCTCACGGATGAAGACGTGGACGATGTCATCGAGGCGGTGGCGGAGGTGGTGGATACCTACTCCAGATGACGCGCTTGATTTTTTGGGTAACCAGATAGTCACGAATTGATGGTCTCGTCGTTTCAACATTCCAGCGCGGGCGGGGATAAACCCCGCCCCTACGAGCGCACCGGAAGACCTGACCCGCAAAGAGGCATCGCAAGTGTGAAGAAGGGTTGGCGATTCTTGCCGCTGGTTGAAACAACATGACAAGTGAACCTATGTCGGCAATTCAAGTCCGGGCGAAGGGCGGGGATAAACCCCGCCCCTACGAGCGCACCGGGTGGGGCGGACGTAGATAGACATGCCCGATACAGCGGCATTCCGAGACCTCTCGAGGCGATCGCGGCGATGCTCGGCCTCGTGCTGACGGCACCGCTGTTGGCGGTCATCGTCCCCGCGATCGCGTTGACCTCGCGCGGCCCCGTCATCTTCCGGCAGCCCCGGGTCGGTCGGTGGGGGCGCCCGTTCACGATGCTCAAGTTCCGGACCATGCGGGTCAACGACGAGAGCGTCCAGGTCACGGCCTCCGGCGACGGGCGTGTGACGGCGGTGGGCCGGGTGTTGCGGCGGCTCAAGCTCGACGAGCTGCCGGAGCTGTGGAACGTGGTGCGCGGCGATCTGTCGCTGGTCGGCCACCGGCCCGAGGTCCCGCGGTACGTCGACGTCGACGATCCGAGGTGGCACCGGATCCTCGAGGAGCGGCCGGGGATCACGCATCCGGTCACTTTGAGGTTGACCGACGAGGAAGGGCTGATCGCTGCGGCCGGCGGCGAGGCCGAGCGGTTCTACGTGGATGAGCTGCTGCCTTTCAAGCTGCGGGGTTATCTGGAGTATCAGGAGCAGCGGACGTTGTGGCAGGACGTGAGGGTGCTCGCTGCGACGGCGGCGGCGTTGGTCGGCTGGCGCTGGTATTCTCCCGTCAGCCTCGAAGAGGTGCGGGCCGCCGGGGCGGGCGGCGACGGAAGACATGACTGACATACCCACAATCAAGGAGTCGGGTCGCGGCGACGTGATGTACGGCCGGCGGGCGACCGACAAACCGCTGCCGGCGCCGCCGTGGCAGCGGCTGATGAACCGGCCCGGCCAGTTCGTGCTCGATCTCGGAGTGCTGAGCGCCGCCTTCGTGCTGGCGTATCTGCTGCGATTCGAGTTCGACATCCCCGCCCACGAGCTCCACAGCCTGGCGGTGCAGCTGCCGTTGGTGCTGTTGCTCCAGTTCGGGGCGATGCACGCCTTCGGCATCTACACCTTCATGTGGCGCTACATCGGGATGGCCGAGATCGGCGCCTTCGTCAAGGCGGCGTGGTGGTCGTTCCTGCCGCTGGTGCTGCTGCGGTTGGGGCTGCCGGACGGGTTCGGCCAGTGGCGGGTGCCGCTGTCGATCTGCTTCATGACGACGCTGTTCGGGCTCGGCGGTGTGCTCGCGCTGCGGGTGCTGCGGCGGGCGGTGTTCGAGGGCTACGAAAAGAAGATCCGCGCCCAGGCGTCGCTTGCGAAGAACGGACGCCACAAACCGGTGCTGCTGGTGGGGGCGGGGCGGGCCGGGGTGCAGGCCGCGCGCGAGATCACCGGGCGCGGGGACATGGATCTCGACATCAAGGGCTTCGTCGACGACGACCCGATGAAGCAGGGCACCGTCATTCAGGGCATCAAGGTGATCGGCACGACCGCCGATCTGCCCCAGCTCGTCAAGGCGTTGGAGATCCACCACGTGGTCATCACCATCGCCCAGGCGTCGCGCACCGACATCCGGCGGATCGTCGAGATCTGCGAGAGCGTCCCGGTCAAGGCCCAGATCATCCCCGGGCTCTACCAGATCCTCAGCGGCACGGTGGAGATCAGCCGCATCCGCGACGTCGAGATCGAGGACCTGCTGGGGCGCGACGTCGTGACCCTCGACGAGGAGCTGGTCAAGGCCTTCCTCGCCGGCAAGACGGTGATGGTGACGGGGGCCGGCGGTTCGATCGGCTCCGAGCTCGCGCGCCAGGTGGCGCGGTTCCAGGTCGGCCGGCTGCTGCTGGTGGAGCGGGCGGAGTTCGCGCTCTTCGACATCGACCGCGAGCTGCGGGGGCTGTTTCCGGAGATTCCGATCGTGCCGCTGGTGGCCGACGTGTGCGACCGCGAGCTGATGCGGGGTTTGCTGGAACGTCACAAACCGTCGGTGGTGCTGCACGCCGCCGCCCACAAGCACGTGCCGATGATGGAGTCGAACCCCGCCGAGGCGGTCAAGAACAACATCCTCGCGCACCCGGTCGCTCGGCGAGCTGGCGGGGGAGGCCGGCGTCGAGGCCTTCGTCCAGATCTCGACCGACAAGGCGGTGCGGCCGACCTCGGTGATGGGCGCCTCGAAGCGGGTGGCCGAGCTGGCGGTGCAGGACCTCAACGGCCGCTACCCGACGCGCTTCGTCTCGGTGCGCTTCGGCAACGTGCTGGGGTCGGCGGGATCGGTGATCCCGATCTTCCGCGAGCAGATCCTGGCCGGGGGCCCGGTCAAGGTGACCCACCCCGACATGGTGCGCTACTTCATGACCATCCCCGAGGCGGCGCAGCTGGTGCTGCAGGCGGGGGCGATGGGCGAGGGCGGCGAGATCTTCGTTCTCGACATGGGCGAGCCGGTGCGGATCCTCGACCTGGCCAAGGACATGATCGCCCTCTTCGGCCTCAAGCCGTTCGAGGACATCGACATCGTCTTCACCGGCATGCGGCCCGGCGAGAAGCTCTTCGAGGAGCTGGAGACCGAAGGCGAGCACATCGCCAAGACCCGGCACCCGAAGATCTTCATCGGCAAGATCAGCACCTACGACAACGACAAGGTCGCCGCAGGGCTGCAGCGCTTCGAGGAGTTGGGGGAGCTGGGGCGGGAGAAGGAGCTGCGGCGGTACTTCAACGAGTTCCTGCCGGAGGCGCGGGTTGATTTTTAGCCCGCATTATTCCCGAGTCTTCTACTGCGAGGCGCGATTCGCTGCGCGTGGCGGCGCTTTCTCGATTCGCTCGCTCGACGTACTGCAAGTACGCCTCCGCTCCCTCATCTTGCGAAATCGCCACCCCGCTTGCACCTCGCGCCTCTCGCGACGAATCCTCGTGAATAATGCGGGCTAGAACGGCAGCCGCCGTCGCCAAAGAACACTGCACCGATATGCTGGCTCCCGAGATCCCGACTCATGAATAACACCCTGACAATCGTCATCCCCGCGCTGAACGAGGAAGCCGCCATCGGCGACACGATCCAGCGGTGTCTCGACTCGGTCGAGTATGTCTGTGAGACCGGCGGGGTCGCCGGGGTGGAGATCATCGTCGTCAGCGACGGGTCGACGGATCGCACCGAGGAGATCGCGCGGTCGTTCCCGGGGGTGGTGGTCGCGGCGTTTACCCGGAACCGCGGCTACGGGGCGGCGATCAAGTGCGGGTTCGAGCTGGGCTCGGGAGATCTGGTGGGGTTCCTCGATGCGGACGGCACCTGTGATCCCAGGACGTTCGGGGAGCTCTGCAAGGCGATCCACGGCGGTGCGGACATCGCGTTGGGTTCCCGGCTGGGCTCGGGAAGCGGCATGCCGGCGATCCGGTACTTCGGCAACAAGGTCTTTGCGTGGATGCTCGGCGTGCTCAGCAAGCGGGTCGTGGGAGACACCGCCAGCGGCATGAGGGTCATCCGCAGGGACCGTCTGAAGGATCTGTATCCGCTGCCCGACGGGCTCCACTTCACGCCGGCGATGAGCGCGCGGGTGCTGCTCGAGAACAAGCTGGTGATGGTGGAAGTGCCGATGCCCTATGCCGAGCGGGTCGGGCAGTCGAAGCTGTCCGTGGTGCGCGACGGCTTCCGGTTCTTCGATGCCATCGCGAGGGCCGCGGTGTGCTATCGGCCGGGGAGGATCCTGCTGCTCGCGGTGGGCGTTCTCGCGTTGGCGGCGATGATCCTCGCATTCACTCCGGTTGTGTTCTATCTGCGCTTCCATCGGCTCGAAGAGTGGATGATCTACAGGGTCGCGCTGGCGTTTCTGTTCGCCACGGTCGGCGCTCAGATCTTCTGTGCCGCGATGGTGGCGCAGCGGGTTGCGACGTCGTTCTACCGGCGAACCGCCGGCGGAGGGGTCGGAGACCTGTTGCAGAGGTCCGTCTTTTCAACCGGAACGCGGTGGGTGGCGTCCGCGGCCCTGATGGTGACGGCGATGCTGGTGGCCTGGCCGGGAATCGTCCAGTACATCTCGACGGGAACCGTGGACATGCATTGGTCGCGGGTGCTCCTCGCATCGCTGCTGGTCATCATCGTGGCCGTGATCGCGGTGACGTCGTTCCTGCTGGGGATGGTCGATCTCATGGACTCACAGCGAGACACGCGGACTCGGACGGAGGTCCCCGACCGGCTGTTTCGGCCGGATGCGGAGGGTGCGACATCGTCGAACAGATGAAAGACGACGCCGCGCCGTTCGACCGGCACGCGGTCGACTACGAGCTCGAATGCATGCGGGGCCTGGCTCTGACCGGCGAGTCCAAGGCCTATTTCGCGCAAACCAGGCTGGAGTTTCTGCACGGGTGGTGGCAGGCGTCGGGCCGCTCCGAGCCGACTGCGATCGTCGACTTCGGGTGCGGCATCGGAGACGTGACCAGGTTGATTGCCGCGATGTTCCCATCGTCCCGGGTGTACGGGATCGACAGCTCCTCCGAGTGCCTGAAACGCGCGCGCGAGGGGACGACCAGCGACCGCATCTCCTTTCACGTGTCACGGGAAGCCGGTGACGACGAGCATCCCGCGCGCCGAGCTGGTCCACATCAACGGGGTGCTGCACCACGTCGAGCCGTCCGGGCGCGCGGAGTTGATGCGCATGGTCGGCAGGCTCGCCGCGGACGATGGCGTGGTGGCCGTCTTCGAGAACAACCCGGCCAACCCCGGCACCCGTCTCGTGATGTCGAGGATCGCGTTCGATCGGGATGCCGTGCCGTTGTGGCCGTCCGAGACACGGCGTCTGCTGCAGCAGGCCGGCGTGCGGGTCCTCGAGACCGCGTTCCTCTTCTTTTTCCCGAGAGTGCTCTCCGCGCTGCGGCCGATCGAGAAGCACCTCGTGCGATTGCCGCTCGGCGGACAGTACGTGGTGCTCGGAGAGCTTCCAGGTCGGGGGAGGCACCGGGCGGTGTGACGCCGGCTCATTGTTGACGGCGTTGTCGGACCATCGACTTCGTGAGGTGCACGACCCGGGCCCGCCCGGGTTTTTTCGTGTAGGCTCGCCACATGGCCCCGGGATTTCGTTTCGATCCACCGCAGGTCGAGCTGAGCGCCGAGTTGGGGTGGGTTCTGGCGCGGGCGTTCGGGCCCTCGTCAACCGCGCTGCGCGGGGCGGGGGAGCTTCGTCGCGAGCGGGTCGTCACGATCGCCGAGAGCCTCGATCTGGCGGAGCGGATCGCGGCGCGGACGGCGGCGGAGGCGCTGTCCGGGGAGATCGGCACGGAGGCGGCCGGGTTCTTCCTGCGCGCCCGCACCGGGTGTGCGGCGCGATCTCTCGTCGTCGATCGGGTGTGCCGGGAGCTGGCGGAGGTGGGCGCCGATCTCGGCGTGCCGGTGGTCTTTCTGAAGGGCGCGGCGCTGCAGCTCGGCGGCTGGATCGAGTCGGGGTCGCGGTCGATGAGCGACGTGGATGTGTTGGTGGCCGATGCCGCCGCGCGGGCGTTCCAGGCTGCGCTGGTCGAACGCGGCTGCCGGTCCCCGGAAGCGCCCGAAAGCGAGCACCAGTTGCAGCTCCTGAAGCACCCCACGGGTCTGGGCGTCGAGGTGCACCGGATGATTCCGGGGGTTCGGATGGAGGGCGGGCGTTCGGCGACGGCGGAGCAGCTCTTCGAGCGCGGCCTGGTTCGGGCCGTCGACGGGATGCCGGGTGGGTGTCGGGTGCCGCTGCCTGAGGTGCTGCTGGCGCATGCGCTGGTGCACGGTATCGCCCAGCACGGGCTCTCGCCGGACAACTACCCGTGGTCGCGATTCCTGGCGGATATCCAGGATCTGGGAGCCGCGGGGGCGGGGTCGCGGGAGATCGCGGGCACGATCGGCCCGTGGATCGAGGGCGATGTTGCTCCGGACGAGGTCGGGGCCGTCCTCGAGCTGATGGACCGATTCGGCCGCGGCGAGGATGCGCTCGAGATCGCCGCAGGGGACGACCTGCCCGCGAAACTCATCCGGCACCTGGTGGCCGGGGCCACGATGCCGGCGTACGTCGAGTCGATGCGCCTGGCGCGGCGGGCTCGGGGCCTGAGCGATCGACCGCGGTGGAAGAAGCTCGCGGTGGACGGGTGGCGCACGGTGTGGCTCACCCGACCGCAGGTCGATCAGCTGTACGGCCCGCCGAAGTCGGAGCTGGGCTACTGGGGCCGGCGCCTGTGGCGGCCGTTCGACCTGGTCGGCAGGGCGTGGCGCTACGGTCTTGCGGCGGCACGGCACAGCGCGCGGCGGCGGTAGGGACTCTGGTCTTTCGCCTTTGAGTTGCCCCTTCCGTTGAGGTGTCTGTCGGACCGCTGATCACGACTGCCGGCCGCCTCGAGGTTCCGGTTTTCGTCGAAAAGTGAGAGGAACACCATCGATGTCAAATCGATCACAGGTCGCGAAAGGCCTCCTCGTCCTCGTCTGAGCCCCATTCCTCGAAGGTCTCGAACATGGTTGGCCGAAACGATGCGTCGTACGAGTCGGCCCGGCGGAGTATGGCGGAATTGCCGTCGGTGATTTCGTGGGTGACGAAGTCGCCGGGCTCGAGACCCAGTCTTTCCCGCACCTCCTTCGGTATGGTGACCCGGCCCTTCGATGAGAGTCTGCTGTGCACGATGGCCTCTCTGGTTCCTTTCGCTTGACTTCTTGGATGTACGGCCAAATTTCGAGTGTGTCAAGGGCGTGTCGGTCCGGCTGTCCGGATGCCTGGTATCTGCTTGTGGGGCACGCGTCCCGCGTGCCAGGCAGGGTGGGGGGGTTCTGCTGCGTGGCCAAACCACCCCCCGGCAGGCGGGACGCCTGCCCCACAAGAAGGCCGGCCCGTCGCAACGTGCGGTCGCGGGCGGGGATAAACCCCGCCCCTACGGATACATGCGGCTTCTGAAAGCCGTAGGGGAGGGGTTGATCCCCTCCCCGCGACATCGATCGAACGACGCATCTGAAAAACCTGGGGCCGGGCGGGGATAAACCCCGCCCCTACGGATACATGCGGCTTCTGAAAGCCGTAGGGGAGGGGTTGATCCCCTCCCCGCGACATCGATCGAACGACGCATCTGAAAAACCTGGGGCCGGGCGGGGATAAACCCCGCCCCTACGGGCTTTTTGGAGATGTGGACCTGGTTTTCGGCGTCAGGGGTAGCGGAAGACGGTGGCTTTCTGGTCCTGGGACCACTCTTCGAGGGCCTGGAAGAGGGGCAGGTGGAAGAAGGGGTCCAGCGGCTCGGCGCGGCGGATGGTGACGGCACCGCCGACGATTTCGAAGACCACCGAGTCGCCGGGCCGCAGCCCGAGGGCCTTGCGGACCTCGCCGGGCAGTGAGACCTGACCCTTGGGCGAGAGCCGGCGCCGAACCTCGGTTTCGTCCTGTGACGGGACCATGAGGGTTCGAGTATGTCCAATTTGGCGACAGTGTCAAGGGGCAATTTCGCTGGCGCGAAATTGCGGGTGGGCTACAGGGTGGCCAGACCTGCAGCGATGAGTTCTGAAAGAAGCGTTTCGACCTCCCTGCGCAGAGTCTCCGAGTCCACCTCGAACTCGGCGTTCAGCCGATTGATCAGGGCGTCCCCGGTGATCCCGTCCTGGAGCAGCTCCCACACCCGGGCGCCGGTGGAGTTGAGCTCGAAGATCTGGTTGGTGGTCAGGTGGACCAGCACCATGCGGTCCTCGAGGCGCTTGAACACGACCTCGGGGTTGGGACGGTAGGGGCCTTTCATCTTCGGGAGGCTAGCACTATTCAAAGGCGCGTACCGGTTCTCAAAGCCGTAGGGGAGGGGTTCATCCCCTCCCAGCGTCACGGCACGAACTAGGATTCTGAAAACCCGAAGCAGGGCGGGGATAAACCCCGCCCCTACGGCCTTGAGGGCACCTTCGTTTACGCCAGGTCGCAGGCCGGGAAGAAGAAGCTGACCTCGATGGCGGCGTTCTCGGGCGAGTCCGAGCCGTGGATGGCGTTTCTCTCGATGGACTCGCCGTACAGCTTGCGGATGGTGCCGGCGGCGGCGTCGGCCGGGTTGGTGGCGCCCATGACCTTGCGCAGGGAGGCCACGGCGTCCTCGCGCTCGAGGGCCAGCGGCCACACCGGGCCCGACGTCATATAGGCCACGAGGTCGTTGTAGAAGGGGCGCTCCTTGTGGACGGCGTAGAAGGCGCGGGCCTGGGCCACGGAGAGGCGCATCATGCGGCCGGCGAGGATGCGGAAGCCTTCCTTCTCGAGGTGGGCGATGATCTTGCCGGCGTTTCCGTTTTCGACGGCATCGGGTTTGATGATGGTGAGGGTTCGCTGCATCATGGTTCCTCCAGGGGTTCTCGCCCGGGTCGGGGCGTGGGAGATGATACACGAAACGAATTTCGGATTTCGGATTTCGGATTTGCTCGTGGCCTTTGGCCACGGCGTCTACCCGCCATGAGCGGGTGGCCGATGGCCGGCTCCCTCCCACCCTTCCTCACCGGCCGTCGGCCACATACCGCTCCTGACGGGCAGTGCCGGATTTTCCTCCCGCCCACCCGGCGGTTGGGATGAATTGTGGGGCAGCCGTCCCGGCTGCCGGGTGGGTGGGTGGGATTTGAGGGTCCTTTCGGCTGCTACACTTGCCCCCAATGGCTGAACCGCGTGGAAGGGTACTTGCGGGTGACATCGGTGGGACGAAGACGCGCATCGGTGTGTTCGAGGTGAGACCTGACGGTCCACAGGTCATTGACGAGCAGAGCTTTGCGAGCGCGGACTTTGACGGTCTCGATGAGATCGTGGCCCGTTTCCTCGAGAGCCGCGAGGTCGCGTGCGGCGCCGCGTGCTTCGGGCTCGCGGGACCGGTGACCGGCCGTCGGATCCGCATCACCAACCTGCCGTGGGTGGTGGACGCGGAAAGGTTGGAGGCCGTGACCGGGATTTCATCCGTGGTCCTGATCAACGACCTCGAGGCCACCGCGTGGGGCGTCACGGCGATGGGGGAGGGCGCCCTGGCCACCCTGAACCCGGGCCGGCCGGGAGCGCGAGGCAACGGTGCCGTGATCGCCGCCGGAACCGGGCTCGGCGAGGCGGGGATTTTCTGGGACGGCAGTGCCATGCGGCCCTTCGGCTGCGAGGGTGGGCACGCGAGTTTTTCACCTACCGACGAGATGACGGACCGGCTGCTGCGGTTCCTGCGCGAACGGTACGAATCGGTGAGCTGGGAGCGGGTGCTGTCGGGCCCCGGGCTGGCGGACCTCTACCGTTTCATGCTGAGCGAGGCCGGGCAGGCGGAACCCGACTGGTTTGTCGAGGCCGAGCGCCTCGGCGATCCGACCCCGGCGATTTCGGCGGCCGGGATGGCGGGCAGGTGCGAGGTCGGTGCCCGGGCCCTCCATGTCTTTGCCCGTCTCTACGGCGAGGAGGCCGGCAACCTCGCCCTCAAGGTGATGGCAACCGGCGGCGTGTGGGTCGGCGGCGGCATCGCGCCCAGGATCCTGCCGCTGCTCGAAGGCGGCGCCTTCCTCGAAGGATTCCTCGCCAAGGGCCGGATGCGCCCGTTGCTCGAGTCGATCCCGGTGCACGTCGTCCTCGACGACCGCGCCGCTCTCATCGGCGCCGCCCGCCGCGCCGCGATCGGATGACGCCTCCGGCGTGTGCAGGCGGGACGCCCGCACCACAAGGGGCCGTGTGCAGGCGGGACGCCCGCACCACAAGGGGCCGTGTGCAGGCGGGACGCCTGCACCACAAGGGGCCGTGTGCAGGCGGGACGCCTGCACCACAAAGGGCCGTGTGCAGGCGGGACGCCTGCACCACAACGATCCGGCACCTGACAACGCAGAAGCAGGGAGCGACCAGCCCCCAATTCAAAATTCAAAATTCATAATTCAAAATTTCTTTTGTGATTCATCCCGACACACCGTGTCCCGCAATCTGACACCGGCCGCCACGTTCGCCGTCGCCGGGAGTTGGCATCCCGCTTGCACACTGCATGGGCGGAGGCGGAGATGGACGAACGCAGACAACACCCACGGTACGACGTCAAGCGGCCCACCACGGGCACCGTCAAACCGAGAATGGAGATCCGGGTGATCAACATCTCGGAGAGTGGGTTGCTGGTCGAGGCGCCGTTCGGTCTGCCGCCCGCAGGGATCTGCGAGGTGACTCTGAATCTCCCCGGCGGCGAAATGAAGATCCGAGCGCGCGTCGCACGGTGTCGCGCCAACATGGTGAAAACGGACAAGGGTGGCGCCGCGGTCGTGTTCCACGCCGGTCTCGCCTTTGATGAGAAATTGGCGGGAAGCCCCAAGATCAAGAAGCTCATTGCCGATCTGTGTTCCCTCGAGAGCGAAATCGATGTGACGGGCGAGGTGGCCCTGAACCAGGATTTGGATCAAGCGATGTGATGTTGGGTCCGCCAGAATCCGCCCTCCGGGTGGACTCGACGTCGAGAGCCGCGAGACCGTTGTGGTCTCGCGGACTTTTTTTACCCGTCGGGGCGTCGTAAGATCTCCCTGTCGTGAAGTCGTTTGCCGTGACGAGCGGGAGTCCCGCCGAGTTTGTCGAACGTGTTCGGCGGGAGCTCTCCGAACGCGGTTTGAACCGCTTTGCGGAGCTCTCCGGCGACGATTCCAGGCTGGTGGTGAGGTTCCGCTGGATGGGCGCCACCGAGCTGCACTACCGCATCGAACCGGCGGCCCCCGGGTTTCGCGCGTTCCTCGACCGCGAAAGCGTGTCGCCGTTGCACGCGCCGTTCCGGCAGAGCTTCGACGAACGGTTCGACGAGGTCCTCGCCAAGGTCGGCGCAACGACGATTTGAGTTCACTCGTGTCCAAGACGGCATCGTGGACTGCTCGAAATCACATTCAGGCTCCACCCCGACCGCGGCGGGTCTGAAGGTGGGCCAAGGCCCACCCTACTTCGGACCCAGGTTTCGAGCGGGTTCGTAGGGTGGGCCTTGGCCCACCTTCAGAGATGTTCCCAACATCTCGGTTCACCCGGGTCTCAGTACGAGACCTGGACAGCCGTTTTCCGTCGTTGAGGACCTCGTTCTGGAAATGGGATTGACCGATCCTCAACTCCAGTGTCTTCAGTGTGGCAAGGTCAGATGGGGATCAGTCTTGGACAGCACTGATTTGAGTTCTCAGATCTGAGTGATGAGCGTTGAGCACCCGCCCAACCTTCCGATTTCAGACTCCCACGGGCGGGCCGTCAACAGGGCCCGCCACCCGGACGCCGATTTCCGAATACCGGGCGTCACTCGATGTAGGAGATCACATCGATCAGCTGCTCGACCCGCGCGGCGGAGTCCTCCCCGGCCGGGTAGCGGTAGTGGATCGCCAGCAGCCGGTTGCCGGCCGGATGGATCATGAACACCGCCGTCTCCTCCATCAGCCCGCCCTCGTCGACGTATCGGCCGCGCGAGTAGAAGGCGGTACCGAAGTCACCCTGCAGTTCCTGGCCGCCTTTGTAATCGGCGCCGCTCCTGCCTTCCATCTGCCCCTGATGCGCCTGTACCGCTTGCACCAGGTTGACGCCGTCACGCTCGGGGCCGACCGCGAACCACAGGACGCCCCCCGTCGCCGGGTCCGCCGGCCGGAGCTCCAGACTGGAGCCCTGATTGGAAGCAAGGACCAGTCCGTCGGGCAGCCCGTTCAGTTCGAGTCCGAGGTCGATGTTCTGGATGGCCGTCGCCGCCGGTGGTGGCGACGGCGCCGCGCACGACAACGCGAGGAGGACGACGGCCACGGCCGCAGCGCGAGCCATCTCCGCTACTCCGCCATCAACGGCACCGCGACACACTCGCCAAGATCGACTTCGTGGTCGGTCGCGCAGTGCATGCACCGGCAATGGACCTTGGGGCCTTCGGAGCGGAATTGGAGCTCCCGCTCGCCGCAGGACCCGCAGATGAAATTCCGGGCGTAGCCCCAGTCCATGACGACTTCCTTGCTGAACGACGATTCCTTGTCGAGGTTCCAGGACATTTTCGCGATGGTCTCGTCCGGCGCCACCGGCAACGGCGCGTGGAACTTGGCGTTGACCCGGAACTTGTTCTTTTTGGTCTGGATGGCGGCGCCGAAATCGACCTCGCTGATCATTTCGTAGGGGATCGACAGGACCTTGCCGTCGGGCATCTTGGTGAGCATCCGGCGTGACGTGAGGAGCAGCGGTCCCTCGGTCGAATCGAGCCGCAGGAAGGGAACCTCGTCCTGGAGCAGGTTGGCGGCGAACACCTTGGCCGCGTCCGGCGGGAGGGGCTTGCCTTCGAGATATTTCTGGGCCCGCTGGGTCCACTCCTCGCGGACCTGCATGGCCTTGATCATGGCCTGTTCGAGGGTGTGGTCCTTCTGCATCTTGAGGAGCTGCTCGCGTTCGTACTTCGAGAACACGATGCCGCAGCGATGGCATTCGATATTGGTCGCCGACTGGACGACGTTGCACGCCGGGCAGGCGCGCTTCCCGGCTTCGAGCTCCTCATCGGCGTCGACCGGCGGTGAATCGGACGGCCGGATTTCGACGAGAACGCCGCTGTTGTCGAGAGACTCGAGGATTTTCTTCGCCCGCTCGACGCTCAACGACTGGAACATGGGGATGTGGGGCGACGGGAACCGTTCTTCGAACTCGTCCCGGGGCCGGCCGGTGAGCCGTTCCATCGCCCCCACGAACCGGTGGCGCCCGGACTTCGAGGCGTCCTTGAGGCCGAGAATGTGAATGTTGTATGACAGGTGTTCGTCCATTCCTCACCTCACGTTCCAACAAGTATATCCGAGGACCGGGACCGGAAAATTCGTCTCGTCGTTCGCGCTACAATAAACCTCGATGAGATATGCAGTTTAGCGTCCGTGCCGCTGTCATTTCGGGTTCGCTGCTGCTGGTCCTGTCGGCGCCGGGGGCGACACCTCCGACGGACGATCAGCTGATTTCGGTACGGAACCGCATCGGGCAGCTCGAGCAACGCCTCAAGCAGCTGTCGCAGGAGTCTGCGGGCGTGGAACGGGAGCGGCGGGAGCTGGACGCGCAGCTCGAGCTCGCGGATGCGCGGGTCAGGGAGACCGAGCTGCTCCTGGTTCAGAGTTCGGAAGAGGTCGAGAGGCTTCGGTCGGAATCAGCCGAGTTGGCATCGCAGCTCGAAGCGCGCCGGCAGATGCTCGACCGCCACCTGGAGATCATGGCGCTGCTCGGGCGCCCCGGTCCGCTGCAGCTCTTCTTCGATGCCTATCAGGGCGGCGACCTCGAAGAGGCCGTGGGGACGGTTTCGGTGCTGACCGGCGGTCAGATGCGGATGGTGGAGGAGTACCACGAGGTGAGCCGCCAGCACGGCCTCCGCTTGGCGGAGCTCAGCCGCACCCTGGAGCAGGCCCGCGAGGAGGCTCAGCAGCTCGAGATTCGACGGGATGAGCTCGAGACCGTTCGCGACCGCGTGGCGCGCAAGCAGACGAGCCTCGAGAACAGCCGCAAGAGTGCCGGTGCGACCCTCGAGGACCTGCGCGAGCGCGAGGCGGCCCTCGAGCGCCTGGTCAACGTGTTGTCGTCGAGGGACCGATTTACCGGCTCGGAGGATATCCGCGGCTACCGTGGGGCGTTGCCGTGGCCGGTGGAAGGCCCGGTGGTGCAGGGGTTCGGGCGACAACGGCTTCCCAAGTACAACACCTACACCGTGTGCAACGGCCTGCGTTTCAGCGCCCCGAGTTCGGCGCCGGTTGTCGCGGTTTTTCCGGGCGTTGTGGCATATGCGAGGCACTTCAAGGGTTATGGGAATATGGTGGTGCTGGACCACGGGAACGCCGTGTACTCGCTGGTCGCCGGGCTTGGTACAATCCACGTTCGGGTCGACCAACGAGTCACGATGGGTATGCGACTGGGACTCGCGTCGCCGCCCACCGATGGCGGCAATGTGTACCTCGAGTTCCGGGTCGGCGAAAAGCCCGAGGACCCGCGCCGCTGGCTGCAGTTGAAAGGGGAGTCGTCGTCACAATGAAACGCACCCGAACAGTGTTTTTGTCCGTCTCGGTCGGAGTGGTGCTGCTGTTCGCCAGCGTTCTGATGGCGAATCGCAGCAACCAGGACGTGTTGTTCCGCGCGCTCGGCAACCTCGCCGAGGTGGTGCACCTGGTGGAGACCGAGTACGTGGATGAGCTCAACCAGGAGGCGTTGTCCATGTCGCTCGATGCGGGGCTGGTGGAGTCGCTGGACCGATCGGCGGCCGTTCTTCCCGGTGATCGGGTCGACGAGTACCTGAAGTTCGTGGTTTCGCCGCCTCCGTTCGGTCTCAGTCTTGCCACCCGTCTGGGGTCGGCATCGGTGTACGACGTCCTCGAGGGATCGCCGGCTGAGACTGCAGGGCTCGACAGGTGGGAAGTCATCGAGCTCGTCGAGGGCGTCAACAGCCGGGGACGTCCGTTGTGGCAGATCCGGCTCGACCTGATGGATCGCGAGAACCGCGGCGAAAGCGTGCGGCTGACGGTGTTCGACCGCGAGGTCGACGAGCGGCGCGAGGTCGTGCTCGAAGCGGCGCCGTGGACGGTGCGGCCGGCCAGGGCGGAACTGCGGGGCGAGGCGACGGTCATCCGGATCGAGGCGCTGCCCGAGAACGGCCTGTCGTCGATCATCGAACTCGTGCCCGCCGACGGGCCGCTCATTCTCGACCTCAGAGAGCTGCGGTGGGGCCTCGAAAGCGAGGCGATCTCCCTGGCCGACGCCTTCGTCGATGCCGGGGTCCTGGGCGGCTGGCAGGGGCGCCGGGCGGGGTCCAAGACCTTCGCGGCGACCGCCGGGAGCGTGGTTTCGTCCGCGCCGGTCGTGCTCGTCGACCGCAGCACGCAGGGCGTCGCCGAGATTCTCGCGCAAGCGCTGCAACGTCACGGTGCGGTGGTGGTGGGCGAGAAGACGGCGGGCCACGCGTCCTACATGAGCCTGGTCAGGGACGGCGATGTGGTGGTGTGGATGCCGGTCGGACAGTGGTTGCGGGCGGACGAGGAGCCCATCAACGGCAACGGCATCGAACCCGACGAGCCGGTCGAAGTGATCGATCCTGAATCTGACACCGATCTCGTGCTCGAACGCGCCCTCGAGGTCCTGAGTCGGGAACTTCCGAAGGCGGCCTGACCGATGCCGTCCCGCACAGCAGGAAGAAAGAAACGCGGCTGGTTTTCCGGCCCCCGCCGGGCGGCGGTGCCGTGGATCGTGGTCGCCCTGGGGGCGCTGCTGGTCGTGGTGCTGTTCTTCCTGCGCGCCACACCCGGGGGCCGAGACTCGAAGATCGAGACGCGGCTCCTCGAATTGGCTGCCGAGCGCGGCGTCGCCCGTCAATCGATCGTCGTTGACGATCCGATCGTCAAGGTGGACGACGTCTTCCTCCGCACGTGGCGATTCGAATTCGGCGACCGTGTCGCGCGCGACGGCTTTGTCGGCGATCTCGAAATCGAGGCGGCGGCCAGACACGCCACGGTGACCCTGCCATCCGACCTCGGCGCCGACACGGTCGTCGTGCGGATGGACTTCGGGTCGGAGGCGTTCGATCTCAGGCTGACGGTCGCGAAACCGAGGGCCACGGTGGTGCCGCCCACCCCGGTCCCGACCCCCAGACCCACCGCCACGCCGCGGCCCCAACCGGCGCCCGGAGCCCGCGGCAAGTTGGCGATACTGCTCGACGACGCCGGCCAGAACGACGACCTGGTGGCGGCCGCGATCGCGCTGCCTGACCAGGTCGGAATCGCGGTGCTGCCGTTCCTGCCGCGATCGACCGAGACCGCGTCGGCCATGCACGCCGCCGGTCACGAGGTGTGGTTGCACCTGCCCATGGAGCCGGAGGACTACCCGGCGGACAACCCGGGCCCGGGAGCGGTGTTGGTGCGAATGACGACCGACGAGCTGCGGACGACGGTGCACTCCGCCCTCAACAACATTCCCTACGCGGTCGGGGTCAACAACCACATGGGATCGAAGGCGACCGCCGACCTCAAGACCATGACCTGGGTGATGCAGGAGCTTTCCGCTCGGGGCATGTCCTTTATCGATTCCCGCACCACGATCCGGACGGTTGCGGAGCAGACGGCCCGCACCCAGGGCGTCCCCACCAACCGCCGGCACGTGTTTCTCGACAACGAGCGCGATCCCGCCGCCATCCGGAAGCAGCTCGAGGAAGCGGTCTACCGCGCCCGGCTCGAAGGCGAGGCGATCGCGATCGGCCACCTCGACCCGGTGACCGTCAAGGTGCTGGCCAAAGAACTCCCGGGCCTCGCCGCCCGAGGCGCCGACCTCGTCAAACCGAGCAAGCTGGTACGGTGAGAGTTCTCAGTTTTGAGTTCTTGGTTTTGAGTTATCGGAAGGATCTGTAGGCGGGTCGTTCACGGTCTACCACCACTGTTGCGCTGAGATGGCGGACCGTCAACGACCCGCCTACGGTTTTCAGAACGCCTGTTCGCCTCTCTGAACGCGACCCGATCCCAATGAATGTCATCCCGAGCGGAGCGGTCCACAGGACCGCGGAGTCGAGGGATCTGGGGGGTGGCTTCAGGCGGCGCGACACCTGCAGCCACCCCCCAGGTCCCTCCGCTCGGTCGCAGGGCTCCCTCGGTCGGGATGACATTCAGGAAGGTTCGAATGGTCGTGACGACTGTCAGCTCGCCCGGTCGGAAAATCCGAAATCCGAAATCCGAAATCCGAAATCTCTAATTCTTCTTGTGCCAAACGGCGCCGTGCGGGGTGTCCTCGACCACGACGCCCATCGCGGTCAGCTGATCCCGGATTTCGTCGGCCCGGGCGAAATCGCGAGCGGTGCGCGCCGCGGTGCGCTCGTCCACCAGCCGTTGGATCTCGTCGTCAGCTCCTGCGCCGCCGTCGCCGGCCGGGATGATGTCGAGCACCGCCGCCACCTCGGCGAAGGCGGCGTCGAGCGCGGGACGGACCCGAGTCGAGATGCCGCTGCCGTCGAGGGCGGTGTTGATCCGCCGCAACAGAGTGTGGAGGGCCGCGAGCGCTCGTGCGGTGTTGAGGTCGTCGGCCAGGGAGTCGCGGTATTCGCGCGAGAACTCCGCCACCGCCTCGAGGCCCAGGTCGCCGGTCCCGTCGGCCGGCGGGGTGTTGGCGAGGCGCCGCAAGGTGTTCGTGATGCGCTCGATCGCGAGCGCCGCGGCGTGGAGGCCGTCCATGGTGAAGTTGAGCTTCTGGCGATAGGGCACCGAGATCAGGAGGTAGCGGATCGCGAGGGGATCGTGGCCCTTTTCCAGGAGGTCGCGGAGGGTGAAGAAGTTGCCCTTGGATTTGGCCATCTTCTCGCCCTCGACCACGAGGTGCTCGGCGTGCAGCCAGAAGCGTGCGAACGGCTCGCCGGTCGCGCCTTCAGACTGTGCGATCTCGTTCTCGTGGTGGGGGAAGATGTTGTCGACCCCGCCGGTGTGGATGTCGAATTTTTCGCCGAGCAGGGCCATCGACATGGCGGAGCACTCGAGGTGCCAACCGGGCCGCCCCGGACCGACCGCGGTCTCCCACGACGGCTCACCCTCGCGGGCGCCCTTCCACAGGACGAAATCGCGGGCGTCGTCCTTTTCGTACTCGTCGTTGTCGACCCGGGCCCCGACCAGGTTGGCCTCGGGGCGGATGCCCGAGAGCTTGCCGTAGGCGGGAAAGGTCGAGATGCTGTAGTAGACCGAGCCGTCGCTGCGGTAGGCGTGGCCCGCGGCTTCGAGGCGCTCGCACGAGCTCCACCATCTGGGGGATGTAGTCGGTGGCGCGGGGGTAGTGCTCGGCACGTTCCATGCGCAGGGTGTCGAGGTCCTCGAAAAAGGACTCGATGAAGCGCTCGGTGTAGTCGCGCAGCGCGAGCCCGGCGGCGGAGGACTCGCGGATCGTCTTGTCGTCGACGTCGGTCAGGTTCATGACCTGGGTGACGCGCAACCCGGCGAGCTCGAGGGTCCGCCGCAGCACGTCCTCGAAGAGAAAGGTGCGCAGATTGCCGATGTGGGCGTAGTCGTAGACGGTCGGGCCGCAGGTGTAGAGGCGCACGTGGTCGGGCTCGATCGGCACGAACTCCTCGAGCCGCCGCGTCAGCGTGTTGTAGAGGCGCAACCGAAACTCGGCCATCGGTCCTCCGGAGTGGGGATTGTAACCCGGGGAGAAGATTTCGGATTTCGGATTTCGGATTTCGGATTTTTCCCCCGCCCACCCTCCCCCAGCTGACAGTCATCCCTGGCGGTCGTTTCTTCCTTCGTGTCATCCCGACCGAGGGAGCCCTGAAACGACCGAGTGGAGGAATCCGCTCGGCTCGTTGCACTCGCTCGGGACAAGCCTGGGGGGTGGCCCGATGGATCGCGCTTCCTGAAGCCACCCCCAGATCCCTCCGCTCGGTCGCAGGGCTCCCTCGGTCGGGATGACAGTGTCGACGATAGGAACGCTCGGGATGAGAGTCAGCTGGGGGTGGAGGGTCGGGAATTCAAAATTGAGAATTCAAAATTCAAAATTCGAAAATCTGCTGGAGTGACGCCTCGTCACTCCAGCAGATTTTCGCGGATGTACGTGAACTTGCCCTTATTCACCAACCCGAAGCCCTTCTTCGAACTCGTTGATGAGTCGGGAGACGGTTTCGCGGCTGGTGCCGATGGAGTGGGCGATGTCGGAATGGGTGGGCCTCTTGACCACCACCCAGCCGTTGCCGAGCCGCTGGCCGTGGTCGAGGGCCATGTCGAGGAGGTACCGGGCGAGCCGCCCGGCCACGTCCATGTAGGCCAGCGACTCCATCTTCGAGTTGGCGCGCCGGAGCCGGCGCGACAGGATGGCCATCAGCTTGCGCGAAATCGTCGGTCGGGTCTCGATGAGGCGATCGAAATCGTCGCGCTTGATGACCATCATCTCGACCGCGGTGATGGTGACCACCGATGCCGAGCGGGGCGCGGCCTCGAGCAGCCCCATCTCGCCGAAGACCTGGCCGGCGCCGAGCACCGTGAGGATGAACTCCTTGCCGTCGGAAGAGGTCGTGACCACCTTGACCCGTCCGTTGACCACCACGAACACCGCGTCCGCAGGGTCGCCTTCATGGAAGATCGTGGTGTCGGTTGCGACCTTTCGCACCTGCGCGTGGGCCGCGACCTCCTGCAGCTCTCCCTCGTTCAGCTCCGAAAAGAGCTCGATCTCCGACAGCAGATGGGGTGCCTTGTCGCTCATCTCGCCTCCTCAGCCGCCAGGCCGATGATGACGTCGGCAACCGGTCCGCCGGCGATCGGCAGGGTGAACGAGACACACGGATCGACGGCGTCTGTCGTTGCACCACGGGGGCGCGGGAACGCCGAGCAGCCCGCAGAGCCTCGAGATCGAAGTGCGGACCTCGTCTTCGGTCACCGGCTGCAGGGGATGGAAGCGGTGCTCGAGCCTGTCGATGTCGATCAGGCCCAATCGGGCCGCGGTGACGATCTCTTGTTGTGACGGCATGTCGACGATGTCCGATAACAATGGTACCTGTCCGCCGGGCAATGTTTCCACCACGGGCGCGAGCGTGACCAGAGCCACGGCGAGGTCCGAACGGTTCATGTCGTCGGTCGACAGGGCATCGCGGACGTACGAAGGCATCACCGAAACCCGCCAGCGGAGCTTCGCCGCGCGAAGACCGGGCGCCTTTTCGGGTCGGTTGTCGGGCAGGGTCGAGTAGAGGTCCATCGCGGTCTGCCAGTCTCCCTGGGACTCGGCGAGGGCCACCGCCATGAGAACGGCGTCGGGGTCGTCGGGGAGCGACGAGTAGATGCGGATGGCGGCGGTCGAATCGCCCCGGGCTTCGGCGAGGCTTCCCGCGACCAGGACGGCGTCGCGGTCGCGCGGGAGCGCGGCGAGCACCGCCTCGGCGCGGTCGAACTGCTGCAGCGCGATCAGCGAACGGGCTTGCACCAACAGCGCGTCGCGGTCCTGGGGGTCGAGCGCCAGAGCCGGTTCGAGGGCGTCGAGCGCCGCGCTCGGATCGCCCTGCTCGAACAACGTGCTGGCGGTCAGGGTCCGATCGTCGATCCATCGCCGCCGAAGGTTGTCGTGGCGTGCGACCCACCGCGCCTCGGGCCACAGGTCGGCCCCGCGCCTGGCCGCCCGGAGAGCGAGATCTTCGTTGTCGGCCCCCTCTGCCGCGACCGACAGCGTCAGCCAGGCTGCGGCGTAGTCGGGGGCGGTCCCGGTCAGGGCTTCGAGCCCCTGGACCGGATGTTCTCCAGCCACCACCGCCGCCTGAAACTCGAGCAACCGGGATGCCGGAGTCACGCCGGCCTGTGCGGCGCTCGCCCTGGCGGCAGCGGCGTCGCCGCGGCGAAGCGCCTGCCAGCCGTCGTCGATGCGGCGCTGCGCGGCCTTTTCGAGCGTGGGCCGACCAGGCCCCGAATCAGGGGACGGGAACTCGAGCTGCACCTCGGGCGCGCCGCCCGGTGCCGTCGCGCAGCCGCCCAGTCCGAGAAGAAGCAGCGCCGCCGCTGCCCCCATCGCGGGAAGGACTCGAGTTGAAAGGCGACCGGCCGGTCGATTCAACCTATTCGTCATCCTGTGGTGCCTTGCCCTCGAATGCGCTCAGGGGGGCGATACTGGCGATGGCGTGCTTGTAGACCAGTTGCTCCTGACCGTGGTTTTCGAGGACGACGGAGTAGCGGTCGAATCTTCGAATGATGCCGGTGAGCCTCTTGCCGCTGACCAGGTACACGTGGACGGTTTTGGAATCCTTGCGAAGCTGATAGAAGAATGGATCCTGGATATTGATGGTACCGCTCGCAGGTTTGTTCATTGTCCTTGTCTTCCCTCGGTGTGTTGTTGCCATAATCCGATGACTGCCGACGCACCACCTTCACCGGCCGGCGCCACCCAGTGGACCGTCCCGTCACGCAGCCTCCTTAACCACGTGAGTTGACGCTTTGCGAAATTGCGGCTCGACTGAATCGTCCTCTCGATTGCGGTTTCCAGATCGCATTGCCCCCGCAGCATCTCGACCACCTCGCGGTAGCCGATCGCCTTGAGAGCATGGGCGTCGTGAGGAACACCGGAGGCCAGAATCCCCTCAACCTCCTTCACCAGTCCGGTCGAAAAAAGAAGATACGCTCGCGCGCTGATTTTATCATAAAGCTCGTGTCGGTCGAGGTTTGGTGCGACGTACAGGGGATTGAACGGCGGGTTGGTCCGTTGCCGGCGCCAGTGGCTCGTCAAGGGTTCGCCGGTGAGCTCGAAAACCTCGAGCGCACGCAGGATTCGCTGGCGGTCGCGGGCGCCGATCCGCCCGGCGGCGTCCGGGTCGACCTCGCCGAGGCGGCGAAAAACCGCCTCCGGATCGGCTTCCCAAAGGGCTGCAAGCCTGGCGCCGACCTCGGGGTCGCGGGGCGGTGCCGGAAACAACCCCACGGTCAGGGCGCGGATCCAGAAGTGGGTGCCGCCGGCCACGATCGCCGTCCTCCCCCTGCCTTCGATCTCAGCGATGGCAGCTCTGGCGGCCCCGGCGAAGGCGCCTGCGGAGAACGTCTCCCGGGGATCGGCGATGTCGATGAGGTGGTGCGGAACGCGCCGCCTGTCCTCGACCGACGGTTTGTCGGTGCCGATGTCCATCCCGCGGTAGATCGCGAACGCGTCGGCCGAGACGATCTCCCCGTCGAGCGCCTCGGCCACCTCCAGCGCCAACCGCGACTTCCCCGACGCCGTCGGCCCGGCAATGACCAAAAGCGGCGGCAATTGCTGTTCATTCACGATGAGGAGGGTAGTGTGGCCCCGGCGGGATGTGCAACGGGAGACGGAGTTTTTAGTTTTGAGTTCTCAGTTTTGAGTTCTCCGTTCCGAGCATTGAGCTGGGAACTCAAAACTCAAAACTCACAACTCAACACTGTCTAACGCGGCGTCAGCCGCGGTAGATCGAGCTGCCGACCATCTGCGGCGGTTTGTCGACGCCGAAGAAATCGAGGATCGAGACCGGCAGGTCGAGGATGCTGGCGTTGGCCCTGGTGACCTTTTTCGACGACAGCAGGGTGCCGGGGACCAGGTCGCGGGCCATCGAGTGGTCGCCTGACCACGCCCACGGGTTGAGGTTGATGGTCGGCTTGCCGGTTGAGCCGAGCACCGACGCCGAGGCGTTGCGGTATCCGGGGGTATAGCCGACCAGGAGCTCGGGCATCATCGGCGTCGACGGACCCGTGTACATGTCCTCGCGGCGGTAGACCTTCGCGATCGGGCGCTGTCCGGTCTCCAGGTCGACCACGGCCTCGAGCTCGCGGATCAGGCGGGCGCTGATCTCCTCGACCTTTTCGGGGGTGACGATGCCGTCGCGCTCGCGGCCCTTGAGATTCATGTAAAGCCCGTTGAAACCGACGCCGTAGGCGACGGTCTGACTCCAGTCGATGTCGAAGATGGAGGTCTCCTCCTTCTTCGCGGCGTTGTCCTTGAGCACCAGATAGCCGTTGTCGCGCAGCCAGGTGTTGAGGTGGAACTGGCGGGCGAACTGGGCGAAGCCGTGGTCGGAGCAGATCATGACCAGGGTCTTGTCGTCGATTGCGGGCAGCACCTTGCCCACCAGCTTGTCCATCTCTTCGTAGAGGTGGGGAATCCACCCCGCAAAGCGGACGTCGGACTCGGCGTGCATGGGGTGGGTGGGGTCCATGTTGCGCCACATCATGTGGGCGTCCTGGTCGGTGGAGGAGACGTAGAAGTAGAAGAGTCCGCTCTCGAACCGCGACCACTGGTGGTCGAACAGCGCGATCCTCTCCTTGAGGATCAGCTCGGCCTGCCCCACGTACTCCTCGTCGTTGATGACCTTGTGGTCGAGGGCCTTCATGTCCGCCGGCAGCCCTTTGGTCCAGAAGGCGCCGATATCACGTGCGATCTCGGCCCCGAACTCGACCGGGTAGGTGACCGGCGCGGCCTGCGCCCGGGGGTCGATGTTGATGGGTGTGACGTAGAGCTGGAAGTGAGGCGCGACGCCCTTCAAGAGGAAGCGCGCGATGCCCTGCACCGAGCCGATGACCGGCAGCAGGTCGAAGGTCACCGTGACCCACGGCGAGTACTCGCCGCGTCTGAGGAGGATGCTCTGGCCCTGGATGTCGAGCCGTGCGCCGTCGGCCTTTGGGTCGAGGTAGACGGTAAACGGGATCTTGGCGGTGTTGGCGTAGGGGTCGGCGCCGGTGTCCTTCTGGGTTCTGAGCGAGTTGACCGGGCCGAGGAGATTCGAGCGGACGACGTTCGAGTTGACATCCACATACAGGATCTCACCGCCCTCGAGGTTGGGATAATCCTCGAACGGGTCGGAGGTGTAGTAGGAGAACACCCCGTACGAGTCCACCAGGTCCGGCGTGCCCATCCCGGCGATCGCCCTGGTGGCGGTTTCCTCGACCGGGAAGTTGGTGGGGATCTTGGAAATCCAGGCCGGAATGTCGCGTTCGGTGAGATACGCCCAGAAGGGTTTGCCCTGGCGCAGGTTCTTCGGGCCGCCGCCCTTGATCGGGAGGTGGACGTCGCCGACCGAGATCGTGAGATCGGGCTCGGTGTTCTGGTAGATCGCGAAGACCGGCGTATAGCTCTCGGGATCACGGGCGATGAAGTCGGCGATCCCGTGGCCACCCGGCGTCATCCCGGTGATGAAGCTCGACCACGCGACCGGGCTCAGCGCGGGCATGGTCGTGGCGAGGGGCTGCAGCGAGCCCAGGTCGGCGAGCTTTTTGAAGTTCGGGAGACGCCCCATCTCCATCAGGGCGCCGAGGATCTTCGGGTCGAGACCGTCGAGGCCGAGCACGATCACCCTCTTGTCGGTGGACGAGCCGCCGCCGCACGAGGCGAGCGGCAACGACATTCCCGCCGTGGCGGCGGTTCCCGCCAGCATGCGCATGAAATTCCGCCGGTCGACGCCGGCGCCGTGATTCCTGGACACTGAGTTCACTCCCTCGATGCGCTCGGCCCGGGGTTCACACCGCGTTGCGGCCAGCGCTACGAATTGAGACAACATTCGACCCTGATCTATTCCAACATTCGCCCGAACTCACCGGGCGCGCGGAGTGGCGCAGGCGCGGTGTGACGCCGCCGATCAACCGGCCCCCAGAAGTCTGTACAGGAAATACAGCACCAGGGCGAAGACCAGGCTGAGCGCGGGCATGAGAATGGTGAAGAGCTCCGCCACCAGGGTGCCGCGGATGCTGCCGGCGATGTTCGGGTGCAACGCTCTGTGGAAACCGTACCTGTTGGCGATGTAGCCGAGAGCCACCACCATCAGCAGGGCCAGCATCCACAGACCGCGGTGCGACGAGACGCCCTGCAGCCGGACGGCGAGGAGGGCGGGCCACAGGACGGCCCACGCCACGATATCGGCGAGCCCGACCCAGACGAAGGTCCGGACACCCGGACGGTGGCTCAGGAAACGCGGGCGCGCGAGCACCGCGCGCTTGATGGCGCCGGCGGCGGCCGCACCGAGGATCGCAGCCGGCACCACCACCCACACCAGAAGCTGACCGAGATCGCCGCCAGAAGGGGAGTGGGCGGCGCCGGAAGGCGCCGGCAGGACGAGAGACCAGGCCATCATCGAGCGCATCCGGAATCGCGGCGATCAGCTGTCATCTCGAGAAAGGAACGCGAGGTGATGGGCGTGATCTTCCCAGTTGCGGCCGTCGAAATCGGTGATGTCGATGCCGGCGATGGTGGCGGGCTCGAGACAGCGCGCGTTGACGCTGACGCCGTCCGGGTTGGACCTGGGGACGTAGAAGGACTTGATCCCGCAGGTCGTGCAGAAGAGGTGTCGAGCGACGCCGGTGTTGAAGGTGTAGGTCGCGAGGTGGTCGCCGCCGGCGAGGAGCCGGAAGCGCGATTTCGGAACGATCAGGTGGAGGTAGGCGGTCATCGAGCAGATCGAGCAGTTGCACAGCGTCACCTCGAGCCGTGCCGGCGCGTCGACCTCGAACCGGACCCGGCCGCAGTGGCACCCGCCGCGGTGGGTGATCATGTGACGTGTTCCGCGCCGCTGCGGCACCACCAAACGTCGGTGACGCCCTTCACGGGTGATGTTCCTGCATGACCGGGACAGTCTAGCGCAGACGGATTTCGGATTTCGGATTTCGGATTTCGGAATGGCCCCCGCCCACCCCGACCCCGCTGAATGTCATCCCGAGCGGAGCGGCCGCCACGGCCGCGAAGCCGAGGGATCTGGGCGGGGGCTCGAGGCACGACGTTTCCTGAAGACGCCTCCAGATCCCTCCGCTCGGTCGCTCCGCTCACTCGGTCGGGATGACATGGGAGAGAGTCGGCCGCTCGAGCTGCCTGTCAGCCGGGGGAGGGCGGGCGAGAATTCGGAATTCGGAATTCGGAATGCCACCCACCCACCCCAACTCCAATGAATGTCATCCCGAGCGGAGCGGCCCGTAGGGGCGCAAAGCCGAGGGATCTGGGTGGGGGCTGGAGGCACGACGATTCCTGAAGCCACCCCCCAGATCCCTCCGCTCGGTCGCAGGGCTCCCTCGGTCGGGATGACACGAGGAAAGAATCGGCCGCTCGGGCTACCTGTCAGCCGGGGGTGGAGGGGCGAGAATTCGGAATTCGGAATTCGGAATGCCACCCACCCACCCCAACTCCAATGAATGTCATCCCGAGCGGAGCGGCCGCGCAGGGGCGCAAAGCCGAGGGATCTGGGCGGGGGCTCGAGGCACGACGATTCCTGAAGCCACCCCCCAGATCCCTCCGCTCGGTCGCAGCGGCTCCCTCGGTCGGGATGACACGAGGAAAGAATCGGCCGCTCGGGCTACCTGTCAGCCGGGGGTGGAGGGGCGAGAATTCGGAATTCGGAATTCGGAATGCCACCCACCCACCCCAACTCCAATGAATGTCATCCCGAGCGGAGCGGCCCGTAGGGGCGCAAAGCCGAGGGATCTGGGTGGGGGCTGGAGGCACGACGATTCCTGAAGCCACCCCAGATCCCTCCGCTCGGTCGCAGGGCTCCCTCGGTCGGGATGACACGAGGAAAGAATCGGCCGCTCGGGCTACCTGTCAGCCGGGGGTGGAGGGGCGAGAATTCGGAATTCGGAATTCGGAATGCCACCCACCCACCCCAACTCCAATGAATGTCATCCCGAGCGGAGCGGCCGCCACGGCCGCGAAGCCGAGGGATCTGGGCGGGGGCTCGAGGCACGACGTTTCCTGAAGACGCCTCCAGATCCCTCCGCTCGGTCGCTCCGCTCCCTCGGTCGGGATGACATGGGAGAGAGTCGGCCGCTCGAGCTGCCTGTGAAAAGGGGGTGGAGGGGCGGAAAATCCGAAATCCGAAATCCGAAATCCGAATTCTACCGGTAGTCCTCCCGCACCGGACAGAAGACGTCGACGATGTCGCAGCCGGTGATCGAACGCCCGGAGTGGATGGCGTCCGGCGCGATGACCAGGTAGTCGCCGCCGTGGAGACGGATCGGCTCGCCGTCGACCGTCAGCTCGAATTCGCCGGAAACGATGTTGGTGATCTGTTCGTGGGGGTGGGAGTGGACGGGCAACGCAATGCCGGGTTCGAAGTGCCAGTACGCCACGGTCATGCGGTCGCCGTGGACGAAGCGGACCGAGGTCCCCGGAATCAGTTCGCGCGGTTTCAGGTCGCTGACTTTCATGGCAATCCACCTCGCATCGGAATCGTCACCGTCACGGGGCGGCGGCGCAGTTGTTTTTGGCATGGGCCCGCGGCCGTGCCACCAGCACCTCGGACGGCACGCCGCGCGCCACCACCGTGGTCGAGTACAGGATCTTCCACGACGCCGGCCCCAGAAACGGGGTGATCGTGATCGGCCGGCACCCGCCGACCAGCGCAGGGTCCTTCTCGTGAAGCCTCTTCCAGACCTTGATCACCATCCGGGAAACCAGGGTGTTGCCGTTGGTGACGTTGGTCAGACACAGCAGGCCGCCGGGGCGCAGGACCGTCCACGCCTGCGAGAGGAGCTTGGCGATCTCCGGGCTCGGCAGGAGGCCGAGAACATAGGTGGCGACGAAGCGGTCGCACGAAGCCGGCGGAAGCGGCACCCGCGCACGGCCGTCGGTCCTGGTCACCGAAACCCGCGAGCCGAACGGTATCAGCCGTTTGCGGGTCAGCTGGACCATCGTCTCCGAGAGGTCGTAACCCGCGTAGTTGGCGTAGATCGGCAGGTGTTGTTCCATCAACCGCTGCGCCAGCCCGCCGGCCCCGCAGCCGAACTCCACGACCGCAGAGGCGGTCCCGAAGTCGCCGTGCTCGAGGAGTCGCCTGATCGCCGGACGCCCGTAGAACGAGAGGTTGTCCTCCCAGCGGCCGCTCTTGTCGTAGTGGGTGCGGGCCTGCTGGCGGGTCAACAGGGAGCGGGTTATTCGGGGCGGTGACATACCGCTTCGATATTGTGGCCGTCGGGATCGAAGACGAACGCGCCGTAGTAGTTGGGGTGGTAGTCCTCGCGCAGACCCGGGGGGCCGTTGTCGGTCCCGCCGGCGGCGATCGCGGCCGCGTAGAACGCATCCACCGAGGCCCGGTCGCGGGATGCAAAAGCGACGTGGACCGGCGGCGTCGTGGCTTCGCCCTGCCGCACGAAGAAGTCGGGTTTCTGGAGAACGCCGAAACCGCTCCCTCCCTCGAACTCCATCACGATGCGGTACTCGAGAGGCGCGAGCGCCTGCTCGTAGAATTTCTTGCTGGCCTCAATGTCACTGACGCTCAGAATGACATGGTCGATCAACATTCACTCCTTCACGGCCGTGGTCCCTTTTTCGGTCACGAGTTTCTCACAGACACGCCGAAATATGACGGGACCGAAGCCAGGGGTCTCGTGGAACTCGCGTCACGCCCAGCATCCGATACGATAGATGGGACGATGAGTTCCACCAATCCCCCGAGAACCAGGTTTTCTCTCGTGATTCCGGCCTTCAACGAGGAGCTGCTCCTGCCGGGGTTGCTGGAAACGATCGCGGCGGCCCGGGAACGCTACCGACACGGTGCGGACGCCGTTCAGGTGATCGTGGCCGACAACGCCTCGACCGACTCGACGGCGGCGATCGCCGAGAGGAACGGCTGTGAGGTCGTCACGGTCGAGGAACGCCGCATTGCGATCGTCCGCAACGGCGGCGCGCGGCAGGCGGTGGGGGAGATCCTGTCCTTTGTCGACGCCGACACCCGGATCCACCCGGAGACCTTCAACGCCATCGAGGATGCCCTGGACGCCGGAAAGGTGGTGGGGGGCGCGACTGGTGTCCGGCTGGACCATTGGTCGCCGGGGATCGCCGCCACCTATGCCCTCTACATGCCATTCGTGTGGATCCTCCGCATGGATACCGGCGTGGTCTTCTGCCGCCGCACCGATTTCGAGGCAGTGGGCGGCTACGACGAACGCCGCGCGTTCGGCGAGGACGTCCAGTTGCTGGTCGATCTGCGGCGGGTCGGCCGAAAACGCGGCCAACGTCTCACGAGGTTGACAAAGGTCAAGGCGGTGGCCTCGACCCGGAAGTTCGACACCCACGGCGACTGGCACTACTTCACCGAGGTCATCCGGCTCTTGCCCCTGATCCTCTGGTCTCCCAAATCGAGCAGCGCCTTCGCCGAGCGTTACTGGTACGGCGACCAGCGGCCGCCGGGCCCGCCGGACAACACGACGTTAAGACGTTAGAACGTTGAAATGTTGGGGGTCTGTCCGGGGTTGTGGGGTCGTTCCGAGGTCAGTTCATTTCTGAAAGAAGAGATAGGCCGCCAGGCCTACGAGGACGCCGGCGAAGATCTTTTTGAAGCTGCCGGTGGACACGTGCTCGAGAAGACGCGGGCCTATCTGGGCGCCGAGGATGCCGCCGAGGCCGAGCAGGATGCCGACCTTGAAATCGACGTTGGCGAGCTTGTTGTGGGCGATCAGGGCCGACGCCGATATCACCAGAATTGCCAGAAACGAGGTCCCCACGGCCTTCTGCGCGGAGTAGCCCAGGAGCAGGAGCAGGGGCACGATGAGGAATCCGCCGCCGAGCCCGGTGAACGAGGCGCCGACCCCGACCAGCAGCCCACAGAGCACCATCAGGAAGTAGTTCGGATTCTCCATAACGTCCCTCCACGAAGGCACGGTAGCAAAACCGTATCTGCACGCTCCCACCCTCCGGCAGCCGGGACGGCTGCCCCACAACCGGACCAAGTCCCTGGGCAGTGATTGTGGGGCACGCGTCCCGCGTGCCGGGCGGGTGGGTGGCAAATCCGAAATTCGAAATCCGAAATCCGAAATCAACTCTCCTCTTCCTTCGGCTCCCACAGCTCCACCTTGTTGCCTTCCGGGTCGATGAACCAGCCGAAGCGCCCATAGGGCTCGTCCTGGACCTCGCCCACGACCTCGGCGCCGCCCTCTGCCACCTGGGCCAGTGCGCCTTCGAGATCGTCCACCATCAGGTTGATCATGAAGGAACTCGTCGAGGGTTCGAAGTAGGTGGTGTCCGATTTGAATGGCGCCCACACGGTGAACCCGCCCGCCGGCACGGTGTCGGGGGTGAAGCTCGCTCCCCACTCCGGGTGGGCCGGAACGCCCAGCCATTTCTTGTACCACGCGCTCAGTTTCTTCGAGTCGTCCGCTTTGAAAAACACCCCGCCGACACCCAACACCTTTGCCATGGGAATCTCCCTTTGCTTTTCGAAACTCTAGCAGACGGCTCAGATCCATCGCACCGGACCAACCACAGAGCCACAGAGACACAAAGTCGTCACAAAGCCCTGGCTGAGGAATTCAACGCAGAGGCGCAGAGGCGCAGAGGCGAGGTACCTGCGTGCACGGGGTTACCAGGAGTGGTCCGGCGGAAGGCCGGTTATCTCGCGATCACCTGCTCCCGGGGACGTGTCCGTCCGTAATGGATGCAAGCATCCCTCACGGACGAACCCATCCCCGGCCGACGCGCGAGTCGCGCGTCGGTCCCGTCTGGGTTCCTCTCATCGTGTGGGTCCGTAGGGTGGGCTTCAGCCCACCATCAGAGTCGCACGGTTACGAGGCAAACTCGAGGGACCCGATACGATCCTGAAGGTGGGCCAAGGCCCACCCTACCCGCACGAACGACGATGAGGGAGACCTCGCCGGCAGATCACGACACATCGGTTCCTCTCTGTGTCTCTGTGCCTCTGTGGTTCGCCCGATGCGATGGATGGGCGTGGGTGGGGGAGCCTCGGCTGGGCTAGAATGACAAGGTGCGGCATGAGACGTTTCGTCGGGCGTGGGGGGCGCTGCAGGGTGCGCGGGTGTCGACCCGCGATGTCGGCCGCGGTGTCGTCCACATCAGGATGCGGACTCTGGGTTCGCGCGCTCTCGGGATGGACGTCAGCGCGTACCTGGTGGGCGACATGCTGATCGACACCGGGTTCGCCTACGTGCGCGATCCACTGATGAAGGCTCTTCACGGACGGGAGATCTCCGCCATCATCTGCACCCACAGTCACGAGGACCACACCGGCAACGCCGCGGAACTGTCCCGCGTGTACGGATGCCCCGTGTACCTTCGTCACGCTGAACAGCTGTGGGACGAAGGCGTGAAAACGCTGGCGCCCTACCGGCTGACCTGGTGGGGGCCGGTGGATCCGTTCACCCCCCTCGAGATGCCGGACACGGTGGTTTCGCAAGGCCGGGAGTTGCTGGCGGTCGCGGCGCCGGGCCACTCGAAAACTCAGGTTGCTCTGTTCGACGAGTCCACCGGCGACGTGTTCACCGGCGATCTCTTCGTGTCGCCCGGGGCGACCGCGGTCCTGATCTGGGCCAACCCGTGGGAGGAGGCCGATTCGCTGCGCCGCGTGGCGTCGTTGCGGCCGCGGCGAATGCTCACCGGGCACGGCCTCGTCATCGACGAACCCGCCCGACTCCTCGAGCTCAAGGCCGATCGCATCGAAGAGTCTGCGAGGCGCGCGGTGGACCTCGCCGCCAGAGGCGTCGCGCCGCGCCGCATCGTCCGCCGGGTGTTTCCGAAGGGGCGGGGCAAGGACCGTTTTCTCGAATACCTGACAAGCCGCCAGTTCTCGCGCCTGAACTTCGTGCGCGCGGCCGTCCGGCTCGGCCCCCCGGCCGTGGGCGCGGCGGGTCTGCCACAATAGCCCCGTGCTGACGATCGACGACTTTCGCGCGGCCTTCGCGGGCTACACGTTCCGGGAGATCCCGGATTTCGACGGCATGACGAGGGCTGCGGTCGCCGCGATCCTTCGCCCGGCGACTGCGGGCCCGGAGCTGCTCTTCATCCATCGTGCCGAGGACCCGCGCGACCCCTGGTCCGGGCACATGGCTTTCCCGGGCGGCAAGGTCGACGAAACCGACGACGGCGTGTTGGCGGCCGCGTTGCGCGAGACCCGCGAAGAAGTCGGTCTCGATCTGGAGAGGGAAGCGATCCCTGTGGGCCGGCTGTCGGATGTCCGGGCGGTGGGCCGGGGCCGCCCGTTGTCGATGGTGATCAGCCCTTTCGTTTTCGAGCTTCGGACCACGCCTGAGCTCCGGACGAATCACGAGGTGGAGGCAGCGGTGTGGGTGCCCGTGGCTTTCCTCGCCGATCACGCCAATCGCGAGACCATGCCCTACAACCGCTACGGATTGTCGTTGGAGCTTCCCTGCTATCGTTTCCGCGGCCATCTCATCTGGGGCCTGACCCTGGGGATGGCAGACGACCTGTTGCGCCTCGCAACAGGGTAAGGCGAGGAAAACCCGGTCGTATGAATTGTTCCCGTACGTTGATCCTGATGACTGTCCTGTGGTCGGCGGCGACCGCGGCCGCGTTGGAGTGCCGGGTCGTGATGCCCGACGGGTCGCCGTTGGCGGGGGCGCGGATCACGGTGATCGGCCGCGGCGATTCACTCCTGGCGGACGGGGATGGCCGATTCGATCTCGAACCGGTTCCGGAGACCCCGTTCGTTCTCTTCGTGGCACGGCCCGACGGAGTGGCCCTGCAACCGGTGACGGTGGTGGCCGTCCCTCAGCAGGACCTCCTCACGGTGACGGTGGCTCCGGCAGGAGAGACCGTGATGGTCGTCAGCGGGGTGGTGCCCGACCTCGAGCTGCCGCCCGCGGTGGCGACCACCGTCATGGGTCGCGGCGATCTCGTGCAGCGTTTGCCCGCCCAGCTCTTCCAGACCATCGAGAACCTCCCCGGCTCGGAGGTCAGCGGCGACGGCCACGCGGCCGTGCCCAGTCTCCGCGGCATGCCGCAACACCGCACGCTGCTGCTGCTCGACGACGGGCGTGTCAGCTCCGAGCGCCGCGCGGGACCTTCGGCGACCTACCTCGACCCCGAGACCATCGAGGAGGTGGAGGTGGTCCGGGGGCCGGGTTCCGTGGCCTACGGCTCCGACGCCTTCGGGGGCATCATCAGGTCGCGGACCAGACTGCCCGACACCCAGGGAACCCGGTCCCTGCGGTGGAGCGCGATCGGCGGCACCGGGCTCGACGAGGTCGGCGCCGCGGCCGAGTTCACCACCGGACTGCTCGGCGGTGGGGTGATGGTGGGTGCGCATTACCGCGACTACGGCGACTACGAAAGCCCCCAGGGCACGGTGCTCGACTCGGGGTCCGAGATGATCGGCTTCCGTCTCGGTTGGCAGGCGGCGATACTCGGGGGCGTGGCGCATGTTCTCTGGCGGACCGACGAGGCCCGAGACGTCGGCAAACCGGCCCCTGACTCGGCCTCGACCAGTGTCGTCTACCCGGTCGAACAGTCGAACCGTCTCGGTCTCGGGTTCGAGCGGCCCGGTCCGGGTTCGTGGAGCCGGATCGGCGTTTCCGTTTCCTGGGATGACTACCGGGTCGATCTCGACAAGGACCGCCTGGCTGCCGGCACGGCTCCCCGCATTGTGGCGGAGTCGCGGGTCGACGCCAACGACTTCTCGATCCGCGCCGACGCGGAACGTCCGCTGGGATCGTGGCGGATGGTTGTCGGGGTCGACATCAGCGGCCGTTATGACCTCAACGCCGTGAACCGGACCACGATCTTCGAAGGCAACGGGGAACCGTCGGACACGGTCAGTGAGGTGAGCATCGAGTCGGCCCGGGGAACCGATTATGGCGCCTTCGCCACGTTCGGCCGCGGACTCGGGAAATGGAAACTCAACGTCGGTGTTCGCGGCGACTCCGTGACGAGCCGCAACCAGGGCGGCTACTTCGGCGACATCACCACCTCGAACTCGGCGGTTTCCGGGTTTGCCGCGGTCGGCGTCGACCTCGGGAGCGGAGTGGAGCTCACCGGTCAGGTGGCTCGCGGTTTCCGCGATCCGCTGCTTTCCGATCGTTATTACCGCGGCGTCACCGGACGCGGGTTCATCACGGGCAATCCGGACCTCGATCCCGAAACCAGCCTCCAATTCGACGGCGCCCTCCGCTTCACCGGCCGGCGGATCGCGGCCGGCCTCTACGCCTACGACTACCGCATCGAAGACCTCATCGAGAGGTACCGCGTCGGCGACAATTTCTTCTTTCGCAATCACGGCGACGCGGAGATCAGGGGGCTCGAGCTGGAAGGCAGCCTGGCGATCGGTTCCGCCCTCGATCTCCAGGTGGGCGCCCAGGTGCTCGAGGGCGAGACCCTCGACGACGGATCGCCCACCGACGGCGTGCCGGCCCCGGGTGTCTTCGCCGTCCTGCGGGGCGAGCCCTCGAAGCGGTGGTGGTGGATGGTGCGGGGTGCAGCGTACGCGGGCGACGACCGGCCCGGCCCCACCGAGCAGGACCTGCCGGGATACGGGGTGCTTGACGCCGGCGTCGGCTACACGGTCGCTGAAGGGCTCGAGATCTCGCTGCTCGGACGCAACCTGCTGAACCGCAGCTACCTCGCCTCATCCGACGAGGACGCCGTCCTCGCCCCGGGACGATCGCTGCAGCTCGTGCTGCGGGGACGGCTGTAACGAGTTTTGAGTTCTCAGTTTTGAGTTTTGAGTTCCCACCCGGCCCACCCGGCTGTTCAAGGGCGGAGGTGAGAGCGGAACACTCACAACTCAAAACTCACAACTCAAAACTACGACGGTGTACTCTTTCCGCGGAGGTTGCCATGAGGCGTTTCGTGTTGCTCGCGGTCGCGGTGGTGGCAATGGCGTGCGCGCCTGCAGAGGAGCCTGCGGACCTGGTGCTCGTGAACGGCCGCATCGTGACCATGGACGAGGCCAACCCGGTGGTGGAAGCGGTGGCGAGCCGAGGACAGGAGCTGGTTGTCGTGGGGTCGAACGCCGACGCGGATCGTCTGATCGGCCCCGGGACCGAGGTCATCGATCTCGGCGGCGCGCTGGCGGTGCCCGGGCTGATCGAGGGCCACGGCCACTTTCTCGGCCTCGGCCGGGCGGCGATGCAACTCGATCTGCGCGCGGCGGTGGATTTCGACGAGATCGTCGCGATGGTGGGCGCGGCCGCAGCCGTTGCGGAGCCCGGACAGTGGATCCTCGGCCGCGGCTGGCACCAGGAGAAGTGGGCGGCGACGCCCGAACCCAACGTCTCCGGTCTGCCGTTTCACGACGCTTTGAGCGCCGCCTCGCCCGCGAATCCCGTCTTCCTGACCCACGCCAGCGGTCACGCGGTGATGGTCAACGCGCTCGCGATGGAGATGGCGGGCATCGATGGTGCAACCCCCGACCCCCCCGGCGGTGAGATCGTTCGTGACGCGTCGGGCCGGGCGATCGGGGTGCTCCTCGAGACGGCGGAGGATCTGGTCGGGGCGAAGCTGGACCAGGAGTGGGACGAGGCGACGGTGCGGCGGATGGTGGAGCTCGCGAGCCGGGAGAGTCTGGCCAACGGCGTCACGTCCTTCCAGGACGCGGGCTCGACATTCCGTCAGGTCGAGCTCCTGCAGGCGATGGCTTCGGCCGGCGAGCTTCCGATCCGACTGTGGGTGATGTTGTCCGAAAGCAACGAGGCGCTGGCCGAGGGCCTGCCGGGCTATCGGGTCCACCGCGTGGGCGATGGCTACCTCACGGTCGGCGGCGTCAAGCGCTGGGTCGACGGCGCCCTCGGTTCGCACGGCGCGTGGATGCTGGAGCCCTACACCGACCTGCCGGACAGCATCGGCCTCAACATCGTCACCCCCGACGAGCTTCGCGAATCGGCGAGGTTGGCGGCCGAGTACGGGTTGCAGCTGTGTTCGCACGCCATCGGCGACCGTGCCAACCGGGTGACGCTCGACGTCTACCAGGAAACCATCGACGCGCGGCCCGATGGCCGCGATCTGCGCTGGCGGGTCGAGCACGCCCAGCACCTGCATCCTGACGACATCCCCCGCTTCGAGGAGCTGGGTGTGATCGCCGCGATGCAGCCCGTTCATTGCACGTCCGACGGCCCGTGGGTCCCGCTGCGGATCGGCGACGAGCGCTCCGAGACGGGGGCCTACGTGTGGCGGGACCTCCTCGATTCGGGCGCGGTGATCGCCGGCGGCACCGATGTGCCGGTGGAATCGGTTGACCCGATCCCGGACTACAGCGCTGCCGTCACCCGGGTGATGAACAACGGCGCCGCCTTTTATCCGGCGCAGAGCATGACCCGCGAGGAAGCGTTGCGGGCGAGGACCATCGATGCCGCTTTCGCCGCCTTCGAAGAGGACATCAAGGGCTCCCTCGAGGTCGGCAAGCTGGCGGACATCACCGTGCTGTCGCGAGACATCCTCACCATACCCGACGACGAGATCCCGGATACGACGGTGCTGTACACGATTGTCGGTGGGAAGGTGCGGTACCAGGCGAATCAAGAGCCGTAGGGGACTGGGAATTTCGGATTTCGGATTTCGGATTTCGGATTTCCCTCCCGCCCTCCCCCGAGAATTTTGGGTGGGTGGGCTAAAATCCGAAATCCGAAATCCGAAATCCGAAATCGGATGGATGACCGCAGTTCTCACGGCGCGCCGGGAAGCCTGCACGTCTGGTAAGCTCGAGGGGCTGGAAAAAGTGCTATGCCTGGCTACATCCACACCTGTGAGAAATGCGGTTCGCACATGCAGGTGCACGAGCGGTATCTCGGCCGCTCGCTCCGCTGCACCTCCTGCCGGACGGAGTTCCTGGCGATGTTGCCCGCCGACGTCGATGTCGAGGCCGTGGCCGCGGCCCCGCTCGTGGTCGAGGATTCCGGACCCCGGCGCAGTTGGACGCGCCACCTCCGCTGGCTCCTCGCGCTGATTCCGCTCGCGCTGCTGGTGTGGTGGTTGGGCCAGGCAACCACCGGAAGGGTGTTGGGCGTTCAACGAACCGTGGGCGAGATCGGCGTCCTGGAAAACGACTCCGGCGGCCCGGTGGTGGTGGCCCTTGACCCGGAGTCCGCTGAGGTCCTGGTCCGGGCGGGCGATGATGTCGGGGGCGAAGACCTTCGTTTTCTGATCGAGCAGGGACGGGGTGTCGAGATGGCCAGTGGCACCAGCGTCCGTGTTCTCGAGAGCGGCGGCAAGGGGGGGATGGTGCGGGTTCGGGTCATCTCCGGACCGTGGGAGAGCCGCAAGGTCTGGGTGCCGACGCGGTGGATACGTTGAAACGTTAGAACGGCAGAATGTGAGCCTCTTGCAAAAACACCCGCAGCGAATGATACCGCACCGAAAAGGGAGGGGATAAACCCCTCCCCTACGACTTTTAGAGAACAAAATATATAAAAAGTAATGGTTTGTCTGACGTCCGCCCGCGTCCTGAAAACCGTAGGGGCGGGGTTTATCCCCGCCCGTGTTGAATTTTGCAGGAGGCTCACGTTTGAACGTTGGAACGTTGTGATCCGCGCACCGGGGCGCTACACTCGGCACGCTTCGGGTGTGGGGAAGACGGTGCAAGTCCGTCGCGGTCCCGCCGCTGTGACCGGGGACGAAAGCCGACATGACCACTGCGATGTGACCATCGTGGGAAGGGTCGGCCGGTAGGGCGATCCGGAAGTCAGAAGACCTGGCCCGAAGGCGGTGGTGCCGATCCTCGCGGATGGGGTGGCAGTCACAAGCGACAACCGTGGATGGAATACGGCATCCCGGGCCCGAGTGGGCCCGGGTTTTTGTTTGGAGAGGTCATGGCCCGCACGCCGATTTGCCGCAGTCCTCGCAGCCGCTCTGGCGGTCGTCGGCGGATGCTCCGACCGTGGCGCCGACCGGGTCCTTCCGGGAGAGCCGGTACGGCCGCGGCGCATCGTCTCGCTGGCGCCGAGCCTGACCGAGACTCTGTTTGCACTCGGTGTCGGCGATCGCGTGGTCGGCGTGACGAGATACTGCGCGTACCCCCCGGAAGTCCGCGAGGTGGCGAAGGTCGGCGGCCATCTCGACCCTTCCTTCGAGGCCATCGTCGCACTCGAGCCCGACCTCGTGGTGCTGATCCCTTCCGGTGAGGCCAGCGCGCATCGGTTGGAGTCGCTTGGCGTGCCCGTTCTGCAGATCGACCAGCACGACGTGCGATCGGTTCTCCAGTCGATTTCGGTCCTGGCTGCCGCGTGCGGAGTCGACGCCGCGGGCGAGAGGCTGCGCACCGAAATGGAACGGCGGTTGGCCGAGATTGCGGCCGTTGTCGCCGGTGCGCAGCGCCCCCGGACGGTGGTCGTGGTGGGTCACGACATCGGCGGCGGTGTGGTTCGTTCGGTGTGGGCGGCCGGGCCGGACACCTTTTACAGCGGCGTGCTGGAGATTGCCGGAGGGGTCAACGCAGTCGAGGGCGGTGTGGTTCGTTACCCGGAGGTTTCCCGCGAGGGGTTGGTCGCCCTCGATCCCGACGTGGTCCTCGATGTGGTGGCGGGCGCCGAAGAGCCTGGTCGAAACGTCGGTGACATCCTCACAGCGTGGCGCCGGCTGATCGAGCTGCGGGCGGTGCGGCAGGACCGGGTCCGGATCCTCGAGGGCGATCTGATGGTGGTGCCCGGGCCGCGCCTGCCCGAAATGGTGCGTGAGATCGCGCTGTCGCTGCACCCCGAACTCGAATGGACGACGCCGTGAACGCCCCGGCGATTCTCGTCGAGGGCCTCACCGTGCGCATCGGCAACGCGGAGATCCTGTGTGAGATCGGTTTTCGGGTGGAAAGTGGTGGGTTCCTGGCCGTCATCGGGCCCAACGGGGCCGGGAAATCGACCCTGCTGCGGTGCATCGACGGAATTGTCGAACCCTCGACCGGCCGGATCGAAATCTGCGGACGGGGTCTCCAGGCCTTCAGCAGGCGTGAACTCGCGCGAACGGTCAGTTACGTGCCGCAACCGGGGGCCGGGTCGCTCGACTACACGGTGCGGGCATTCGTCGAGATGGGGCGGTTCCCCTATCTCGGAGCGTGGGCCGCGCTCACCGAGGCCGACCTGGCCGTCGTGAACGAGGCCATGGACCTTACCGAAGTGACGGCGTTCGCGGACCGCTCCATGGCTTCGCTTTCCGGGGGCGAGCGGCAGCGGGCTTCGATCGCCGCGGCCCTGGCCCAGGGGGGGTCGATCCTCCTCCTCGACGAGCCCACCAGTTTTCTCGACTACCGCCACCAGGCGCAGATCCTCGATCTCCTCGATCGTCTGCATCGGGAGAAGGGACTGACAGTGGTGGTGGTCACCCACGACCTCAACAGCGCGGTGGCGTCGGCGGATTCGGTCCTCGCCCTCAAAGGGGGCAGAGTTGAACGGGTCGGCCCGCCGTCCGATCTGCTCGAGGAGCGGGTTCTGGCGGAGATCTTCGACGCCGAGTTCCACCTGGTGGAGGGCGGACGTGGCGGTCTGCCTTTCGTGCTGCCTGCGAGGAACGGTTCATGAGGCCGGCGATGCGCCTCGCGCTGCTCGGAGCCGCTGCGGTGGCCGTGGTTGCGGTGTTGCCGCTGGTGGGCATACAGTCGCTGCCGCTCTCGGTCCTCTTCGACCCGCGAGGCACCGATCCGGCGGCGATCATCTTCTGGCAGATCCGGGTTCCGCGGGTGCTCGCCTCCTTCGTCGGCGGCGCCGGTCTTGCCGTCGGCGGGGCGGTTTTTCAGGCGGTCTTTCGCAATCCCCTGGCGACCCCCTACACGCTCGGCGTCGCCAGCGGAGCATCGCTCGGCGTCGCCCTGGCGAGCAGGCTCGGGCTGTCGCTGGTGGTTTTCGGTCTCTCCACCAACGTGCTGGCGGCCTTCGCCGGCGCCCTCCTGGCGGTGGGTGTGGTGTGGGTCCTCACCTGGGTGCGGCCCGGAATCTCCTCGACGGTGCTCCTGCTCGCCGGTGTGGCGATGAACTTCTTCTTCTCGAGCGTGATCCTGTTTGTCCAGTACACGGCATCGCTCGGTGACTCCTACCGCATCATCCGCTGGCTGATGGGCGGTCTGGGCGCGGTCGACATGCGCACCGTGGTCCACATGGCGCCGGTGGTGCTGGCGGGCGCGTTGGTGATCGCCTGGCGTGCGCGCGAGCTCGACCTCCTGGCGACCGGCCCCGAGATCGCTGCCAGCCGGGGGGTCGCCGTCGCCCGGACCCGGACCATCCTCTTCCTCGCCACGTCCATCATGGTCGGGGGCGTGGTCGCAGCCTGCGGCCCGATCGGTTTCGTGGGCATGATGGCGCCGCACATCTGCCGGCTCCTGGTCGGCCCCAACCACCGCGTTCTGCTTCCGGCGTCGGTCCTGTTCGGGGGTGCGTTTCTGGCTGTGTGCGATACCGCCGCCAGGGTCGTGCTGGCGCCCGCCGAACTGCCGGTCGGGGTCATCACCGCCTTTCTCGGCGCGCCGTTCTTCCTCTGGCTTCTGGTGCGGCGGGCGACCGATGGTGCGAATGCCTGAGTAAGTTGAGATAGGATGTCGCTGTGAACAACCGACACAACCGATCGATCGCGATTCGCACCCTGCTGCCGGGCCTGGCTGTGGTGCTCTTGTTCGGCGCCGAGGCCGGTGCCCAGAGCCCGCCGCCGTGGCCGACCCCTGCGCCGACGGCCTCGGAAACACCGACACCTGCGGCCGCCACCCCGACCGAACCTGCGGCGACACCCACGGCCGTTATCAGTCAGACACCGTCCGCGGACCATGCCCAATCCGAGGCGACGGATGCCGAGGGCGGCCAGCAAGAAAGCGCTGCGGCGGAGGTCCCACCCGTCGAGAATGCCGATGCTCCCAAGGGTGAGCAGGTGACGAACCCGGGTGCGGTGGCGTTCACCGACTATCAACCCTTCAATCTCGACGAGATCGAGCCGGAGCCGATCACGACGAAGTGGGGGAATTTCGTGGCTTCGATTCGAGGCCTCTCCCGCTACAGCCTGTTCAACGACACGCTCAAGTTCAGGATCGGCGGTCGGGCGCAGTTCGACGCTACCGCCGGCAGCGGCGACACGACGTTTGACGAGAGCTACGGGCCGATCGAGACTGATTTCAGTCTGCGCCGTCTCGGGCTGTATGCGGCAGGGCGATACCGGAAGTTCAACTTCAACCTCACGATCGACGTGGGCCCCGATGGGGGGCTGAGCGATGCCTGGATTGAGGGCGCCGAAGGCGGTCTCGAAGTGTGGGGGGCTTACCTCGGCAAGCTCAGACTGGGTTTCATGGACGAGCCGTTCAGCCTCGAGCGGCAGACCAGCTCCTACAATATCGGCTTCATGGAGCGGTCGTTGCCGGTGCAGACCGTGGCGCCCGGCGCCAACCTCGGCTGGATGGTCCACAACTCCGGCCGGAACGGACGGTTCAGCTGGGCCTTCGGGATGTTCTCCTTCGGCCAGAAGAACGAGCAGAACGCAACCACCTCCGCCCTCTCGTTGACCGGTCGATTCACCCACCTGCTGACCTACAGGAATGAGGGCCGCAACCTCGTGCACCTCGGGGTGTCCTTGAGCTCGAGATCGCCGACCGGCGGCGACCTCCAATACCGGTCGCGGCCGGAGGCGCGTTTCGTCGACTTCCTCGCGGATACCGGGAACTTCCAGGCCGGCAAGGTCACTCTGTGGGGCCTCGAGTTCGCGACGGTCCAGGGGCCGCTGTGGGCGGCGGCCGAGTACATCCAGAGCAACGTCTCGGCCCAGTCCTTCGGCGACCCGAGGTTCGGCGGTTCCTATGTCCAGGCCGGGTGGTTTCTGACCGGCGAGAACCGGCCCTACAGGATTAACAGCGGGACCTTCGACCGTCTGCGGCCGGATCGGAAGTACACCAGGGGAAACCCGTTCAAGAAGAAAAACGGCGGAGCATGGGAGGTGGTCGGCCGGATATCCACCATCGACCTCACCGACGGGCTGATCGAGGGCGGCGAGCTCACCGATTACAGCGCGTCGTTGAATTGGTACATCAACCCCACCTCGCGGGTCGAGTTCAACTACGTCTACGCGAACCCGAGGGACCACGGCGCGTCCCACATCTTCCTCATGCGGTTGCAGTATTCGCCGTGGTAGAGGCTTGCCGATCGAATGTAATTGTGGGGTGGGCCTTGGCCCACCCTACGAAGACGCCCGACGGATGGTCCGAGTAGGGTGGGCCTTGGCCCACCTTCAGGGCGGTTGCGGGGTTTTCGGTTTCGTCACGTAGGTGAGCGGCTCTGATGGTGGGCTGAAGCCCACCCTACGAAGACGCCCGACGGATGGTCCGAGTAGGGTGGGCCTTGGCCCACCTTCAGGGCGGTTGCGGGGTTTTCGGTTTCGTCACGTAGGTGAGCGGCTCTGATGGTGGGCTGAAGCCCACCCTACGAAGACGCCCGACGGATGGTCCGAGTAGGGTGGGCCTTGGCCCACCATCAGAGATGTTTCACTCGCCGGCATCGAGGCTTACAATATTTTCTGGTTCGATGGTTCCCCAATCGATTTCGACCCATCCTTGTTTGACGTGGTCGTGAAAGCTCGAATACGGCCAATCCGCAACTCGGACCACATGCCCGTGTTTGACCGGATTGAAATGCGTGTATTCGACGTGGCGGCGAAAATCGTCCGCATCCCGGATACGGTGTTCCCAATACCTCCGTTGCCACAAGCCGGCTTCTCGTTTCCGCTGTCGCGATGGGTTCACGTCGCCACGTGAGCCGCCACCCGCACGGTACTCACGTGAGAAGATCCCCTTGAGCTTTCTCCATCGTGCCGGGTAGTCCCAGTCGCCTTCAGGAAGTGACCAGATCGTGTGAAGGTGGTCGGGCAGGACACACACCGCCTCAGCCTCGAACGGCATTGTGGCATTGGTCTCGCCCCAGGCCTTTCGAAGGCTATGTATTCCCAGGTCGGTGGTCAGAATGGGATGGCGGTGGTACATGACGACCGTGAAAAAGTACACGCCACCTTCGAGTCGTACCCTTCGATACCGCGACATTGAGACAACCTACCACGGTGTAGAGGGTGGAGCGGAGATGCCTGAAGGATCGGTCCAAGTAGGGTGGGCCTTGGCCCACCTTCAGAGCGGTCGCGGGGTTCTCGGTTTCGTCACGTAGGTGAGCGGCTCTGATGGTGGGCTGAAGCCCACCCTACGGTTCCCACAGATGGAGGGTGGGCCTTGGCCCACCTTCGGTTTCGTCACGTAGGTGAGCGGCTCTGATGGTGGGCTGAAGCCCACCCTACTCGGGCCGGGTAATCAGGATTTGCTTTCCGGGTCTCCCAACGACTGCAGGACGCGTTTGACGGCGTGGCCGTCCGCGGTTTCACCGAAGTGTTTCATGATCGGCCCCATGGCCTGCATGGAGTTTTTGAATGCCGAAAGGTCGATGTTCTCCCGGATGAAGGCGGCGATCTCCTCGTCGGTCACCATCTTCGGCAGGTAGGATTCGACGGTCCGGATGAACGCCGAGTCGGGCTCCCCCTTCAATTCGAGGGTCTCCCGTTCGGATTTCGCCAGCTTTCGCAGGACCCCGGCGACCTCTTCGTCGGTGAGCGTCTTGTTTCCCTGGCGGTCGAACTCGCCGAGGACGACCCGCAGCGCCTCCCTTTTTTCGACGTCCTTGGCTTTGATTGCATCCATCAAGTCTTTTTTGATCCGTTCCTGTGACGTCATCTTCCGGCCTCTTCCTTCTCCGGCGACGTGCCGAAGGTCCTCAGGATGCTCTCTGCCGCCGCGGATGGAGTCGTCCGGGCCTCGAGAACGTCAGTTTCGATGGAGCTCAGGGTCTCCTCGACCCCGGGATGCTCGCGGACCGCGTTTCGCAGCCCTTCATCCACCATCTCCCACATCCAACTCAGGAGTTGGTGTCGGCGGCGGCGCTCGAGCCCTCCGTCAGCACCCGTCACTGCACGGTGCTCTTCGACAACCCGCCAGATCTCGTCGAGGCCGGCCCCGGTGCTCCCGGATGACGTCACCACCTTTGGCGTCCACCCGCTTTCGCCCGCCGGCCGCAGGATGGCGAGGGCGCGTTCGAGTTCGGCCCGGGCGCGCTCGGCCGCTTCGATGTTGGCGCCGTCGGCCTTGTTGACGGCGATCACGTCGGCAAGCTCGAGGATGCCGCGCTTGATGCCCTGCAGCTCATCGCCGGCGCCGGCGAGCATCAGCAGCAGAAAACAATCGACCATCCCGGCGACCGCCGTCTCCGACTGGCCGACGCCGACCGTCTCCACCAGCACCACGTCGTAACCGGCCGCCTCGCAGACCAGGATCGATTCGCGGGTCTTGCGGGCGACGCCGCCCAACGATCCGCCGGTGGGGGAGGGCCTGATAAAGGCCCCGTCGGACACGGCAAGCTGCTCCATCCGCGTCTTGTCGCCGAGGATCGAGCCCTTCGAGACCGACGACGAAGGGTCCACCGCCAGCACCGCCACCCGGTGGCCGGCACTGACCAGGTTCAATCCGAACAATTCGATGAACGTGCTCTTGCCGACACCGGGTACGCCGGAGATGCCGATGCGTTGAGCGCCACCGGTGAGGGGCAACAGGGCGGTCAGGAGTTCCTGTGCGAGGCGCCGGTCATCGGCGCGGTTCGACTCCACCAGGGTGAGTGCGCGTCCGATGACAGCCCGGTCGCGGTCGCGGATTCCGCCCAGAAGTCGTTCGATGTCACGCGACATGTGCGGCATTGGTGGCTCTATTCTCCGTGTTGTCGTCGATCGCGACTCGATCATACGTTGTCTGGTCGGTGCTCGCCAACCGAGGCGGATCGAGCAGTGATGGAATACGCATCCCGGGGGCCGGCCACCTGATATGATCGTGATCTCGAGAAGGAGTGCAGAAAATGCGCGAACGACGCTGGGCCTGGTGGTTGGTGACCTCGGTGACGGTCCGACGATCTTCCTGGTTCCGGTAGGTGAAGGCGGTCAGTGATCTCGTGAGGGCCGCCGCCATCGCCGTCGGCCTCGTCCTGGTGTGCGGAGCGGCGCTCTCGGCAGACGAGGCCGTCGTGCTCATGTACCACCGTTTCGGGGAGGACGAGCACCCTTCGACCAGCGTGCGCACGGATCAGTTCGAGGCCCACCTCGAGTACCTCGAAGACGCGGGTTACACCGTGGTTCCCCTCGGCGATGTGGTGGCAGCCATCCGTGGTGAGGTCGAACTGCCTGACCGGGCGGTGGCGATCACCGTCGATGATGCCTATGGATCGGTGTACGAAGTGGCGTACCCGCGGCTCAAAGCGCGCAGCTATCCATTTACGGTCTTTGTTGCAACCGATACCGTCGACGTCGGTGGCAGAACCTACATGACCTGGCAGCAGATGCGCGAAATGGAGACCGGCGGCGCGACCTTCGCCAACCACGGTGCGAGCCACCTTTCCTTCGTCCAGCGTCCGGGGGTGGTGAGCGAAAGCGACCGGCTGGCGCGCGTACGGGCGGAGGTCGATCGCGCCGAGCACCGGTTGGTGGAAGAAGTGCATCCGCTCCCGGGAGTTCTCGCGTACCCATACGGGGAGTACGACCGGAGTGTGGCGGAACTGGTGGTTGAACTTGGCTATGTGGCCTTCGGCCAGCACTCCGGCGCCGTCGGGACGGCCAGCGATCTGCGCGCCCTGCCCAGGTTTCCGATGGCGGAGGCCTATGCGAACATCGACGACTTCGCCGTCAAAGTGGCGACACGGCCCCTCCCGGTGGCGTCGGTACGGCCGTGGGACCCGGTGACCACATCCCGGCGGCCGGGCATCGAGATCGCCCTCGCGGACACCGACGCCGACCTCGAAAGGCTGGCCTGTTTTGTCGGCGGCCAGGGTGAGACCGCGATCAAGTGGATCGAGCCGGGCCGTCGTTTCACAGTCTCACCGAAAACGGATCTTGCCCCCGGCCGGAACCGGGTCAACTGCACCGCCCCGTCGGCGGCCAACGATCGTTTTTTCTGGTTCAGCCACCCCTGGATCGTGTTTTCCGGACCCCATCAGTAACCGGATCGGCGGCCTGGTTCGGTCATTGGTCGACGTCGGTGTGATGACGATCGCTGGAGCCGCGGTATTCTCGGCTCAGATCAAGGCGGAGGATTGAGATCATGACGCGTCAAAATCACCTCTTGGCCTGGGTGGCGATGACAGTGGTGGTGACCGGATGCCGGACCTTCAGTCCGACACCGATGGATGAGGTCGGGTTCAAGCAGCGGGCCGAGACCCAGACCAGGGAAGGCGTCACGGCTTCGATCGTGGTCCTGACCGCTGAAGAGGCCAGGGCGGCTTTCGACTGCAAGCTGTACAAGAAAAAAATTCAACCGGTGTGGCTCGAGATCACCAACGACACCGACGACGAAATGCTGTTCATGCCGCGAAGCATCGACCCCGAGTACTTCGCTCCCCTCGAGGTTGCGCAGAAGACCAACTGGAGATGGTCGAAAGAGGCCAACAAGGAAAAGAAGTGGTTTTACTACGAACACCAGATGCCATTTGTCATCCCGCCCGGGGAGACGGTCTCTGGCTTCGTGTTCGCCAACCGGAGCCGGGGCGTCCGCTGGGTGTTGGTTGAGGTCTTCAGCGAGCACGACGCGATCCACGTGGAGTTCGTCACCGAGATCCCCGGCTTCAACGCCGACTTCCACAAATTCGACGACGGCAATATTTACGAGACTCTCTACCCGGACCGGGAGATCGTCGATTTCACTGAACCGCGGGCGTTTCTGCAGTGGGTGGCGGAGCAACCGCCCACCGTCACCAACGCCGACGGCAGCAAGACGGGAGATCCGCTCAATTTCGTGGTTATCGGCGACGCCGAGGCGGTCTGGCCGGCATTCCTCCGTTCGGGGTGGGACCCGACTGCGGCCATGGGCACCGGCTCGGCCCTCAAGACGGGGATCTTCGGCATCTTCGGGGGCGCCTACCGCTATGCACCCATCAGCAACCTCTACGTCTACGGCCGGGCGCAGGATGCCGCACTGCAAAAGGTGCGCTCCAATATCCACTACCGCAACCACCTGAGGTTGTGGCTCGCCCCTGTGACCTACAAGGGTCTGCCGGTTTTGATGGGTCAGATCAGCCGCGACATCGGCAGCCGGTTCACGTCCAAGAGTCCGACCCTGACCACCCACCGCATCGACCCCAATGTGGACGACACCCGCGCCGCCCTGGTTCAAGATTTCATTTACGCCCAGGCGCTGAAGGCGTACGCGATGGCCGGAGGTGTCGGTTTCGTGTCGCCCGATGCGCCGCGCGGCAACCTCACCGGCGACCCGTGGTTCACCGACGGCAAACGGGCGGTCATGGTGCTCACCGACGAACCCACCAGCGTGACTGAGATTATCTGGATGGTTCGGCAAACGCAGGGGGATGCGGCGGATCGTTAAAACGTTCCAACGTTCCAACGTTCCAACGTTCTAACGTTCTAACGTTCTAACGACCCTCTAGGCTCCGGCTGAGTTCTTCAATGAGGTTGATCGCCGCCTTCGGGATGTTGGTCCCCGGACCGAAGATGTAGGCGGCACCGGCCTCGAGCAGCGCCTCGTGGTCGGCGGGCGGAACGACCCCACCGACCACGATCATGATGTCCGGCCGGCCGAGGCGCACCAGCTCCCGGCGAAGCAGCGGTACGAGGGTCCGGTGGCCGGCTGCGAGCGACGACACACCGACCACGTGCACGTCGTTCTCGACGGCCTGGCGGGCGGTCTCCTCCGGGGTGGTGAACATCGGCCCGATGTCGACGTCGAAACCGAGGTCGGCAAACGCGGTGGCGATGACCTTCTGCCCGCGGTCGTGGCCGTCCTGGCCGACCTTGGCGACCAGGATCCGCGGGCGGCGACCGTCGCGACGCGCGAAGTCGTCGGTCAGGGCCCGGGCTCTTTTCACATCCTCCATGTTCTCTCCAAGTTCGGCGGCGTACACACCGGTGATGGCCTGGATGGTCGCGCGGTGGCGGCCGAAGACCTTCTCCAGTGCATCCGAGATTTCACCGACCGTCGCGCCGGACCGGGCCGCCTCGACCGCGGCGGTGAGCAGGTTGCCCTCCCGGCGTTCGGCGCAGCGGGTGATTTCGCCCAATCTGGCCGCCACGAGTTTACCGTCGCGGTCGGCGCGAAGCTGCGCGAGCCGGTCGACCTGCGACTGATAGACCGCCCGGTTGTTCACGGCCAGGACCTCGAGCTCGCTCGTCTCCTCCACCGGGAAGCGATTGAGCCCGACGATCATCTGGCGTTTCGACTCGATCCGGGCCTGGGTCCGGGCGGCCGCCTCCTCGATGCGCCGCTTGGGCAGCCCGCCGGCGATCGCCCTGGCCATGCCGCCGAGACTCTCGATTTCACGGATGTGCTGCCAGGCGCGGAGGGCGAGCTCGTGGGTCAGGCGCTCGACGTAATAGGAGCCTCCCCAGGGGTCGGCGACCCGGCAGATGCCGGTCTCCTCCTGGAGCTGGAGCTGGGTGTTGCGCGCGATCCGGGCCGAAAAATCGGTGGGCAGGGCCAGGGCCTCGTCGAGCGAGTTGGTGTGGAGCGACTGGGTGTGGCCGAAGGCCGCAGCCATCGCCTCGATCGCCGTGCGGGCGACGTTGTTGAACGGGTCCTGGGCGGTCAGGGTCCACCCCGAGGTCTGGCAGTGGGTCCGCAGGACCAGGGAATGCGGGTCCTTCGCGCCGAAACGCCGCATGATCTCGGCCCACAACAGGCGCGCCGCCCGCAGCTTGGCGATCTCCATGAAGTGATTCATGCCGATCGCCCAGAAGAAGGAGATGCGGGGGGCGAAGCTGTCGACCCGAAGCCCGGCGGCGAGACCGGTGCGCACGTACTCGATGCCGTCGGCGAGGGTGTAGCCGAGCTCGAGATCGAGCGTCGCGCCGGCTTCCTGCATGTGGTAGCCGGAGATCGAGATCGAGTTGAACCGCGGCATCCTCTCGGCGGTGTAGCGGAAGATGTCGGCGATGATCCGCATCGAAGGTTCCGGCGGATAGATGTAGGTGTTGCGGACCATGAACTCCTTGAGGATGTCGTTCTGGATGGTCCCCGCGAGCAGCTCCGGCGGCACACCCTGTTCCTCGGCGGCGACGATGTAGAGCGCCATGATCGGCAGGACCGCGCCGTTCATCGTCATCGAGACGCTCACCTGGTCGAGGGGGATGCCGTCGAACAGGATGCGCATGTCGAGGATCGAGTCGACGGCCACGCCGGCCATGCCCACGTCGCCCTGGACGCGCGGGTTGTCGGAGTCGTAACCGCGGTGGGTGGGAAGGTCGAAGGCGATCGAGAGCCCTTTTTGACCGGCCGCGAGGTTGCGCCGGTAAAAAGCGTTGGAATCCTCGGCCGTCGAGAACCCGGCGTACTGACGGATGGTCCAGGGACGGACCGCGTACATGGTGGGGTAGGGCCCGCGCACGAACGGCGGCAGTCCGGGCAGGCCGTGGAGGTGGTCGATTCCGACCAGGTCCTCGATGCCGTATCCCGAGGCGATCTCGATCCCTTCCGGGGTGCTCCACGGACGGCGGCCGGTGTCGCGGGTCGGGGGCGGGTCTGCGAGGGCGAACGGCACCGAGGAAAAATCGGGGACAGTCGGGTCGTGCGGGCTACTCACGGCGCACCCCCGCCACTTCGTGGACGTCCGACAGCAGGGCGACAGCGTCGCAGCCCGCGTGGATGTAGCCGTCCACGCCTTCGATGCGCCAGCGGTCCTCCTCGTCGCCCGGCCGGGCGGCCACCAGCACCCGGTGGGCGCCGCGGTTCTTGATGGTGCGCGCGAGATCGGGGATCAGATCATCGGGTGCGCACACGACCGCGATGCGACTCCCGCTGGCCTCGTATGCCGCGATCGAATCGTCCACGCCCTCGAGGCCCTCGCCGCGAACCACCGTCACGCCTCCGGCGGCCAGCAGATTGACCACCGAAGCGACGCTCGCCCCGTGGTCCGCCGCCGGACCGACAGCGGCCAGAAAAGCGTGCGGTCTGGCCCCCGTCTTGCGAAGTTGTTTGTCGGAGGCGTCACGGAGACGTTCGAAGGCCAGGGCCTCGCGCTCCGCGGGCAGGGCCGCCATTCGGGTGGGCTCGTCGTGGCCGGGGAACAGCTCGATCAGGTCGCGCACCGAAACACCTTCGAACGCATCGTCCACGGCGCTCTCGAAGGACACGCTCGAGCTGCCCACGGCGCGATGGACGGCCGTTGACTCGTCGTCCGGCAACGGTCGTTTCCCGCGATCGCTGCGCCGGCGGGTCGGCCGATTTTCCTCGAGGTTCGGGTAGGAGCTGACGCCGGTCACCGGGTCGCGGCGGAGGGCGATGTCGCGTCGCTTGGCGGCCAGGGTCTCGCCGAGCTCGCGGGCAATCGCCCCCGACCGCATCTGGTTGGCCATGCCGCCGGCGAGCTCGATGTGTTGGAACCGGTCCCATGCGGCGGCGGCGAGGTCGTGGGTCAGGCGTTCGACGAAATAGCTCCCGCTGGCGGGATCGGCCACCTTGTCGAGGTGGCACTCCTCGCGCAGGATGTGCTGGGTGTTGAGGGCCATCCTCCGCCCGAGCTCGTCGGGTGCGCCGAGCGCCGAGTCGAACGGCAGGACCGTGACCACGTCGGCGCTGCCGACCACCGCCGCGTACGCCTCGGCGGTGCCGCGGAGCATGTTGACCCACGGGTCGCGCGCGGTCAGGCAGCGCGGCGAGGTCACCGCGTGGATCGGAATCCCGCGGTCGACGGCCGGCAGGCCGCAGGCCTGGGCGATCCGCGTCCACAGAAGGCGCGCCGCGCGCAGCTTGGCAACCGCCATGAACAGATCGCGCCCGACGGCAAAGACCAATCGAATGCGTGGGCATGCCCGCTCGGGGCCGATCCCGGCGATTTCCAGACGTCTCAAGTATTCGGCGCCGGTGGCCATTGCGAACGCGAGCTCCTGCACCGCAGTCGCGCCGCTGCGGGCGTAGGGGAGGGTGGAGACGGCGATCGCCCTCATACCCGGCGTCCGTGCCTCGCAGAACTGCACCATGTCGGACATCAGCCAGAAACAGGCCTCGAGGTTCCACGGCAGTGAGCCGTCGGCGGCGATGGCGCCCAGCGGGTCGAAATCGAAGCCGCCGCGGAGGTCTTTCGCGGGATCGCCGAGCCGCCGCGCCGCCGCCGCCACCACTGCCGCCAGCGCAGGAGTGACCGTCCGCCCGTCGAGATAGATCGACGCGCCGCGGGCCGCTTCGAGGATGCGGGTCATCATCCCCGCGGTCAGCCGGGTCCACGAACTGCTCCTGCGGTCGACGGTCAGCCACAGGGCCGACGCGCCGCCGCTGACAGCTGTTGCGGACTCCGCGATGGCGGCTTCCGCTCCCCTGAGATCGACTGTCGAGCAGGCTTCCCAGGATCCGCGATGGTGCGATCGGATCTTCGCCCGATCGAGCGGGAGGTCCTCCGCGGTGTAGAGAGGCTTGATCGAGAGTCCTTCATGGGTCGCCACGGTCAGGGTGTCGAGCGGTCGCAGACCGAGGGTTCGCTGCGCCGCTGCACGCCAGGCTTCGACCGAAGCGCGTGGGAAGGCCTCGGTCAGCCGTGGCAGGTCGTCAAAAGTCGGAGAACCACCGCCATGTGCCATGTGCATCCCATCCCGGTGCCGACGCACCGCGTGGGTCAATCCTAACCCGGTTCAGGCGTGAGATGTCGCCCCTCTTGTTCCGAAAACAAATCTACGGGCTCTCCGACTGGCGGTCGTCGTCCGCCATCTGGAGCAGGCAGATCTCGCGGCACAGCCGGCAGGTGGTGTCCGGCGGGCAGGCCGCAGTCGATCCCTTGAACCTGGCCACGAAGTCGATCGAGACCGAGTCGTCGGAATGGAGGAAGCGGATAAAGCGCACCAGAGCGGCCCCGGATGCCTCGGAGATCAGGTGTTCGATCTTGCAGGCGTCCCGTTCGGCCACCTGGCCGTCAACGCCGAGGATCTCGTGCAGGAACTCCTTGAGGACCTCGCGCTTGGACGCGATGCGGGCCACCAGATCGGCGCCGTGGCGACTGAGCGTGAGCCGGTGATCGCGGCCCACCTGCACCAGGTCGTGTTCGCGCAGGGTCTTGAGCTGCATCGAGACCGCCGCCCGCGACACGCCGAGCTGGCGCGCCACGTCGGCGGCACGGGGCCGGTCCCCGTGCTCGGCCAGCGAGGCCACCGCCAACAGGTAGTGGGCCGTCGAGTGCGTCACCTCGTTGTTGTCGAAGGCGCGCCAGACCTTTTCGTATCCGCTCACGACTTCAATTCTGGGTGCGGTCCGGCGCATTGTCAATTTTGATAACTGATCTTATTTTCAAACACTTGCCGTCAGCGGGCGGCGACCATCCCGCGGTGGGCCTCGATCAGCGTCTCGACCACCGAAGGATCGGCGAGGGTGGTCACGTTGCCCATGTCGGAGTATTCGCCGGCGGCGATGTTGCGCAGGATGCGGCGCATGATCTTGCCGGAACGGGTCTTGGGCAGGGCATCCACCATCAGGATCTCGTCGGGCGTCGCGATCGGTCCGATGACGTGCCGGACCTGCTCCTTGAGCGCGCCCGTCAGTTCGAGCGGGTCCGCCGTCCCACGGATGTCGTCGTTGAGGAAGACGTAGGCGAAGATGCCCTGGCCCTTGATCCGGTGGGGGTAGCCCACCACCGCGGCCTCGGCCACCGCTTCGTGTTCGACCAGCGCGCTCTCGATCTCGGCCGTGCCGAGCCGGTGCCCCGCGACGTTGATGACATCGTCTACGCGGCCGGTGATCCAGTAGTAGCCGTCCGCGTCGCGGCGGCACCCGTCGCCGGTGAAGTAGAGACCGGGGAAGCGGGTGAAATAGGTCTCGTGGAAACGTTCGTGGTCGCCCCACACCGTCCGCGCCTGACCCGGCCAGGTGCGCTCGAGACAGAGGTTGCCGCTGACGTCGTTGCCGTCGATGACCTTGCCCTCGTCGTCAACCAGAACGGGTTTGACGCCGAAGAACGGAAGGGTGGCGGAGCCGGGTTTGAGGGGGGTCACACCGGGCAGCGGGGTGATCAGGACCCCGCCGGTCTCGGTCTGCCACCAGGTGTCGACGACCGCGCAGCGGCCGTTGCCGACCACGTCGTGGTACCAGGTCCAGGTGTCGGGGTTGATCGGTTCGCCGACGGTTCCCAGCACCCTCAGGCTCTCGCGCGAATAGTTCGTGACGTGGTCGTTGCCCGAACAGACGATGGCCCTGAGCGCGGTCGGCGCGGTGTAGAAGATGTTGACGCCGAGGTCGTCCACGACCCGCCAATAGCGCCCCGGGTCGGGGTAGGTGGGCACCGACTCGAACATCACGGTGGTGGCGCCGTTGGCGAGGGGGCCGTAGATGATGTAGCTGTGGCCGGTGATCCACCCGATATCGGCGGCGCAGAAATAGATGTCGCCGGGGTGGTAGTCGAAGACCAGCTCGTGAGTCATGGCGGCGTACACCATGTAGCCGCCGGTGGTGTGGAGGACGCCCTTGGGTTTGCCGGTGGAGCCCGACGTGTAGAGGATGAAGAGGGGGTCTTCGGAACCCATCCATTCGTAGGTGCAGGTGGAGCGCTGGCGGCGGCACTCCTCGTCCAGCCAGTGATCGCGGCCCGGCTTCATGTTGACCTCGGTGTCGGTGCGGCGGGCCACCAGCACGGTCTCGACCAGATCGAGTCCCTCCACCGCCCGGTCCACCGTTTCCTTGAGCCGCAGCCTGCGCCCGCCGCGCAGCCCCTCGTTGGCGGTCACCACCAACCGGGCGCCGGCGTCGAGGATGCGGTCGCGGATCGATTCTGAGCTGAAGCCCCCGAAGACGATGGAGTGGACGGCGCCGATGCGGGCGCAGGCGAGCATGGTGTAGGCGAGCTCGGGGATCATCGGCATGTAGATGCACACCCGGTCGCCGCGCCGCACCCCGTGAAAGCGGAGGACGTTGGCGACCCGGCTGACGTGGTGTTTGAGCTGGCGGTAGGTGATGTGCTCGTACTCGCCGGGCTCGTCCTTGGCCCAGATGATGGCGTCCTGGTTGCCGCGTGTCTGAAGGTGGCGGTCGACGCAGTTGTAGCAGGCGTTGAGTCGGCCGCCGAGGTACCAGCCGAAATCGACGTTGTCGTAGTCGTGGTCGAAGACGGCGTTCCAGGGGTGGAACCAGGAGATCCGCTCGGCCTGTCTGGACCAGAAGGTCTCGGGGTCGTCGAGAGAGAGCCGGTAGAGCCGCTCGTACTCGGCCATGGAGCCGATGTGGGCGCTCTCAGCGATATGCGGTTTCGGAGGCATCAGCGGCGAGGCGTCTTTGGCCATGCTGGGGTGTTCTCCCTGAAAATTGTGGTGCCGCCCAATGTAACAGAAACGATTCCTTGTCCATTTCTGGTCGGGTTTCTTGAGAAGAGAGCGGTCGCCCAACCTTATTAAGTGAGGTTGACAAAATCAACATAAGTTCTTATTATTCATTGCTTTGTGAGTGAGTTCGAAGAATTGAAAGCGACACGGACATCGTGACACGACAACCGAGGGCTGCGGCCCGGAAATTCAACATAGGCACGTACCTCATGGCCACCGGCCGGGTGGCGGTGACCTGTATTGCGGGCGCGGCGGGTTTGGCCGCGACGCCGGTGACCGTCACTCGCGAGGTCGCCGCGATGGGCACGAGTCTGCGGATCTCGGTTGCAGCCGACGACCGCGCCACCGCCCTGGCCGCCTCCGAAAAGGTGGTGCGGGCGGTCGAGGCGGCGGATGCCAGGCTGTCGACCTGGGGCCGCGGCGGCGAGCTGGAGACGCTCAATCACGCTCCACCCGGGACCTGGCTCCGGCTCACGCCGGAACTCCTCCGTGATCTCGAAGCCGCCCGCCGCTGGTGGCGGGAGAGCGGAGGAACCTTCGACCCCGGCGTCGCGAGCCTGGTGGAGGTGTGGGACCTGCGGGGCGCCGGCCGGGTGCCGCAGACCGCCGGGTTGGAACTGGCGCGCCGCTCGGCGGGTTTCGGTTTCCTCGAGATCCTCGAGGATCGTGCGCGCCGGCTCGACGCCGGTTTCGGGCTCGACGAGGGCGGGTTCGGCAAGGGAGCCGCGTTGGGCGATGGCGCGCGGGCTGCTTTCTCCGCGGGCGCGACCTGCGTCGAGCTGGACTTCGGCGGCCAGCTGTTGATCGGCGGTGCGTGTGGAGAGCGCTTCGTCGCCGTCGCCGACCCTCGCGATCGCGAACGGGTGATCGCGTCCCTGCCGCTGGTATCCGGGTCGGTGGCGACCTCGGGTGCGTCGGAACGCTTTGTCGCGGTGGACGAGGAGGTCCTGGGCCACATCCTCGACCCGCGAACGGGGCGGCCGGCACCGAGTTGGGGGAGCGTGACCGTGATCGCCGAGGACCCCGTGGCCGCCGACTGTGTAGCGACGGCCCTGTTCGTGATGGGTCCGGAATCGGGGCTGGCCTGGGCCGAGGGGCGCACCGACGTCGAAGCCCTGTTTGCGGTCATCGCGGGGAACGAGGTGGTCCTGACCTCGACGTCCGGGTTTCCGCGTCTATCGAAACTGATGAAGCCTCATGAATACGGCGAAATGTACGCCGAGGTGCCGGCGCGCGGAGAGGTGTTCCATTGATGTTGAAACTATCTGCTGCGAAGAACTGTCTGATGCTCTTCTTGATGTGCGCGTCGTTGTGGACAGCGGCCCCGGCCACTGCCGCCGACGATGACGAGGAACGGATCCGCGCCCTCGAACGCGAGGTCGCAGAGCTCCAGGCCGCGATTGCGGAGCTGCGCGCGATGGGTCTCGCCGAAGAGCGGCTGGCCGAGGTGGAACGGCGCCTGGGGCTGCTCGCCGAGGAGGTGGAGGACCTCAAGCTCGCCGAAGCCGCGCCGGAGATGGCGCCGGCCGAGAGTGGGGAGCCCTACGGTCTGGGGCCGGCGGCGGCGAAGGTTTACGGCAAGGACCAGGGAGTCTCGATCGGCGGCTACGGCGAGGCCCTGCTCCAGCTCTACGACGACCAGAAGGACGACGGCAGCGCGAGCGCCAAGGTCGACCAGTTCGATTTCCTGCGCGCCGTCCTCTACGTCGGGTACAAGTTCTCCGACAGCTGGGTGCTCAACACCGAGATCGAATACGAGCACGCCTCGACCAGCGAGGATGGCTCGGTGTCGGTGGAATTCGCCTACCTCGATTACCTTTACCGGGATCAGTTCAACCTCCGCGCCGGTCTCGTCCTGCTGCCGATGGGGTGGCTCAACGAGCTCCACGAGCCCACGGTCTACCTGGGCGCCACCCGGCCCGTGACCGAGCAGGTGATCATCCCAACGACCTGGCGCGAGAACGGTGTCGGCGCCTGGGGCGAGTTCGGTTCATTCGACTACCGGACCTACGTGGTCAACGGTCTGGACGCCGCGGGCTTCAGCGCCAAGGGACTGCGCGGCGGCCGCCAGAAGGGCGCCAGGGCCAAGGCCGAGGACTTCGCGTGGGTCGGGCGTCTCGACTACACCGGCGTGCCGGGGCTGATCGTCGGTGCGGCCGGCTACATCGGCGACTCGGGTCAGAACCTGGCCGACTCCTCGGGGGGGTCGATCCCGGTGGGCACCACCATCGTCGATCTCCACGCCGAGTACCGCCGCGGCGGTCTCAAGCTGCGGGGGCTCTACACCCGCGCGACGGTCGACGACGTCGCCGAGCTCAACCGGGCACTCGGCTTTGCGGGCAACCAGTCAGTCGGCGAGCAACTCGAGGGCGGGTATCTCGAGGCCGGATACGACGTGCTTCCCGGCAACCGCCGGAACTCGCTCATACCGTATCTGCGGTGGGAGCAGCTCAACACCCAGGTGGAGGTCCCCGACGGCTGGAACTCCAACCCGGCCAACGACCAGAGCATCGTGACCCTGGGCGTCGCCTATCAGCCGATCCCGCAGCTGATCTTCAAGGCCGAGTACCTGAACGTGGACGACGAGGCCGGGACCGGGGTCGATCAGTTCAACCTGGGTCTGGGATACATCTTCTGAGATGACGGCGATCAGATTCCGACTGGTGGCGGTTGGTGCGGCCCTGCTCGCGTTTTCGGCCGGGGCGACGGTGTTGGTGTCGGTGGAGGAAGCAATGGCCCTGGCCTTCCCGGGGGCGACGACCGAGCGGGAGACGCTCTTCCTCACCGACGACCAGATGCGGGAGGCCTCTGAACTGTGCGGCGCCGAACTGGGGAGCGCCCTCGTGACCCGGTATGCAGCCACCGACGCCCGTGGTGTTGTCATCGGGCACGCCTATCTGGACACCCACCGGGTACGGACCCTGCCGGAAACCTTGATGATCGTGGTCGGACCCGACGGCGCCATCGGCCGGGTGGAGGTCGTGGTCTTTCGCGAACCGGTGGAGTACATGCCGCGCGAAGGATGGTACCGCCAGTACGATGGTGAGGAGCTCGACGAAGGGCTGTCTCTCAAGCGCGATATCCGGCCCGTGACCGGCGCCACTCTCACCGCCCGCGCCACCACTGAAGCCGTGCGCCGGGTTCTGGCGATCCACCGGGTCGTGACGGCGGGGAGTGCGCCGTGACGCGGGCTCAACTGGTCATTCTCCAGATCGCGAACCTGGCGGTTGCGGCGACCGGTTTGGTCTATGGCTGGATGCGCTATGCGGTGACACCGACCGACGAGTGGGCGGTGGTCAACCACCCGCTGCAGCCCCTCCTTCAGCACCTCCACGTGCTGGCGGCACCGCTGCTGGTTTTTGCGGTGGGTTTGATCTGGGCCGGCCACATCACGGCCAAGCTCCGAAACGGCCGCCGCAACCGCACGGCCGGCATCGGTCTGATGGTGCTCCTTCTCCCGATGGCGGCTTCCGGCTACCTGCTCCAGGTGGCTGTGGACCCGGAGTGGCGCCGGCGCTGGATATGGGTGCACGTGGCGGCGTCCCTCGCGTGGATAGCGGCCTTTGTCGTCCATCAGGTAGGGGCCGTGATGTCCCGCGCGCGGAGTCAGTCGGAGATCACAGCCTCTGCAGCATCCATCAGGGGCAGCCAGCTTTCGGCGACAGCGTCCGAGTCGTCGAGCGCGGGTGCGGGCGGCCGCCACCGGAGCGTCAGCTCATCGGCGGGGACGAGCCCCGAGAGCAGGGCCGATTCCACGTCCGCGGATGCCGGGGCGGCGGCCACGTAACGCGGACGGGAAGCGAACTCGACCGGATCCGTTTCGGGCTGCCGGTCCTCGGGCGCCGGCGACGCCAGGGCGGTGACCAGGTCCGGCGAAAGCCACCGGCCGTCGAGCGATACGAGCGCGTTCCAGGCATCCACCGCGGGCCGCTCGAAGAAGCGTGGCTGTGCGATCCATCCATCCGATTGCAGCACCCGGCCGTCGACGGACACCGTGAGTCTGGCCGGGAACGGGTCGTAGACCAGCCGCGTGAGCTCGTTCAACGAGAAGGACTCGCCCTCCGGCACCAACAGTGCCAGGACAACTGCGTCCAGTGCGTCCTTGACGCGCCCGACCAGCTCCTCCTCTTCGGTCTCGAGAGGGCCCGATGCCGCGACGCCTTCGTGTTGGTCGAAGATGTGCACGAAGCACGGGACGGCGCGGTCGGGACGGCCTCCGAGGTAGGTGTAGAGGTCGATCACGGATTCGAAATACTCCGTCAGCGTTTCGGACCACTCGGCCAGCAGTCGTTCCGCCTCCTGCCGTTGGGTGTATGTGGCCCGCGAACCGCCGGTGGGAAAGAAGCTGACCTCGGCGACGCCCCCGGCCACCGCGAGGCTGCCGGTGAGGCCGTCCGCTTCCACCATCTCGACGACCTCGTCAAAGGAAGCGAGGACGGCGCTGTGAACCGAGCGGCGGAGGTTCCCTTCCACCCACTGGGTGCTCCGCTGCTCGGCCACGGGCTGCTGCAGCGCGAACCGGCGGCTCCACGGGTCGAGGTTGCTTTCGATCGTGGTTCGGCTTTCTTCCATGCGGTCGGCAAGCTCCGCGTTGCTTTGTGCCAGGCGGGGGTCCGCGACCTCCTGGACGACGGTGACGATCACGGGTCCGGCGCCGCGGAGCGTGAGATGAACGTGTTCGCGAACCGGTTCCTCGAAACAGCCGAAGAGCGGCAGACACAGACATGCGATGAAAGCGGCCTTGAATCGACGCATCCAGCCTCCAACCGCGGTCGCCCAGATTATCCTCCAAACCCGCGGGTCATCGTGGGGCGATCCACCCGCCCGGCAGCCGGGATCCGGCTTCGCCTTCAGCTACGCCGAGACAGGCAGGCTGCCCCACAAGGGAGCGCGTTGTGGGGCACGCGTCTCGCGTGCCGGGTGGGCGGGTGGGCGAAGCCCTCTCAGTTCAAACGTGCAGACGTTAGAATGGTTTCGTGACATCACTCATCCGCTCGATGCGCCCCGAGCAGTGGCTCAAGAACGGTTTCGTGCTCGCACCGATCGTCTTCTCGGGTCTGATCGGTGATCCCGATGCCTGGCTCCGCAACCTGCTCGCCGTCGCGGCCTTCTGCGCCGCGTCCTCGGCCACCTATCTCGTCAACGACGTGATCGACCGCGAAGCCGACCGGGCGCACCCCGTCAAACGCTGGCGGCCGATCGCAGCCGGCGAGGTTTCGGTTGCCGCGGCGATGGCGGCCGCGGTCGCCCTGGTGGCAGTTGCGGTGGCCGTCGCCCTCTGGCTCGGTGGGTGGTTCCCGGTGATCCTGATCGCCTATGTGGCCCTGGTACTCCTGTACTCGGCGCTGCTGAAACGGGCGGTGTTTCTGGACGTCCTGGTGGTGGCGGCCGGCTTCGTCCTGCGGGTGGTGGGCGGCGCGGTGGCCATCAACGTTCCGGTTTCGCGGTGGATCCTGGTGGTCGCCTATCTCCTGGCCCTCTATCTCGCGCTCGGCAAGCGGCGCACCGAGCTCGTGCTGCTCGGCCACGACGCCGGCAACCACCGCGCGGTGCTCGGCCACTACACGTTGCCGATGGTGGACAGCGCCATCAGTGTGGTCCTCGGTGCCACGGTGGTGGCCTACGCGCTCTACACCGTCGCCCCCGAGACAGTGGCCAAGGTGGGTTCGGAAGGGTTGCTGGCAACCGTTCCGATCGTTCTTTACGGGCTCTTTCGCTATCTCTACCTGTTGCACCGCCACGAGCTCGGCGGCAGTCCGACCAAGGCGCTCCTGACCGACCGGCCGCTGCTCGTGTGCGTCGTGATCTGGCTCACAGTGGCGGCGGTCGTGATCAACGCGTCGCGTTGATCACAGTTTTGAGTGTTGAGTTCTGAGTTTTGAGTTCGCAACCACTCTCCCCCGAAATTCGCGTGGCCAGGGATAACTCAAAACTCAAAACTCAAAACTGAGAACTCAAGCAGGCGCGAGCCGCCGCGCGATGCGTCGCGCGGCGGCTCGCGCCTGCTTGATGCAGTCGTTGACCGACACGCCGCGATAGGGCGAACCGGCGAGCTCGAGGCCGGCTCGCGCCACGGCCTTTTCCGCCGCCGCGACCCGGTCGAGGTGGCCCACCGTGTACTGGGAAATCCCGTGCTCCCAACGCACGATCCACACCCGGTCGGGATCGGGGTCGGCGCCGTAGACCGTGGCCAGGCCCGACCGGACCCGCGCCAACAGGGCATCGTCGTCGAGGGCCGCCGCCTCCGGCTCGCGGGCGCCGCCGACCATGGCGCGCAGGAAGAGGGTCCCCGCCGGGGCCTGGCCGGGGAAGATGTCGTGGCAGTAGAGCGTGCCGAGCAGGCCCACGTCCTCGCCGCGCGGCACCAGGAAGCCGAAACCCCGGACCGGCCGCGCGAACGCGTTGAGGTCGTCGTAGCCCAGCATGACGACGGCGATGGGAGCGGTGGTGATCCCGGAGAGCGGCGCGACCGCATCGGGTGCGAGCCCGCGCCGCCAGATCCGCAGTGGCCGAGGCCGGCAGACAGAGCAGGACGGCGTCCGCGGTGAGGTCGCCGCCCGCGGTCGTGAGAACGAACCGTTCGCCGTCGCGCGCCAGCCCGAGCACCGGTCGGTCGAGCAGCAGCCGGTCTCCGAGGCGTTCGCTCAAGCTCCGGGGGAGCCGGGCCATCCCGCCCTCGAAGGTGGTCAGCCGTCCGCCCGGGCCCGCCGGACCGCCCGATCTCTTCCCGGTCCGTTTCGCCTCGCGCATCCTGGCGATGAGGGCGCGGGTCAGCGAGCCGTGCTCAGCCTCCATCGCCGCCATCCTGGGAAAGGTGGCGGCGAGCGAAAGCTCGCGCGAGTCGCCGGCGAAGACCCCGGTGACCATGGCGTCCACCAGGACCTCGGCCGCCTGGAGCCCGATGCGCCTCCTGGCGAATTCAAAAACGGTCTCGTCGTGGTCAGGACGCGTGCGGGCAAAGGGCTCGCCGAGCAACCGCAAGCGGCCGGTCAACGGGAGGATGTCCGATGTCATGAAGGCGAGGGGCGACGTGGCCACCCTCCGCAACCGGCCGCCGCGGAGGATGAAACGATCGGCCGCACTCTCGTCGGCGTGAACCAGGTCATCCTCCAGACCGACAGCGGAGGCGAGCTCGAGAGTGTCGGGGGCGTTGTCGAGAAAGCCCTGCGGGCCCTCCTCGAGGGTGAAGCCGTCCTCGGTCGTCGAGCGGATCTTGCCGCCGGCGGCGCCTGTCGCCTCGAGGACCACGGCATCGTCGATCCCGTGGTCTCTCTCGAGCCATTGGGCGGCGGCGAGCCCGGTGATGCCGCCGCCGACGATGGCGACGCGGTGCCTCATTCGCCGCCGGCCGCCGTGAAATCGGCGAGCAGCGACGCGACCGCCGTGACGCCGGTGACGATCGCCGCCTCGTCCGGCCGGAACGTGGGCGTGTGGACGTAATCCGTCCACCCCTCGGCGGGGTTGGCGACGCCGAGGAAGAGGAAGACGCCCGGAACCTGCTGCTGGAAGTAGGCGAAGTCCTCGGAGGCCATGATCGGCGGGGTCTCGAGGACGTTGTCCGCGCCGAGGCTCGCGACCAGGGACCGCCGGGCGAATGCGGCCAGCCGCGCGTCGTTGACGACCGGCGGCGCGATGCGCTCGTAGATGAGATCGTAGGTCGCCCGGTTGGCGTCGCAGATGCCCTTGACGATGCGCTCGAATCGCTCCGGGATCGAGCTCCAGGTCTCGGTGTCGAGGGTGCGCACCGTCCCGGTGAGGACCGCCTCGTCGGCGATGATGTTCCAGCGGTTGCCGGCGTTGAAGCTCCCCACCGACACCACCAGCGAATTCCTGGCATCGACCTCGCGCGACGGCAGCGCCTGGAGCGCCGTCACCAACTGCGAGCCGACGTAGACCGCGTCGACGCCGTCGTGGGGCGCGGAGCCGTGGGTCATCCGGCCGTGGATCGTGAGCTTGAAACGGTCGCCCGCCGCCATCAGACCGCCTTCGCGGACGCCGATCCGGCCCGCTTCAAACGTCGGCATGACGTGGAGGCCGAAGATCGCCTCGACCGGAGGGCTCTCGAGGACCCCCTCGGCGATCATCATGGAGGCGCCGCCGTCCTCGCCCGGGGGCGGGCCCTCCTCGGCGGGCTGGAAGATGAACACCACGGTCCCGTGGAGGCGGTCCTTGAGCTTCATGAGGACCTCGGCGGCGCCGAGGCCCACGGTGGTGTGGACGTCGTGGCCGCAGGCGTGCATGACGCCGGCGTTGGTTGACCGGTAGGGAACGTCCACCTCCTCGTCGATCGGCAGGGCGTCGATGTCCGAACGCCAGGCCACCACCGGACCCGGCAGCCCCCCTTCGAGCACCGCCACCACCCCGTTGTGGGCGACCCCGGTCCGCACCTCGTAGCCCATCTCGCGCAAGCGGCGGGCGATCTCCTGCGCGGTCTGCACCTCACGGTTCGAGAGTTCCGGGTGCTGGTGAAACCACCGCCTCGCCTCGATCAGCTGCGGTTCAATTTCAGTCGCGATGGCGGCGATGTCGTTGGCCATGATCTTCTCCTCTGCGTGGGCGGGGGCGGCTGCGATGGTCGTGACACCTCCGGTTCCCCAGACGAGCAAACACAACAGATGGCGGAAGGTTTTCATCGCTGCAGGGTAGCAAACGAGGTTCAACGTTGAAACGTTCAACCTTCCAACGTTTTAACGTTTTCTCACGCGCTTCCGGTGCGGCGTTGCTGCAGCCCGTCGCCGACGAGGGCGAGGCTGATGACGAGGGCGGCGATGGCGAGGCCCGGGAAGAACGACAGCCACCACCCCTCGAGCATGACGCGCTGGCCGTCCGCCACCATGGCGCCCCAGCTGGGCAGAGTGGCGGGCAGGCCGAGACCGAGGAAGGAGAGCGTCGCCTCCGCCAGCACCAGATTGCCCATCTGGAGGGCGGTGTCCTGGGCGACCGGCGCCTTGAGGTTGGGGAGGTAGTGGAGGGTCCAGATCCGCAGCTCCCGGGTTCCGGCGACCCGCGCCGCCTTGATGAAGTCGCGGCTGCGCAGGGACAGGACCTGACCGCGGACGAGACGCGCCAGACCCATCCAGGAGGAGAGTCCCAGCACCGCCACGAGAACCAACGGGCCGGGTCGGAAAAGCGAGGACACCAGGATCAGGAGCAGCAACATCGGAAAGGCGAGCAGGGCGTCGATCAACCGCATGAGGACCGCATCCACGACGCGACCCCCGGTGGCGGCTGCGAGGCCGACGCCGAGGCCGACCACGAGCGCCACCAGCACCCCGAGGGCGGCGATCAGCAGCGACAGGCGTCCGCCCTCGAGCAGCCGCGCGAGAACGTCGCGGCCGAATCGATCGGAGCCGAGCCACAGGCGAACCCGACTCTCGCTCACGACCTCGTCTTCGGGAACGGCGGTGCTGCCGTTTCGCCCGCGCACGACAACGGTGTCGCCCTCCCGGCCGACATCGGGTGAGATCAGGGTTCGCCCGTCGGTCAGCTGAACCACCGCGACCGCCGTGCCGGGGGGCAGCAGCGCGGCGTGCAGGGGGTCGCCGTCACCGGTGGCGGGCAGCAGGATCGGTCCGAGCCAGCAACCGGCGACGAGGATCGCGATGACCGCCAGTCCCACGGTCAGCGATCTCATTGCGGCCTCCGCGCGCGGGGGTCGACGACGGCGTACAACAGGTCGGAAACGAGGTTGCCGAGGATCACCGCAGCCGCTCCAACCAGGGTCGCACCGAGGATCAGCGGCACGTCGCGGGCACGGGCCGCGTTGAACGCCACCTGGCCCATGCCCGGCCACGAGAAAATGGTCTCCACGACCACCGAACCGGACACCAGAACCGGCAGCGACAGACCGAGGAGGGTCACCACCGGCAGCAGCGCCGGGCGCAGGGCGTGAACCCACAGCAGCCGCCATTCCGGCAGGCCCCGCGCTCGCGCAGCCAGCATGAAACGGGAGGCGTGAACATCGAGAAGCGTTGCCCTGAAATAGCGGGCGGTGCCGGCGGCGCCCACCAACCCGAGGCAGACCGCCGGCAGTGCGAGGTGGCGGAGGAGATCGAGGGCGCTCGCGGCACGGCCGAGCCCGGAGGCTCCGACCGAGTGCATGTGGGACGGCGGCAGCCACCCGAGAACCAGGCTGAACACGAGGATCAGCCCGCCGGCCAGCCAGAACGACGGCACGCCGTAGAGCCCGAGGCTCAGGAGGGTGATCACGCGGTCGGCCCACCCGTGGGGGTGTCGGGTCGAGGCCATTGCCAGCACGAGGCCGAGCAGCAGGGTGATGGCGAGACCTGCGCCCGCCAACAGGAGCGTGGGCGGCAGGGCGCGGGCGAGGACCCGCGTCACGGGCTGCTTGTACATGAACGAGACGCCGAGATCGCCGGTCGCCACCGCGCGCAGCCAGTCCACGTACTGGCCGAGAACCGGTTCGTCGACGCCGTAATGAGCGCGGACGGCAGCCCGCGTTTCCGGCGACAGGCGCGGGTTGTCGATGGTGTCGGCGTAGGACCCCGGCGCCGCCTGGACGACGACAAAGGTCAGGGTGACCACCAGCCACACCAGCGGCACCAGCGTCAGCAGACGGCGGACGACGATGCCCTTCACGGGCGAGATCCGGGGAAGTGAGAGCTCACGGGGGGATTATAGGCGGGAAGGGGCAGGGGAGCAGGCGTGCAGGGGAGCGGAGGCGCCCTCAATGTGAGTTGGTAGGGCTGCTCAGAGACTGTCATTCCGACCGAGCGAACAAAGTGAGCGAGTGGAGGAATCTGGGTGGGGGCTGCAACGCGGTTCCGCGAGCCGCCCCCCAGATCCCTCCGCTCGGTCGTTTCACTCCCTCGGTCGGGATGACATCCTGAAAAAAAGCGGCTTCTCAGCGCGTGGGTGGGTGGTCTTCCTTTCACCCTGTCTCCCGTTCCTCGTCTGCCCCGTCATTTTCCGGGAGCGATCACCCAGTCCCCGACGTTGAAAAAGATCGACGCGGCGTTGATGTCGGCACCCTCGATCCTCGCGTTGTGGCCGACCATGCGGGTGTTTTCGACCAGGAAGAGGTAGGGCTGGTCGGCGACGATCAGGGCCTGGATCTCGTCGAGCAGGGGCTTCTGGGCGGCGAAATCGGGGGTTTGTTCGACCTCCTCGAGGAGCCGGTCGACCTCCGGGTTGTCGTAGCCGCCGAAGTTGAAGGTGGGTTCGCCGGGAGGCGTGCTGTGCCAGACGCCCCACAGATCCACCTGGGTCGGTTCCACGAGGCGATTGACGAACGCGTCGAAGTTGCCTCCGGCCATGGCGCTTTGCAGAGCCCCCCACTCGAGAAACCGGGGCGCCACCCGGACGCCGATCCGGCCGAGGTCGCGCTCGATCATCAACGCCACATCCTGGCGGGTGTCGCTCTCCGAGGGGGCGAGCAGCTCGAACGCGAGGTCGACGCCGTCGCGATCGAGAACGCCGTCCCCGTTGCTGTCCAGCCACCCGGCTTCGGCGAGCATTCGGCGCGCCTCGTCGGGGCCGAAGGCGATCGGCTCGAGCCCGCGGTTGAAGGCCCACATCGAGGACAACACCGGCCCAGCCGAGGGCAGGGCGTAGCCGTTGTAGACCACCTCGATCAGCGCGTCGCGGTCGACGGCCAGCGCGAGCGCCTGACGAACTCGCGGGTCGGCAAAGACGGGGCGTCTGAGGTTCCAGCACACGTGGGTGTAGGAACGGTCGGCAAAGACCGTGAGGTCGACCTCGGGGGCGGCCTGCACCCGCGCAGCTTCGGCGGGGGTGATGCCGTTGACCACGTCGACGGCGCCGGCGAGCAGCTGGGTCAGGAGCTGGGCCGACGACGGGACGACGCGAAACACCAGGCTTTCGATCTTCGGCCGTCCGGGCTCGAAATAGCGGGGGTTGCGCTCGAGGATGATCTCCTGCTGCGGGGTGTGGCTGCCGGGTTGAAACGGTCCGGCCGACACCACCAGCTCGCGCCAGTCCGTCTCTTCCCAGGCGTCGAGCGGAATCTCACCCCACGCGTGTGCCGGCACGATCGGGCCGTCGTTGACGTCCATCAACTGGTAGGGGTAACGATGGGTGAACCGATAGCGGACGGTGTGGGCGTCCAGGGCTTCGACCCCGGCCACGGAGTCGGTGATGTCGCCCCACCCCCAACCGAGCTCCTCCGAGGTCTGCACCTGAAAGCTGAACAGCAGGTCCGCAGAGGTCACCGGTGTGCCGTCGCTCCATACCGCATCCGGCCGCAGGTGAAACGTCAGGTCGAGACCGTCCTCGGAGAACTCCCACGACTCGGCAAGGGACGGCGCGAACGAGGGCGGGTGCTTCTGGTAGTCCGGCTGTTCGACGGCCAACGACGGATACACCAGGCTCAAGATGGCCTCGTCGTTGGCATCCTCGGCGAGATAGGGATTCCAGCTCTGCAGGTCCGAGGACACGCCGACGACAACGGTGTCGGCGGGCGGCGAGTGTGGACCCGTCGCCGAAGGCGCGCAGGCGGCGATCACCAGGAGGGCGGCACATCTCGACGCGATTCGGCTTTTCATGGGGTGTATCGTAGCAGCCCCGGGGCCGTCGATAACCCGTTTGAACGTTGATCGTTCAACCGTCCGAACGATCAAGTACAATCGCCCCCTCGCGGGAGGCGGCATGGCGAAGCGGGCGTTGATTTCAGTTTCCGACAAGACCGGGCTCGACCGGTTGGGCCCGGCGCTGCGGCGGCTCGGGTGGGAGATCCTCTCGACCGGCGGGACGGCGAAGGCGCTGGCTGCCGCGGGTTGCGACGTGGTGGAGGTCGGTTCATTCACCGGTTTCCCGGAGATTCTCGGCGGACGGGTCAAGACCCTCCACCCGAACATCTTCGCCGGGATCCTCGCGGCGCCCACCGCGGGGCACGAAGCCGAGCTCGCCGGTCTCGGGATCCCGGGGATCGATCTGGTGGTCGTCAATCTGTACCCTTTTCGCCGCACCGTCGCCGCCGCCGGGGTCACGCTGGAGGAAGCCGTCGAGCAGATCGACATCGGCGGTCCGAGCCTGCTCCGGGCCGCCGCCAAGAACCACGCGAGGGTGACGGTCGTGGTCGATCCCGCGGACTACGAGGCGGTCCTTGGGGAGTTGCAGCACCCCGAGGTGAGTCTCCAGACCCGCCGCCGCCTCGCGCTCAAGGTCTTTCGCCACACCGCCGCCTACGATGCGGCGATCGTCGCCAACCTGCCGCGGTTGATGGGTGACGCTGACACCGGTGCGGTCGCGACCGTTGCCGGAGCCCTCCTCGACTCCACCGAGATCTCCCTTCGCTACGGCGAGAACCCCCACCAGTGGGGGCTTCTGGCGCGCCCGGAACCTGCTACCGGGCTTGCCGGAGCTCGTCAGCTCCAGGGCAAGGAGTTGTCCTACAACAACCTCGGCGATGCCACAGGCGCGTGGCGGCTGGTGTGGGACCTGCCGTCGGCCGGCGTCGCCGTGATCAAGCACGCCAACCCGTGCGGCGTCGGCCTCGACGACAGCATGGTGGAGGCCTTTTTCAAGGCGCGGGCCACCGATCCGGTGTCGGCGTTCGGCGGCGTGATCGCAGCCAACCGGGAGGTGGACGGGGCGTTTGCCGAGGCGGTGGTCGAGCAGTTCGCGGAAGTGGTGATCGCGCCGGGCTATGACGAGGCGGCGCGCGAGGTCTTCGCGGCGAAGAAGAATCTGCGGGTGCTCGAAGCCGAGCCGGCCGCCGTCGGTGGTCTGGTCGTGCGTGATGTCGACGGCGGCTTCCTCCTCCAGGCGAGGGACACGGGGTGGGAGGGAGAGGCGCGCGAGACGGCCACCAAGAGGGCGCCCGACGACGCCGAAGTGAAGGCGCTGGAGCTCGCCTGGCGGGTCGTCAAACACGTCAGCTCCAACGCGATCGTCGTCGGGACACACGACCGGCTTCTCGGCATCGGCGCCGGCCAGATGAGCCGGGTCGACGCGGCAAAGATCGCGGTCGCCAAGGCGCGGGAAATGGACCACGCTCTCGACGGCAGCGTGGCCGCGTCAGATGCGTTTTTCCCCTTTCCCGACGGCGTCGAGGCCCTGCACGCCGCGGGCGTTCGCGCCGTGATCCAGCCGGGCGGTTCGATCCGCGACCGGGAGGTGATCGAGGCCTGCGACCGGCTCGGTGTCGCGATGGTGCTGACCGGGCGGAGGCACTTCCGGCACTGATATCGGGGTTGAACGTTGGAACGTTTGAACGTTGGAACGTTGCATCGCACGCGGCTCGTATCCCCACGCCCTTCCCGAGCGGAGCCAGGCACGCGGCCCGTAGGACGGGCCGGAGCCAGGCACCTCCGCCGCACGTGGTCCCACCCACCCTGAGCACTCGGGTGCTCATTGTCGGTGGGGGTGCGGGTGGGAACTCAAAACTCAAAACTCAAAACTGAGAACTCCGACATCGTCGGCGAGGTGGACCTCAGCCGCGATCCGGGCTAGCATGACCGAAGAACGTGTGCAGAGGCTCGGAGGAGGAGAGATGGCGGGGTCGACTGGCAATGAGGTGGTGCTTCGCTTCCGGGATGGAAACCTGACCCGATGCGCGTTGACCCGCGACTTCACGCCGCTCGACTACGCGGTCGAAGCGGAGACCGACGAAGGCGAACGGGTGAGGGTGAGCATCTCGGACCTCAAGGCGGTGTTTTTTCTCAAGAACCCCCGCCGGCGGGAGGCGGAAATGCAGCTCGGCACCATGGTCGCCGAACCGCCGGCCGGAGCGCCGACCAGGGTCGAGTTTTTCGACGGCGAGATCATTCACGGCGTGGTGCAGGAGTACCGGATGGAGGACAGCGGGTTCTTTCTCTACCCCACCTCGCCCGAGAGCAACAACGAAAAGGTCTTCGTGGTCGCGCGGTCGATCAACACCCTCAGTCTCGAGGGGTGAGACCGCCGATGATGCCCCGACGCATCGTCGGCGCGGCCCTCGCCGTGTCCGCCATCTGTGGTCCGGCCTTTTCCCAGGATCAGGGCATGGCCGCGTTGGCGGCGTTGGGCGACGCCCTGCGCAAGGCCGAGGCGTGGCGGGCCGACTACTCGCAGGAGTACATCGCGGCGGGAATGACGGCCGGCGAGGTGGTCGCCGGGGTGGTGACGGTCGCGTGGCCCGACCGCGCGCTGTTTCGAACCGGCGATCCGGTGACCCAGATGATGGGTCTCGAGGGGCGCACGGTGCGCCTCCTCGACCTCGAGGTCCCGAGTTGCGACGAGCACCTGCTTGGCGATGACGAGTGGGCGAGGGTGCCTCTCGCCGCGGTCCTCGACCCGGCCGGTGCGGTCGCGCACTTTGCGGTTCTCGGAAACGGCGTCCACGGATTCATCCTGGTCCCCCGGGAGCCCGGCGGAGTAGATCGGGTGGAGGTGACGCTCGACGACCGTTCGCTGCCGGCCGAGGTGCGGATCATCGATCCGCAGGGCGCGTCCAATTCCCTGAGTTTTTCGTCGTGGACCGCCGGTTCGGCGCCGCCCGAAGACCGCTGGCTGCCCGACCCGCCGCCCGGGCTCGAGTGCGTCGCCGACTGATAATCGAGCCTCCCCCAGCATTCGAAAACAGGCCGGTGACGATTTCGCTGAATGGCGTAGGCGGGTCGTTTACGTGAATCGCCCGCCTACGTCTTTGAGAAGCGAGGGTCAAACGCCGCGGTCGAGGAGCATCTCGCTGGCGAGGATCAGGGCATCCCGTTCGGGACCTTTCGGCAGCGACTCGGTCTGCTGAATCGCGTTGTCGGAGTAGTGGTGCGCCCGGCGGCGAACCTCGTCGAGGACCCCCGACGTGCGGACCATCTCGATGACCTCCTCCTCGGAGATCGCGTCGAACAAGCCGCTGGCGGCAACCTCCGCCAGGCGGTTTCGCGTGCCGGGATCGAGCCGTTTCAGGAGCAGGATGATGGGCAACGTGATGCGACCTTCACGAAGGTCCGCCATCACGGGTTTCCCGAGGTCTGAACGGGCCGCGGTGAAATCCAACATGTCGTCGACGAGCTGAAACGAGACGCCCATGTTGCGGCCGAACTCGAGGAGCTTCTCGGTCAGGTGGAGGGTTGATGGTTGGAAGAGTGCCGGCACCGCGCACGCAGCCGCGAAGAGGGCTCCGGTCTTGCGCTGGGTGATGTCCATGTAGGTGGGCTCGTCGATGTCGATACGGCCGCGGATCCGATCGGCGAGAATCTCGCCCTCGGTCATCCGCAGGGTCGCCGAGGTCAGCACGCGCATGACGTCGACGTCGCCGAGTTCGAGGCACAGATCCATGGTGCGGGTGTAGAGCCAGTCGCCCACCAGGACCGTGGTCTGGTTGCCCCAGGTGTTGTTGGCGGTCGGCTGTCCCCGGCGCAGATCAGAGCCGTCGATGATGTCGTCGTGAACCAGGGTGGCGGTGTGGATCATCTCGAGCACTGCGGCGTATCTGATATCGCGCTCGCCCTTGTATCCGAGCATCCGGCTCACGAGCAGCACCAGCGCCGGGCGAAGGCGTTTGCCGCCGGTGCCGAGGACGTAGGTGGCGACGTCGCGGACCATCGGTTCAGCATGAGCGAACTCGTTCTTGAAGAACCTTTCCACCAGTTCGAGGCGGTCGAGGATGGGTCCGAAAACCTGTTTGATCTGGCGCGCCTGGCGGAGGGAGGTGACCGTCGCTTTCACCCCGGGAGAATAGCACGGCAGACGCTACAGAATTTCATTTCGGATTTCGGATTTCGGATTTCGGATTTCCCACCCGACCACCCACCGCGATTGAGCATCCGGGAGCTCAGGGTGGGTGGGACCGGGTGCGGCGGAGGTGCCTGAAACGTTGAACGGAGGTGCCATTTTTCGCATCGTGTGGACTCGAGTATTCTGGTGAGTAATAACCCCTCTGGCACACAATGCGAAAGGTGGCTCCTCGCGGCGCGAGATGAAGGAAAAGCCTGCGCTCTCGAATCTGGAATCCGCCCGATTGTTCCCGGACTCAGCTCCAGACGGCCAGCAAACGTGCGAGCGAGGATCGAGCCCGTTCGGCGTGTGGATTGGCAGATTCCTGACCGCAAAGGGTGAGGACTTTTCGATAGCAATAGACTGCAGATTGTTCATCATTTCTGCAGTGGTGTCGAAGATGACCTTTCATCAACCAGGCTTCGGTGTGGCTCGGATCAACGCTGAGAATCCTGTCGAAAAAGATCTCCGCGACCTCCCACCGTTCCTCGGACATCGCACGGGCAGCGTGCGCCCGATAGACCCGGATTTGAGAGTCATCTCCGTGGCGATTTGAATTCGTTTGGCGTTGAAAAAGCCCGAGTCCGATAGCCATGTTGAATTCCAGAATGAACGATTGAAATTTCTTTGTCAAGAAATTTTGCTCACTTTGTTCGCAAAATTTCTGATTTTGGTTTTGAGTTTTCGATAAAAGGAACATTCCGAGGATCTCAAACATTCTGTGATTTCAGATGTCAACCGGATTTTGATCCCCGCCTTCCCAAAAAATCTCGGTCGTTTGAGTGGCAGTTTCGCGCTTCCGCAAGTGGTCGTCGACGGTGGTCGCGGGGGAAGGAAACGCGCTTCGGGGTGGGGCGGCGGGGCGCGGTATGATGGCGCCATGAGCCGGCCTTCCGAAACCCCCCAATTTGTCCACCTTCATCTCCACACGCACTACTCGCTGCTCGACGCCGCGATTCGTATTCCGGATCTGGCGGACCAGGTTGCAGGGATGGGCATGCCGGCGGTGGCGGTCACCGACCACGGCAACATCTTCGGCGCGTTTCAGTTCCACCGGGCGGCGCTGAAGGCCGGGGTGCGACCGGTGATCGGGTGCGAGGTGTACGTCGCCCCCGGGGACCACCGTGATCGGTCGCCGGTCCCCGGTCGACGGAAACCCTACGACCACCTCGTACTGTTGGCCGAGAACGACCGCGGTTACAGCAACCTGGTCCGCCTGGTGAGCGCGGGCTACCTGGAGGGCTTCTACCACAAGCCCAGGATCTCGAAAGAACTGCTCGCTGAGCACAGCGAAGGGCTGATCGGCCTGTCGGCTTGTCTGTCGGGAGAAGTTTCACGCCTGCTGCTCAACCGCGATGCCAGGAGAGCGCTCGCGTGCGCCGAGGGCTATCGCGAGATCTTCGGCAAGGACGGGTTTTTTCTCGAAATCCAGAACCACGGCCTTGCCGACGAGGAGTTTGTCCGGGAGGGCATGGCGGCGCTGTCGCGGGATTCTGGTATCGACATCGTCGCAACCAACGATTGCCACTTTCACCGCCAGGAGGACACCTACGCCCACAAGATCCTGATCGGCATCGGGCTCAATCGCGACCTCGAGGATCTTCAGCGCAGCTATGCGTACAACGCCGAGTTCTACGTCAAATCTCCAGCCGAGATGTACGAGTTATTCGCCGATTATCCGGGCGCGTGCGAACGCACCGTGGAGATCGCTTCGCGGTGCCACGTCCTGTTCGACACCGACACGTTACACCTGCCGAAATATCAGGTGCCGAACGGTTCCAATCTCGAAGCCTTTCTCGCCGAGAAAGCACAGAACGGTCTCAAACGCCGGCTTGCCAAATCCGGACCCCGGCGGCGGTCGGACGCTGCGTACGAATCGCGGTTGGAGGAAGAACTCGCCATCATTCGCAAGATGGGTTTTCCGGGGTATTTCCTGGTTGTCTGGGACTTCATTCGTCACGCCAGAGAACAGGGAATACCGGTGGGGCCCGGGCGAGGTTCCGCGGCCGGTTCCCTGGTCTCGTACTCTCTCGGTATCACGGATATTGACCCCCTGGAGTTCGATCTCCTTTTCGAACGATTCCTCAACCCCGATCGGATCTCGATGCCGGATATCGACATCGATTTCTGTCAGCGTAGACGAGACGAAGTGATCGATTATGTGAGGCGGCTTTATGGCGAGGATTCGGTGTCGCAGATCGCCACGTTCAACATTCTCAAGGCCAAGTCCGCAGTGCGCGACGTGGGGCGGGTCATGGGGATGCCGTTCGGGGATGTGGATCGAATCGCCAAGCTGATTCCGGACGAGCTCAATATCACCATCGAGCAGGCACTCAGGGATACGCCGCAGCTGCGGGAGCTGGTGGAAGCGGACGACGACGTGAATCTGCTCGTGGAGACGGCCTCGCGACTGGAGGGACTCGCGCGACACTGCGGCGTCCACGCGGCGGGTGTCGTCATCGCCCCGGAACCCCTGGTCAACCTCATGCCCTTGATTCGCACCTCCCACGGTGAGGTCAGCACCCAGTTCGACAAGGACGACGTCGAGGCCCTCGGTCTGTTGAAGATGGACTTTCTCGGGCTGCGCACGTTGACGGTGATCGACGATGCGGTCAGGTCGATCCACGCCTCGGAAAACGCCGACCTGGATCTCGGCGAAATACCGTTCGACGATCCCGCGGTATATGCGCTGTTCTCCGCCGGCGACACCGACGGCATCTTCCAGTTCGAGTCGTCGGGCATGAAGGACGTGCTGCGGAGAGTGCAGCCGCAGAGCTTTCTCGACATCGCGGCGCTCAACGCCCTCTACCGGCCCGGCCCCATGCAGTTCATCGATGACTACGCGGAGCGCAAGCACGGCCGCAAGACCATCACCTACATTTTTCCCGAGCTCCAGGAAATCCTCGGCGAGACCTACGGCATCATCGTCTACCAGGAGCAGGTGATGCGAATTGCCGTCGAGATCGCCGGTTTCTCGCTCGCCAAGGCCGACACCCTGCGCAAGGCGATGGGCAAGAAGAAGCAGGAGATCATCGATCGGGAGGGCGAAAACTTCGTCTCCGGCGCGGCGGCCAAGGGCCACCCCAAGGACAAGGCGCGCCAGCTCTGGAACCAGATCGTGCCGTTCGCCAAGTACGGATTCAACAAGTCACACTCGGTGGCCTACGCCCACGTCGCCTATCTCACCGCCTATCTCAAGGCCCACTACCCGGCCCATTTCATGGCGGCCATGCTCACCTCGGAGGTCAGCAACACCGACAAGTTGAGCCAGTACCTCGGGCGCAGCCGGCAGATGGGGATCGCGATCCTGCCGCCCGACATCAACGCCTCGATGCCGTTCTTCACGGTCGAGGACCAAGGCATCCGTTTCGGGCTGGCGGCGGTCAAGGGCGTGGGGTTGGCGGCGGTCGAACCGCTGATCGAGGTTCGCGAGCGGATCGGTGAGTTTTCGTCCCTCTCGAGCTGTCTGCGCTCACTGCCCGCGCGGTCGCTCAACCAGAAGGCGCTCGAATGCCTGGCCAAGGCGGGGTGCTTCGACGGCTTCGGCCTGCCCAGAAAGGGCATCCTCGACAACCTCGACCGGCTGCTCGAGATGACCAGCCGCGAGCGCGAACACAGTGAACTCGGGCAGGGCTTCCTGTTTGACGACATGCCGTCGGAGAGCCTCGAGGAGGAGCTTCGGAACTCCGCCAGAGCCGACCAGGCCGATCGCCTGTCGTGGGAGCGGGAGGTGCTCGGTTTCTACCTCACCGGCCACCCGTTGCACGCCTATCGCGAGCAGCTCGAGCGTTTCGCCGACGCGACCGTCGTCGAACTGCCCGAGCGCTTCGCGGCCGGAATCGAGCACGCGACCGTCGGCGGTTTGGTGAGTGGTCTCAAGGTGATGTCGATCAAGAAGGAGGGCCGCAACCACGGGCGTCGTCTGGCGGTCTTCCGGCTCGAGGAGGCGGACAGCGCGGTGCGGGTGGTCGCCTTCCCCGATGTGTACGACGCCAACGGGCGCCTGTTGGAGGACGGTGCGGCGGTCCTGGTGGTCGCGAGCACTCAAGGGCGAGGGCGACCATGTCGAACTGATGGCCGAGGAAATCGTCTCACTGGTGGGCATCGACTCGCGGCGGGCCGCCGCCCTGCGGGTGGTGCTGGACCTGGATCAGATGGACGCGGACCGCCTCGACGCGATTCGCGAGTATCTGCTGGAGCACCCGGGCGACCTCCCGGTCCGCTTCGAGCTCCGCCGCCGCGGGCAGTTCCGCGCCCGTCTGGTGCCCCCGCCGGCCCTCACGGTGGAGCCGGGCACCGCGTCCCGCGAAGGCCTCAAACAGCTGCTCGGTTCGGGCTGGTGCGAGTACGAGTTCGACTCCAGGGCCCGCAACGGACTGACCAGGGCCGCCCCCGCGCCACGAGCGCCGGAGGGCGAATCCGCGGAAATGGTGAACTGAAGGCGGAGTTTTGAGTTCTTAGTTTTGAGTTATGAGTTATGAGTTTCGAGTTGCCACCCGCCGATCCGACGCTCTCTACAGTGCCGCCCACGAGCGAATGAGCGAATCCTCCACGTCGCTCCGTTTCTGCCGATTGAGTCGTTTCGTCCGTAGGGAACGCGGATCCGATGAAGAAGGTTGGATGTTGCCCCAACTGAAAACTCAAAACTGAGAACTCAAAACTCCTCGTCCGGGGCCAGCGTTTTGTAGTGCCCGGTAAGCCATCTTTGAACGTCCGTGGTGTACCACCGTGAGAAGCGGCGGCCGGAGGGGCCGCCGGCGAGGGCGGTGCGGGCGTCGTCGTGGCCGAGATCGGTGAGGAACCGCCAGGACGGCGTGAAGGTGGTCTGCCGGTCGTGGGAGACGAAGACGCCGCCCTGGACCACGGTGGCCCGGTTGCCGGGCAGCTCGACCGGTCCGTGGTCGAAGCCCAGGAACCCCGGCAGGGCGCCGTCGAAAAAAATGTTGCGCATGACGATCTGCTGGCGCTTCCCCCACGGAATGATGGCGAAGAGATCGACCTCGGTGAGGTTCTCGGCGAGAACGCGCCCGATCAGGGCCTCACGGCCCTCCCGGCCGAACCACATCGTTTCGCCGCCGAGCACGGCATCGTCGAAGAGGTGGTAGTAGTCGGCGACGATCGCGGTCTCGTTCTCCAGGTGGTCCCACACCTCCTCGCCGAACAGCCCGCTCCCGAAGACTTCTCTCAGGAGTGCGTGGTAGACGGATTCGAAGAGAGTCGCTCCGCGGGACGCCGTGTCGTATCGGCAGTCCCAGCCGCCGAGCAGGCGGCCGGCAAAGGTGTCGGGCAGCAACGGTCGAAAGAGCTCCATGAATCGCTCGGCCTGCAGCGAATAGAGGTCGTTCTGGATCACGGCCATGTCGTCCAGCGTGCAGTCCCGGCACTCCGAGAGCAGCCCGCGAATCCGGTCGACCCGATAACCGCCCATCGGGAGGTTGATCACGAGCGGCCCGCCGGGTGGATTGAGATCGTCATTGGCGGTTGCCAGAAAGCCCTCGGGCGGGTTGAGGATGGAGTGGAGGCGATCGGCGGGGACGGTGCCGCGCCAGTGCCATCGATTCTCCCACGCCGGCACCGGGTGGAGCCCCGAGTGGCTGCGGACCGGGAGCAGCCCCGACTGCTGGTAGCCGATGTTGCCGTCGCGATCGGCGAGCACCCAGTTGCAGGAGATGGCGACCTCGCGGACGATCTCCTGCGCCTCGGGCACGGTGCGGGCGCGTCCGAGCCGCGCGAGCGCGTCGAGGGAGGCGGCCGCCCCCGCTCGTTGACCCGACCACGCCCGGGTGAGGTAGAAGCCGTCCGCCAGCACCGGGTCATCGACGGGTGCCTCCAGCACGCCGAGGGCGTTCTCGCGGATGGTGATGGACATGGGTTCCTGCCCCTTGCGCTCGATGGTCTCGGTGCGGACATCGAGCGGCTCGAACCCGTCGTCGCGGCGGCAGGCCCCGCCGCGGCAGTCCTCGATGAAATAGTCCGCCATGTCCATGAACCCGTAGGTGAAACCGAAGCTGAGGCGGCGCGTGCGCCCCATCACCAGACCGGGGACGCCGGGCATGGTGGCGCCGATCCGGTAGTCGTCGGAGGTGTGCATGACGGCTTCGTACCAGATGGCCGGCAGGCGGTTGCACTCGAGGTGCGGGTCGTTGCACTGGAATGCCGTACCGGAAGCGGTGCGGGTCCCCGACACCGCCCAGTTGTTGCTCGCCATCAGCGTCGGCGCAGCGGTCAGGAAACGGATCGACTCGCCGACCAGCGGGCGCAGCAGCCGCAGCTCTCGAATCAACCCGATCGTCGACTCGTCGAGATCGTCGAGGTGGGGCGAGCACAGCGCCTTGAGCTTCTCCGGCGGGGCGCCGGCGCGGATGGCCTGGATCAGAAAGTGCTCCATGTCCTGCTGCGACTGGGCGAGGCCGATGTAGGACATGAGCTTGATGGTGATCACGGTGTCGGCCGGGGTCCAGGGTTCGGGCCGGTAGCGCACGAGGGCCAGTTCGAGGGGCCGTCGGTGGTGATCGAGGACGTGGTTGACGCCTTCGGCGTAGGCCTCGAGCAGCCCGCGAGCCTCGTCCGAAAGATCGCCGGTTTCGGCCGCAGCTGCCCGCGCAAACCCCATCTCGCGCATGAAGATGTCGATAGCGACGGTCTCGGGGCTGCTCTTGAGGCACTCGCTGAGCCGCCCCTGCCCGACCAGCCGGACCAGCGCCATCTGGACCAACCGGTCGTGGGCGTGCATCAGACCGAGCCCCCTGGCGAGCCCGGGGTCATCGTCGGCCCAGATCTGCGCGACGCCCTCCCGTGTCCGGGCGAGCGCGACGGGGTGACCGGCAATCCGATGGGTGCGACGCGAACCGGTGATACGCATCCAGCCTCCCGCTTCCGGGCAGAGTAACAGGTCTCCCGCGGTATTCTGGAAGGGCGATGGACGAAATGCTCGAGCTCCTGAGGCACGGGATCGTCGACGCTCTCCGCGCGGAGAGTTGGAGCGAAGCCCTGCCGATGCTCGAGGAGTGGTGTGATCGTTTTCCGGACGATGTGCGGTCGTGGCTCAACCGGGGCTACTGCCTGGTCCGGCTCGGCCGGTATCACGAGGCGGTGGCGGCCTTCGACCGCTGTCTGGAGCTCGAACCCGGTCATGAAAAGGCCGGCAAGTGGCGGGCCCGCGTGGTGTCGGAGTTCCTCCCGGATGCCCCGCGGCCGGGCGGCGGCGATCCCGAGCCCGCCGGCACCGTCCCGCCGCCATCCGTTCCGCAGTCGACCTCTGTGACCGGGTCGGTGCCCGACACCGTCCGCGGCTGGTTCGAAGGCAGCGTGATCGACGGCCGTTACGATGTGAGGTCGGTCCTGAGGGGCGGCATGGCGGTGGTGGCCGTCGCCTTCGATCGCGAGCTGCTCCGGACGGTGGCCGTCAAGACGCCGCTGCCGTCGGTGCTGGCGACGGCGGACGGGCGGGCGCGATTCCAACGCGAGGCGGAGTCGTGGATCGCACTGGGCATCCATCCCAACATCTGCTGTGCGTACTACCTCCAGGAGATCGGGGGCATGCCGCGGCTGTTCATGGAGTACGTGGACGGCGGCGACCTCGGGCAGTGGCTCAAACGCGAGACGAAGCCGAGCATCGAACAGCGGCTGGATCTCGCGATCCAGATCGCCAGCGGGCTCGACTACACCCACAGCTTCGTCTGGCGCGACGACGAGGGGGTCGAACACAAGGGGGTGATTCACCGGGACATCAAACCCGCCAACGTCCTCCTCACGTCGGATGGCGTGGCGCGTCTGACCGACTTCGGTCTGGTCCGCGCCGAGGGTCGCGAGGACGTGGCGGATGACATTCGCGCACAGGCTTCGCCGGAGCTGTCCCAACGCGGTCGCCGCGACGACACCTGGACGAGCGGTTCGTGGCAGACGGTCACCGCCGAAGGCGGTCTGGTGGGGACGCCTCCGTATATGGCGCCCGAGCTGTGGCGGCAGTCTCTGCGCGGCACGGTCGCCACCGACGTTTATGCGTTCGGCTGCATGCTCTACGAGATCCTGTGCGGTCGCCGGCCGTTCATCATGAAGGCCGACCCCGCGACCCAGACCCGGGAGGCACACCTCGGCGGGTGGATGCGGATGCACCTGCGCGACGAGCCGCCGGACCCGAGCCGTTTCGTCGAGGGGCTGCACCCGAGGCTTGCGGCGCTGATGCGATCCTGCGTCGCCAAGGACCCCGAACGCCGTCCCCAGTCCTTCACCCTGATCCGCGGTTGGCTGACCGAGATTTACAACGAGATCCTCGGGACGCCCTACCCGAGACCGAAACCCGAACGCACCCAGTTGATGGCGAATTCGCTCAACAACCGCGGAGTGTCCTTCGCGACCCTCGACCTCGGAGAGAGGGCCGCCGCCACCTTTGTCGAGGCCCTCACGATCGACCCCGGCCACCTCGAGGCGACGTTCAACGCGGGTCTGCTCGAGTGGCGCTTCCGGGGTCTCACCGACGCCGAGTTCGAACGCCGCCTGGCCGTTGCGGAACAGCGGCTCGGAGAGAACCCGCGAATCTGTTTGTTGAAGGCGAGGTGGCGGCTGTTGGTCGACGAGCCCGGCGCCGCAGCGGACATCCTGGGAGGGCTCGGCGACATCAGGGGGCAGCCGCTGGCGGTGCGCCGGGAGCTGGGTCTGTCGCTGCTGTCGAAAAACCGAACGGGCGGCGACCGCAAGGGGCCGGCCGAGGCCCGCGCGGTGCTGCAAGCCGTGGTCGAGGAGAGCCCTTCCGATGTCGCCGCGGTCGTCGCGCTCGCGCAGGCCTGTGAGCTGTCGGGGGACGGCAGCGCGGCAGACGAGATCTTCGCCGCCGCGCGGCGGCTCGACGCGCGGCTCCCGGGGTCGTTGGCCGAAGCGGCGGCGGTGCATCTTCCGGGGCACTCCATCGAACGGACGTTCCAGGTTCCGGCGCCGGTCCAGAGCCTGGCGACCCTCACGGACGGCGAGGTGGCAGCGCGGACGGCGGAGGCGGCGGCGGTGGTCCTGAGTCGTACCGAGAGCCGACCCGGCCGCCGGTTGGCCCTCGGCGGGCCGGCGCGGCAGGGCCGATCGGTGGCGACGACCGCGGGCGGGCGGGTCCTCGTCGTCTGTCTCGAAAACGGACCCCTGACGCTGATCGACGCCGCGACCGGCGAACGGCTGCGCTCTCTCCGCCCCCATCCGGGGGTCGCGATCTGCGTGGCGGTGTCCGGCGACGGGCGGACCGCAGCCACCGGAGGCTCCGACCGCTGTCTGCGGCTGTGGAGCCTCGAGACGGGTGAGTGTGTGCAGTCGTTGCAGGGGCACGACGCGTTCATCGGTTCGCTCGCCTGGGTCTACGGTTCCAACCGTATCGTTACCGGCAGCGCCGACGGCACGATGCGGGTGTGGAACCTGGACGACGCCCGGTGCGAGCACGTGTTGCAAGGACACCGGGGACCGGTCCGCGCGGTGGCTGTGGCCGCCGACGGCAGGGTCGCGGCGTCGGGCGGTCAGGACGGAACCGTCGTCGTGTGGGATCTCGCAACCGGCGCCCGGCTGCGCGCGCTGGGAGGGCCCCAGGGAGCGGTCGCGGCGGTGGCGTTTGTCGACGGATCGGTGGCCGCGGGCAGCGAGGATGGGACGGTTCGCCTGTGGAACCGGGAGGACGGGGCCCAACAGCGGGTCGTTCGCCTGCCCAACCCGATTCAGGATCTCGTGCCGGTGGCGGGGCCGCGGTTGTGGGTCGCCCACGGTTCCGCAGCGAGTTGCCTGGTGGTTCCCAAATCGAGGACCGTGCCGTTGCCGCTGGTGTTGTCGGAGACCGTCGAGTCGGGCGAACTGGCCGCGCGGGAAACCGCCTACCGCGAACACCTGGAGCGGGCACGGGAGAGCATGGCGGCCGGTCGCATGGACGAAGCCATCATAGAGCTGCGCGAGGCCCGGGACGTTCAGGGTTACGAGCTCCACGGCGATGTCCTGGCTCTGTGGAACCGGGTTCTCGCCTACTACCCCAAGAAAGCTCCCCGCACGGTGGTCGAGGTCCGTCGTTTCGGCAGCGGTGGGGCCGCTCTGACGGCGTGCGGATTCGCGGCCGACGGCACGATTCTCGCAGGTGGCGACGACGGCTCCTTGTTCCGTTTTGACGGCGAGTCGGGTCTGCAGGGACCGCCGATGATCGGTCACAGCCGGGGGATCACATCCATCGCCGCCGCCGCGGACGGCCCGATGGTCGCGACCGCGAGCCGCGATGGCACGGTCCGTCTGTGGGATGCAACCGCGGGGCGACAGCTCGGGGTGCTCGAAGGTCATCAGGGGACCGTCACCGGCGTTGCGGTGACGCCGAGCGGTGAGGTGGTGTCCGCCGGCGAAGACGGGAGCCTGCGTTTGTGGCCGGCCGAGGATGGTGCTCTCGCCACCCTGCTGGGAAAAGGTGAGGAGGCGGTGCTCGCCGTCGCGACCAGCGCCGACGGCCGTTTCGCTGTCAGTGGAGGGTGGGACAGCCTGGTTTCCGTGTGGAGCTTGCAGCGCCGAGCGGAGCTGCTGCGACTCGAGGGCCATGACGGTCCGGTGCTCGCGGTGGCGGTCAGCTCCGATTGCCGGACCATAGCGTCCGCCGGCGAAGACGGCTCGGTTCGGCTGTGGGATCTCGAAACCGGTCGCAGCCGGCGAACCCTGACCGGTCACGCGGGTGCGGTGCTGTCGGTGGCCATCACCCCGGATGCGAGGTTCGTGGTGTCGACGGGCAGGGACGCGACGTTGCGGGTGTGGGATGCGAGGACCGGCGCCTCGGTCTGGGTCATCGAGGGCCATGCCGGGTCGGTGGCGGGTCTGGCCGTCGACGCTTCAGGAGGAGCGGCGGTCTCCGTCGGGTCCGACTCGAGCCTTCGACTGTGGTTTCTCGACTGGGAACCCGAACCGCCCGACGACGAACGGTGGGACGACAGGGTGCGCCCGTTTCTTGAAGTCTTCCTGCGGCGGCGGGAACCGGCGTCCGCGACGGACGGCGCACCAACCTGGGACCATTCGGATGTCCGGGTCCTGTTGCGGGACCTCGGGTGGAGGGGGTTCGGCTGGCTCGCGCCCGACCGGGTCGAGCGGGAGCTCAGGTTGTTGGCCGGCGACCGTGACGAAACCCGCGCCGAAGAGAGCCTCAAAACGAAGCAACTCGCCCGGCAACGGCAGCGGGAGCAGAAGGTGGCGCCGGCCAAAAAGGCGATGAAGCGATTCACCCGGAATCTCGGGCTCAAGCTCGGCGCGGCGGCGATCGCGGTGATCGCGGTCGTGCTGGGAATCGCCGCCCTTCGCACGCCGTCCGATGGCGGTACCGGGTTCAACAGGCAATCCCGTCAGGAGATGGCCGATCTGGTCGCCGAGCGCAGCGTCCGATTGCGGCGCGGCGCCGCGGTCGCCTATCAACAGGAACCGACGGTGACGGACGAAACCTGTGTCCCCGAACGGCTGCCGTTCTTCGCCGACATCACCTTGAACGCGGAACGTCAGCGCGAACCGCCGCTCGATCCCGGCGTGCCGTGCGAGGATCCCGCCTTCAGAAAGGCCTATGCCGACTCCATCCGCTGTGCGGGGGTGCTGGGCGGCGAGAAAATGGTGGATGCGGTGTTGACGAGAGCCGGCGCCGGCCTCCACCCCTACAGGCTCGAGGACTTCCTCGTCGTGCTGGTGGGCGTCGGCCGGCCTGCGGAGCCGCGGCTGCAGAGTGCGCTCACCGACTACTCGGAAGTCGTGCGGCATCTGGCCGCTCTTGCGCTGGTCCACAGTGCGAGCCCGTCGTCGACGGCGATTCTCCTGGCAGCGCTCGAGGGCGACGAGATGCGTGGTGTGGAGGCCGCGAGCTATGTCCTCACCGAAATGATCGCGATCGGCGCCATCGACGAGGCGCGGGTGTTCGACATCGTCCGCAGGCTGTGCCGGAACATCGACCCCAGGATCCGACGCAACGCGGTGCGGTCGCTGGTGCTCTTCGAACGATCCGGTTTTGCGGGCGAGCTGCTGGACGAAGCCCTTGCCGACGTCGATCCGGAGGTCGTTCGTGAGGCCGAGCGCTCGCAGGAGATCATGCGAAACGCCAAGATCCGACAGGTCTTCGGCGCGAATTGAGGCGTGAAGGGAGAGACGATGAAGATCGGGCGGATCGCAACAGAAGAGGGTTTCGAGTGGGTGGCGGTCGACGATGGAGAGATCCGGCGCCTGCCGGACGGCCCATTCTCCGATCGGTTGCTTCCCGGCGTCGCAATTGGTGCCGTCGTCGACGCACGGCCAGCGTCGCCGGTCGCGCCGACCAAGATCGTGTGCGTCGGGCGCAACTACGTCGCGCACGCGGCGGAGCACGGCGCCGATGTTCCGACCGAACCGCTGTTGTTCCTCAAACCTCCGTCGGCGATCGTCGGACCGGGGGAGGAGATCGTTCTTCCCGCGCTTTCGCGGCAGGTCGAGCACGAAGCGGAGCTGGCTCTGGTGATCGGGCGGCGGTGCCGTGGCGTGACGGCGGACCGCGCGTGGCAGTATGTTCTGGGCGTCACCTGCGCCAACGACGTGACCGCCCGCGACCTCCAGCGATCGGATGCCCAGTGGACCCGGGGCAAGGGCTTCGACACGTTCTGTCCGACAGGTCCGTGGATCGTCACCGGCATGTCCGAGGAGGAGGTCGGCGATCTCGGGGTGCGCTGCACGGTCAACGGAATGGTGCGCCAGGAGGCCCGCACCTCGCAGATGGTGTTCTCTCCGGCTTTCCTCATCGCCTGGATCACCGCGGTGATGACGCTCGAACCCGGAGACCTGATTCTCACCGGGACGCCCGCCGGGGTGAGCCGGCTCAACCCGGGCGACGAGGTCACGGTCGAGATCGAGGGCCTCGGCGCCCTCACCAATCCGGTGGTGTCTGCAGGGTGAGGAATGAGGATTTCGAATTTCGGATTTCGGATTTCGAATTTTGGATACCCACCCAAAAAATCGGAGGTTTCGCGGATCGCCGCATACCGGGTCGGAAACACCGCCTTTCCCGACTGTCCTCAAGCCCCACGTTCGGGGGAGGGTGGTGGGGAAATCCGAAATTCGAAATCCGAAATCCGAAATCGAGCGTGTATCATGCTCGCTTATATGAAGACAGAAGAGCCACCCATGACCGGCAAGACGTGCGTCGTCACCGGCGCCAACTCGGGGATCGGCAAGGAGATCGCATTCCAGCTCGCGGCGCGGGGCGCGCGGGTGGTCATGGTGGCGAGGGACTCAGGGCGCGGCGAGGCGGCGCGCGCCGAGGTGGTCGACCGCACGGGCAGCGACCGGGTCGAACTGGTCCTCTGTAACCTCTCGTCGCAGCGGCAGGTGCGGGAACTCGCCTCGACGCTGCTCCGGCGGTGCGACAGGATCCACGTGCTCGTCAACAACGCGGGCCTGACGTTGGGCGATTACCTGCTGACCGAGGACGGCATTGAAACCACCTTTGCCGTCAACCACCTGGCGCCGTTTCTCCTGACCAACCTGTTGCTCGAGCGCCTTCAGGCCAGCGCGCCGGCTCGGGTCGTGACAGTGGCTTCGGACGCGCATCGGGGCAACGTGATCGACTTCGAGGACGTGTCGGCGAACCGCGGCTACTCTTCGTGGAAGGCCTATGGCGCGTCGAAGCTCGCCAACATCCTGTTCACCAGTGAACTCGCCCGTCGTCTCGAGGGAACCGGAGTGACGGCCACCTGTCTCCATCCCGGGGTGGTGCGGACCGGTTTCGGCCGCCGGGGCCCTTCGTTGATCCGTTGGTGGTTCAAGCTGGCGGGTACGTTCCTCCTTTCGCCAGCCGAGGGGGCCGACACTGCGGTCTGGCTCGCCTCGGCACCTGAGGTCGAGGGTGCGAGCGGCGGGTACTACGCAAAAAGAAGACTGCGGCAGCCGTCGAAGGCCGCCCGCGATGCTGAATCGGCGGCCAGACTGTGGGATCTGAGCCGGCGGCTCACCGGGCTCGGGTCCGGGTAGACTGGGGCCGCGATGAAAATCCTGGGAACTGCGATGGTTCTGACGGCGGTGACGGCCGGGTGTGCGGCGACGCCCGAAGTCACGACCCTGCGCATGGCCTACCCGCACGATCTCGTGACCATGGACCCCCAGGCGCACTCGGACACCGTGACCCGCACCGTCCTGGCGGCGGTGTACGAGAGCCTGGTGTTTTTCGAGCCCGGGCTGCCGGTGCGAGCGGGTCTGGCGGATCGCTGGACGACCCCGGACAACCACACCTGGCATCTCCATATCCGTGAGGGCGTCCGTTTTCACGACGGCCGGCCGCTGACGCCCGCGGACGCGGTCGCATCCATCGAACGCGCGCGCACGAACCTGGTGAGCGGCCATCAGCTCGAAGAGATATCGAACGTGCGCGAACTGGCGGGCGAGGATCGGATCATCGAGATCACGACCGGGGCACCGGCGCCGCTGCTGCTGACCCGATTGGAGTCGGTGCCGGTGGTGCCCGCCGACTTCGATCCCAACCTGCCCGTGGGGACGGGGCCGTTCGAGTGGCAGGTCGGTTCGCTCGAGGGGCCGATCATCCTCAAGCGTTGGGAGGGTTACTGGGCGGAAGCGGCGGCCTACCCCGAGGTCATCCTTCAATTCGAGCAGTTTCAGGAGGACATCGCCAACCTGATCCACCTGGGTAAGCTGGATGTGGTGGCGTCAGTGCCCTACAGCTACGTCAGGGACCACATGCAGATCGAAGACTGGCGAGTGATCGCGAGCCCCGCCGTGGCCATCACCTACCTCGGTTTGAACTCGTCGGTGCCGCGACTCGCCGATATCCGGGTCCGGCAGGCGATCAGCCTCGCCATCGACCGGACCCACCTCGTGGCGTCGATCTTCCCCGCAGGAGCAGCGAGCGCGGCTTTTTCGCTGGTGCCGCCCGAGGTCTTCGGCTACAGCCCCGAGCACGTGCGGGCGGAGGTGGATCCCGATCGCGCACGAAACCTGCTGGCGGCGGCCGGTGGCCGATCCAGGGGAATACTGAAACTGGCCTTCGCGGATATCAACGCCGAGGTCGCTCAACACCTGTTGAACGACCTGGCAGAGGTCGGTCTCGCAGTCGAGGCAGAGCCGCTTCCGTACGAGGTCTTCTATCGACGGGTCGAGGAAGGGTCGTGCGATCTCTTTCTTTTCAAGTGGACCTACCGGGTCGCCGACGCCTCGAAGTTCCTCGACACCTTTGTCCGAAGCCGGGACCCCCTCCGCGGCTTCGGTACCTTCAACGGCGCCGCCCTCTCCGATCCCGAGATCGACCGCCTCATCGAAAGCGCTGTGATCGAACCGGTGTCGAGCGTGCGGCTGGAAAAGCTCCAGGAGGCCGTGGCAAGAGTCGGCGAGCAGCATGTCTACCTGCCGCTCTTCAAACCCTCCAACCTCGCCCTGGTCAGGGAGGGAGTGGAGGTGGCGACTGAAGGCCTGCCGATGTTGCGCCCGCAGGACTTCCGCCCGGCGCGG
>CAWGLE010000010.1:0-28944 GCA_963823345.1 Candidatus Sulfomarinibacteraceae bacterium
CGTCGAGCGGAATCGCTCCGCGTTGGATGCGCTCGGAGAGGTCCTCGCCTTCAACAAGCTCCATCACGAGGAAGGTCGTAACTGATCTGTCATTCCGAGCGGAGGCGTCGCCCGGCGGCGCCGGAGTCGAGGAATCTGGGGGGTGGCTGCCGGAACGAAGTTGCCTGGAGCCCCCACCCAGATCCCTCGGCTCGCTGCGCTCGCTCGGGATGACAGAAGGAGAGGATGTAGGGCCGCTCAGGATGACAGAAGGAGGAGGGGACGTGTAGGGCCGCTCAGGCTGACAGTCGAGTGGCGACCGTCTCCAACCCGTACAGGTGGGCGATGTTGGGGTGGTTGAGGCTGGCGAGGACCTTGGCCTCTCGCTCGAACCTGGCCAGACGCACCGGGTCGGCGGCGAAGGCCTCCGGCAGTACTTTCAGCGCCACATCGCGGCCGAGCTTTTCATCGGTCGCGCGCCACACCTCCCCCATCCCGCCGGCGCCGAGGGCCGCGGTGATGCGGTAGTGGGCGAGGGTCGTGCCGATCACCGCGCTGTCCAGCCCGAGGTTCTGGACCCAGTTGAGCGCCACTTCCACCTGTCCGGCCGCCTGTGCGCGCCGTTCGAATTCGACAAAAACGTAGCGATCGCCGGATGGCGACACATCCCAGTTCGTGGCCGGAGCAGTCGAGGTCACAAAGGCGCGACCCAGGTTGTCGATCACGGTTTCGGGTGGTCCTGCCGAAAAGCTCTCACCCGGCAACACATCGACCACCATCAGCGGCCGGCTGGGCATACCGATCTGGATGTAGAAGAGACGGCGCCCATCGCCCGACCATCTCGGATAGGCCCCCAGCCCCGAAGACACCTGCCACTTGCCGTCGCCTTCCACCGGTCTCACGTAGACCGAGGACACACCGGCGCCCGGCGAGGAGTAGGCGATCCACCGCCCATCCGGCGAGATCGCAGGGGCGCTGGCCGCCTCTTCGAAGAGTCGCGGTTCTTCCCCCTTTGTGGCGAGAAAGATGTCGGATCTCGCGCCGATGCGCGTGAATGCCAACGTCGTGCCGTCGGGCGTGAAAGACTCCGGAAAGAGGGCTGTCGAATCGTCCGGAGTCCACCGCTCCGGTGAGCCGCTGCCATCCGCCAGTCTCGAAAAAACGGCCCCCTTGCTGGCGTACGCCAGATACGCGATCCGGCGGCCGTCCGGTGACCACGTCGGATAGAGCTCGTTGCTTCCAAACGTCAACCTGCTCAGGCTCTGGGTGGCGAATGTGTAGACCCACACGTCGCCAGACACCCCTGCGGTCCCTTCGCCAACCGTGAACGCGAGCTTCTGCCCATCAGGAGAGAACCGCGGTTGGAAGAAACCGCGGGGTGAGAGCGGCAGGCGTTCTCTCTCACCCCTTGCATCGATGACCGTCAGAAGGGCGTCGGCGGAGGTCACCGCACCGGCCAACCACGCGATCGTGCCGTTGGCGGAGACTGAGAAATAACCGGCGCCGCTCGAGGGATCACCGCCGACATCTTCGATCACCGGCAGCTCCTCACCCACGGTCTGCAGGGTGTCGGGGTCGAACCGAACGGCAAAGAGATCACCCGATCGGGCGAAAACAATGAGGTCGCGGCGGGCAAACCGAGCCATGTTTGCACGCTCGATCACGGTCCGGCGCTCACCTTTCTCGAGCGAGTACACGTCGACGAAGGCCTCGTCGTAGTTGTTGGGGCTATCGAGGGATCCAACCGTGAAGAGCACGAGATCGCCGTCCGGCGTGGCGTGGGGAAAACGGAGGGTCCGTTCGCCGCGTTCTCCGTCGAGGCCGATCAACAGCTCGGGCACCCCGCCCGTTTCGGAAACAACCCATAACCCGTCGTCGTACGCCGGTGAGAAGAGGATCGTGCCGTCCGGCAGCCACACGCCGCCGCGCGGGGTCGGCGCATCGGCGAGCGTCACGACCGACCCACCGTTGACCGAGGTCCGCTTGAGCTTGCCGTCGGCGAAAAAACCGAGCGCCGACCCATCGGGCGAGAAAAACATCTCACCGGAGTTCTCGGTGCCGTCAATCTGGACAACCTCGTCAAAGCCGAGGTGACGAACGACAATGACATCCGATGCCATCGTCGAATCACTGGCGGTCATGGCCACCGCGCGGCCGTCGGGAGAAATCGCGAGAATCGGTTGATCGATGAACGACAGCATGTGGTCGTCGCCGAGACCGAGAGTGAAACGGGTCAGGGGATCGCCGGATTCTCCGATCGGGCGCAGCGAGAACCACGCGGCCACCACCAGGGCCGCTGCGGCGACGATCCAGGGAAGCCAGCGGGTGAAGGGCCGAGTGGTTTGCTCTCCGGTTGGGGGCGTCGGCAATCCGTCGACCTTTTCGTCGCGCGCCTCCGCGAGTTCGAGCCGCGCATCGCCGATCCACTGCAGACGGTTTTTCGGGTCTCTTTCGAGACACCGCGCCAACAGTCTGCGCAATGCAGGTGGAGTGTCCTGCGGCAAAACATCGAGATCCGGCGCCTCCTTGAGCACTGAGGCCAAGACGTCCGAAACCGTGTCGCCCTCGAAGAGCTTGCGCCCGGTCAGCATTTCCCACACGACGACGCCGAAGGCCCAGATATCGGCCCGCCGGTCCACCTTCTTGCCGCGAGCCTGGTCGGGCGACATGTAGGAGGCGGTGCCGAGGATGACCCCGGCGGCGGTCGCGTGGCGGGTCACCGTCGGCGAGAGTGAGAGGCTGGAGTCGGCGACGTCCGTTTCCCAGGCCTTGGCGAGCCCGAAATCGAGGACCTTGATGACGCCGTCGTCGGTGAGCTTGATGTTGGCGGGCTTGAGATCGCGGTGGACGATACCGGCCTCGTGGGCCGCCTCCAGCGCCTCGGCGATTTGAAGCGCGATCGGGATCGCCTCGTCGATCGGGATCGCGCCGCGCGCGATGCGCTCGGAGAGGTCCTCGCCCTCCACCAACTCCATCACGAGGAAGGTCGTAACTGATCTGTCATTCCGAGCGGAGGCGTCGCCCGGCGGCGCCGGAGTCGAGGAATCTGGGGGGTGGCTGCCGGAACGAAGTTGCCTGGAGCCCCCACCCAGATCCCTCGGCTCGCTGCGCTCGCTCGGGATGACAGAAGGAGAGGATGTAGGGCCGCTCAGGATGACAGAAGGAGGGGGCGGCGCCTGACTGGCTTGTGGGGCAGCCGTCCCGGCTGCCATTCGGGTGTTCACGCTCTCGAGACCGTAGAGATGGGCGATGTTGGGGTGGTTGAGGCTGGCCAGGACCTTGGCTTCACGTTCGAAGCGAGCGAGGCGTTCGGGGTCCGCTGCGAAATCCGCCGGCAGCACCTTGAGCGCCACCTCGCGTCCGAGCTTTTCATCGGTCGCCCGCCACACCTCCCCCATCCCACCGGCGCCGAGGGCCGCGGTGATGCGGTAGTGCGCGAGCTTCGTGCCGATCATCAGTTCTTCTCCTGCGGCAGCCAGTTGACGACCACCGTCGGCGGGTCTGGCAGCTCTTCCTCGTAAAACGCGCGGTAGAGGATTCGTGAGCCATCCGGCATGACGTCGTAGATCTGGTAGAGCCTCGTCCCCGCAAACCCTTCAAACAGGACCTTCGGGGCGCCGATTTCAATCTCCGAATCCGGGGTCCGGACCGGGACCGCCATGAACCGACCCTCGGAGTCCTGGTACACCACCTCAGAAGTCGCAGCGATCCATTTCGGCCATATCCCGCCGTCGGTCGAAAGCTGGCGGTGACGCCCGCGGCCCGACGACGCGCCGATGTAGATCTCAGGCCGGCCCGATTCGTTCGAGGAGTAGGCGATCCAGCGACCGTCCGGGGAAAACACCGCGTGCTCCTCGTCGAATCGGGTGGCGCGGAATGCCTCGGGCTCCCCGCCATTCTCGAGGTCCAAAATCAGAAGATCATTGGCAGAGTCTCCCCGCCTCGAAACAAGCAGCAATCGTCTGCCGTCGGGCGATACCGAACTCGCAAATGTCGACTGCTCCCCTCCGGTCACAAATTCGGGTTCTTCAGATTGATCGACCGTGAGCCGAAAGACCTTCAATGGTCCCTCGCGATTCGAGGTGAAATAGACCTGACCGCCATCGGGCGACCACACCGGAGCCAGATCCTCCCCGGCGTCAAAGGTCACTCGTGACCGAAGGTCGCGCACCACGTCGTAAATCCAGAGATCATGCGTTCCCGTTGTCTCATCGGCCACCGGCACCACCACGCGGGTGCCATCCGGGGAGATCGAGAGGGAGAAGTACGAGGCCACATCTCCGAGCACGCCGAGCCGATCCCCGTTGCGGTCCAGCCACACGAGCTCGCTGAGGGTCTCGGCCTTCCCGCGTTGAAAGGTCAGGATGTCGGCGGTGGCGGAAAAAGCGCCCCGGGCGGCGCCACCGATGACCTTGAGCCCATCGGCAAGCTCGATTCCCTCACCCGAAAGGACCAGATTCTCTTCGTCGAAAGGTCTCACCATCAGATTGGTTGCACGCAAATACAACAGGTGGCCGGCAGCGTACTCGGCCGCAGCAGGCGACCGCATGATCTCCACGTCGGTTTCTCCATCGAGGGAACCCACCATCACGGTGTTGGCCTCGCTGCCGCGAACGCTACGGGCCATATAGAGGAAGCGGCGGCCGTCGGGGAGAAAGAACGGGTGGCGGTGGGAGTTGTCGCCGCGAGCTTCGCTGAAGTTGGTCAGCTGCCGCGGTTCGCCGCCCTCGGCAGACACTGCGAACAACGGCGTGTTGGAGTCCGGCGTGAAGACGACGATGCCATCCCTGCTCCAGGTCCCACCCTTGCCGTTGCGAGAGGGGCACAGCGTTCTCGTCGCTCCGCCGTCCGCGGGGATGACCTTGAGGGCCGAGTCGTCGCGCGTAAAAAATCCTATCTCATCGCTGTCCGGTGACCAGAACGGGTACTGCGCGCCCTCGGTGCCCTCCAGGCAGAGAATGTCGACGGAGTCCAGGGACCGAACGCAGATGCGGACCGAATCGTCCTGTTCGCGTGCAGTAAATGCGACGCGGCTGCCATCGGGTGAGAGAGCTACCGGTCCGGGACCGAGCCCGTCGAGGTGGAAGACCGAGCCGTCCGGAGGAGGGATCGAGAATCGGATGACACGCTTTTCGATTTCGGGGCTCCGCACCGCGATCACTGTCGCCGTGACGGCCACCGCGGCAAGGACGGCCGCCACCGCCCACGGAAGGAAACGGCCGATTCCTTTCTCGGTGTCAACCTGCGCGGGCGACATCTCGTTGCCGGCCGCGTCGGCCAGATCGAGACGCGCATCGCCGATCCACTGCAGGCGGTTCTTCGGGTCCCTCACCAGGCACCGCGTCAGGAGTCTCCTGGTGGCGCGAGGGGTGGTGGGCGGCAAGGCCTCGAGATCGACCTCACGGGTCAGGACCGCGGCCAATACATCCGACACGGTCTCGCCCTCGAAGAGCTTGTGCCCGGTCAGCATCTCCCACACGACGACGCCGAAGGCCCAGATGTCCGCCCGGCGGTCGACCTTCTTGCCCCGAGCCTGTTCGGGTGACATGTAGGCGGCGGTGCCGAGAATTACCCCGGCGGCGGTCGCGTGCCGGGTCAGCGTCGGCGACAGCGAGAGGCTGGAGTCGCCGGACTCGGTCTCCCACGCCTTGGCGAGCCCGAAATCGAGCACCTTGACCACCCCGTCCTCGGTCAGCTTGATATTTGCTGGCTTGAGATCGCGGTGGACGATGCCCGCCTCGTGGGCCGCCTCCAGCGCCTCGGCGATCTGTCGAGCGATCGGGATCGCTTCGTCGATCGGGATCGGGACCACGCGCGATGCGCTCGGACAAGTCCTCACCCTCGACAAGCTCCATCACGAGGAAGGTCGTAACTGATCTGTCATTCCGAGCGGAGGCGTCGCCCGGCGACGCTCCCCACCCTGTCATTCCGAGCGAAGGCGTCGCCCTGCGACGCTCCCCCACCCTGTCATTCCGAGCGAAGGCGTCGCCCTGCGACGCCGGAGTCGAGGAATCTGGGGGGCGGCTGCCGGAATGCACTTGCCTGGAGCCCCCACCCAGATCCCTCGGCTCGCTGCGCTCGCTCGGGATGACAGGAGAGGAGAATGTGCGGTCGCTCGGGATGACAGAAGAAGGGAAAGTGGAGCCGCTCGGGATGACAGGCTGCGTTGCCACCGTTTCCAACCCGTACAGGTGGGCGATGTTGGGGTGGTTGAGGCTGGCGAGCACCTTCGCCTCGCGTTCGAAGCGGGCCATCCTCTCCGGGTCCTGAGCGAACTCCTCGGGCAGCACCTTGAGTGCCACCTGGCGGCCGAGCTTTTCGTCCTCGGCGCGCCACACCTCGCCCATGCCGCCGGCGCCCAGCGGCGCGACGACGCGGTAGCCGCCCAGCCTCGATCCAGCTTCCATTGTCGAGAGTCCCCTTATGCGAGCGAGATTGTATCTCGGTCTAAACTACAACACAAGCCGGACCACACCTATTCTCGGTATGGGGCCCGCATTTCAGGCTCGATGAGACAGAACGGCTATTTTCCGGGCTGCGGGGCGTTCGCACGCGCCATCCATAGATCGGCCTCTTCTTCCAGATTGACGATGAAAATGCTCCGTCGATCAGACGCCATCCGAGGTGATGCGTACTTCGAGCCCGGCGGGTTCTTGAGCAGGGATTTTCGCGCGCCGTTTTCGATGTCGATCAGAATGATCCCGTCGTCGTCGCTCAACATCAGGTGGCGACCGTCATCGAGAGCGACCGGCATACCGTAGTGAAAATCGATCCGAAATCTCTCTCTGGTAATCAGGCGGGCTTGACCGCTCTCGAGGTCGTAGACGAACAACGATGCCATCTGCTGGTCGTGTTCCCGCGTGGCGATGACCACTCCCCGGCCGTCGGCGGTCCACGACGCGGGCTGCTCCGACCCTGCTCTTCCGAGCCCCGGGAGTTTCGTCATTTCGGTTATCGGTCGTTTCCTGTCGAGGTCGATCACCATCGTGATCTCGTTCATGCTGCTGGTGAATAAACGGGTCCCGTCAGGAGACCAGAACGGCAGCACGACTCCGCCCTCTATTTCGGTGACCTGTTCGAGATCACTGCCATCAGGACGGATGGTGTGAGCCTGATAACTGCCCGACCGGTCGGAGTAAAAGACGAGCCGCTCCCCGTCTGGCGACCACACCGGCCCACGATTGCGAAAATGATCGTCCGTGAGTCTTCGGAGGGCTGTCCCGTCAGAGCTGATCAGTGTGAGGGTCTCCTGACTGCCGACAGTCGTCGCCGCCACCCACTGTCCGTCGGGGGAAGGGCTGATCTGGACGTAGTTGGAGGCGCCTCGGGTCACCGGCACGGGTTCACCGAGCACCTCCAGAGCGGCCGGATCGAAGTCAATCCGAAAAATGTTGCCTCGGAAGTCCGCGTTGCAGAAAACGAAGGTGTTGCCGTCGATTGCGACGTCAACATCCCCAGCCCAGGTTGACGGTACCGTCAAAGCCTGTGGAGGGCCGACGACCCGTCCATTCTTCCCTTCGATCTCCACCCACCACGGGCCGAGAGTGCCGCCACGGTCGCTGGAAAAGAAGAGCCTGCTTCCGTCCGGAGACCACGCGGGATTCCAGTCGAGCGCGGCGTCAGACGTCACCGAGAGCAGGTCGCTGCCGTCGGGTCGGACAATCCACACGTCGCGTTGCCCGGTTCCTTCCGGAAGTCCCCAGAAGGCGATCCAATCGCCGACCGGAGACCACGCCGGCTGCACTCCATCGTGGATCCCCGGAATCGTCACGATCTGACTCGTATCGAGATCAACCACATGCAGTGCGCTGTTGGCGAGTCGAGATGACGGCTGATAGTCGACAGCTTCATCTGCAAAGACCAGTTTCCGACCATCCGGCGACCAGCTCGGGTTGAAGCCGGTGCCGGTCGCGCGGCGGACCGATTCGCCGGTGGCCCCCATGATGAAGAGGCCGCCGCCGTCGCGCTCGGACCGGAAGGCGATGCGCTCGCCGTCGGGCGAGAACACCGGCGCAACATCGGCGCCTTCGAAGTCGGCAGTCAAGTTGATCGGGTTGTCGCCGCCGAGCCGCAGGAGGTAGATGTCCCAGTCGCCGTCGATGTTCGAGGCGTAAACCACGTAGTGCCCATCCGGAGACAGACTGGGCTGGATCTCCAGCCCGGGCAAACGGGTCAGTTGCTCAAAGGCCCAGGTGGCTTCACCGGCTTCGCCGCTGGACGATGCCGCCCGCCACCAACCCGCTGCCGCGACGACGGCGAGGATCCCGGCGCCGACCGCCGCCCACCGCACGCGACGACCTCCTCGGGGGGTCGTGGGTACTTCGTCGGGAGCAGCAAGTGCGATCTCTGAAAGCGCGATTCGCGCTTCGCCCACCGCCTGCAGCCGCAGTTTGGCATCGCGCTCGAGACACCGGCCGAGCAGCTCCCGCACCTGTCGCGGTGTGTCGGTCGGGAGCTGCTCGAAATCGGGATCACGGGTGAGAACCGCCGCGACGATGTCGGACACCGTGCCGCCATCAAACAGTCTCTGGCCGGTCAGCATCTCCCACAGCACGACCCCGAAGGACCAGATATCGGCGCGGCGGTCGACCTTTTTGCCGCGCGCCTGTTCGGGCGACATGTAGGCGGCGGTGCCGAGGATGACGCCCTCCACCGTGGCGTGGCGAGTCACCGTCGGCGACAGCGAAATGCTGGAATCGCCAGCCTCGGTCTCCCTCGCCTTGGCGAGGCCGAAGTCGAGGACCTTGACGACCCCGTCATCGGTGAGCTTGATGTTGGCCGGTTTGAGATCGCGGTGGACGATGCCGGCCTCGTGGGCCGACTCCAGCGCCTCGGCGATCTGTCGAGCGATAGGGATCGCTTCGTCGATCGGGATCGGTCCTCGCTTGAGGCGCTCGGAGAGGTCCTCGCCCTCCACGAGTTCCATCACGAGGAAGGTCGCAACTGATCTGTCATTCCGAGCGGAGGCGTCGCCCGGCGCCGCCGGAGCCGAGGAATCTGGGGGATGGCTCCCGGAACGAAGTTGCCTGGAGCCCCCACCCAGATCCCTCGGCTCGCTGCGCTCGCTCGGGATGACAGAAGAGGAGGATGTAGGGCCGCTCGGGATGACAGGTTCAGTTGCGACGGTTTCCAGCCCGTACAACGTCGCGATGTTGGGGTGGTTGAGGCTGGCGAGGACCTTCGCCTCGCGCTCGAACCTGGCCAGACGCTCCGGATCGGCGGCGAAATCCGCCGGCAGCACCTTGAGCGCGACCTCGCGGCCGAGCTTTTCATCGGTCGCGCGCCACACCTCCCCCATCCCGCCGACGCCGAGAGCCGCGGTGATGCGGTAGTGGGCGAGGGTCATTCCGATCATGACCCAGCCCGTGGCTGCACCGCGCCACCTCGAACCGCCGCTTGCCATCCCAGGGCCACCGAAAGCGAATCCCCGCCTTCAGTCACCGGCACGGTGAACAGGAATCTCTGGCCGGCCGGGTCGACGTCGAAGTCGACCGAGGGGCCGCTTCCCGGGGCACGGAACAGGGGCCGTGCAACACCGACTTCGAGCTGCGGTCGGTGCCGCGCGTCGACAGCCATCACCAGCCCGTCACGAGCTAGAAAGTAGAGCTCGCTGCCGTCAGCCTTCCAACGCGGAAGGGTGCCACCGGCTGCCGACACCCTGATCTTCGGACCGGGTTGGTCGACCGGCATCACATACACCTCGGGGCGACCGGACTCCTCGGAAACCAATGCTATGACCCTGGCGTCGGGAGAAAACCGCGGCGAGAATTGGCTGGCCGGCGCCGAGCTCAGCAGACGCGGCGGGTCGCCGCCTGTAAGCGGTAACAGCCAGATTTGAGAAGACATCCGTCGGCTCGGCGAGTAGTCCTCATACACCAGAAACCTGCCGTCCGAAGAGAGATCGCGGGGGAACTGCGTTCCGGGCAGCGCTATCAGGTTTCCCTCCACTCCAGTCTCCAGGTCGCGAACGAAAATATCAGGCGGCCCGGCCCGGCTGGCGCCGAAGGCCAGGCTGCGCCCATCCGGGAACCACGTGGGAGACTGCGTGTCCGACGGCTCGAAGGTAAGGCGATTGGCTATTCCGGTGGCGGTCGACAGCAACCAGATGTCGCCGACCCCCGACTCGGGGTCGCGGACGCGCACGGCGAGGGAACGACCGTCGGGTGAGAGCCGCGGCCAGAAGTACCGGGCTTCGTCGCCGAGGGTGCCGACCATGCGTCCACCGCGGTCAAACCACAACAACTGACTGGGACCCGGATCGCGGCGAACCACCAACGTACGGCCGTTTGCCGAGGCCGAAAACTCCGCGGCGCCGCTGGGACTGAACCACCACGGGTCTGCCGCCACGATGACCGGCGATCCGATCAGCGCTGCCGAGCGGAGATCCACGCGCTGGGCGAGCAGGGTGCCGGCGCGGACGAAAAGCAAGAGGTCCGGCGCAACGAATCCGACACGGCTGTCGCTCCTTCCCAAACACTGTTCGTCAGAGGAATCGACGCTTCCTATGCACACCTCGGGCTCCGCGACCGCTCCGCGGTAACCTCCCTTGAGGAACAGGTAGTGACGACCGTCGGGAAGGGCGGTCGGCCACGTTCGGAATAGTCCGTGTTCGTCCATGAGGCTGCCGGGGAGAACTGCCGATCCGCCGCCATTCGCGGGCACCACGTAGAGACCCGCATGTTCTCCGGCCCACTGCGAGAACACAATTCGGTCCCCACTCATCCAGATGCCGACGGCTCCGAACGGCGCGTCGCAAACCTCTCGAGCGGGACCGCCCGTGAGATCGACGCGTCTCAGGGTCCCGCCGGCGAAGAATGCGATCGAACGTCCGTCTGGAGACCAGAAGGGCGAGGCCGCACCCGCCGTATCCTCGACTTGAAACGCCGACCCATCCTCGAGCGACCACACCCACAGAAAAGGTGGTCCGTCCCCCCTGGCAACAAATGCGATGGTGCCACCTTCCGGCGCGACGGCTATCCCCGTGCCGATCAGGATGTCCGCGAGTGTGTAGCTGACCGGCGGTTGGATCACAAAACGAAGAGGTTGGTCCGGCGCAGCCGGCGGCGCGACAACGCGACTGATCGCAAGCCCCAGGATCACGGCCGCGGCCAGGCCGCCGAGCCGAAGCACGATCTTCCGGAAAGATCTTCGGGGAACGGCGTCGCGGGCGGCCACGTCGGCGCCTATCCACCCGAGCGCGGCCGCTGCGTCGGCCGCGGACTGCCAGCGTCGCAAGGGGTCCTTGGCCAGACACTCGCGCACCAGGCGATCGAGGATCGGGGGGGCATCGAACCCCACCGACGAAACCGCCGGTGGCTCGCCGTGGAGGATACCCGCGACGACCGCGGTGGAGGTGTCGCCGGAAAATGCGCGGCGACCGGTGAACATCTCGAAAAGCACCGCTCCGAACGCCCACAGATCGGCGCGCTGATCGGCATTCCGGCCTTGGATCTGCTCGGGCGCCATGTAGGGCAAGGTCCCGATCAGACGGCCCGGCAGCTCCATCGAAGCCGTTGCAACAGCTTCCAGCGAAACGGCCAGGTTGTGGCTGGCCGCATGCAACCGGGCGAGCCCGAAGTCGAGCAGTTTGGCGCCCGAACGGGTGAGCATGACGTTGGCGGGCTTGAGGTCGCGGTGAACGATGCCCTGCTCGTGCGCCGCCGCCAGTGCCGCAGCGACCTGCGCCGCGATTTCGAGAGCCTCGGCGATGGGCAGCGGCCCGCGCGTCAAACGGTCCGCAAGCGATACTCCCTCCAGACATTCCATCACCAGGTAGTGGCGTCCGTCGTGCTCACCGACATCGAAGAGTGCACAGATGTGGGGGTGCGAGAGACTCGCCACCGTTCGCGCCTCACGTTCGAAGCGCATTCGCAGGTCCGCATCCTCGTCGCGATCGCCTCGAAGCACCTTGATAGCCACCTGGCGCCCAAGCCGGGTGTCCTCCGCGCGCCACACTTCCCCCATCCCACCGGCGCCAAGGGCCGCGGTGATGCGGTAGTGGGCCAGGGTGGTGCCGATCATCCTTCATCTCCAAGCAGGCCCTCGCCGAACGGCGACCGACCGCCGAGCGATGTGAAGAACCCGTACCCCGCGATCAGCGCCAGCACGACGATCGCGCCAATGGTCCCCCCTGCCCACCACGCACCGAGGTCGGAGGTCATCGGCATGGACGTGAGAATCCCGGCGACCGCCTCGAGAACCACCGCCGCGACCAGACCGAGACGGAGCAACGCGAAGAGCATGACCGCAATGAACACGATCATGAACGGCACCTGGTACCAGTGGGCGGTAAAAGCCGAGGACAGGCCCCCGAACAGAATGAGAATCGCGGAAAACGCCAGCCACTGGCGTTTCAGAAAGACCAGCAGCAGCAGGACGAGCACGAGGATCACCATCGGAAAGGTGATCGAATGGACGATCCGATCGAGGACCTCTCCGACCACCAGACGGACCCCGCCGAGCGACGAGAGATTCACCGATCCCGGCCTGCCCGGCGTGTCGCCCAACCATCCCGGCAGGGACGTGTCGATGAGCGTCACCAAACCGGCCAGGACCCCGAGAAGACTGCCGAACAGAAGATCTCGTCCGATCAACGGGTCGCGGAACCTCCCTGAGAGCAATCGGGTCCAGGAGATGATCGCGTCGGGCCAGCGGCGTCGTACAAAGGGTTCGACCGCGAGATAGAGCATGTAGAGGGTCAGACCTTCGAAGAGGGTCATCGCCAGACCGACGATGAATGACTCCATCAGCGCGTCGGGTTGCCAGATGTGCTTCGTCCACAACGCCCACCCGACCGTGTGGAGAATGACGAAGACCGCCGTGATCCGGAAGGCCCCGGTGAGGTCGCTGCGTCCGAGACGGACGTTGCGCAGAGCCAACAGGAACCCGCCGAGCATGATGCCCACGAAGAGGGTCGGCCCGACCACACTCACGATCTTTTCGCCGGTTGTCTGTGGAAGATCGCCCTCATCCGCCGGTCGTTCCCAGGGAGCGATCACCCGGAAATAGACCGGCAACCCTCGAAAGGCCGCGCCCTCGATTCTCGTGTCCGGCGCGTCCGCGCTCGGGGCGCCGGTAGCCCAGCCCACCCGGCCGTCGGCGAACATCGGCGGGTTCCAACGCGGTTCCGCCGTTGTCAGTGTGGCGTCGCCGTACCCTGCAGCATCCAGAAACGGCCGCCAGTCGATCGTCGCGTCGGTTCCACCTTCAGGCGCCAGCTCAGGTGGCACGACCTCGAGTCGAACCAGGCGTCCGGCGGTGTCGAGCCAGACGATCGACATCCCAGGCCGGTCGGTGGGCGGGTCGGTGGGCGACTTGCGGCTCGCGGTGGGGTTGACGGGTTCGAGCGGCCACGGACTCTGTCGATACCAGAACAGGATGCCCGAGTCGGGGCCGGTTCCCAGCCGTTGCCAACGATCCAGGTCCTCGACCTTCTCGAGGGAGTCCAGGAAGTCCGAGTTCTGGCTGAAGCCCCAGGCGGAGTCGGTCGGGGCGTCGTTCTGACCAGTCTCGGAAAGTATCGCTTTCGCTTCGGCCACGAGGACCGCCGGTTCTTTCGGCAGCGGCGAGTAACCGGTGATCTGGTGGCGTCCGAGGAAACCGACCAACACCGCTGCAATGACCGCCGTCGCCGCGAGTGCCGACCAGGCCACCGCCGGCCGCAGTGCTCCCGTGTCGCCGGCGGCGGCAACCATCTCGGGTGACGGCGTCTCTCCCGCAGCGATGGCCGCGGCGAGGGGGTCACCGCCTGGCAACGCCGCCGCCACTGCCTTCGCCGATGCCGGCCGCCTCGCCGGGTCGGGCTCGAGACAACGGAGGATGGCGCGCTCGGTGGCCGGGTCCATTCCGGCGACGTGGCTCGAGAGGCTGCTCGGTGTGGTCTCCTTCTGCATCTGCAGCATCTCGGCAGAACTGCCCGCCTCGAACGCCCGCCGCCCGGTGAAGAGCTCGTAGAGCACGAGACCGAGGGCGTAGATATCGGTCCGTTCGTCGAGCTCGCCGCCCTCGAGCTGCTCCGGCGCCATGTAGCCCGGCGTTCCCACCCGCGCCTGCGCACCCTCGATGCCGTGCGTCGCACCCGCCAGACCGAAGTCGGTGATCTTGGCCCGACCGCGCCCGTCGACCATGACATTGGCCGGTTTGAGGTCGCGGTGGAGCACCCCGACGTCGTGGGCGGCGGCGAGACCGGCGCACAGCTGCTGCGCGATCTCCACCGCCTTGTCGCTCGGCAGGCGTCCGATCCGCCGCAGCAGCGATGCCAGGTCCTCACCGTCCACGTACTCCATCGACAGGAAATGGAAGCCGTCGGAATCGACGATGTCGAACAGCCGGCAGACGTTGGGGTGGGTGACGCGGAGACCGAGCCGCACCTCGTTGAGGAAGAGCTGATTCCGCTCCGGGTCCGACTCGACCTCCTGGGGCAGCAGCTTGAGGGCTACCTCCTGGCCGATCTTGAGGTCGTCGGCGCGGTAGACCTCGCCCATCCCGCCGCGGCCGAGCTTGGCGATGATGCGGTAGCGCCCCTCGAGGACGTCACCGGGAGCGAACCGGGTCGGCTCGGCGGCAGACGAGAAGGTGCTCGATGGAGATTTCCCCGCCGGTCCGCCGAGCTCGGTTGCCACCCAGCTGGCATTGAGATCGGCGCCGCAGCTCGAGCAGAACCGTTGGTCGCCCGAGGTCGCCGCGTTGCACTTCGGACACGTCGTCATGAGGCCAGGTGCCGCTTCAGGAAGTCGACGGTCCGGCCCCACGCGAGCTCGGCAGCCGCCCGGTCGTAGCGGGCTGCGTTGGTGTCGTTGTTGAAGGCGTGGTTGGCGCCCTCGTAGATGAAGATCTCGAAGGTCTTGTGGTTGGCTTTCAAGGCCGCCACATAGCCCTCGATCCCCTCGTTGATCCGCGTGTCGAGCCCGGCGTACTGCAGGCACAGCGGCGCCGAGATCTTCGGCACTTCCTCGGCCGGCAGCTGGCGCCCGTAGTAGGGCACGCCCGCCGCGAGCCCGGTTCCCGCCGCTGCCACTTCGTTGACCATGCCGCCGCCCCAGCAGAATCCGATCGCTCCCACCCTACCGGTGGAGCCGGGGTGTGCGGCGAGGAAGGGCACCGCCGCGGCCAACCGCGCGACCGTGGCCTCGGCGTCGAGCTCGTAGATCATCTCGCGCGCCGTGTCCTCGTCCGCGGGGGTCCCGCCGACCGGCGACAGGGCATCGGGGGCAAAGGCGAGAAAGCCCTCGAGCGCCATCCGCCGCGCGACGTCCTGGATGTGCGGGTTGAGGCCGCGGTTCTCGTGGATGACGATCACGGCCGGCAGTTTCCCGTCAGCCTTCGGCCGGGCGAGATAGCCGGACATCGTCACGCCATCGACCTCGTAGGTCGCGGTCTCGGTGGCCAGCCGCGGGTCGTCCTCGGGCACGATCGCGGCCTCCGCGTAGTTGTTCTGGAGCACCGGCACCAGGGCCGCGGCAGCCGCCGCACCGCCGGCTGCCCTGGCCAGCCGCTCCGTGAAATCACGCCGGCTCATGGTGCCGTGGGTGAACTGATCGTAGAGCTCGATCCACTCCTGTTTGAGATTCCGGTCCTTCATTTCACCTCCTCGAGCCCCTCCGTCCAGCCGACCACCAGATCGACGAACGGGGACTGTTCACTCTCGCTGCTGAGGGCGACCAACATCTGTTCGCCGTCGGCCGTGAACGAGAACCTCTTCCCGCTGATGTCCGAGCCCCCGACATCCACGACATCTTCGACCACACCGACGGTGAAGGTGTCGCCGCGGCCGTCGACCGCGACCCTCTTCACGAGCCCGTTCTCCTCCTGGTAGAAGATCTCGCGGCCGTCGGCCCGCCACTGCATCCAGCCGCCGGAGTCCGTCGACACCTGGACGCGTCGCCCCGGACCGGGGAAGGGCATCACGTAGACCTCACCCCTGCCACTTTCCTCCGACCAGTAGGCGAGCCATCGGCCGTCAGGTGAAAACGTACCCACGCCGTCCTCGGCTTCGGTCTGATAGAAAATCTCCGCTGATGGCCCGCCCTCGAGATCGAGGACCCACTGGTCGCTGCCGGTTCCCTGGCCCGACTGATTGAAGGCGATGTGGCGCCCGTCCGGCGACCAACCGGTTGGAAAGACGTCGACATCGGTCTGGTACACCAGCTCGACCTCGCCGGTGCCGCCAATCGACTTGCGGTAGATCGCCTGGGTCCCGTTCCGCCGCGAGGCGAACACCAGGCTCTGGCCGTCGGGCGACCACACCGGTTTGTCGTCGTTTGCCCTGTCGAAGGTGAACCGGGTGCTGACTCCCCGTTCGACGTCCAACAGGTAGATATCGTCGGCGCCCAGGGCCGTGTCGAAGACGGCCAGCGCCGCCGTCGTGCCGTCCGGCGACAGGGCCACGTGGTCATACAACCCCGTATCCCCGATCTCGGCCACGGGGCGTCCGTCGCGGTCGAACCACTGCAACTGACTCATCACTTCCTGCTCACCCGTCTGGTACACGAGCACACCGTCATCCGAAGCCGAGAACGCGCCGGCGCCGGTCAGGGAGGGAACGATGACATTGTCAGCGAGGGGGAAGGCATCGCCGTTGAACTCGAGGTTCTGCGGGTCGAAAGACTGAGCCATCAAGATGTTGTCACGCACGAACAGGAGGTGGCCGGCGGCATAGCGGGCCGAGGACGGCGACCGGACGAGGTTGCGGCCGCTGCCGCCCTCGTCGAGCCCGATCACGCGCACCCATCCGTCGTTGTCGCCGCCCGAATTTCGTGCGTAGAAAAGAACCCGGCGGCCGTCCGGCAGGAACCGTGGCTGACGGTGCGAGTTGTCCCCTCGCGGAACATCCAATTCGGAGATCGGCGTCGCCTCGCCGCCGACCGCCGCGACTCGATACAGGGGCGTCGTCGAATTCGGAGTGAACACGATCACCCCGTCTTGATTCCAGGTCCCGCCCTTGCCATCCAGCGCGTCGCAGATCGTCTGCACCGGTCCGCCGGTCGCCGGGACCTTGCGCAGCTTGCCCTTGGCGACAAAACCGATCCACCGGCTGTCGGGCGACCAGAAGGGGTAGTGGCCGCCGTCGGTCCCATCGATGGCGTGGGCCTCGCCTTCGTCGACCCCGCGAAGGTAGAGCCTGAATTCACCCGACGGATCCCGGGCGGTGAACGCCACCAGGTTGCCATCCGGCGACACAGTCGCCACGCCCGGGTTGAACGGTTCGAGGTGGAAGACGGTGCCCGGCGGCGCCGGAATGGCGGCGCGCACGACGCGTGGCTCAGCCGATCCTCCGGCGAGGAGCACTGCCCCGAGTATCGCCGCCACAACCCCAGCTACTCCGGCGGCGATCCACGCCGGCCGGGAATGGCCGGCAGCGGGCACGGACTCGCGAGCGCCACCAATTGCCACATCCTCACCATCCGTGAGGACAATCCGGGCATCGCCGATCGCCTGCAGACGCTCCTTGGGCTTCTTGCGCAGGCAGCGGCCGATGAGCTTCTTGAGGTAGGCCGGCGTCTCGGGCGGGAGCTCATCGAGGTCGACCTCGTCCTTGAGCACCGAGGCCAAAACGTGCGAAACCGTTTCGCCCTCGAAGAGCTTGTTTCCGGTCAGCATCTCCCAGAAGACGACACCGAAGGCCCAGATATCGGCGCGGCGATCAGCGGAGATGCCGGATGCCTGTTCGGGCGACATGTAGGCGGCGGTGCCGAGGATGACGCCCGCCGCGGTGGCGTGCTGGGTCAGGGTCGGCGACATGGAAAGATTGGGGTTGCTGCCGTCAACCTCCCACGCCTTGGCGAGACCGAAGTCGAGCACCTTGACCGTGCCGTCAGGTCGCAGCTTGATGTTGGCGGGTTTGAGGTCGCGGTGGACGATGCCCGACTCGTGCGCCGCCTCCAGCGCCTCGGCGATCTGGAGGGCGATGGCGGTCGCCTCCTCCACCGGAACGGGTCCGCGCTTGATGCGCTCGGAGAGGTCCTCGCCCTCGACCAATTCCATGACAAGGAAAGTCGCAACTGATCTGTCATTCCGAGCGGAGGCTTCGCCCGGCGACGCTCCCCCAACCCTGTCATTCCGAGCGGAGGCGTCGCCCGGCGACGCCGGAGTCGAGGAATCTGGGGGGTGGCTCCCGGAATGGGTTTGCCCAGAGCCCCCACCCAGGTCCCTCGGCTCGCTGCGCTCGCTCGGGATGACAGAAGAAGGGAATGTTGAACCGCTCGGGATGACAGGTTCAGTAACGACGGTTTCCAGCCCGTACAACGTCGCGATGTTGGGGTGGTTCAGCGACGCGAGCACCTTCGCCTCGCGCTCGAACCTGGCCATCCTCTCGGGATCCTGGGCGAACTCCTCGGGCAGCACCTTGAGCGCCACCTCGCGGCCGAGCTTTTCGTCCTCGGCCCGCCACACCTCGCCCATCCCGCCCGCGCCGAGGGCGGCAATCACCTTGTAATGAGCCAGCTTCGTGCCGATCACCGTCCGACCCCCGCCTGCAACCAGTTCACGACGACCGAGAGGTTCGGCGCGTCGCGATTCGATACGGCCTCCATGGCCAGGACCCTTTCGCCATCAGCCGACAGGTCCCAGAAGTACGATCCGACGGGCTGGATCATGGTGTTGAAGAGCGTCTCGGCCTCGCCGATCAGCAGCCCGCCGTTGCGCGGCTCGACCCGAACCGCAACCATCGAACCGTCGGAGGCGTGGTACAGGATTTCGGATCCGTCGGGGTTCCACCGCGGCGACTGTCCACCCTCAATGGAGATCTGCCACTTGCGACCGCGGTCCGGATATGCGGTCACGTAGATTTCGGGACTGCCGGACTCGTCGGACTGGTAGGCGAGCCATCGGCCGTCCGGAGAGAACATGGCACTCACGTCGTTGAACTCGGTGGCGATGAACGGCGCCGGCTCACCCCCACCGTCGAGAGGCAGGATCCAGATGTCGAAGCTGGAGGTCTCCCCGCCCTTGTAGATGGCGAGGTTGGCGCCATCCGGAGAAACCGAGCTCGGGTACATCTCGGTCGTCGACTCGTACAGCACCTCGCCCGCGCCCGCGCCGCCGATCTCCTTTCTCACCAGGGCGTAGACGCCGCCTTGCTGGAGCGAGAAGAGGAGGGCCTTGCCGTCGGGGGTCGGCGTCACGCCGAGCTCGTAGCCGGGCTCGAAGGTGAATCTGGTGAAGAGGTCGCGGCGCAGATCGACGACCCAGACGTCGCCGCTGCCGGCCGTCAACTCCTCCATCGCGACCGCTGCGAGCTCGCCACCGGGAATGAGATGGACCTCGTCAAAACTGCCGGGCTCGCCGAGCGTGCCGAGCTGGTTGCCTTCACGGTCCCGCCACGCCAAATGGTAACTGCCCTCGTCGCCGGCGCCGGACTGGTAGGCGAGCACGCCGTTCTGCGAGGCCGAGTACACGCCGATCACCGTCCCGGCGGGGAGCAGGGTCACCGCCTCGGCAACCGGGAAGGCGTCGCCCGTGAACTCGAGCGTGTCGGCGTCGAACGGGCGCGCCATCAGGGTCCGGTCGCGGACGAAGAGCAGGTGGCCCGACGCATACTCGACCGCGGCCGGCGCCCGCATGAGCTGCCGGTTGACCGACCCGTCGAGCGACCCGATCATCACCGCCTGCCCTTCGTTCGAACCCGACGCCGACCGGGCCATATACAGGAAGTGGTTGCCGTCGGGCAGAAACCGCGGGTGGCGGTGGGAGTTGTCGATCCGCTCGCTGTCGAGCTCGGTGACCGGCGTCGACTCCCCGCCGTTGTCGGAAACCCTGTGCAGGGGTGTGTTGTAGCTCGGCGCGAAGATGATCACACCGCTCCGGCCCCACGACCCGCCCTTGCCCTCGCCCGCGTCGCACAGGGCGAGCGGCGGTCCGCCGACCGCCTCGACCATCCGCAGTTTGCCGGTGGAGAAGTAGCCGATCTTCGTCGAGTCGGGCGACCAGAACGGGTACTGCGCGTTTTCGGTTCCCGACATCGGCCGTGCCTCGGCCTCGTCCAGCGCACGGACCCACAGCTGGACTGACCCGTCCTCGCCGCGCGCGGAGTACGTCAGCATCATGCCATCCGGCGACACGACGGCCGGCCCGGGATTGTCCGGTGCGAGGTGGAACCGTCCCCCCGCAGGCGGTGGCACGTCGAAACGGATGACCCGTTCCTCCGGCTCCGGGCGACCGAGCAACAAGGCTCCCAGCACCAGCGCGGCGACGGCAGCCAATCCTGCAGCAATCCACCCCATGCGCGATCGGCTGGCGGGGCGGGCAGCTTCGAGAGCAGAAACGGGCCCGTCCGCTTCTCCGTCCTCGAGCACGATCCGCGCATCGCCGATCGCCTGCAGACGTCGCTTTGGCTTTTTCCGCAGGCAGCGGTCGATGAGGTCGCTGCAGTCGAGGCGGCGTTCCGTGCGGGAGCGCATCGAGATCGACCTCGTCCTTGAGCACCGAGGCGAGGATGTGAGAAACGGTTTCGCCCTCGAAGAGCTTGTTGCCGGTGAGCATCTCCCAGAAGACGACCCCGAAGGCCCAGATGTCGGCGCGGCGGTCGGCGGCGATGCCCGCCGCCTGCTCGGGCGACATGTAGGCCGCGGTGCCGAGGATGATGCCCGCCGCAGTAGCGTGCGCGGTCAGGGTCGGCGACATCGAGAGGTTGGCGCCCTCGGTGTCGCTGTCCCACGCCTTGGCGAGACCGAAGTCGAGCACCTTGACCGTGCCGTCGGGCCGGAGCTTGATGTTGGCCGGCTTGAGGTCGCGGTGGACGATCCCCTGCTCGTGCGCCGCCTCGAGGGCCTCGGCGATCTGCAGCGCGATCGCGGTCGCCTCCTCGATCGGGATCGGTCCCCGTTTGATGCGCTCGGAGAGGTCCTCGCCCTCCACCAATTCCATGACAAGAAACGTCGCAACTGATCTGTCATTCCGAGCGGAGGCGTCGCCTGGCGACGCTCCACCCACCCTGTCATTCCGAGCGAAGGCGTCGCCCGGCGACGCTCCCCCAACCCTGTCATTCCGAGCGAAGGCGTCGCCCGGCGACGCCGAAGTCGAGGAATCTGGGGGGTGGCTCCCGGAACGGGGTTGCCCAGAGCCCCCACCCAGATCCCTCGGCTCGCTGCGCTCGCTCGGGATGACAGAAGAAGGGGATGTTGAGCCGCTCGGGATGACAGGTTCAGTTACGACGGTTTCCAGCCCGTACAACGTCGCGATGTTGGGGTGGTTGAGGCTCGCCAGCACCTTGGCCTCGCGCTCGAACCTGGCCATCCGCTCGGGATCCTTGGCGAACTCCTCGGGCAGGACCTTGAGCGCGACCTCGCGGCCGAGCTTTTCGTCCTCGGCGCGCCACACCTCGCCCATCCCACCGGCGCCGAGGGCGGCAATCACCTTGTAGTGAGCGAGCGTGGAACCGATCATCGGCGGGCCTCCAAAGCAGTCGGCCAGTTGACGAGGAGGTGAAGCAGGCTATCGGCGCGCTGAATGGTCGGCGGAACCACCAGAAACCGCTGCGCATCGCCCGACACCGAAAAGTGAGGGCCGCCAAGCTGAGGCGGTCCGATCACGAATAAATCATTATCTCCATCGACGAAAAAGGACTCGCTTTGCGCGCGCACCGCAGCAACCCTGAGGGTCCCGTCCAACTGCGTGTAGATGATTTCCGAACCGTCCCCTCGCCAGGTCGGATAGACGCCCCCGTCCGTCGACACCTGCCACCGCCGTCCCGGGCCCGGGAAGGGCGCGACGTACACTTCCTGCCTTCCCGATTCGTTCGAGTGATAGACCGCCCACCTGCCGTCGGGTGAGAAGTCGGCACACGCCTCGTTGAACTTCGTCGGGCGGTAGGGTTGGAGTTCCGGGCTCCCGTCGAGGGCCACCACGAAGAGGTCGGTCCCAGTCCCCTCTCCGGGGCCGAAGACGAACAGCTGCGTGCCGTCGGGAAATACGCTGGTTGAAAACAGGTCGCGATCGCCATGAATCACCTGTTCGACTTCTCCTGCTCCCTCGAGGCTTTTCATATAGATGGCGAAGTTCCCACCGCGGTTTGAGGAGAAAAAGACGGTCTGTCCGTTCGGAGACCAGACCGGCCAGATGTCCTGGGCAGAGTCAAAGGTGAAGCGGGTGCGGACGCCGCGTTCGATGTCGACGATCCAGAGGTCCTCGGCCCCGGTTGATTCATCGACGATCTCGACGACCGCCAGCGAGCCGTCGGGAGAAAGGACCGGGGTCTGGTAGGGCGCCTCATCGCCGAGCGTACCGCCTTCGCCCCCGATCCGGTCCCGCCATTCGAGCTGGGTCTGGTCTTCGGACCGCCCTGTCGCGAAGCTGAGAATCCCAGTCTCCGACAGCGAGAAGTCCGCCAGCGAGGCCCCCTGAATGACCAGCACATCTTCAGCGAGGGGCGCCGCTTCGCCCTCGAGTCGAGCGGCTCCCGGGTCGAATGGCTGCGCCATCAAGGCGCGTTCGCGAACAAACAACAGGTGGCCGGTCGCGTACTCGGCCTGAGTCTGGGTCGCCATCACCTCTCGGGTCGTTCCGTTCTCGAGATCGGCGACCAGCAGTGAGCTCTGCGCTGGGGTGTTGCCCCGCGCGAGGAAGATGATCTGGCTCCCGCCGGGCAGGAAACGCGGATGCCGGTGCGAATTGTGGGACTCACCGTCGATCTCGGTCAGCTGTACCGACTGGCCGCCGGCAGAGGAAACGCGGTGGAGCGGAGAGCTGGCCTCCGGAGCAAAGACGATGACGCCGTCGTCATTCCACGTCCCCCCTTTGCCGTTGCTCGCCTCGGTGAGCGTGATCGGCGGGCCGCCGTTGGTGTCGATCTTCTTGAGCGTGCCTTCCGGACGGTTGAAGTAACCGATCCATCGCGAGTCGGGCGACCAGAAGGGATAGGCCGCATTGTCGGTGCCCGACAGAGCCTGCGCCTGTGGCGCATTCAACCGGCGCACGTAGAGCAGAATGTCGCCGTTCGGGTCCTGCGCCGAAAAGGCGAGGCTGCGTCCATCGGGAGACACCGCAACGGGTCCCGGACTGTTCGGGTTGAGATAGAACTCGGCGTCGGGTGGCGGCGGGATGGTGGCCGAAACAACCTGGGGATTCATACCGAGAATCGACCACATCAGACCGGCTACCGCCACGGCCAATAATCCGGCCACAGCCCACGGAAGGAAGCGCCGCCAACGCGGCACGGCAGCGGCAACCACGGTCGATTCTGCCGGCGCGTCGACCGATCCCTCCGGATCGGCCAGGTACTCCTCGATCGCGATGCGTGCATCGCCGATCGCCTGCAGCCGCTGTTTGGGTTTCTTTCGCAGACAGCGGCCGATGAGTTTTCTGAAGGGGGCCGGCGTCTCGGCCGGCAGCTCGTCGAGGTCGACCTCGTCCTTGAGCACCGAGGCTAATACGTGCGAAACCGTTTCGCCTTCGAAGAGCTTGTGGCCGGTCAGCATCTCCCAGAAGACGACACCGAAGGCCCAGATGTCGGCGCGGCGGTCGGCGGCGATGCCCGCCGCCTGCTCGGGCGACATGTATGCGGCCGTGCCGAGGATGATGCCGGCGGCGGTGGCGTGCTGTGTCAGGGTAGGCGACATCGAGATGCTCGAGTCGCCGTGATCGGTCTCCCACGCCTTGGCGAGCCCGAAGTCGAGTACCTTGACCGTGCCGTCGGGACGCAGCTTGATGTTGGCGGGCTTGAGATCGCGGTGAACGATGCCCGACTCGTGCGCGGCCTCCAGCGCCTCGGCGATCTGGAGGGCGATGGCGGTCGCCTCTTCGAGCGGAACCGGTCCGCGCTGGATGCGCTCGGAGAGGTCCTCCCCTTCCACCAACTCCATCACCAGCATGTGGACAGTCGTAGGGGCGGGGTTTATCCCCGCCCGCTCGTCATCACGGGAGGGGATAAACCCCTCCCCTACGCCTTTTTCATCGATCTCGAGACTCTCGAGACCGTAGAGGTGGGCGATGTTCGGGTGGTTGAGGCTCGCCAGGACCTTCGCTTCACGCTCGAAGCGCGCCATCCGTTCGGGGTCCTTCGCAAACTCGTCCGGCAAAACTTTGAGCGCCACCTGACGCCCGAGCTTTTCGTCCTCGGCGCGCCACACCTCGCCCATCCCCCCGCGCCGAGGGCTGCCGTGACCTTGTAGTGGGCCAGCTTCGTGCCGATCATCGTTGCGCCTCGATCGCCGCCGGCCAGTTGACGACGACGGTGATTGGCTCCGGAGGCGCGACCTCGGCCGACTCGATCACCAGGAACCGCTGGCCGTCAGCAGACACCTGGAATCGGTTGCTCCCCGCCGACGCGTGCTCGAAAATCAGCTGGGGTTGTCCAAAGACCAGACCCGATCCTCGATCCTCGACCGTCACTCCAACAATATCGCTGCCCCTGCGATAGAGAATCTCCCTGCCGTCGCCACGCCAGACCGGCCAACCACCCCCATCCACCGACACCTGCCACTTGCGACCAGGACCGGGGAACGGCGCGACGTAGACCTCCCAGCTGCCGGACTCGTTCGATCCGTAGACAACCCACCGCCCATCGGGTGAAAAGCCGGGGCTGTACTCGACGAAGTCACTTTCGATCCATGGCTGCGGCTCGGCATCTTGTGCCAGTGACCAGGAGAGCAGGTCGAAATTTGTCGGGGCTTGGGACACCCGGCTTGCAAGAAGAATGGTGGATCCGTCCGGGTGCCAGGCTACGGGCAAGGTCCGTCGATCAAACTCTGACAGGAGTTCGCCGTCGCCGGATCCACCGATTGATTTTCGATGGATGGAATATTGTTTCTCGTCTTCCATCGACCCCCACAAAACGGTCTCGCCGTCCGGCGAAAAGATCTGCGAGTCGCCGTCCCCCCGGCCAAAGGTGAAGCGAGTTCTGAGTTTGCGGTTGAGATCGACCACCCACAGGTCGTCATTGTCACCCTCGTCCTGACGAATCAGAACCACGGCGGTTTCTTCGGTCGGCGACAAACGAAAACTGTTGGAGAAGCGGGCCGGTTCACCGATGGTTTCCTGAATGGAACCATCCCGGCCGCGCCATCGGAGAGCGAGATCGGCCGAAAAGGTTCCACCCTGGAACGCCAGGACACCAGTCTGCGATGCGGAAAACACCGCCTGCGCCGTTTCCGTGGAAATCAAGACCACGGTATCGGCGACAGGAAAGGGTTCACCAGACAGTTCGAGAGCATCCGGGGCAAAGGGCTGCGCCATCAAGGTCCGTTCGCGGAGAAAGATGAGGTGTCCAGAGGCGTACTCCGCCGCCGCCGGTGAACGGACGATGATCTTCTCCTCGCCACCGTCGATCGACGCAGCGACGACCGCCTGGCCCTCGGTTGCCCCGGATGGAAATCGGGCGAGGTAGAGGAAGTGCTTCCCATCGGGAAGAAAGCGCGGGTGGCGGTGGGAGTCGTCACCGCGTTCCTCGTCGAAGGTCGTCACATCGACCGGCTCGCCGCCGAGCTGCGAGACGCGCCGGATCGGTTTGTCGGCTTCCGGTGCGAAGAGAATCACGCCCTCGGCGCTCCAGCTCCCACCCTTGCCGTCGGGGGCTTCGCACAGAGTCAGAGGCTGCCCACCGGACGCACTGACCTTTTTGAGTTTCCCTTCGGCGAAGAATCCGAGGTTCTTGGAGTCCGGCGACCAGAAAGGGTACTGAGCGTCGTCGGTTCCGGCCAGGACCCGGGGCTGCACCTCGTCGAGGTCGCGGACAAAGATCCGCACCTGGCCATCAGCGTCCCACGCGGCGAAGGCCAGCGACTGCCCGTCGGGCGACACCACGACCGTTCCGGGGCGAACCGAGTCGAGTTGGTAGCCACGACCCACGGGTGGCGGCACCTGGAAACGGATGGCGGATCCGGCATCACTGCCTTTCGAGAACGAGCCGAGACCGAGCGCCACCGCCGCGATCGCGGCCGTCAGAGCAAGGGCCCACGGCAGCGCCTTTTTCCAGGTCGGCTGCGGGGCAGCTTCCACGACTGCACCCGTGGTTGGCCGATCGAAGGCCTCGGGATCAGTCCGGTACTCCTCGAGCACGATGCGAGCATCGCCGATGGCCTGGAGGCGCTGTTTCGGCTTCTTTTTCAGGCAGCGGGCGATGAGGTCGCGCAGCCGCGGCGGCGTTCCGTCCGGGAGCGCCTCGAAATCCACCTCGTCCTTGAGCACCGAGGCCAGCACGTGCGACACTGTTTCGCCCTCGAAGAGCTTGTTTCCCGTCAGCATCTCCCAGAAAACCACCCCGAAGGCCCAGATGTCGGCGCGGCGGTCGGCCGCGATTCCGGCCGCCTGCTCCGGGCTCATGTAGGCCGCGGTGCCGAGAATGATGCCCGCCGCAGTAGCGTGCACGGTCAGGGTCGGGGACATCGACAGGTTGGCGCCCTCGGTTTCGCTGTCCCACGCCTTGGCGAGCCCGAAGTCGAGCACCTTGACCGTGCCGTCGGGGCGGAGCTTGATGTTGGCCGGCTTGAGGTCGCGGTGGACGATCCCCTTCTCGTGCGCCGCCTCCAACGCCTCGGCGATCTGGAGCGCGATGGCGGTCGCCTCCTCGAGCGGCACCGGTCCGCGCTTGATGCGCTCGGAGAGGTCCTCGCCCTCGACCAACTCCATCACAAGAAACGTCGCAACTGATCTGGCATTCCGAGCGAAGGCGTCGCCCGGCGACGCTCCACCCACCCTGTCATTCCGAGCGGAGGCGTCGCCCGGCGACGCTCCCCCCACCCTGTCATTCCGAGCGGAGGCGTCGCCCGGCGACGCCGGAGTCGAGGAATCTGGGGCGTGGCTCCCGGAATGGAGTTGCCCAAAACCCCCACCCAGATCCCTCGGCTCGCTGCGCTCGCTCGGGATGACAGAAGAAGGGGATGTTGAGCCGCTCGGGATGACAGGTTCAGTAACGACGGTTTCCAACCCGTAAAGGGTTGCGATGTTGGGGTGGTTGAGGCTCGCCAGCACCTTGGCCTCGCGCTCGAAACGCGCCATCCGCTCGGGATCCTTGGCGAACTCGTCCGGGAGCACCTTGAGCGCCACCTGGCGCCCGAGCTTTTGATCCTCGGCGCGCCACACCTCGCCCATCCCGCCGACGCCGAGCGCATCGACCACGCGGTAGTTGGAAAGACTCATTCCCGGTTCGATGCTCATCCAGTGACTCCTCAGTGCAGATATGCAGTGTCGAACCCGACGCGTTCCATGAGTTTCTGGAACCTCGGGTCATCCTCGCCCCCCGGCATGTAGTAGGCCGGCAAACCCGGCAGGAAGACCGCCAGGATCGAGTGGGCGTCGACCGACCGTTCGACCTCGTCGAGCAGGCGATCGGTGTCGCCGAGCCCGGCGTGGACGATCCCGTAGGCGAAGGGATCGACCTCCGTGTCCTTGGCAAACTCGTCGAGCGTCTGTAACGCGGCCTCGGCGCGTTTCGTATCGCCGCACTTGCCGTAGGTGTAGCCCACCCACGAGCGGGCGAGCGGAGTGTCGCCGCCGTGGAGCTCGGCCTCGGCGTCTTCGGCAGTCGCCAAGGCCTCCTCACACTGGCCGTTGTCGGCGTAGGTCTTGGCGAGCTTGATGTAACCCCAGGTCCAGTTCGGGTTGAGGTCGAGGGCGGCGCGGAACTCCGCCGCCGCCCGGTCGTACTCGCCTTTGCCCATCAGCGAATAGGCCACGAGGTGGAAGGCGGAAGGCGACAAGGGGTCGAGTTCCTTGGCGACCGTTGCCTGCTCGATGGCGTCGTCGAAACGGCCCACCGCCGACAGGAAGTAGCCGTAGGAAACACGGGCGAAGTCGCTGCCGGGGTTGAGCTCCACGGCTCGCTTGAGATCTTCCTCCGCCCCGATCCAATCCCACTCGAAGAGGTATTTCCTCTCGGCCGAGGCGGCGAGAGCCTCAGCAAGGTTGGCGTCGATCGCAAGGGCCTTTTCGACCGCAATCCTCGAACTCTCGATGGCCTCTTCTCGACCCATGACCCCGTGATAGGCAAGGGTGGTGTAGGCGTCGGCGAGGCCGGCGTAGGGTTGGGCGTAGCCGGGGTCCATGGCGATGGCCCGCTGGAAGTAATCCACCGCCTTGTGCATTTCTTTCGCCGAACCGATACTGAACTTGCGCCCCTGGAGGTAGAGACGGTGGGCCTCGGGATCGACGGCATACCTCCGTTCGAGATTCTCCGCCGTATCGGGTGACAACTCGATCTTGAGGGTTTGCGCGATGGTATCCGTGAGCTCCTTCTCGATCGCCAGGACATCGGCCTGGTCACGGTCGAAACGGCCACCCCACAGCTGGTGGTTGTCGCTGACGTCCACGAGTTCGGCGCTCACCGCGAGCTGAGCGCCGCGTTGGACGAGACGACCCATCAACAGGGCCTGGACCCCGAGCTTGTGCCCGATCTCTTGAGGGGTGTCCTCGCTGTCCTTGAAGGCGTAGGCGGAGCGGCGCGAGATGACCTTGAGCTCCGGGATCTGGGCGAGGGTGTTGATCAGGCTCTCGGTCAGTCCGTCGCAGAGGTAATCGGACTCCGCGTCGCCGGTGCCGTTCTCGAACGGCAGCACCGCGATCGACGTGATGGTGCCGCTGGAAGAGTCCGCTCCACGGCTCAAGAGGAACTGGGCGCCGATCGCAACCGCCGCCACCAGCCCCACGATTCCGTATGTAACCCACGACCTGGACGAGCGAACCCGCCCGGTCGGGACCAGCACCCCGCTGTCGGTGTCGCGCTTGAGGTTGTCGAGATCGACCGCCAGATCCCGGGTGCTCTGATAGCGCCGCCGAGGATCCTTCTCCATGCATTTGCGGACGATCCGTTCAAGCTCGGGTGGCGAAACCGGGCTGAGGTCACCGATCGGCACCGGCTCCGATTTCACGATCTCGGTGATGGTCTCGGTGGGTGTCGATCCCTGAAAGGGCAGACGGCCGGTGGCCATCTGATACAGGACGACGCCGGTCGAGAAGAGGTCGCTGCGGTGGTCGGCTTCCTTGCCGAGGGCCTGCTCCGGGCTCATGTACTGAACCGTGCCCATCACCAGACCCGGC